>CP033784.1:1260125-1890188 GCA_003955985.1 Corynebacterium jeikeium
GCACTAATGCAAGGAACAGTGAACCGTTGACGTTCGTAAAATCAAGGGTGTTGGTAACGGGTTCCGTGAGGTAGAGCAGTGCTATCGACGCTGGAATGATGGGGCCAGAGCGCGCAATACCAAGCCACCTGAGTAACAACACAATTGCCGCAATGATTGCAGCTGACTGAAATACCGCAAACCAGATTCGGCCCGATTCAAGCGAGCCGAACAAATCAATCGGGGCTAAAAGTAGGGTAGCGCCTGGGGAATACAGATAGTGCGGATCGGCTGTTACGTAGTCTTCCGAATAAACGGGTACCTGCGATACGAATCGATTAATTGCCGACCAGACCGTCGTAAAGTCATCTGTGCCAGAAACGTCTTTCGGCAAAACCCAGGTGCGGTGAAAAACCACCACAGCTGCGATAGGCCACAAGAAAGCGCTGAGTCCTCGCGACACGTGCCGAGACAGAGGGCGTGTTGCCACCGAATTTGTCTCTGGCGTGTCCTTGGACGTTTGCGTTAATGCCGTTGCGCTTGCGCTCACGTCGATTTTTGGTTTACTCACAATACTCCACCCTACTGGGTGAAGCTGCGGGAATAGCGTAGGAAGATGTGTGAGTCGGAATGCAGGATATCCCGCACTTCAAAAGCCTGCGGGTTCGTCGAGTTCGAGTCCTCATCAGGGTCGTTCTCTCCGAAAGTCAGGGGACCGTTACCCACCCACATCGGCGACAACGTCAGGAACAGTTCGTCGACGCACCCGTTTTTGAATGCTTCTCGAAATATCGTCGGCCCACCCTCTACGACAATGTCTCGATACCCATGTTCAGCCAGCCACGCAAACGCCGCTTTCACCGAGGGATCAGGGAGCTTAACGACGCGAGCCCCGGCCGATTCCATCTTTCTAGCTTTGTCCTTGTGAGCGGTCTTTGCCTCTTCATCATTAAAAGCATCTTCAGTCTGGGTGAAGATTATCGGAGGATTGACTTCTGCATTCGCGAAAAAGTCGGATTTTATATCTAAATCCAACGAGCGCGAGAGTGTGGACATCGTCACGTGCTTGGAGCGACCTAGCTTCTGTCGAACGGTCTCTAGGTACTCCGGTATCTCAACTGGCCCGTAACCCTCAGCCACGATGGTGCCTGTACCAACGAAAACGACGTCGGCAAGCGCGCGAAGCGTGTTGAAAACCGTGGCATCGGTGTCGTTGCCAAGCTGGCCAGAGGTGCCTTCGACGGCGCCGCGTCCGTCCAAGCTGGTGACGGCGATGGCCGTGACGGTGGAGGTGTTGTGAGACACCGCCGCTGTATCATGTGTCGTTTGCGCAGGTCGAGAAAGAAACTGCAGAATTTCGTCGGTCGATGGGCTTACGGAGGTGAGTGTAGCCATACCGCCGAGGTTAAGCCGACGATTGCAGAATAGGCAAGGCCTGGCTTATAAGGGAAGTATTATAATCGTTGTCATTTATAAGGATTGGACTTATAGTAGGGGCATGCGACTAACAGATACTCTTGAGAAGGCATTCAACGACCAGATCACTATGGAGCTCACCGCTTCCCACGTCTACCGCCAGCTGGCAATCGAACTGGACCTGCTGGATTTCTCCGGCATGGCAGAGTGGATGCGTGCACAGGCGGATGAGGAAGTTGATCACGCGAACCAGTTCATCGCACACCTCGATGCTCGCGACAACCACCCGCAGATTGGTGCTGTCGACGCACCGGAGGTGAAGGTCACTTCCGCAATCGATGCATTCCGCATTGCTCTCGAGCATGAAGAGAAGGTTTCGGCATCTATCCGTAACCTCCGCAAGCTTGCTGATAGCGAGGGTGATCTCGACTCCCGCCCGCTGCTGGACAGCTTCGTGGTTGAGCAGATTGAGGAAGAGGACACCGTGCGTGGCATCATCGGTCGCCTGGAGATTGTTGGCGACAACGGTGCTGGCCTGCTGCGTATCGACCGGGAGCTTGGCGCTCGCGACGCAGCTTAACGTCAAACTCGATTTGTGAGTTCGAAAAGAGAAGACCGCTCCAGGGAAGTTCCTGGGGCGGTCGTTTCTATGTAGCCTGAATATCAATTGACGGATCTGGCTTCCAATCAAACCGAAATTCGTGGAAGGGAAGATTCACCGTTTCCAGGTGGTAGAACGCGTTTTTGGCGTGCTTTGCGTAGTGGTATTCACGAGCTTTGATCGTTGTGATCGATAAGAGATTGCCATAATCGGGAAGGAACGTGTGTGCGTACTGCTTGAAAAACCCGGTTAAATCCAAAATCCAACCACCTTCCGCGCGAGTCAGTTCTGCGGCATAAAAATCGGTCGTGGCGACGTGCTCCATCTTTGTTCGGGCCTCGTCTCCATAGACAACGAGATTGTCACGCAAGAGTTGTACCCGGACCGCGTTAATTGCGCCGTCGCCTGCATTCAGTGCCCAAAGGTCGTCTGCGACAAACACCTTGATGCTATCGCTAGGCGAAATATTGGCCTGGGTGATGCGACCATAGAGTCGGCTGGAGAACAAGTCACAGGACGCCTCGTTGACATGGAGACGTATCGCACCTTTTCGGAACAACGTTGCCAAATTAGAATCGCGGTTGATAATCGATGTAATCGAGTTCTTCTCTTCGAAGAGCTCGGGATTAAACTCAATTACTCGAGGAACTGACAGGTCATCGTAAATACGCGGCTGGTTTTGTCGAATGAATGAGTCAACAAGGCGGCGCGAAACTTCCGGCTTGGGCGGAAAGCGATGTGGTTGGGCGCGATAAAGCGCCTTCTGGATACCGCAGGTATAGGCCTTGTCCTGCTGGGTGTTGTTGCGTTGAATTGGACACCCGGCATGGCAGAGATAGAAATACTCACAGCTAATGCAGTCACTGGATAGAGCAGGATTGGCCCGCTCATAAGCGCGAATGGCATCGCCGCCGCGCGTAATCAACTCAGGCATTCCCAGTTGGAGAATATTGCCAAACTTCAAGTCAGGTTCTGCCTGACCTCTGTGGCACGGGTAAACGTCCCCGTCCTTCTGCACTAGAAAGTTATTGGTGCCGCAATTGATCTGATTAGTGCAGTAACCGTGGGTAAATTCCTTGAACCACTCATAATAAATGGCTTGTTCGAACTTTGTGCCTTCGAAATGGAGCCGCAAAGCTTCGAAGAATTCAACCATTTCCTGCTGGTTGAGCTGGGAAGTGTAGTCCGACTTCACGCTATCGTAGGCAAACATGATGTAGAAGTCGGTAACCATGTCAAAACCATGTTCATCGAGCCATTCAATATCATGAATAAACTCGTCGATGCGTTCGAGGTGTTCTTTCCCAACTACGCAGCTTATCTGCTTGCGGAATGGATATTCACCAAGGAGCAAAACATTGTTAATTGTTCGCTTGAGGGTCGATTTCCCCGCCTTGGTTGTACGCAGTTTCTCATGCAGGCTAAATGGCAAATCAAAGCTGCCTGAAATGGAAACTTCGAACTCCTCGTAGAGGGGCCTTAATTTATCGAAGTTGTACAGATTGGTTTTAATGTGGATCGCTGCGCCGTTGCTGCCTAAAGCTTTGAGCTGCAAGCGATACTTAGAGCGATACTCCGTATATGCGTTGAACAGGTCGCGCAATACAGATGCTGGCAAAGTCGAAATTTCCGCACCGTGCAAAAGTAACGAGCTGATGAGGATTCCCTGGTGATCCAGATGGTTCGCAATGCGATTGAATTGTGACACTACATCCGAAGGATTGTCTTTGTTCTCGGTGAGATCGCCCAGGTAGCAGTAACTGCACCCAAGATTGCAATACTGGTTAGGAACAAAGGCCAGCTTAATTGCTTTGTGGTGAAGTCTGAATCCAGCTTTAGTGGTTACAGCTGCTTGAAAAGTGGCGTTGTCCGCAGCAGCGGTCTCATCAAGTGCTGGCACGCCGACGGTAGGAATCGTCGGTAACGGAAGTATTGTCTTAGCCATTATTATTGTTGTTGTTATTGTTATTGTTATTGTTGTTGTTCGAGTCCCCGCCGTCTCCGCTGTCGCTGCCGTCACCGAAATTTAGAGCGTCGCACCAACCGTTGGTAAAACTTCCTGTTTCAGAGAATGGACAGTCAAAGTCCGACTGGTCGAAATAGTCCGGAATGCTGCCGTCGCCACCGGTGCTCGCACCTGTACCGGTACGGTTATGGCCGCCAACATCTGCAGTTCGCCGATATTTTTCCAGCTCATTTAGTTCTTCGTTTTCCCACGACTCATAGTTCGTCATTTTGCATCGGCCTTTTCATTCTTAGGACGCAGGCTAACTACCAGTGCGTTTGGTT
Source organism: Corynebacterium jeikeium (assembly GCA_003955985.1). Lineage (NCBI taxonomy): Bacteria > Bacillati > Actinomycetota > Actinomycetes > Mycobacteriales > Corynebacteriaceae > Corynebacterium > Corynebacterium jeikeium. The sequence goes on from CP033784.1 coordinate 1,264,411, forward strand.
GATTTGGAAGGTATCGTGTCGGCAGGATGGTCCCCGGGGTTATCGCTGCCGCCTCGTAATTCATTAACACCATTGTCTTAGTGACAGAGTAGGGCTCACCATGCGCCGGGAAGACAGACAGTCCAAGTTCATATTCATTGAGGCCACGAACTTTTCGTCCGGTGTCTTTGATGTATTTCACCTGTGAGTAAGTCGGACGTCCTCGTAGATCAGCCTCTAACATTTCGCGATCAAGAATTCCATCGCGAATCTTGACTTGGTTCAGGAAATCTTGAGCCCGTTTCTCATGCCTGCCGCGGGCAATCTTGACCTTCTCCGGTCGGTCTGGGCGGTACATCACAGGGACGAGTATGCCTTGCTGCAGGAGGGAGTGCTTATGTTCCGGTAGTTGACGGGTCAAAACCGACTTAAAGTGGCTCCCATCTTGTGCCTCGACTGCCATCTGCATGATGACCGTGTAGTAACCCTTCTTATCGGGCTTGCCGGTGACGCTGAAGGATTCGATCTGTCCAACACCAATATTCGCCTGTGGCCACTCCACAGGTTTATCGGATCCGCGGAATTCAACAAAAAATACTAAAAGGGATACAAATACGATAATAACTGCGAATATAAGAAAGTCGCCTACCACTTTATTTACTCCAGGTAATGGTCGAAACTGTGGTTTGGATTAAAGGCAAACCAAATGGGGCGATTGTGGAAAACAAACCTAGCCACAATCCCAGTAGAAAACAGCACCATCGGTCGTGCCAGTATTTTCGGAGCGGTACACCACGGCCTCGCCGGCGTGCATCTTCTTCAACGCGTCTGGGTGAAGGAATACGTGGGCCACACCTAGATCGCCCCACATGGCCTCGAAGGGGAGCTCTTCTTCTTCGAGATATGTGGAATCGATCTCTAGGAAGTGAACGTACCCATCAGGCTGAAAAGGGTCTTGCGCGAAAGCGGGGAAACCGCCAAGCATAATGTTGCTTTGGTTACTGGCTGCGGCTCGCAACTCAACTAGCTCGTCAAAGTAGTCATCGTTATCAAGAAAGTCATCGTCCTTTTCGGACTCCAACGCCTCGTACACTGCTTGGTCAGTGGGAGGGATCATTGCCACTGCACTAGACAAGGAAATCGGAGAGTTCATAACCGTCCCAATATCCTCGTTGAACGGGGAGCAGTAATCCTCGTGCTCTTCATCGAAGGCTGCTGGCTCCGCGGTATGAGGTCCAGGGAAGCTGTGGTTGCCAAAGCCTTCCGCAGGCTCAGGGATATAGCGAATCTCCATGCCGTTTCCTGGCGAATCTGAAGTAAATCCGCCGCTGAGGGGATCAGCGCCGACAAAGAGTTGAAAAATTCCTGATTCGGGAATCAATCCGTCGAGAGTTGCTTCGCTTGTCGACGCCCCCTCCGCACGCACATGACCGACAATATCCGCAAAATTCAGCTGAATGATGTGGAGCAGTGGCTGACCGCTCTTTGCGATGGGCCATGTCGCACCTTCCGGAAGATACGGCCTGCCACCGAAGTACGAACCATGGTCGGTGGGAGTGCTGTTGGAGTAGGGAAGGGTTACGCCTGGTTGAGCAAGTTGGATGAGGCCATCAGTGTCTTCGGAGATAAACTCTCCGGCCTCGATCAACGAGCGAAGTGCTTGAACCTGTGCTGTGAACTCTGACATGGCAGGTGGTTCTTTCTCTCGGAAAACAAGGTGTTTAATCAGGGATTATCCTTCAAACGAAAGGATGCTGCAATAGCTATCCACTGCAGCATCCTTTTCCTTGATTCGCCAAAAAACTCCCTTGTGGAGGACCACAAGGGAGTTAGCGTGGAGCGGATGACGGGACTCGAACCCGCGACCCTAACCTTGGCAAGGTTATGCGCTACCAGCTGCGCTACATCCGCAAATACGCTCGCCCATAAGGGCTTACGTGGTGCGCGATACTGGGATTGAACCAGTGACCTCTTCCGTGTCAGGGAAGCGCTCTCCCACTGAGCTAATCGCGCTGGGGTAAAAGCTATATAGAAGCTTTCAAGCGCAACCCCCTTCCAGGAGAAGGGGGTTTTGCACTGAGCGGATGACGGGACTCGAACCCGCGACCCTAACCTTGGCAAGGTTATGCGCTACCAGCTGCGCTACATCCGCAAATACGCTCGCCCATAAGGGCTTACGTGGTGCGCGATACTGGGATTGAACCAGTGACCTCTTCCGTGTCAGGGAAGCGCTCTCCCGCTGAGCTAAACGCGCATTACATCGAAACCGGTAAGGAATCTCTGCTGAGGTGGAAACGGGAATCGAACCCGTGTACACGGCTTTGCAGGCCGTTGCCTCGCCACTCGGCCATTCCACCGTGAGGCTGCCGCCTCAGTGGTTGCCTCGAAGTTATACCACAGAGCTTAACTTCTTGAGAAACCAGAGCGGATGACGGGACTCGAACCCGCGACCCTAACCTTGGCAAGGTTATGCGCTACCAGCTGCGCTACATCCGCATCACGTTGCAAGGAGAGCGAAGGAGAATCTCAATTGCTCTCTTGCGGTGCGAAAGATACTTTAGCGTGCTTGTGCGATTGATTACAAATTACCAGGTGAACATCTGTATTGTGCCTGTGGGCGTAGGGCTAAAGACCAACCTTTGATGCCTCTGAATCGCAACGATGTCATTTATTCGCTTTCGTGGGTTGGTTACTGGGGGCTATCGAGTCGCTATCGTCATGGAGTTCCATCGGTGGGGTAATAAATCGTCGAACTGCGCAATCGCAAACGCAATGCAACCCAATTAGGGAAACTTCCAAAACGCGTGCTAACTTATTCCGCAGAGCAGCAAAGGCTTAGTGCTTTTCTGTCCGAGTCCCATAGCTCAGTGGAAGAGCGTTCCGTTCACACCGGAAAGGTCGCTGGTTCGAACCCAGTTGGGACTACCATTTAAAACCCCGGTCGACGCATCGTATAAAAACTGCGCGGCCGGGGTTTTGCTGTGTGACCTGAACTATATTCGTCCCTCTCGGGAACTTTTCTGGACTACCATCCGACAATAGGTATAAGGGCAGCGGTCAGACTACTGCTGTTCTTCTCGAACTGTCCCGCTTAAAGGAGTTGAACTGTTCTAGTGAGTCCCCGGGTCGCTTCAGGCGAAACGTTTCGGTTCTCAAAGTCGGGTTTCCGGCGTGCAGTAGCCGCCGCTGCGGCGCTTGTAGTCTTTGCAGGTGCGTCAGTTATTAATGCTGGCCCCGCGCATGCTCACGATTCCGTGCTGTCGTCTAACCCAGGCGACAAGCAGGTTCTCGATGAATTTCCGCACCACGTTTCTCTCAAGTTCTCCGGCAACCCCAAGAACAATTTCAACACCGTTGCAATTAGTGATGCAGATGCCAAGGAAGTCCTGTACTCCCACGAGCCAGAGGTAGTGGGTAATGAGGTCTCTTTGGATATCCCTGAGGATATTAATCCAGGCCCTGGTAACTACATCATTGGTTTCCAAATCACCTCCTCTGATGGTCACTCCACCCGAGGAAAGACCTCTTTCTCAGTGGCTGATCCGGATGCTGCTGGCGCAGCCGAAGCCGGGGCAGAATCTCGTCAGACCGGTGCGCACGCCGAGGAAACGAAGTCAATACCGCTATGGGCTTATGGCCTCGGTGGTGGACTCATCGTCATCATCGCCGCTGTCGTCATCGTTATTAATCGAAAGGCAAAATAGACACATGAAGCTCAATCGCACTGCAACTGCACTGATCGCTGGTTCCGCAGCTCTGACCCTTGTTCTGGCAGGATGCTCGTCCGACGATAACACTGCTGCTGAGGTGACTGAGTCCGCAACTTCCGCGGCGACCGAAGCTACCTCTCAGATGGAGAAGAGCGATGCTGCTGTGCAGCTGGCCGATGCCTACATCAAGGAAAAGCCGGCTGACAAGGGCATGACCGCCATCTTCGGTACGCTGACCAACAACACCGATAAGGACATCAAGGTTTCCTCCTTCAAGCTTGAGGGACTGAAGGAAGGCACGAAGTTCGAGCAGCACGACACCAAGGACGGCAAAATGTTCGAGGTGCCGGAAGGTTTGACGATTCCGGCTAATGGCGAACTCGTTCTCGAACCGGGTAGCACTCACTTCATGATTATGGACAATGATGAAGCTATGGATGTGGGAGCTGAATACAAGCTCGTCATTGAGCTTTCCGACGGCTCTAGCATCACCCAGGACGTTGAGGTTCGCGTCCAGCCAGCGGGTGAAGAGGACTACGGTAATGACGGTGACCTGAACAACCCAGAGCACATGGGCGGCGGTGAGATGGATCACTCGGGTCACTAATTCTTGTGACAAGTTGGTCAAGTAATCGCTCGTCGTAAAGCGGGCGTGAGCTCAGGTACGTCGAGGAATTGACTAACTGGAATCTAATGGTGGCAGAAGCGCTGGAGTTGGCAGGTTATTGCAGCATATGCAACGAACTCCGGCGCTTTTCTTTTTCCGAAAAAGGTTTTCGATACGGTCGAATTGGATAGGCCAGTGGTTGCGTTGAAGCCATTGAAAAATTGGCGGATTCCCAGCCACCTCATGTGCTCCAGTTCGAAGTAATCAGAAAGGTAAGAGTGCACAACATGTCCGAAGGCTTTTCCAGAAGACGTTTTCTTGGCGGGCTCGGCACCGCCGCAGGAGCCTCAGCGCTCGCCCTGGGGGCGCCGGAAGCCCAGGCGATTGGGTTGGAACGTCCACAGGAAGAGCCACCGAAACCGCCTTTGCAGACAGCAACCGTACCTTTTGATGGCGCTCACCAGGCGGGGATTGCGACGCCCGCACAGGCGAATCTATGGCTAATAGCCTTCAACGTGAAGAAGGGGGTCGATCGCAATCGCCTCCAAAACCTCATGCGTGCCTGGACGGATGACGCCCGCCGAATGACAGCCGGCAAGGCTACTCGAACGGATTTGGAACCCGAGCTCATGGGGAGTCCGGCCAATCTGACTATCACAGTTGGATATGGGGAGAATTTCTTCACAATCATCGATAGGGAAGACCAGAAGCCTGAGTGGCTGGGAGATCTGCCAAAGTACGTTAACGATGAGCTCCGCCCGGAGTGGAACGGCGGAGACCTGTGCCTGCAGATTTGTGCGGACGACCCAGTAATGGTCTCCCATGCGGCCCGAATGATGATCCGAAATGCAGGTTCTTATTTGGATGTTCACTGGGTGCAAGCTGGTTTCCAGCACGCCAATGGTTCTACGCAGGAAGGCGAGACCCCGCGCAATCTCTTCGGTCAGAAGGACGGTACGGTCAACCCGCGCACTCGTGAAGAATTCGACAAGCAGGTGTGGATTGATAGTGGTCCGGATTGGTTGCGGGGCGGTACAGCGATGGTTGTCCGCCGTATCGAAATGGATATTCCAGGCTGGGATGTGTTGGACCGCGAAAGCCGCACTGTTATTACCGGCCGAGATATCGGCACCGGCGCGCCAATTGGAGGTAAGGACGAGTTTGAGACCGTCGACCTGGCGAAGACTGATGAATATGGTCTGCCTCTGACGGATCCGAACAGCCATGTTGCGCTGTCAATGCCTCCGAAAGAGAAACCTAATCAGCGGATTCTGCGACGGGTCTACAACTATGACCTGCCACCGGAACCGAATGGTCGATTCGAGACCAACACCGGCCTGGTATTCATTTGTTTCCAGAAGGACCCGTTGGAGCAGTTCAATCCGATTCAAGAGCGGCTGTCCAAGAACGACCGTCTCAATCAGTGGATTTTCCACATTGGATCCGCCGTGTTTGTTATGCCACGAGGAACTTCTGAGGAGGAGTACTGGGCCCAGGACCTTTTCGGGGCCTGAGTTTTGACCGTGCGGTAAAGTGTGTGAACGACTGACGAAGGTCACCAGGTATGTGATTTTCGAAGACACTTTGAAAAGGAGTACACGCACGCCGTGTCAGAAGAATTTGCAACCCCAGCACCGTTTTCCGTGCCCGCAGGAGTTTCTGCGGGCGAGGCGATGAGAGACCTGGGTTTCCCGAACAAGGGCGTTGACGCCATCGTTTGTGTCCGCGACCCTGAAGGCAATTTGAAGGATCTGTCCTTTAAGCCAGAAGTGGAAACCGTCTTCGAGCCCGTTCCGGCGAATACTCCGGACGGTCGCGATGTCATCCGCCACTCTGCGACTCACGTGATGGCTCAGGCCGTGCAGTTGGAGTTCCCTGGGACGAAGCTGGGCATTGGCCCTGCCATCGACAATGGTTTCTACTACGACTTCCGTGTCGATGAGCCTTTCTCGCCGGAGGATCTCAAGCGCATCGAAAAGCGTATGAAGAAGATCATCAAGTCTGGTCAGCGATTCGAGCGCTTCGCGTTCGAGTCTGCCGATCAGGCGCAGGAAGCGCTTGCCGACGAGCCGTATAAGCTCGAGCTGATTGTTGAAAAGTCGGCCGGCAAGGTGGCCGAAGATGATGAGGCCAATGTCGACGTCGGTGGTGCAGGCACGACCTTGACCGGCTACCGCAACGTCAATCCGCGTACCGGTGAGACCGAGTGGTTTGATCTTTGCCGCGGCCCGCACGTGCCGACCACCCGCTACATCCCTGCTTTTAAGATCATGCGTTCTTCCGCTGCGTACTGGCGGGGTGACCAATCTCGAGATAACCTGCAGCGTGTTTACGGCACTGCGTGGGAGTCCAAGGAAGCGTTAGACGAGTACCTCGACCGCATGCTCGAGGCTGAGAAGCGCGATCACCGCCGTTTGGGCTCCGAGCTGGATTTGTTCAGCTTCCCGGATGAGATTGGTTCTGGTTTCCCGGTATTCCATGTCAAGGGTGGCATCATCCGCAACGAGATGGAGCAGCACTCCCGTCGCCGTCATATCGAAGCGGGCTATGACTTTGTGAACACGCCGCACGTAACTAAGGGTGACTTGTTCAAGAAGTCTGGTCACCTGGACTTCTACGCGGATGGCATGTTCCCGCCGATGCAGCTCGACGGCGAATATGACGAACACGGCAACTGCACCAAGGCTCCGCAGGACTACTACGTCAAGCCGATGAACTGCCCGATGCACAACCTCATTTTCGCATCGCGTGGTCGCAGCTACCGTGAACTTCCGATTCGTATGTTCGAGTTCGGCACCGTCTACCGCTACGAGAAATCAGGCGTTATCCACGGTCTTACCCGAGCCCGTGGCTTTACGCAGGACGATGCCCACATCTACTGCACCGAGGATCAGCTGGAAGAAGAGCTCACTAATGTCCTCGACTTCATCATTTCGCTTCTGCGTGACTACGGCCTGGATGACTTCTACCTGGAGCTGTCTACGAAGGACGAAAAGAAGTTCGTCGGCTCGGATGAAATTTGGGAGAAGTCCACAGCTATTCTCCAGCGCGTTGCCGATGCTTCTGGCCTCGAGCTCGTTCCTGATCCGGGCGGAGCCGCTTTCTATGGTCCGAAGATTTCCGTCCAAGCCCGCGATGCCATCGGCCGTACTTGGCAGATGTCGACGGTACAGCTCGACTTCAACCTGCCGGAGCGCTTCGAGCTCGAGTACACCGCACCTGACGGAACCAAGAAGCGCCCGATTATGATTCACCGTGCGCTTTTCGGCTCCATCGAACGTTTCTTTGGCGTCCTATTGGAGCACTACGCAGGTGCTTTCCCGGCTTGGCTGGCTCCGGAACAGGTTGTTGGTATTCCGGTTGCGGATGACTGTATCCCACACCTGGAGGGCTTTGCTGCACAGCTGAAGTCTCGTGGCATCCGCGTCCACGTGGATACGTCCGATGACCGCATGCAGAAGAAGATTCGCAACCACACCCAGGCCAAGGTTCCGTTCATGATTCTGGCTGGTGCCCGCGACATTGAGGCAGGAGCCGTCAGCTTCCGGTTCCTCGATGGCACTCAGATTAACGGGATGGCAGTTGAGAAGGCTGTCGACATCATCTGTGATTGGGTTGCTTCGCGGAATAACGAACAGCCGAACAAGGAGAATGTCTCTGCTCTCTAGAGGTCGTTAACGCTCTCTAATTCGACCGCGTTGTTTTAACTGGTGAACCACGCGTGGTAATCCAAAGAAGTTGACCGCGAGGTCGTAAACTACAGCAGAGAAATATATGTGGTCGGGGCTCGAATGGGGTCCCGGCCACGCAACGAAGGGGATGGCAGTGAATCAGTCGGGAAGTGAAGAGTTGCCTCCGCAGCAGCAGGGCAATGCCGGCCAGCAGGAATCGTCTGATGGCGTATACGTCGACAGCGGTTACGGCGAACCGGATCGGCTCACGCGCTTATGGGCACCCTACCGGCTGGACTACATCGTCAAGCGTGGTGTGCATAACTCCAAGCCATCTCGTAACCCCTTCGTTGATTTGCCGAAGCAAAGCGATGAGGAAGCACTCATTATCGCTCGCGGCGAGTGGGTGTACGCCGTTTTGAATCTGTTCCCGTACAACCCAGGGCACCTCATGGTGGTTCCATATCGCGAAGTCGCCAACCTTGAGGACTTGACCGACGAAGAAACAGCCGAGATGATGCGATTTGCCAAGCATGCGGTTCGTACTCTCAAATCGGTTTCGCGCCCGCACGCCGTCAATGTAGGTTTCAACTTAGGCAAGGCCTCCGGCGGTTCGGTCGCCGATCACCTGCATATGCACGTCGTACCGCGCTGGTCGGGTGACAGCAATTTTATGACCGTGATCGATGGCACCAAAGTGTTACCGCAGGCTCTTCGTCAGACTCGCGAGTTGCTTGCCGACGGCTGGCGTGCCCTTAATCAAGAGGATGGGGCAGCATGCTGAGTGTCCGTGGCAGGGCTCCAATCCGCCCAGTAGTTGAACCGATTGCCGCTGCACTTTTGCGGGTCGGCATTAGCCCGAACACGGTCACCCTGGTGGGAACGGTAGTTTCCGTTCTGCTTGCGGTAATCCTGATTCCTACCAACCATCTTTTCGCAGCTGCGGTGTCAATCGCTATTTTCACTGCTTTTGACCTGCTCGATGGCACGATGGCCAGACTTCGAGGGCAGGGAACGAAATACGGAGCGACGCTGGATGCTTCCTGTGACCGCATTACGGATGCTGCACTGTTCGGGGCGATAGCGTATTGGGTGGTGTATCACCATGACGCGGATTCAGTGCTGCTTATTCTGACACTGATCACTATGGGATCTTCCCAGGTCATTTCCTACGTTAAGGCTCGGGCAGAAGCTAGCGGCCTCAAGGTCAACGGCGGTCTCGTCGAACGTGCGGAGCGCCTGATTATCGGTCTAATCGGCATTGGGCTCCAGGGGCTTGGCGTGGACTATGCCCTCTACGTCGCAATGTGGCTCCTGGCGATTGGGTCGGTATTCACCGTCATTCAGCGCTTGTACATGGTGGCTAAGCAGCCAGGAGCGTTGGATCCCATCGCCCCGCCAGAAGGCGCAGCTGATAGTTCATCTATCAACCCTGACTCTGCTACGAAGTCCACGGGTTCGGCTGATTCCAACAACTAAAGGAGGATACGATGACTAGTTTCTTCCTGCCTCGCTCGAAAGATGATTTCGTTGCGCTCGGCTATATGGCCGGGTGGAAGATTTTTGGTCTGCTGCCGGAACGCGTGGCCTACCGCATCGGCAACATAGCCGCCGATCGGGTAGCAGCAAATCCCACGACGACCCGCCAGCTTCGCAAGAACCTGGCTCGCGTTATGGGCTGTCCGCCTGAGGAAGTGCCGCAAGGGCTTATTCGGGCTTCCATGCGTTCCTATCTACGCTATTGGGTGGAGGCATTCCGGTTGCCCTCCATCGCCTCTCCAGAGCTGGCAGACACGGTCGAATCCACCAGCGATGGGCTCGAACGAGTTGCTGAGGCCCTCGAGGCCGGAGATTCCATCGTCATCCCACTGCCGCATTCTGGTAACTGGGATATGGCAGGTATGTGGCTCGTTTCCCGCCATGGCCGGTTCAGTACCGTGGCGGAACGGCTGAAGCCAGAGGTGCTTTACGACGCTTTCGTGGAGTACCGCGAATCCCTCGGATTCCACATTCTCCCGCTTACCGGTGGCAAACCCGCGATGCCGGAACTGCAGAAGCGATTGGAAGACGGTGGCGTTGTGTGCCTGCTGTCTGATCGTGACTTCGGCGGCCACGGGGTCCCGGTCACTTTTTTCGGCGAGCAGACGACAATGCCGGTCGGCGCGGCAAAGCTGGCACAGGACACGGGCGCTCGGCTTATGCCCGCGGGCCTGTCCTACACGCGCGATGGTTGGCGCTTTGTAGCGCATCCATTCGTGCCGACTGAGGGGCGCAATCTAGCTGACATTGTCCAAGACATCGCTACTGTTTTTGAATCTGATATTGCTCAGCATCCAGCGGATTGGCACATGATGCAGCCACTGTGGCCAGCAGATAAGAAGAGGTCAAAGTAGCCGTGCGAATCGGAATGGTGTGCCCGTACTCGTTCGATGTTCCAGGTGGGGTTCAAGCTCACGCGATTGACTTGTGTGAGGAGTTCATCCGCCGCGGCCACGAGGTCAGTCTTATCGGCCCGGCTAGCGCGCAGGCGGATGTGCCGGATTTCGTTATTCGAGGTGGTGCCGCCATCCCGATTCCGTATAACGGCTCAGTCGCTCGGCTGTCTTTTGGTCCCCGCACGAGCCGTCGAGTCCGCACATGGATCGAGGAAGGTAGCTTTGACATTCTTCATATCCATGAGCCGAATTCGCCCAGTTTTTCAATGCTGTCGTTAGTAAACTCGGTCGGGCCAATTGTCGCGACCTATCACTCTGCGGCGACGGACTCCCTAGCATTGAAGTTGGCCACGCCATTTTTGCGGAAGTACCTTGAACGCATTCGGGGAGGCATCGCTGTCTCGGAAGTGGCTCGTCGCTGGCAGGTTGAGCAACTCGGCGGCGACCCGGTTCTCATTCCCAATGGTGTCCGTGTTGGAGATTTTGAGTCCTGCCCGGCCGCCTCATCGTTGCCTGAGATCCCGCCACGGCGTGAGGGGGTCTATCGGCTCGTGTTCCTCGGACGCTTCGACGAATCTCGTAAGGGCTTTGACGTGTTGCTCGACGCGCTGCCGGCAATACGTGCAGAGATTCCACAGCTTGAGGTCTGTGTTGTTGGTGATGGTGATGTCGCGGCAGCTCGTCGTAAAGCGGGCAGAAACGCAGATGTCCTGCATTTCGTCGGCAGACTGTCGGAGGATGCTAAGGCGTCAATACTCGCCGATGCGGATGCGTACATTGCCCCGCAGCGTGGTGGAGAGAGTTTCGGCATCGTGCTGGTAGAGGCGATGGCGGCGGGTGCGCCGGTGATCTCCAGCGACATCGATGCGTTCAAACTCGTGCTTGACGACGGCCATTACGGGCTTCACTTTGAAAACGGTAACTCCGCAGACCTTGCGGATGCAGTCGTACGCCTTTTGACGCAGTCAAAGTTGGGGGAGGAGCTTCGCGCACTCGGGCATAAACGGGCTTGGGAGTATGACTGGTCGCAGGTCGCCGACGGCGTTCTGCGTGTGTACGATACGGTGCGCATGGATGGCGAAAAGGTCGTCATTGCGCCATAGAGATTTCCGTCGTGTTAGCTGATTAAACGCAGCGGAGTGAAAGTGGGTTTTCGGTGGACGTAACCGTTCCAATCTGGGTCGTTGTCCTAGTCATTGCGCTGATTGTCGTACTCGTTAGCGGTTTGGTGGCTTCATCGACAGCGACGCGTTTGAACCGTATGCACATTCGCACGGACTTGGCGCGTTCTTCACTGGAAGCGGCGTTGGGGCGAAGGGCCGCAGTCGCTCGTGCCGCCTACCCGGAACTCGCCGGCGTAGTGACGAAGGTGGAAGCCACACCACTTAGAGCCAACAACACTGGACAGCGCGCAGACGTGGAAAACGAACTGACTAGGAAAATTGTGGCGCTCTATGAGGAACAGCCCGTGGACCGAACGATGGCAATTGAGCTTTCTGACGCCCACACGCGGCTCGAGCTCGCCCGCCGTTTCTACAATGATGCGGTGACGGATACGAAAGCACTGCGAGCCAGGCCGCTAGTACGCGCGCTGCGGCTGGCGGGCACTGCACCCGAACCGGAATATTTCGATGTTGCAGACGGACTGACAACTGCTTAATTGTGGGAAAATTCGCTGTTGTGCTGGAAGTTCGCCGTGTTTTGTGACTCAATGAACAGCACTGTCTAGTTCAGGCGTTATAGTGTTAAACGACTACAAACGGTCACATTCACCAGTTTTATTAGGGAAGTAGGGTTCGTTGAGCACGGTTGAGAACAACTCCGGGCAGGGCACCGCACGCGTGAAGCGCGGTTTCGCTGAGATGATGAAGGGCGGCGTCATTATGGACGTCGTTACGCCGGAGCAGGCCAAGATCGCTGAAGATGCCGGCGCAACTGCCGTGATGGCGCTGGAGCGTGTCCCCGCCGATATTCGCGCAGAGGGTGGCGTGTCGCGTATGTCTGACCCGGACATGATCGAGGGCATTATCAATGCCGTCTCCATTCCGGTTATGGCCAAGGCCCGAATCGGCCACTTTGTTGAGGCACAGGTTCTGCAGTCCCTCGGTGTTGACTTCATTGACGAGTCCGAGGTTCTGACCCCGGCCGATTACTCGAACCACATCGACAAGTTCGAATTCACCGTGCCTTTCGTCTGTGGTGCGACCAACCTGGGTGAGGCTCTGCGCCGCATCAACGAGGGCGCTGCCATGATTCGCTCCAAGGGCGAGGCCGGTACCGGTGATGTCTCCAACGCTGTGACTCACATGCGCACCATCCGCGCTGAAATTAACCGTCTGCGTTCTATGGCTCCGGACGAGCTCTATGTTGCCGCCAAGGAGCTGCAGGCACCGTACGAGCTGGTACGCGAGGTCGCTGAGACCGGTAAGTTGCCAGTCGTGCTGTTCACCGCAGGAGGCATTGCAACTCCGGCTGACGCTGCAATGATGATGCAGCTCGGTGCCGAGGGTGTCTTTGTTGGTTCCGGTATCTTCAAGTCCGGTGATCCGGAGAAGCGCGCCAAGGCTATCGTCCAGGCAACCCAGCACTACGATGATCCGAAGGTCATCGCTGATGTCTCCCGCGGTCTCGGCGAGGCAATGGTCGGCATCAACGTCGACGAGATTCCGCAGCCGCACCGACTCGCTGAGCGTGGCTGGTAAAAATGGCTAACATCCGCGAGGTATTAGATCTGGAGCAGATTGACCGGGACATTTTCCGTGGCCCAGTCATTAAGTCAATCCTGCAGCGCACTTTCGGTGGCCAAGTTGCCGGCCAGTCCCTCGTCGCGGCGACGCGCACGGTGGGTAATACCTTCGCGGTGAACTCCCTCCACGCCTACTTTGTAGGCCCGGGCCGCCCCCATATCCCGACGGTGTACATGGTCAAGCGTATTCGCGACGGCCGGTCTTTTTGCCACCGATCCGTCGAAGCTGTGCAAGATGGCCGTACGATTTTCGTCATGCAGGTCAGCTTCCACCGTAAGGGGGATGAGGGACTCGAGCACTCTGACGTGATGCGCAAGGTGCCAGATCCTGAAGACGTGGTCACCGACACCTCTGAGATGACGAACACACGTCGTCTACTAATGCGCGAGTGGGCGGACTGGGATATCCGGGTAGTGCCGAATGATCAGTTCGAACACAACAAGTACACCCCGTCCCAGCAGCTGGTGTGGTTCCGGTGCAAGGATCGCCTGCCGGATAACGAGACCTTCCATGTCTGCACGCTGGCGTATATGTCGGATATGACTTTGCTGTCATCGGCACTCGTTCCGCATCCAGGCGTTGAGGTCCAGGAAGCCAGCCTCGACCACGCGATGTGGTTTATGCGTCCGTTCCGTGCGGATGAATGGCTGCTCTACGACCAGATTTCGCCATCGGCGCACGCGGGTCGCGCATTGACTCACGGTCGCATCTTTAACCAAAAGGGCGAGCTCGTGGCCGTCGTCACGCAGGAAGGGCTGACCCGAAGCCTGGCCCCGGGTGTCGAGCCCGTGCCAGTGGCGACGAACTTCGATGCTCGCAGTGAGAACCTAGATTAATGACACAGGAAACAATCGGTATCCTCGCTCTTCAGGGCAACGTTGCCGAACACGGATATGTGCTTGACCAGCTCGGCGTCCCGCACCGAAAGGTGCGCTTGCCCCGTGATCTGGAAGGGCTTAGCGGCCTAATTTTGCCCGGCGGCGAGTCCACAACCATGAGCAAGCTGATGGTCTTCAATGAGCTTGAAGACCCGCTGCGGGAAGCCCTCCGCGATGGCCTTCCGGCATATGGCACCTGCGCCGGCATGATTTTGCTTGCCGACGAAGTGCTCGATACCCGTCCGGATGCCGTTAGCCTGGGGGCGATTGACATCACCGACCGTCGTAACGCATTTGGCCGGCAAGTGGATTCCTTCGAAACTGACTTGGATATTCCGCAGCTGGCGATCAGTGGTGACCAGCCGCCTGTACACGCCGCCTTTATTCGCGCACCGTGGGTCGAGCGTGTCGGTGATGATGTTGAGGTGCTAGCGCGGGTGCCAGAATCGGCTGGAGAGACCGCAGGTACAGTGGTCGGAGTACGGCAGGGGGCTGCGATGGCCACCAGCTTTCACCCGGAGTCGACGGGGGAGACGCGGCTCCACGAGTTCTTTTTGCGAGAGCTTGTCGGCATTTAAATCCCCGGTTTGTATAATGAACACCTGACGAATTCCCATCTACATGGGTATTGACGAGAGGAATGGTAGGAACTAGCACATGGCGGGTCATTCAAAATGGGCAACCACAAAGCACAAGAAGGCTGCTAATGACGCCAAGCGCGCCAAAGAGTGGGCAAAGATGATCAAGAACATCGAGGTCGCGGCTCGTACCGGCGGCGGTGATCCTGCTGGTAACCCCACCCTCGATGACATGATTAAGAAGGCCAAGAAGGCCTCGGTTCCCAACGACAACATTGAGCGTGCCCGCAAGCGTGGTTCCGGCGAGGAGTCCGGCGGTGCTGACTGGGAGACCATTGTCTACGAAGGTTACGCACCTGGCGGTGTCGCTTTGATTGTGGAGTGCCTGACCGATAACCGTAACCGTGCTGCTTCCGATGTGCGCTCGGCGTTCAACAAGAACAACGGCAACATGGCAGACAACGGCGCCGTGGCGTACCTCTTCGAAAAGAAGGGTGTCGTCGAGCTGCCGAAGGGCGAGCTGACCGAGGATGACCTGCTTATGGCGGTTCTCGATGCTGGTGCAGAGGAGGTCAACGACCTGGGCGAAAAGTTCGAGGTTGTCTCCGCCTTTACCGATCTGATGAATGTCCGCACCGCTCTTGTCGATGCCGAAATGGAGTACGACTCCGCAGATCAGGACTACCGCGCTTCTACCACGGTGGCTCTCGATGCTGACGGTGCACGCAAGCTCTTCCGTCTGATTGACGCTCTCGAAGAGTCCGACGACGTGCAGAACGTCTACTCGAACGCCGACATCAGCGACGAGGTTATCGCCGAACTCGAAGACTAGGCGTTTGCTTGGCGACGGTTCCGCTGACCGGCTTCCCGGCGTTAAAGGATGCTCGTGCAGGGTAGTCTGCAGCGCTGAATTGCGCGGCGAGCTGGTGTGAATGGAAGATCCCCATCGGAGAGTCGTCCGATGGGGATTTTTTTGGGGGGAGAGAGACAGACAGAGTCAAAGAGTGTGTCTGATCCTCAGGATAGCGACTGGTCAGAGCCCGCCTGCGGGTAGCTCCACACCCTGGGGTTAAGGAGAAAAACTGACAACCCGACACACTGGCAACCTCAAAAAATTACGGGCTGCGCGTGTGAATACGGCTGCAAATGTGAAACTGTGCAGGTTTATGTCACTTTCAGACGATTTTTCAGGTCATTTTTGTCATAAACGCAGTCAGTAACTCGCATTGGGGTAAGTAGCGAAGGGTGCCCGCCCGCCGACGCGCCGGTCGACACGCCAGGCGGACATATTTTTGTCTATTAAACCGATTTTGGTTTCTGAAAGCTTTAGTTGAACCGTTTTAGGAGAACCACTGAGTCGGAGGTCCGGCCATCAGCAACAGTGTGAAGACCACGACGAGAACAATGAGGATGACGAATGCCGAGATAAACGGGCGGCGAATAATCATCGCGAGTGCCCACTCGAAAATGTCCTGTGGCTCCTCGGATTCGTCGGTAAAGCGCCAGGGCCGATCCAAGAGGCCTGCCTTCAGGGTGTTTCGTTCAAACGGATAGGTTGCGAATGGAATGATAGAAGAGGCGAGGCCGATGACACCGCGGCCAAAGCTCCACTGCTGGTTGATCCACACCATGATGGTGGTGACTACGTAGCACAGGAACGTAAAACCGTGGATGCCGCCGAAGATGGTGGTGGCGATGTCAGTGACTTTGAACAGGTACTTCAGTGCCAGCCCCAAGAGCAGCAGAGCCCACGTGACCATTTCAGCTGCAGCGAGAACGCCGTAGAGCTTCTTCGGTGAATTCATGGTGTTAAACCTATCAGAATCAACGGTTGGTACCCCGTGTAGCTACGATACAAACAGCTGTTCGAAATGTGGTATTAGTGGAGAGGTGAATTATCGAGCTGGATCTCTGCGGGTGATGGGTATCGACCCTGGCCTTACTCGTTGTGGTCTCTCCATTGCGGAAGGTGCTCAGGGCAGGAAAGTCATTCCCATTGCGGTGGGGGTCGCCCGCACACCAACCACGGCATCGTTGGAGGATCGTCTTCTACGGCTTTCCAATGCCGTGGAGCAGTGGATGGATGAGTACGAGCCGGACGTGGTTGCGATGGAACGGGTATTCGAGCGCGGCAATGTGTCCACCGTAATGCAGACTGCGCACGCGGTTGGTGTCCTTGTCCTCGCTGCGGCGAGACGCGGTTTGGAAGTGCATATGTACACGCCGTCGGAGGTAAAGAAGGCGCTTACCGGCAACGGTCGGGCTGATAAGAAGCAGATGACCATGATGGTGACGAGAATCCTCGGGTTGGAAACTCCGCCAAAACCTGCGGACGCAGCGGATGCGTTGGCCATCGCTATCTGCCACTGTTGGCGTGGTCCGGTTCTGCAACGCCAGCGCGATACCTTGGCTGCGCTTGCTAAGCAACACGAGGAGCGGGAGTTGGAGCTTTCTCGCCGTGAGAATCCCTCGCGGTAGGGGAGCCTGCTAGAGCACACTTGTGAGTTCGGCGTTTATCTCGGTGTCTTTCGGGAAGCCGTAGTGAAAGGAATTGTGAGAAGTGATTGCATCTCTACGCGGTGAGGTTATCGATCTCGGTGCGGACTATTGCGTTATCGAGTGCGGTGGTGTCGGGCATTTGGTCACCATTACGGGCAGGTTAGCTTCTCAGTTGGTGAGGCATGAGCAGACTTTCATGTTGACCACAATGGCGGTTCGTGAAGATGCGATTACGCTTTTTGGTTTTGCCAACTCGCAGGAACGTGAGATGTTTGCGCTCTTGCGCACTGTCTCAACAGTGGGGCCAAAAGTAGCGATGTCTGTTCTATCGGTACTGTCGCCGGCCGAGATTGCCAATGCGGTTGCCTCAAAGAATGCCAAGGCCCTCCAGGCGGCTAACGGCGTCGGCAAGCGATTGGCGGAGCGCCTGTTGGTTGAGTTGAAGGATAAGGTCGAGGTTTTCGCGGATAGGGCGGTATCCCAGCCGGAGGAAGCTGCAAGCGGAGCAGCGCCTGGCATTGTTTTGAAGGCAGATCTGGATCAGGTCGTTGGTGCTTTGGTCGGGCTTGGGTTCCCGGAAGCTGATGCGAATGAGGCAGCGGAGACTGTTGTTCGGATTGATCCGACCTTGGATACATCAATGGCGCTGAAGGCGGCGCTAAAGACATTGGGCGAAAAGTAAATCCAGGTCGAGGACCTGCAGCTACATTGATGATGAAAAATGGCAGTGCACTAGGATGAGGGGACTATGAGCGATATCGAGCGCACGGAGTTTAACGTGTCGGGCAATCCCTTCAGGGACTCTTTAGATGGAGCAGCCAACGACCATTTTGGCGGTGGGGGAAATGGTGCACAACGTGATGTCGATGCCCGCGCTCAGGTCGAGGAAGTCGATGCGGAATCGAACCTGCGACCAAAGTCGTTAGGGGAGTTTATCGGCCAACCCAAGGTCCGCGAGCAGCTGGATTTGGTGCTCTCCGGGGCACGGGGACGAAATGTGACTCCGGACCACATTCTGCTGTCGGGACCTCCCGGCCTGGGTAAGACCACCATGGCCATGATTATTGCGCAGGAGATGGGGTCGTCCCTGCGAATGACGTCCGGTCCGGCGCTTATTCGCGCTGGCGATTTGGCAGCAATGCTATCGAACCTGCTCGAGGGCGATGTACTCTTCATTGACGAGATCCACCGCATTGCCAGGCCCGTGGAGGAAATGCTCTACATGGCAATGGAAGATTTCCGTATTGATGTCATCGTGGGCAAGGGGCCTGGAGCTACGTCAATTCCACTCGAGATTCCACCTTTTACGCTGGTAGGCGCAACGACGCGCTCGGGTATGCTGACTGGCCCACTGCGTGACCGTTTCGGTTTTACTGCGCAGATGGAGTTCTACGAGGTCGAGGATCTGACAAAGGTGGTTACCCGTGCCGCTGGGATCCTCGGGGTGGATATCAGCCCAGAGGCTGCAGTGGAGATTGCCTCGCGTTCGCGAGGTACCCCGCGAATTGCCAACCGCCTACTGCGTCGCGTTCGCGATTTCGCAGATGTTCACTCCGGTGGCGTTATTGATCTTGGTGCGGCCAAGGCGGCGTTGATTGTCTTCGATGTCGATGAGCTTGGGCTGGACCGCTTGGACCGCGCAGTGCTGACTGCCCTGGTCAAGGGGCACGGTGGCGGCCCGGTGGGCGTGAATTCCCTGGCGTTGGCAGTCGGTGAGGAGCCCTCGACTGTGGAAGAAGTGTGCGAGCCCTACCTGGTCCGTGCCGGGATGATTGCGCGTACATCGCGCGGACGCGTGGCAACTGCCCGAGCATGGCGGCACTTGGGGTTGCAGCCGCCGGAGGGAACTATCGGAGAATAGCTTTCTCATCGACCCGGCCGGGGCAGTGTGGAATTGCTAGCTGGCAATTCGTTAAACTCGGCAGACATGGATCAAACTATTCTCCTCCTACTTATTTTCTTGTTCCTGGCGCTGCCAATTTGGCAGATCATCAAGCAGAACAAGCAGGTGCGCACCATTCGGGACATGCAGGATAAGTTGGCCCCGGGCGCAGAGGTCATCACCGGTTCCGGTATGCATGGTGTGGTCGTTGATACGACCGAAACAACCGTCGACCTGATTATCGCTGACGGCATCGTGACCCGTTGGGAAAAGGGCGCCATTGCCCGCAACCTCACCACCGGTACCGGAGCTAGCTACGCTCACCGTGACCGACGTGGCCGTGTTTCCGATGCGCCAGATGACCACGTCGGCGACGTCCAAGAAATCACCGGCCACGGCCCGGCTGACAATGCAGCTTCGGACGTCAATGAGCAGGTCGAGAACCCGAATACTCCGAGTACCCCGGATAACCCGGGTACAGACGGTTCCACTTCCACCGAAAAGCAGTAGCAGTTTTTTGCACGCCCACGCCCCGTCGGTTTGCATGCATCCAAGCTGTAGCGTGCGCCGTGAGGCTAGCGGGCGCGTCCCAGGTTTCGCCGTCGGCAAGCGTGGGCAAGATTTTCACTAAATAGGTACAAGTCAAAACCGGCGCACTACGCTAAATCGGTTATTCTCTAGCGGTTGGTGTTTATAGCTTTGCTTAGCGACGCCCGCAATGCCTCTTCCTGGTATCGCGCGATTTCGCGGTGCGGTTATAGACCTGCGTTTCTACCCGAAGCGCTTAAGTACCTAAACGTCACGATTCAGGAGACTTTGCTTTGAACAGCAAATCCAGATCCGGTGCGAATACATTCAAGAGGAACTGGCCGCAGTGGCTGTTGGCACTGTTTGTTGGCTTCCTCATCCTTACGTACGCACTCGTCTTTTTCACCGGCGGCGGATCAGCCAAGCCAAAGTTGGGCATCGACTTGCAGGGTGGTACCCGAGTAACCTTGGTGCCGCAGGGCGAAAAGCCGACGCGCGATCAGCTGGACCAGGCTCGCAAGATTCTGGAGAACCGCGTAAACGGCATGGGCGTCAGCGGCGCTCAAGTTGTCACCGACGGTGACACGCTGGTCATTACCGTGCCGGGTGAAGACTCACAGGAGGCGCGTACGCTCGGCCAGACTTCGCAGCTCTTCTTCCGTCCGGTAGAACAGCCCACCCAGGGCCCTGATGAAGCTGCCTTTGGCGAGGTAGTTAAGAAGACTGCTGAAGATTGGGTGTCAGTCGGTGTCCTGTCGAAGGAGGACGCCACCAAGCGTGTTGATGACCTCTACAAGGACATGAACGAAACGCAGAAGCGTGCAATTGATGCCTTCAAGGAACAGAACCCAGATCAGCCGGTTCCCGAGGAGCTGTCCAAGTCGCTGGGCGAGGCCCCGAAGTTGGACGCAACAGCTCCGGCAAAGCCGGCGAACTCAATTGAAGCGGCCGAGCTGCGTACGAAGGTTCGTGACGTGCTGTTGGCGACTCGCCAGTCCGAAGACCCAACGACACAGTTTGCAGCCGCTGCGCTGATGACCTGCGATAACCGCGATGCAGTTGATCCGCTACAGGGGGCCGATGACCCGGCCAAGCCGCTGGTGACCTGTGCGCCCGAAGGCGGTAAAGCCATCTTCCTGGGCAAGGCTCCGCTGTTGATTGGGCAGGAGGACGAGGCCAAGGGCCAGCGTCTGTCCGGCGACGCTATTGATACCAATGCGCCGATTAACGGTGGTTACGATCAGCAGTCTGGTCAGATTCAGGTCTCCTTTAGCTTCAAGTCCGGGAAGAATGACACCGGCGCTCGCACATGGACCAAGTTGACCAATGACTACCTGCAGCGGCAGGTCGCTATCGTGTTGGACTCGAAGGTCATTTCCGCCCCGGTGATTCAGGAGGCAACCCCAGTTGGTTCTGCCACCCGCATCACGGGCGACTTCTCAATCGACGAGGCACAGGGGCTGGCCAATAACCTGCGTTATGGTGCACTGCCGCTGTCGTTCGCAGGTGAGGACGGCGAGCCGGGCGGCACCACCACGACTATCCCGGCCATGCTTGGTTCGGCTTCCTTGGAAGCCGGTCTGCTTGCCGGCATTATCGGTATCGCCCTGATTGTCGTCTACGCGATTGCTCTCTACCGCGGCCTGGGCGTGATTTCGCTGGTTTCGCTGGCAGCAGCTGGAGCGATGGTCTACGGCGTCCTTGTCCTTCTTGGTCGTTGGATTGGCTACTCGCTCGATCTCGCTGGCATCGCCGGCATCATCATCTCTATCGGCGTAACGGCTGACTCCTTCATCGTCTTCTTCGAACGCATTAAGGACGAAATCCGCGCGGGTAGAACTTTCCGCTCCGCGGTTCCGCACGCTTGGCGACGAGCACGGCGCACCATCCTATCGGGTAACTTTGTGTCCATCATTGCGGCTGTGGTTCTTTACATCCTGGCCGTTGGCGATGTCCGCGGTTTCGCGTTCACACTTGGTCTCTCCACAGCATTCGACATTGTGACGGCTTTCCTCGTGACTGCGCCGTTGGTCATCCTGGCTACTCGTAAGTGGCCAGCTTTGTCCAAGCCGTCGATGAACGGCTTCGGCTCGGTCATGGAGATTGCACAGAGGAATAAGACTGTAGCTGCCGGTAAGAAGGCCGGAGCCTCCGATGCCTCCGCCAGTACGGCTGCCGACACCGGTGCAGCTCACTCCAGCGCGAATGAGGGGAAGTAGGAATCCATGAATACTACTCAGACGAATCCGGCGCTAATCACTGAGCCAGAAAGCGTGAATGACGACTCCTTCTTCCGCCGCCTCTACACCGGCGAGGGTGGAATCAACATCGTCGGCAAGCGGAAGCGCTGGTACCAGATTGCCGTCGCCATCATCGTTGTTGCTTTCGCAGCGATGCTGATTCGCGGGTTCAGCTTCGGTATCGACTTCGAGGGCGGTACCAAGATGACTATGCCGCCGGCCTCAGTGACAACTGAGCAGGCCGAGGAGGTTTTCACCGAGGCGACCGGCGTGAAGCCGGAGCTGGTGCAAATTATCGGTTCTGGTGAGGGCCGAATCCTGGAGATCACCTCTGAGAAGCTGACTCAGGACCAGATTAATAGTGCTCGTATCGCGTTGAATGATGCATTCAAGCCCGTCGATGTGCAGGGGCAGCAGACCCCGGATGCCATTGGTGACTCGACCGTGTCGGAGTCGTGGGGCTCTTCGATTACCAACCGAATGCTGCTGGCTGCAGTGGTGTTCCTGGGTCTGGTGTTCATCTACATCACCATTCACTTCGAGCGCGACATGGCCATTGCCGCAATTCTCGCCCTGGTTGTGGATGCAATCGTGATTATGGGAATCTACGCGCTCATTGGTCTTGACGTCACCCCGGCAACCATTATCGGCTTGCTGACAGTGCTGTCGTTCTCCCTGTACGACACCGTCGTGGTTTTCGACAAGGTCGACGAGAACACGGCAGGCTATCGTTCATCGACCCGTAGAAGTTACGCCGAGTTGGTGAACCTGGCGGTCAACCAAACCATCATGCGTTCTATCAACACCACGGTGTCGACGCTCCTGCCAATCCTGGCACTGATGGTCATCGCCGTGGGCATGCTGGGGGTCGGAACGCTGAAGGACCTTGCACTCGTTCAGCTCATCGGCATTATTCAAGGTACGTTCTCTTCGATCTTCCTGGCTTCGTCGCTGTTGGTGTCTCTCAAGTCGCGGCAGCGTGAATACCGCAAGCATGAAGAGGCGGTACTGTCTGCTCGCGCAAAGGCCTCTGAGGGGGCAGGATCGGGCACCGATTCCGCCACCACTGATGTTGCGGAGGACTCGGGCTCGAAGGAGCCGTCGGCAAGCGAGATGGAGCAGTCGACGTCGAAACGAACGGTGACGACTCCGAAGCTTGAGGGCGATGAAGACAAGCCGCTGTCCTGGCGTCCGGGGCAGTAGGAGGTAGCGCCTCCCAGTGGTTCGGGTGAAACTACTTTAAAAGCGCATTGTGCGGGTATCGTTGACAGGTACCCGCACTTTTTCTTTTCGCCGAAAAGGAGCTTAAACCTGTGTCGTATGCACACGCGCGTGAGGCATTAGCCGATCAGATTCGGTTCGTGCCCGATTTTCCAGTTGAGGGCGTACTCTTCGAGGACCTGACGCCGGCGCTTGCCGACGCCACGACGTTCGCCCTGATTGTGGACGAGATTTCCGCCAAGGTGGAAGAGTTCGGGGCTGATGTTATAGGCAGCCTAGATGCGCGTGGATTCCTGCTGGGTTCTGCGGTGGCGTACAAGCTCGGACTGGGAGTGCTCGCTATTCGTAAGAAGGGTAAGCTGCCACCGCCTGTGCTGACCGAGACCTATGAACTGGAATATGGTACGGCCGCGCTTGAGATTCCGGCTAGTGGTTTTGAGCTGAAGGGCAAGAAGGCCGTACTTGTCGACGATGTGTTGGCAACTGGTGGCACCCTGTGTGCAGCTCGCGCCCTGCTGGAGACAGCTGGAGTCGAGGTAACCGGGCTGTGCACCGTGCTGGAGGTTGAAGGGCTGGGAGCTCGGGAGAAGCTTGCTGATCTGCCTTTGTACGTGGTTAATAAGGGGTGAATGAGTCATGGCTGAAGGGCCCGCACGCCGTTATGGTGCCCGCCTAGCGCGAAGCCTTACCGGCAACAGAACGAAAACCCGCCCGGTGCTAGATCCCCTTGTCGCGGTGCATCGACAGGTGCATCCGCGCGCAGATTTGGCTGTGCTTCAGCGTGCCTACGATACCGCCGAGCGCCTTCACGACGGCGTGTACCGGAAATCCGGCGAGCCATACATCACTCACCCGCTTGCAGTCGCCACTATTGCCGCCGAGATCGGCATGGATACCACCACGCTGGTGGCAGCGCTGCTACATGACACGGTCGAAGATACCGATTACACGCTGGAGGACCTGGAGCGGGACTTCGGCCCAGAAGTCGCACGACTGGTCGACGGCGTGACCAAATTGGATAAGGTCGCGTTGGGCTCCGCCGCCGAGGCAGAGACCGTGCGAAAGATGATTATCGCCATGAGCCAGGACCCGCGCGTGCTGGTTATCAAGGTGGCTGACCGGCTGCATAACATGCGCACAATGCGCTTCCTGCCGCCGGAAAAGCAGGCTAAGAAGGCCCGTGAGACCCTCGAGGTGATTGCACCGCTGGCGCATCGTTTGGGAATGGCCAGCGTGAAGTGGGAGTTGGAAGATCTCTCCTTCGCCATTTTGTACCCGAAGAAGTACGACGAGATTGTGCGTTTGGTCGCAGATCGAGCGCCGCAGCGGGACCGGTACATCCAGGAAGTCTCCGAGATGATTCAGAAGGATCTGAAGGAGTCGCACATTGCTGCTGAGGTACAGGGCAGGCCGAAGCACTACTGGTCGATTTATCAGAAAATGATTGTCCGCGGCCATGAGTTCGACGAGATTTTTGACCTGGTCGGACTTCGAGTTCTGGTGGACACGACCAAGGATTGCTATGCCGCGATGGGTGCCGTCCACTCGCTGTTCAAACCTATGCCGGGGCGATTCAAGGACTATATTTCCGCGCCGCGTTTCGGGGTTTACCAGTCGTTGCACACAACGGTCATCGGTCCAGGTGGCTCCCCGCTAGAAGTGCAGATTCGCACCCATGAGATGCACTACAACGCTGAGTACGGCATTGCCGCACACTGGCGCTACAAGGAAACCAAGGGCTCTCACAAGGGAGATTCCGCCGAAGTCGATCAGATGGCGTGGATGCGTCAGCTGCTGGATTGGCAGCGGGAGGCCGCAGATCCTAACGAGTTCCTGGACTCCCTGCGCTATGACCTCTCAGTCACTGAAATTTTTGCGTTCACACCTAAGGGCGATGTCATCACATTGCCTGCGGACTCCACGCCGGTCGACTTTGCCTACGCGGTCCATACTGAAGTAGGTCACCGATGTATTGGTGCCAAAGTCAACGGCAAGCTAGTGGCGTTGGAATCACCGCTAAAAACTGGCGACCGCGTCGAGATTTTCACGTCCAAGGATGCCGATTCCGGTCCGTCTAAGGACTGGGAGAAGTTTGTTAAAACTCCACGTGCGCGGGCAAAGATCCGTCAGTGGTTTGCCAAAGAGCGCCGCGAGGAGGCACTCGATGCCGGCCGTGACGCGCTGGCTGCAGAGGTACAGCGCGGCGGTCTGCCGATGCACCGCCTGTTCACTCCGGCGTCCATCAAGCAGATTGCCTCCGAGCTGCACTATGCGGATGTCGATGCGCTCTATACCGCTATCGGTAAGGGGCAGGTCTCAGCGCAGCATGTGACTCACCGGCTGATGGCGCAGTTCTCGAGCGCGGACGATGCCGAAGAGCAGTTGGTCTCCCGCACGCCAATTTCAAAGATGAACGTGCACAACACTCCGCGCCGCGCTGACAGCACGGGTGTGTTGGTAGAAGGCAGCGCGGATATGGCCGCTAAGCTTGCCAAATGCTGTACGCCTGTGCCGGGCGATGCCATCTTTGGCTTCGTCACCCGCGGCGGTGGGGTCAGTGTGCACCGTACGGACTGCACTAATGCGGAGAAGCTGCACCAGGAGCCGGAGCGCATTATCGAGGTCTCCTGGGCAACAGATTCCTCCGGTGCGGTCTTCATGGTTACGGTGCAAATCGAAGCACTTGACCGTCATGGACTGCTCTCGGAGATTACTCGCGTCTTCTCCGATCAGAAGGTCTCAATCCTGTCGACGTCCTCCCATACCTCCGATGACCGCGTTGCCGTAATGCGTTTTAGCTTCGAGGTTTCGGACACTAAGCAGATGGGCTATATCTTCAACATTCTGCGCGGTGTCGAGGGAGTCTTCGATGTCTACCGCATTACTTCTGGTCAGTAGGCGGTTTAGCAGCCCATCGATATGTGAAAAAGGATGAGGCCGCGTAGGTATTAAAACAGGGCCAAGGTGAAACACCTTGGCCCTGTTTTTGATTAATTTCTGAATCAGTCAGTTGAGTCAGCTACTTGACTTCCGCCTTCTCAATACGGACTTCCTTAGCTGGCTTACCGTCAGAGGTACCGTCGCCCTCGATACCGTTCTTCGCAATGTCCGCAACCGTCTTGGTGCCCTCGTCAGTCATGGAGCCAAGCACGGTGTACTGCGGAGGCAGCTGAGAATCTGCCCAGTTGAGGAAGAACTGGCTGCCGTTGGCATCTGGGTCGCTCGGGTTTGCCATGGCGATAGAGCCCTTCGGGTACACCAACGGGGTATTCTGATCCAGACCAGAATCCTTGACCGGCCATTCGCCAGCGAACTTGAAGCCCGGGCCGCCGGTACCGGTACCAGTCGGGTCGCCACACTGCAGAACGTTCAGGCCACCACCGGTAATACGGTGGCACACAGTGTCATTGAAGTAGTCGGACTTGGCCATGTGCTCAATTGCATTGACGCCGCAAGGTGAAATAGCGCGGTCCAGCTCCATCGGAATGTCGCCCTGGTTAGTCTTCAGGGTGATGGTTACAGTGCCAGTGGCGGGAACGTTGTCGGTAGCTGGCTTATCTATGTCCTTCGATGCCTCGCCATCATCCGGGTAGTCACAGGTCACGGTTTCCGGAAGTGGGGAAGAGCGCTTCATTGGAACCTTTTCACCGCTGACAGGAGTAGCTGTCAGAGCTGCAGGTTCGACTGGAGTCGTGGATTCATCAGCGGCCTCATTGTCGTCAGCGCCGCCAGCCGTGGTCAGCAAGTAGATGCCGCCACCGATAAAGAGCAGGATAGCCAAGGTGGTTACGACAACGCCCAGTGGCTTCAGCTTCTCGGCACGTGCACGGCGCTTAAGTTCGCGCTCGAGCGTCCGCATCGCATCTTTGCGCCTTTGCTCATTATTGGCCACTAGTCTTTCTCCGTATCTGTTAGTCATCTATTGCTGGTGACGGAACACCAGCGGACGATTTTGCCCATTGATAGTGACCGCATTTGAAGTAACAGCTCAGTCGGTCACCGTCGCGTACACAATCGACCATTATGCCCGGGATTGCTTCCCATTTGCGAGATGACAGGCCAACGAGCAAGGGGAAAGGTGCTCTCTTCCCGTTGTTGGAAGGCGCAAATAGCCTGCCGGGGGCTGTACACAATCGTTACAATGGAGCGCCATGGAGATATTTGGTTTTGCAGCCGGCCCTTTTCAGACCAACTGCTACGTGGCAACAGGCGCTCCGGAAATGGACGGCCTGTCCACCCCATGCGTCATTGTTGACCCGGGCATGGGGGCGTTCGAGGTAGTACGCGGCGAGGTCGAGAAGCGAGATTGGAAGCCGGAAGCAATTCTGCTGACCCATGGTCATATCGACCATGTCCGCGATGTCGCGGAGGCCTCCGACTTCTGGGATATCCCCGTCTTCATTCACGAAAGCGACAATGTGTTGCTGGCCAATCCGAAGCTCGGCGGTTCTTCTTTCGGACACCTCTTTGACATCGATTCTATGCAGGCTTATACGGAAGCCGATTTCTTCGAGGATGGCGACGAAGTAAAGTGGGCAGGGTTGAATTTCGAAGTCATTCACGCTCCGGGTCACTCTCCGGGATGCGTGATGCTGCGCGCTTCCGATGGGGAAGATGAGATTGTCTTCAGCGGGGACGTCCTCTTTAAGGGGGCTATCGGTCGCGTAGATTTGCCGGGCAGTAGTCCGGAGCACATGCAGCAGTCGTTGAAGGATAAGGTCCTCCCGCTGGCGGATGACCTCATGATTCTTCCGGGCCATGGCTCCGCATCGTCGATAGGCGAGGAGCGCGCGACCAACCCGTTCCTGCAAAACCTCACCTAGCCTGGCTGACACCTCGTGAGAGTTGGCAGGTAGAGTTAGCGGGGTGAACTCTAGCCAGAAGCCAAAGAAGTTGAAGCCATTCTCCGCGCCCAAGGGCGTGCCGGATTACGTCCCGCCGGTCTCCCGCGAATTCGAGGCGGTGCGAAACTCATTCCAGCACCGCGCACGACTTGCGGGCTATGAGCACATTGAGCTGCCAATTTTCGAGGACACCGGGCTTTTTGCACGTGGCGTAGGTGAATCGACGGACGTCGTCACCAAGGAGATGTACACGTTCGCCGACCGCGGCGGCCGCTCCGTCACCCTGCGCCCGGAGGGTACCGCGGGCGTGATGCGCGCGGTCATTGAGCACAATTTGGATCGCGGTCAGTTGCCGGTCAAGCTTTCCTACGCGGGGCCATTCTTCCGCTATGAACGCCCGCAGGCAGGCCGTTACCGTCAGTTGCAGCAGGTGGGCGTAGAGGCAATCGGCGTCGATGATCCTGCGCTGGACGCTGAAGTCATCGCGCTTGCCGACGCATGCTTCCGCGGTATCGGACTCGAAGGCTTCCGCCTTGAACTGACAAGCCTTGGCGACAACACCTGCCGCCCTGAATATCGCGCTAAGCTGCAGGAGTTCTTGTTTGACCTGCCTCTGGATGAGGAAACGCGCCACCGTGCAAACATCAACCCGCTGCGCGTCCTCGACGATAAGCGACCGGAAATGCAGGAAATGCTTGCCGACGCGCCGCTGATGCTGGACCACCTTTCTGACAGCGCTCGCGGTCACTTTGAAGCTGTGACTGGACTGTTGGATGACATGAAGGTGCCCTATGTCATCAATCCTCGAATGGTGCGCGGACTGGACTACTACACCAAGACGTGCTTCGAGTTTGTTCACGACGGCCTTGGTGCTCAGTCGGGTATCGGCGGCGGTGGTCGCTACGACGGGCTGATGGCGCAGCTAGGCGGCCAAGAGCTGTCTGGAATTGGCTTTGGTTTGGGTGTGGATCGCGCGCTGCTCGCACTGGAAGCAGAGGGCAAGCATGCCAGCGATGGTCGACGCGTCGATGTGTATGGTGTTGCGCTCGGTGAAGAAGCCGCTCACGCTATGGCGGTGCAGATCAATAAGCTGCGCCAAGCGGGTATCCGCGCAGATATGTCCTACGGCGGCCGCGGTCTGAAGGGCGCGATGAAGGGTGCCGATCGCGCTGGAGCCCGATTTGCGTTGGTCCTCGGCGAGTCTGAATTGGCCGCGGGCGAGGTTCAGCTGAAGAACCTTGAGTCCCACGAGCAGCACGCAGTCGCCCTAGATGCACTGGTTCAGGAGTTGCAGTCGCGCATCTAGGAAACGCGCATTTGTTAAGTGCGGAGTCTAGCTGTAGACGCCGCGCTCGAGAGTGTCGCACTGAGACATCTTTCCTGACTTGTAGCCGGTGAGGAATGCCTTCGTACGCTGCTCGGCCGAGCCGTGGGTCCAGGAGTCCGGTTGAACACCACCGCCGGAATGCTGCTGGATGGTGTCATCGCCAATGGCCTTCGTAGTTTTGAGGGCATCGGCAACTTGCTCGTCGGAAAGCGGTTCGAGGATTGCGTCCGGCCCCTTGTCCGCGTAATGAGCCCAGATACCCGCGTAGCAGTCGGCCTGCAGCTCGATCTTTACAGCGTCGGAATCGGGGCCCGGTTCGTTGTAGTTACTGCGGCCGAGTGTGCCCTCCAACCTTTGGATATGGTGGGCGAATTCGTGGGCCACGACGTATTCCTGTGCGAGCGGTCCGTTGCCTCCGCCCATGCGCTCCAGGGTGCTAAAGAACTCCGTGTCGAAGTAGGCCGTTTGATCGGCGGGGCAGTAGAACGGGCCGGTGGACGAGGACGCTGCGCCGCAGCCCGACTGAGTGGAGCCTTCAAAGAGGACTAAGCCTGGGTTCGTGTACTCGATGCCGGCCTGTGCGGGGAGTTGTTCTTCCCAGACTCGGTCGACCGAAATACCGGTGAATTCCATCCGGCAATCGATGCGGCTGTTGGCATCTTCGCCGGTCTTGCAGGGATCCTCGCCAGGGGACTGCTGTGCAGTCTGCGAGGACTGGTTGTTCTGGGCACCTGTCAGCTGTCCCAATTGTCCCGGGTCGCCGCCGAGAAGTAAGTACAGGCCGATGAGGACAAGGCCGCCGATACCGCCACCGCCTACGGCGATAGCGCGGCCACCACCCGAGCGTCGCTCGGCACGAGCCGAGCTCTTTTGGAAGTCATTCCGGAAGGTCATAGGAGTAAGACTATTGCATAAGGTGCGGAAAACGGGCCATTGAATAGCGCTGCGTCATAGTATCCGCATGTAAATCAACGTCAGGATCTACGGAGAACTTTGTCTAAGTGAGTACATGAAGCCCGAGGTAGGCCCAAGGCGATGACCGGTAATAAGCAAAATAGCCGGGGTCTTCTTCTCACCTTTCTGGCTTCAAGGTAGACTACACGGACGAAACCGCTATCCACAGCGTTAATCCCTATAGCACCAATTTTGGAAGGACCAATTCGCAGTGCTTCGTACGCATCTTGCCGGAGACCTCCGCGCTGACCTCGCCGGCAGCACAGTAACCCTGACCGGTTGGGTAGGACGCCGCCGTGACCATGGTGGCGTGATCTTCATCGACATGCGTGACCGCTCCGGTTACGCCCAGGTTGTGTTCCGCAACAGCGAAGTTGCTGAGCGTGCACACCACCTGCGCAGCGAATACTGCATTCAGGTCACCGGTGTCGTTGAGAAGCGCCCGGAGGGCTCCGAAAACCCGAACCTGGCATCGGGTGAAATTGAGGTCAATGTTACGGAGCTGACCATCCTCAACGAGTCGGCGGCATTGCCGTTCCAGCTCGAGGATGTTGGAACTTCTGGCACTGTCGGCGAGGAAGCCCGCCTGAAGTACCGCTACCTAGACCTACGCCGTGAAGGCCCGGCCAAGATTATGCGTCTCCGTGCGGCTGTCAACCGCGCAGCCCGTAAGGTGCTGGACAGCCACGACTTCACCGAAATCGAGACCCCGACGTTGACTCGCTCTACGCCGGAAGGTGCTCGTGACTTCGTGGTGCCGGCTCGTTTGAAGCCGGGCACTTTCTACGCACTGCCGCAGTCCCCTCAGTTGTTCAAGCAGCTGCTTATGGTCGCTGGCATGGAGCGCTACTACCAGATCGCCCGCTGCTACCGAGATGAGGACTTCCGCGCTGACCGCCAGCCGGAGTTCACTCAGCTCGACGTTGAGATGAGCTTCGCCGAGCAGGACGATGTCATTGCGCTGGCAGAAGAGATTCTGGTTGCTATCTTCGCCGAGGCCGGTGTCACTGTTCAGACCCCGATTCCACGCATGACCTTCAAGGAGGCCATGGAGAAGTACGGTTCTGACAAGCCGGACCTGCGCTTCGACATTCCGCTGGTGGAGTGCACCGAGTTCTTCAAGGACACCACTTTCCGTGTCTTCCAGAACGATTACGTCGGTGCAGTTGTTATGGACGGTGGCGCATCGCAGCCTCGTCGTCAGCTCGACGCTTGGCAGGATTGGGCCCGCCAGCGCGGCGCAAAGGGCTTGGCCTACATCCTTGTTGGGGAGGACGGCACTCTGGGCGGCCCGGTTGCCAAGAACATTACTGACGCAGAGCGTGAAGGCATCGCGGCGCACGTAGGCGCGAAGCCGGGTGACTGCATCTTCTTCGCTGCAGGTGACGCTAAGAGCTCCCGTGCACTGCTGGGTGCTGCTCGTGGAGAGATTGCCAAGAAGCTCGGCCTTATCAAGGAAGGCGACTGGGCATTCACCTGGGTCGTCGACGCACCGTTGTTCGAGCCGGCTGCCGACGCTACCGCTTCCGGTGACGTTGCCCTGGGCCACTCGCAGTGGACTGCTGTGCACCACGCCTTCACCTCGCCGAAGCCAGAGCACATGGATACCTTCGACAAGGATCCTGGCAACGCACTGGCTTACGCCTACGACATCGTCTGCAACGGTAACGAAATTGGTGGCGGCTCCATTCGTATTCACCGCCCAGATGTCCAGAAGCGCGTCTTCGATGTTATGGGCATCGGCGAGGAAGAGGCACAGGAGCAGTTCGGCTTCCTGCTGGATGCCTTCCAGTACGGCGCTCCGCCGCACGGTGGTATCGCATTCGGTTGGGATCGTATCGTTTCCCTGCTGGCCGGCGTTGACTCCATTCGCGAAGTTATCGCCTTCCCGAAGTCCGGTGGCGGCGTTGATCCGTTGACTGACGCCCCGACTCCGATTACCGCTCAGCAGCGCAAGGAGACCGGTATCGACTTCAAGCCGAAGCCAAAGCAGAAGGCAGACGGCGTTAAGGCAGCAGCCGACGCAGGCGACAGCAAGTAAACAAAGAAATCACATTGCGAGGAATGTGATCTGCCACTCCAGCGTGAACAGCGCGAGTGGCGCCAATTCCTCCTAACCAAGGCGGTACTGGCCACAACGCAACATCCGTATCGCCTGACTGAAACTGGCTCATTGAAAGGGCATTCAATGGAGTACTCGGACGACGCTGCAGCAGAAGTTGACAGCGTAGTTAAAGATGCAGAGACACTGCTTTCCGCACGATTCGGCGGCACTCCAGTGTTGTCGGATCCAGAAGTACTTACAGGTCAGTCAAACGCTCTTGTTGTCCGCGTACGGGTCGCCACAAATCCCTTTATGCAGGAACGCACGGTCGTCGTAAAGCAAATTCCTACGACGACTGAAGGCGTCGATCCCGCCGTTTTACGGGAAGTCGTGGCGTACCAGTTCATCAATACACTGCCTGACGACGTCCGCCCGGGGCCTCAGCTTCTTGCTTACGATGTTTCAAAGCAGCTATTGGTTCTCAGCGACGTCGGTGTCGTGGACACTCTTGCGGACGTACTCTTTCGTGGCGATGAAGAGCGACGATTGCGCGCATTCCGCAGCCTCGGCGCTTCGCTGGGTCGGATGCATATTCACACGCATACTCGTGAAGAGGGATTTGAGACCCTGCGTCGTCGTATGTGGGTGAAGAACAAGGTCGATCGCGAGGCTCTCGAGGCGCGTGACCACGGCATTGTGTCGGGGATTCGCTTTGGTATGCGAGCTGTCGAGGGGTCCGGCATTCCTGTTCCCGACGCTGTGCGCTCTTTCGGTGAGGATGCTGCTCGTCGAATTGAGAAGGGCACGCATAGGGCGTTTACTCCGTTTGACCTCGCCCCGGACAACATTCTGCTGGCGGATAAGGTCCAGTTCCTCGACTATGAGTGGGCTGGTTACCGCGATGTCATCTTCGACGTGGCCAGCGTCGTCGCAGGCTTCCCGCTGCACGTTTTCGTGGAGCGTCCATCGGAGGCAGAGGTCGACGTGTTTGTCCGTGCCTGGATGGAAGAGATTCGTGACCATTGGTATCGCGGCACGAGCGACCGCCGTTTGATGGCGTTCATCGCTGCGGCGTTGCTCGGTTGGTTTTTCATCTCCGCAACGGTTTCCTTCTTCGGTTCTCCAAAACAAGCGCTGTGGGTGGGGCATGAAGGACGCACGGACCTGAAGCCGGAAGTTGGCGGCTCAGCACTGGAGCGGCGCGACATGGCTAACACGGCTCGCGCGATTGCACAGTTCGCCCATAAGTGTGAGGACGATCGTGCCGACGAGCTGGAACAGTTCGCGCATGCAGTCATCGATTTCTTAGAGCAAGAGGAAGGCTAGGGCACACGTGGCGGATCCGAATAAGCTGCCGTCAGGCGGTGCAAACGGCTCCGCCGATGACGCTCCAGGGCTTTTCGACGAGCCTTCGGTCGCCGGACCTACAGCGGCCAAGAGCCAAGGTCGGAGTGCGGGGCCAGCAAGCACTGGCCTGAACTCCGATGCGAGCGCCTATTTTCACCCAGGTGCACACGCGCCGTTGGCGGTTCGGATGCGACCGCGAAACCTCGATGAAGTCGTTGGTCAAGACCACCTGTTAGCCCCCGGAGCACCGTTGCGCCGTCTGGTCGAAGGTGGCGGCGACACCTCCGTTATTTTGTTTGGCCCTCCCGGAACTGGCAAGACCACTCTCGCCAGTTTGATTTCCGCGGCGACTGGACGACACTTTGAAGCGCTTTCCGCGCTTAATGCCGGGGTAAAGGAAGTGCGTGCGGTTATCGACACTGCTCGTCGCACGCTCGTTAACCAGGGCATTCAAACGGTGCTCTTCATCGACGAGGTGCACCGTTTTTCCAAGACCCAGCAGGATGCCCTGTTGGGTGCCGTGGAAAACCGGATTGTCCTTCTCGTCGCGGCAACGACGGAAAACCCATCCTTCTCAGTGGTGTCCCCGCTGCTCAGTCGGTCACTGCTGTTGCAGTTGCAGTCACTGGACGACGAAGCCGTCGGCACGCTCATTGATCGAGCACTTACCGATGAGCGCGGCCTGAATGGTCGCGTCAGTATGACAGACGATGCACGTAAACAGCTCATTGCGCTGGCAGCTGGTGATGCTCGTCGTTCCCTCACGTACCTCGAGGCAGCCGCAGAAGCCGTCGCCGATGGTGAGCAGATTACCGCTGAGTCGCTTGCCAATTCGATCAACAGAGCCGTGGTTCGCTATGACCGCGACGGCGACCAGCATTACGACGTCACCAGCGCGTTTATTAAGTCCGTTCGCGGATCTGATGTCGATGCTGCCCTGCATTACCTGGCGCGGATGATTGAGGGTGGGGAAGACCCTCGGTTTATTGCCCGCCGAATCGTTATTCTGGCCAGCGAAGACATCGGTATGGCCGACCCGACAGCTCTGCAAACCGCCGTCGCCGCGGCGCAGGCAGTTGCCTTGATAGGGATGCCGGAAGCCCGGCTGACGCTGGCGCAGGCCACGATTCACTTGGCAACAGCACCGAAGTCGAATTCGGTCATAAGCGCAATCGACGGGGCATTGAAGGATGTTCGTTCCGGGAAGACCGGACCGGTGCCACCACATTTGCGGGACGGACATTACAGCGGGGCTAAGGACCTTGGTCACGCGGTGGACTATATCTACCCGCACAATGACCCCATGGGTGTCGTCGCCCAACAGTATCCACCAGATCAGTTGGTGGGCACTGATTATTTCGTTCCATCCAATCACGGTCGTGAAAACGGCATGGCTGAGTACCTCGGACGCATTCGCCGAATTATCCGGGGGAGCCGCCGGAAATCGAAGTAGGCGAGATCGGTCGGGATCTACGGGGTGCCGGTGGGGTGGTTTTAAAGTTGCTCGAACCGAGCGGGTAGACTGCTAGTTTTGTATTAAACATCTCGGACGCTCGACGTGAAACGAGGAAGTAGAACACCGTGCAGACTCATGAAATTCGAAATCGCTTCATCCAGCATTTCGTAAAGGCGGGACACACCGAGGTCCCCAGTGCCTCCCTGGTTTTGGATGACCCGAACCTGCTGTTCGTTAATGCCGGCATGGTGCCGTTCAAGCCCTACTTCCTCGGCAATGAGACTCCGGACTTCTCCACCGCGACCTCAATTCAGAAGTGCGTGCGCACACTGGACATTGAAGAGGTGGGTATCACCACCCGCCACAACACCTTCTTCCAGATGGCGGGTAACTTCTCCTTCGGAAATTACTTCAAGGAAGGTGCCATCACTCATGCATGGAGCCTTCTGACTGGTGCTGTTGAGGACGGCGGCTTTGGCATCCCGGCTGAGAAGCTGTGGGTGACGGTTTTCCTCGATGACGATGAGGCTCATGACATCTGGCACGAGAAGGTTGGTGTGCCGGAAGAGCGCATTCAGCGCCGAGGCATGGCGGACAACTACTGGTCCATGGGTGTGCCTGGCCCGTGTGGCCCGTGTTCAGAGATTTTCTACGACCGCGGCCCGGAGTACGGTGCTGACGGTGGCCCAGAGGCGGACGAGGATCGCTACATCGAGATTTGGAACCTCGTCTTCATGGAAAACGAGCGTGGCGAAGGAACAGGCAAGGACTCTTTCGAGATTCTTGGCCCGCTGCCGAAGAAGAACATCGATACCGGTATGGGCATCGAGCGCGTTGCTTTTCTGCTGCAGGGTGTCGACAACGTCTATGAAACCGATCTGCTGCGTCCGGTTATCGACGAAGCTGAGCGGCTCACCGGTTCGAAGTACAGCTCCAACCACCAGGACAACATCCGTTTCCGCGTCATCGCCGACCACAGCCGCACCGGCTTGATGCTGATGCTCGACGGTGTCACCCCCTCGAACTCCGATCGTGGCTATATCCTGCGTCGCCTGCTGCGCCGCATCATCCGCTCTGCGCGTCTGCTCGGCGCTAACGGTCCAGTGCTGGAGAAGCTGATTGGTATTGCGGCCGAGACCATGACCCCGTCGTACCCAGAGATCGCGGAGAACTGGAACCGTATTCGCCGCGTCGCCGTCGCCGAGGAAAAGACCTTCACCAAGACTCTGTCCGCCGGTGAGGAGCTGTTCGAACGTGCTGCCACCAAGGCCAAGGCAGAGGGTAAAACCGTTCTATCCGGTCACGACGCCTTCACCCTGCATGACACCCACGGCTTCCCAATCGACCTGACCATCGAGATGGCCGAAGAGGCCGGCCTGACCATCGACCGCGAGGAATTCGATCGCGAGATGGCTGAGCAGCGTGCGCGCGCAAAGGCCGACAGCCAGGCAAAGAAGCAGTCTCACACCGACCTGCATGTCTACCGCGAGTTCATCGATGAACACCCGACGTCCTTCACTGGTTACGATCGGCTTGCCGACGAATCCACGATTCTCGGCATCATTGCCAATGGCCAGAAGCAGGCGTTTGCCGCAGAGGGCGATGAGATTGAGGTTATCCTCGATCGCACTCCGCTCTACGCCGAGGCCGGCGGTCAGCTGGCTGACCGTGGTCGTATCGTGACTGATTCCGGCGCTGTGGTCCACATCAACGATGTTCAAAAGGTGGGCAAGAAGCTGTGGCTGCACAAGGGCATCGTCACCGCTGGTGAATTCACTCCGGGTGTCTCCGCTGAAGCTTTGGTCGACGAGCAGTGGCGTCACGGTGCTCGTCAGGCGCACACTGCAACTCACTTGATTCACGGTGCTCTGCGTCAGGTACTGGGGGATACTGCAACTCAGGCTGGTTCCATGAATAAGCCGGGCTACCTCCGTTTCGACTTCAAGTACGGTGAGCAGCTCACACCGGAACAGCTCCGTGAGATTGAGCAGATCACCAATGAGGCTGTCGACAACGACTGGGCTGTCAATACTGCCGAGATGCCTTTGGAAGAGGCCAAGGCAGCTGGTGCCATGGCATTGTTCAACGAGAACTACGGCGACATCGTCCGCGTTGTCGAGGTCGGTGACCCGTTCTCAATTGAGCTGTGTGGCGGTACCCACGTTTCGCATTCTTCGCAGATTGGTCCGGTAGCTGTGCTGGGCGAGTCCTCGGTCGGATCGGGCGTGCGCCGTATTGAGGCTTACTCGGGTATGGATTCCTTCCGCTACCTGTCCACCGAGCGTCTCCTGGCTGAACGACTGGCCACTGAATTCAAGGCTCCTTCTGCTGAGCTGCCAGACCGCATTGCAGCACTGGCTGAAAAGCTCAAGGCTGCAGAGAAGCAGCTCGCTGATTTCAAGGCCGGACAGCTGCTGGCCAATGCCGCGTCTCACCTGGAGTCCGCTCGCACCATCGGCGATGTCACCTACCTCGGCCTTAAGCTTCCCGACGGTACGGAGATGAAGGACATCCGTTCGCTGGCTAATGACTTGGCGAAGCGCCTTGCGGATCGCCCAAGCGTCATTGCGTTGATTTCCAACGCTGGCGGCAAGGTTCCGTTTGTGGCCTCGGTTTCGGATGAAGCCGTCAATCGCGGTATTAAGGCCGGCGATTTGGTGAAGCTGATGGGCGCTGAGGTCGGCGGCAAGGGCGGCGGTAAACCGGCAATGGCACAGGGCTCCGGCTCTGATGCTTCCGGAATCGACGCAGCATTGGCCGCGGTTGAGGCCGAACTGTCCAAGTAGCCAATTAACGGCTGTGCTATCGGAAGAGCAGTAAACAATGGCTAAGCCCCGTATTGATACCCCCGGTCAGGATGATCCCGGTCGGGGTCGACGGCTCGGAATCGACGTCGGCGATGTCCGCGTTGGCGTCGCGGTCTCTGACCCCGACTGTATCCTGGCGACCCCGGTTGAAACAGTCACTCGAGCAACGGGGCGAAAAGATCCTGACGGGCCGGATATTGACCGGCTCGTGGAACTTGCCACTGAACTTGAGGTCGTCGAGATTGTTCTCGGCATGCCCCTCATGCTCGACGGCTCGTTCGGGACTTCTGCGCGGAAAGCTACTGACGTTGGATTCCGGCTGCAGCGCCGACTCGGTGACCGAGTCGTAGTGCATTACGCCGACGAGCGGATGACGACGGTAATGGCCCAATCACGGCTGCACGCAGCAGGTATTGATGTTAAGTCCGGGCGGAAGATTATTGACCAGGTTGCGGCAGTAGAAATTCTGCAGTCCTGGTTGGACAGACGGGCAAAAGCTTTGGACGGAAATACCGACTAAGGGGGCACACAAAAGTTACCGAAAGGTGACAATTCACCCACCTTTGCGCAATTATTAAGTGTGTAATACCTAAGCACGTTTGTCGCGTGCATAGGATTTGAAAAGTTGAAGTGGCGATTCACACCTACAATGCAACCTAGTGCTACGACTTCGTCGTAAAGCTATGTCGCACCAGTCGTTATCAGTCGCGTGTCGTACCCGAACGGGAAGACTCCTTGCTGATACCGATGGGAGAGTGAGCTGCATTCGAGGAGATTATTGATGAGTAAAGACGCGCAGACTGCGCGCCGCACTGATAGCGGCGGTGCCGACCGGGACCGCGCTGGTGCTCGCAGCGGTGGGACAAAGTCTCGAGTTCGTCACCGCCAAACGGCAGTGGCAATCAATGTGACTTCTGTCCTGTTATGCGTGTTGGTCCTCGGAGTGATTGGCCTCGTCTGGAACCGTGGCGGCATTGTTGACGATTACGATGGCAAAGCTGAGGGTCCATTGACGATTGTTGAGGTCAGTGAAGGCACGTCACTTACTGATTTGTCCAACCAGTTGGTGGAAAGCGGCGTCGTCAAGTCTTCCCGTGCGTTCATCCAGGCCGCGAATGAGAACTTTCATTCAAGTGAATTGCAGCCTGGTTTCTACCGACTCCATCAGCGGATGAAGGCCGACGAGACCGTCGAGGTTCTTCTGGATGTCGAAAATCAGGTCGGTACCGTTGACATTCCGACTGGCGCCCGTTTCGCCGATACCCGCATTGTGTCCTCATCGGATGTACGTAAGGGAATTTTCTCGCTTATTTCTGAGGCCACTTGTGTTGAAGACAATGACTGCGTATCCAAGGCCGATCTCGAACGTGCTGCTGGCGAGGCCGATTTGGCCGCGCTGGGTGTTCCAGAATGGGCACGGGACGCGGTAGCTGCGCGTGGCAACGACCCTCGTCGTCTTGAGGGACTCATTACGCCGGGTATTCATCACCTTGACCCGCAGCAGACGCCCGAACAGATGCTTGCAAAATTGGTCAAGGAATCGGTGAAGAATTATGAGGACACGGGTCTCATGGCTTCAGCGGAAATGGTTGGTCTTACTCCATACGAGCTGATTACCGCAGCTTCTTTGATCCAGATGGAGGCGCCAGATGGCGACTTCGATAAGGTCGCTCGCGTTATTCTCAACCGTCTCGACGAACCGATGCAGCTGCAGTTCGACTCGACAGTCAACTACGACCTGCCAGATCAGGAAATCGCAACCACGGATGAGGACCGCGCGCGAAAGACCGCGTGGAACACCTACGCCAAGGAGGGGCTGCCGGAAACCCCCATTGCTTCGCCCTCCATCGAGGCGATTCGTGCCATGGAAAATCCGGCTGACGGCACCTGGCTGTACTTTGTCACGGTGGACAAGGAAGGAAATACTGTCTTTAGCACGACCTTCGAAGAGCACGAGGCCGCTATCGACGAGTCACGCAACAATGGCGTGCTGGATTCCAACCGCTAAGAGGTAGAACTCCTATGCCTATAACTCATCGCGCAGCCGTGCTGGGAGATCCGATTGATCACTCGTACTCGCCGGCTATTCACAACGCCGGTTACCGCGCTGCGGGAATGAATGACTGGCACTATGACCGCATCCGATGCAACGCCGAAGAGCTTGCCGACGTCGTTGGTGGCGCAGACCCCAGTTTCCAGGGGTTTTCCGTCACGATGCCCGGCAAGTTTGCCGCGCTGGACTTCGCCGATGAAGTCAGTGAGCGCGCGAGGCTCATAGGTTCAGCGAACACTCTGGTCCGTCGCGATTCGGATTGGTTTGCCGACAACACCGATGGCGACGGCGTACTGGGAGCACTGCGCGAGATAGACTGCACGAACGCACCACGTGGCCGCGCCGTTGTTGTTGGTGCCGGTGGCACAGCACGGCCGGCACTTTGGGCGCTGTCGCAGCTGGGGGTCAATCATGTGACCGTGGTAGCGCGCTCCGAGCGCGCATATGACATT
Organism: Corynebacterium jeikeium; assembly: GCA_003955985.1. Taxonomy (NCBI): domain Bacteria; kingdom Bacillati; phylum Actinomycetota; class Actinomycetes; order Mycobacteriales; family Corynebacteriaceae; genus Corynebacterium; species Corynebacterium jeikeium. The sequence continues at coordinate 1,304,670 of CP033784.1, forward strand.
GAACCATTAGCTGCCGCGCTGGGGATGGAATTTGTTTGGGTGACTTTTGATGTTCCAAACCTGGCAGATATTGCTGGTAATGCCGACGTGCTGGTCTCTACGGTGCCGTCAGCCGCAATTGAGTCGGTTGCTGGCTACCTCGCTCGAGCACCGAAGATTCTCGACGTCATTTACAATCCCTGGCCAACCCCACTTGTGAAAGCAGCGGAACGCGGAGGGACACAGGCGGTCGGTGGATTGTCCATGTTGCTACATCAAGCGGTGGGACAGTTTGAGCAGTTTACTGGACGCACTCCCGATGTCGAGGCGATGCGTGCAGCGCTGCCGAACTAGCTCACAACCGTTACAATCCCAAAGTTATGGGGTGGGGAATAACTGAGATAGGGCTGTCTCCGATTGGACAGCACAGGATTGCCCCGGTCTACCTTGACCGGGTTTTCTATTTCCTAGTCGTGATGCTTGTACTCGGCTGGGGCGGTATTGGCTGCTGGTTGGATGTGACTCGGCGAAGACTACCGAACTGGTGGTTAGTGCTAGGGGCAGTGGGTCTGATAGCAACCACTGGAATGGTGCTCCAGCAAAAGAGCACCTTGGCTGACAATCTCGCCAGTGCAGTCGCAGCCATAGGAACAGGAATAGGCCTCTGGTTTGGCCTCTATGTAGCAGTCTTCATCTTCAACCCACGCTCTATGGGGGCTGGAGATGTGAAGCTCGCAGCAATTCTCGGGGGCGGTGTCGGTCTGGTATCGGGCGAGCCAGTGGCGACAGCAATTTGGATTGCAGTGGCAATTCTGTTGGCTGCCGGACTCACTCTCCTCATGGCAGGAGTCACCGCGGGAAAGCGGGGCTGGGGTGACCGTCGTAAAGCAAAAACAGCGCCTGTACCGGCGAGCGTGCCTCATGGGCCTGCGATGCTTGCAGCAACCGCCATTGTGTGGGGGATAAGCGGAGGGTACCTACAAGTCCCCTGAAGCGGTAGACCAGGGGCGATGAATTGGGGCATATTTGAAACTTGTATGCCCCCAAATGCACAAGAAGTACGGCAAACATGACATTATGATACCTATGCTTCGTTGGACTACCGCGGGTGAATCTCACGGCAAAGCGCTTATCGCTCTCGTAGAAGGCGCGCCAGCCGGACTTCCCCTGACTACAGATGACGTATCACGCCACCTCGCACGCCGCCGCCTCGGCTATGGTCGCGGGGCGCGAATGAAGTTTGAGGCTGATGAGGTCACCCTGCTGACTGGCATTCGACATGGTGAGACGCTGGGATCGCCGATTGGCATTATGGTCGGCAACTCCGAATGGCCCAAGTGGACTGAGGTCATGAGCCCGGATCCAGTTGACCCAGTTGTTTTGGATACAGCTCGTGGCGCCACCTTAACCCGCCCGCGCCCGGGGCATGCCGATTTCAACGGCATGCTGAAGTACAACCACACCGATGCTCGAAACATCCTGGAGCGTTCATCGGCTCGCGAGACTGCAGCACGTGTGGCGGCATCGGTTGTGGCACGCTCAATTCTGCGTGAGACTCTCGGTGTGGAAGTTGTCAGCCACGTTATTTCCATCGGTCGTTCGGAGCCCTGCGAGGGGCCACTGCCGACCTTCGCTGATCAGGACAAGATTGACGAGTCGCCAGTGCGTGCATTCTCCGCAGCTGCGGAGGAGTCGATGATTGACGAAATCAAGGCCGCCAAGAAGCAGGGCGACACCCTCGGTGGCATCGTCGAGGTCGTTGTCCACGGTCTGCCGGTGGGTCTGGGATCGCACATTTCCGGTGATGCCCGTCTGGATTCGCAGCTTGCGGCTGCCTTGATGGGAATTCAGTCCGTCAAGGGCGTGGAGTTCGGCGACGGTTTTGAGGAAGCCCGTCGCCGTGGCACCGAGGCTCACGATGAAATGGTGCGTACCGACGACGGCGTGGATCGGGAAACTAACCGCGCCGGTGGCCTGGAGGGTGGCATGACTAATGCTCAACCTCTCGTTGTGCGTGCTGCGATGAAACCAATTTCGACCGTTCCGCGTGCGCTGAAGACCGTCGATATGGCCAGCGGCGATGCAGCTACCGCAATCCACCAGCGCTCTGATGTCTGCGCGGTCCCGGCCGGCGGTGTTGTCGCAGAGGCAATGGTCGCGCTGGTACTGGCGCGTGCAGTGATGGAAAAGTTCGGCGGCGATAGCCTGGAGGAAACCAAGCGTAACGTTGAGGGCTACTTGGAGCAGACTCGACGTCGCCTTGATTGGAAATAGCGCCACAGTCGCGCACACGAAGAAGGGTAAAACGAGGGGAATGTCCGTTCCTACTATTGTCCTTGTCGGACCGCCCGGATCGGGAAAGTCCACCATCGGTCGTCGACTGTCTCGTGCATTGAGCACAAAACTCACCGATACCGATGAGATGATTGAACAGCGCATGGGCAAGACTTGTGGGGAAGTCTTTTCCGAGCTGGGAGAGCCGGAATTCCGCCGTATCGAGGAACAAATCGTGGCGGAGGCTCTGACCCACGACGGAATCGTCTCACTTGGCGGTGGTGCCGTGATTTCGCAGGCGACCCGTGACCTGCTGGCAGACCATAACGTCGTCTACCTCGAGATCAGCATTGCAGAGGGTGTCCGTCGTACAGCGGGTAACAATTCGCGCCCGGTGCTCCAGGCGGATGATCCTGAGGCTCATTACCGCGCGCTCTATGAGGCTCGCCGAGCTTTTTACGAAGATGCAGCCACTTTCAAGGTGCGTTCCGACGAACGTTCCCCGCAGCGCGTTGTGGCCGAGATCCTCAGCTACCTCGATGAAACCTGCGACGAGGCTTAACTGGCGACTCTTAAAAGGCGGCAGCTAATCACTGCCGTATAACCAGCAACTCCATACATTTCTTACGCTAACGACTAGGGACTGACAATGAACTCAACCCGCACAATCCGTGTTGAAGGCCCATCCCCGTACACGGTAGCCATGGGGCATGGACTCACCGAGCAGATTGCGGAGGCCGCTACGTTTGCCTCCCAGGTTGCGGTGATTCACCAGGAGAGCGTTCAAGAGCTGAGCTTCGGCGTCATCAAGGCTCTGGCGGACAAAGGAGTCGACGCCTTTAGCATCCAGGTTCCGGATGCGGAGGAGGGCAAGACGCTCGCAGTTGCTGAAACAGTTTGGGACACTTTTGGTGAACGCGGTCTGGGCCGGCGTGACGCGGTAATCGCGATTGGCGGCGGTGCAGCTACAGACTTCGGTGGATTCGTCGCCGCCGCGTGGATGCGTGGAGTGAAGGTTATCCAGGTCCCGACGACGCTGCTCGGCATGGTCGACGCAGCTGTCGGCGGTAAGACCGGTATCAACACTGCAGCCGGCAAGAACCTGGTCGGCGCTTTCCACGAGCCTGCCGCGGTGTTCTGTGACCTTGATGTCCTGCGCACCTTGCCGAAGGCCGAGCTGATCGCGGGCTCGGCAGAGATTATCAAGGCCGGATTTATCGCGGACACGAAGATTCTCGATCTTTACGAGGCAAACCCGCAGGCCTGCCTCGATGTTGACGGTGACCTGCCAGAACTGGTCGAGCGCGCGATTGCTGTCAAGGCACGCGTTGTCGCTGAGGATCTGAAGGAATCTGGCCTCCGTGAGATCCTGAACTATGGCCACACTTTCGGTCATGCCGTTGAGCACTTTGAAAACTACCGCTGGCGCCATGGCCATGCCGTAGCTGTAGGCATGGTTTATGTTGCCGAGCTGGCCAAGATCACCGGACATATTGATCAGGAACTCGTAGACCGCCACCGTCGCATCCTAGAGTCCATTGGTCTGCCAACGACCTACCAGACAGGTCGTTTTACCGAGCTCTACGATGCGATGACCAGGGATAAGAAGAACCGCGACGGTGCGATCCGATTCGTTATTCTAGAAAACCCCGGTGAAACAGCCCGTCTTGAAGGCCCGGGAATGGATGACCTCGAGCGTGCATACGAACTGCTCTGCAACAATGGGCACGCCGCATCGGAGGAGTCAGCCCGCTCATGACCTCTCTTCGCGCAGCAACTGATGCCACAGCGGCGATTCCGACCGTGCTTGTTCTGAACGGCCCGAACCTCGATCGTCTGGGCAAGCGTCAGCCAGAAATTTACGGTGCCACTACTTTGGCCGATGTCGAATCTGAACTTCGCACCCTAGCCAAGGAGCTTGGCGTCGTGGTGGATTGCCGCCAATCCAACTATGAAGGTCAACTCATCGAGTGGGTTCATGAAGCTGCCGACTACGGTTGGCCAGTCATTATCAATCCAGGGGGGTTGACACACACCTCCGTCGCCCTACGTGACGCGCTTGCCGAAATTGCCGACGGCGCGGGCTTCCACGAGGTCCATATTTCAAACATTCACGCCCGGGAGGATTTTCGGCACCACTCGTACCTGTCGGCGCTTGCCGCGGGCGTTATCGTCGGATGCGGAACTGATGGGTATTCCATGGCACTGAGAAGGGTGAGTACGAAACTATGACAGATATCTCCACGAACTACGCCGCCCGCCGAGCCGCTCTTATCGACGCATTGTCCGACAACGACTGCGACGGTTTCCTCACAGTCGATCCGACGCATGTTGGTTGGCTTACAGGTTTCCACGGCTCGAATGCTGGTTTGATTGTTGCGGCCAGTGGGGAAGCGCTGCTTTCCACCGACGGCCGCTATACGGTTCAGGCTGGCAAACAGGCACCGGACGTGGAGTTACTCACCGCCCGCAACACCGGCGTGGCACTCGTCGGTCAATGCCGAAAGCTGGATATCTCGCGTCTTGGTGTTGAATCTGAGTTCCTCACTATGGCCGCTTATCAAGAGCTAGAGGATGCCCGGCCACAGGCACTCGAGCTGGTATCGACTACGGGCGTCGTCTCTAAACTGCGGGAGGTCAAGTCCGATACGGAACTCGTCGCTCTGCGCCATGTCGCCGACATCGCGGTCTGCGCATTCGAGGACTTGCTTCACGACGGCATCGTGGTCGCCGGCCGCACGGAGCGCGAAGTCGCCGCAGAGTTGGAGTACCGCATGCGCATGCATGGCGCCGATCGGCCTAGCTTCGACACGATTGTCGCGAGCGGCCCGAATTCCGCCAAGCCACACCACGGGGCGGAAGATCGCGTAATCGAGGCAGGTGACCTGGTCACTATTGACTTTGGCGCCTTTGCCGGGGGCTACAACTCAGATATGACACGTACCCTCTTTGCCGGTGAGGCGGGAACGTCGTCAAGCGAAAACGATCCGAACAATACGTCGTCAGATTTGGACGGCGCGATTGTTGCCGGGGTGGAGTTCGCAGACGAGAAGGCCCGAGAGATTTACAATGTCGTGCTGGAAGCCCAGCTGGCTGGCGTAAAAGCGGCCGTGCCAGGGGCTGATGTTGTGGCTGTAGACGCAGCATGCCGGGACATTATTGAAAAGGCTGGTTATGGGGAGCACTTCGTTCATTCCACCGGCCACGGAATCGGTATTGAGGTGCATGAGGCTCCATTTGCTGCTCGCACCGGCAAGGGGAAGTTGGCAGCTGGCATGACGTTGACCATCGAGCCTGGTATTTATGTGCCGGGGTTCGGCGGTGTGCGCATCGAAGATACGTTGATTATCACCGACACCGAGCCGGAAATTATTACGCAGCTGCCGAAACCGCGGGCCTAACATCACGGCGTTTTATTTTTCTCTCGATGAGATACGGAGTATCGTGGTTTCGTCAGAGAGCTTTTTAACAATTTCAGGAGAGTTTAGTTGGCTACCACCGCAGATTTTAAAAACGGTCTAGTTATCAAGCACGACAATAAGCTTCAGCAGATCGTGGAGTTCCAGCACGTCAAGCCAGGTAAGGGTCCGGCATTCGTCCGCACCAAGCTGAAGGACGTTCTGACCGGCAAGGTTGTTGACAAGACTTTCAACGCTGGCGTCAAGATTGAGACTGCTACCGTCGACCGTCGCGACATGACGTACCTGTACCACGACGGTGAAGGATACGTCTTCATGGACGACAAGACCTACGACCAGATTTCCATCCTGGACGCTCAGATGCCGGAGGGTGCTAAGTTCCTGCTTCCGGAAACCACCTGCCAGGTGTCCTTCCATGAGGGCAACGTTCTTTTCGCTGAAATGCCTGTTTCGGTTGAACTGAAGGTTGAGCAGACCGACCCGGGTCTGCAGGGCGACCGCTCCACCGGTGGCACCAAGCCGGCAACTTTGGAGACTGGCGCTGAGATTCAGGTGCCGCTGTTCATCGAAACCGGCGACGTACTGAAGGTCGACACCCGTGACGGCTCCTACCTGTCCCGCGTCAACCACTAATTCCCTCATCTAGTTCACCCTTTTGTTGAGAGCGATACATACACATCCATGACTGAAAAGGATCACAAGTCCGTCGAGACCCCGGATGCGCAGGAGTCCGCGAAAGTTCGCGAACCTAACTACAAGCGCCACGGCGCGCGCTACCGTGCGCGCCGTCGTGCGGTAGATCTGCTATTTGAGGCCGAGCAGCGAGGCGTCGACGTCGTCAAGCTTCTTGAAGAGCGGCTGGAAATGGTCCGTAATCCCGATCTGGATGTGAATCCAATTGCGGAGTACACCGAGCAGATCGTGCGCGGTGTAGCTGCGGAAATTATCGGTATCGACTCGACGATTTCTTCGTACCTGACGGAGGAGTGGCCGCTGCGTCGCCTACCGGCAGTCGACCGTGCTATCTTGCGTCTTTCCACCTGGGAGCTGTTCTACAACTCCGACGTGCCTCCGCGTGTGGCCGTGGTGGAAGGCGTTGAGCTGGCATCGGAATACTCCACTGATGTGGCGGCACCGTACATCAACGCAGTTCTCGATGCCGAGGCCAAGATTGCCGACCAGGCACGCCTGGCAGCAGCAGCTGTTAGCACTTCGGTGGGCGAGTCCCAGTTCGACGAGGCTATTCAGGCACAGGCTGCTGCAAATGAGGAAGCTGACAAGGCACTGGCTGACTCCGATGAGATGGCTAAGATTACCGGCCTGGACATGAGCGATATTGCCAAGCTGGTGGCTGAAGACGTGGCTAAGAGCGAGAACGGGTCCTAGCCAATCAAAGCGGCCGGGCTCACTGCGAGCCGATCACAGTCGGTTCTCGCGGATTGTCTGAAACTCCAAGTCCCTTTTTTGGGGGCTTGGAGTTTTGTTGCATTTAGAGGCAATTTAAGTGTGAGTGCTATTCTGGTCAGCGGAAGTTTGCACCGCGCCCGTAGTTGCGAGTCATGCAAACTGATAATCAAATATCCACAATCAAGACATCCTTTAACGGACCGCACTGAGAGGCGGGGAAGGAGGTCACGATGAGCGAAGGAACGCCGCAAACAACCGAGCTGCTCAATGCAGACGAAGTTGCACGTACCATCGCGCGCATCGCGCACCAAATTATTGAAAAAACTGCGCTGGATAGCCCAAATGCTGGGCGCGTAGTTCTCCTCGGTATTCCATCTGGTGGCGTACCGCTGGCGGAGAAGCTAGCCGATTTGATTGAACAGTTCTCCGGCATTCGCCCGGAAACTGGATCGCTTGATATCACCCTGTACAGGGATGACTTGCGCAAGGGCCCGCACCGCGCCCTGCAGCCCACGAACATTCCAAACTCCGGAATCGACGGCACCACCGTTGTTCTCGTAGACGATGTCCTCTTCTCAGGTCGCACAATTCGTGCCGCACTCGACGCTATTGCTGACATCGGTCGCCCGCGAGTAATTCAGCTTGCAGTGCTGGTTGATCGTGGTCATCGTCAACTACCAATTCGCGCCGATTACGTCGGTAAGAATCTGCCAACTTCCCGCGACGAAGACGTCGATGTGCTGGTAGAGGCACTTGACGGCCGTGACGCGGTTATTCTCACCCGGGCGGAGGAACAGTGAAACACCTGATTAGCATTGCGGATTTGACCAAGGATGAAATTGTCGGCCTGATGGATGAGGCCGATCGTTTCAAGGAGGTCATCCGCGGTCGGGAAATTAAGAAGCTGCCGACCCTGCGCGGCCGCACTATTTATAACCTCTTTTACGAGAACTCCACGCGTACCCGCTCTTCTTTTGAGACTGCGGGTAAGTGGATGAGCGCCGATGTTATTAATATCTCGGCTTCCTCTTCCTCTGTGAAGAAAGGCGAAAGTCTGAAAGACACCGCGCTGACTTTGGATGCTATCGGCGGCGATGCCATCGTCGTTAGGCACCCATCGTCGGGCGCGGCACAGCTGATCGCCAAGTGGACTGAGGAATTTGGCAACGGCCCATCGATCATCAACGCGGGTGACGGAAAGCACCAGCACCCGACGCAGGCTCTCCTGGACGCGGTGACGTTGCGTCAGCGCCTCGGTGGAATTGAGGGGCGCAAGGTCGTCATCGTTGGCGATATTTTGCACTCTCGCGTCGCTCGCTCTAACGCCGATCTGCTAAGCAAGCTCGGCGCCGAGGTCGTCTTCGTCGCGCCACCGACGCTGCTGCCGTTTGGCATCGAGACCTGGCCGGTGCGTGTTGCCTACCGCATGGAAGACGAGATTCGCGATGCTGATGCCGTGATGATGCTCCGCGTTCAGCAGGAGCGCATGAACGGAGGCTTCTTCCCATCCCATCGCGAATACGCCACTCGCTACGGGCTGTCGAAGGCTCGCGAGAAGATGCTTCGCGACGACTGCATTGTGATGCACCCAGGCCCGATGCTTCGTGGCATGGAAATTAACGATGCCGTCGCTGATTTGCCGCGCACTGCCGTGCTGCAGCAGGTAGCCAACGGTGTCCACGTCCGCATGGCAGTTCTTTTCACACTGCTGACCTCAGGTGTTTCCGCCAACTTGGAAGGGCAGGCATAAATGTCGAATCGCAATGAGTATGACGAAGCCTCGTACCCCGAGGTAGGACCATTGGCAGCACCCGCACGGGGACAGCTGCTGCTGAAGGGTGTGCGTCCCTACGGTGAAGGCGAAGACGTCGACGTCTTGATTGAAGATGGCGTTATCGCTGAGATTGGAGAAAATCTCACGGCCGAGGACGGGGTAGAGGTCCTGGAGTTCGACTCCCTCGTTCTCTTGCCAGGCCTGGTTGACATCCATGTGCACCTGCGGGAGCCGGGCCGTGAAGATACGGAAACCCTGGCCACTGGTTCCGCTGCCGCAGCACGCGGTGGTTTCACCGCAGTGTTCACTATGGCCAATACCGCGCCGGTAACCGATGACCCCTCGATTGCTGAGTCGGTGTGGCTCAAGGGCCAGGCGCTGAACCTCTGCGACGTTCACCCGGTCGGATCCATTACTAAGGGGCTGAAGGGCGAGACGCTGACTGAGTTCGGCATGATGGCAGACTCGCAGGCGAAGGTACGCATGTTCTCCGATGACGGTAAGTGCGTTGACAATCCGCTGATTATGCGCCGCGCGATTGAATACGCCCGCGGCGAAGACGTATTGCTGGCGCAGCACTGCGAAGATCCGCGTCTGACCGCAGATGCATCGGCTCACGAAGGTCCGACCGCCGCACGACTCGGCCTGACCGGGTGGCCGCGCGTAGCTGAGGAGTCCATCGTGGCCCGAGATGCCATTATGGCTCGCGACTACGGCGGACGCATGCACATCTGCCACGCTTCCACCGAAGGCACGGTTGAGCTGGTCAAGTGGGCAAAGGAGCATGATATTCCGCTGACCGCCGAGGTTACCCCGCATCACCTGATCCTCACCGATGAGAAGTTGGAGACCTACGACGGCGTCTACCGCGTCAATCCGCCGCTGCGTGAGCAGCGCGACACCCTGGCTCTGCGTCAGGCTCTGATTGACGGGATCATTGACTGTGTCGCTACCGACCACGCTCCGCACGGCTCTGAAGAAAAGTGCTGCGAGTTCGAGCACGCTAAGCCCGGCATGCTTGGTCTGGAGACCTCGATGCCAATCATCGCCGAAGAGTTCGTTTTGAAGGGCGATTGTGATTGGCGCTGGCTGGCCAAGGTCATGAGTGAGCGTCCCGCTCAAATCGTGAAGCTACCGGGGCACGGCCGTCCGATTGCTGTCGGTGAGCCTGCCAACCTGACCGTTGTTGACCCGGGCAAAAAGTGGACGGTCCGCGGCGAAGACCTGGCGTCGAAGTCTGAGAACACTCCATATGAGGAAATGGAGATGGCCGTGTCCGTGGCAGCTACCGTGCTGCGCGGTAAGGTGACCGCTCTTAACGGAGAGGTCGCTGGATAATATTCATGTCAACGCATAAAAATTCACATGCGTCCCGTATGATTAATGTAAATTCCTCGCACGCTACCCAACTGAAAGGCAATAACGTGAGCAACGAGTCGCAGGCCGCGGCCGCTACAGCGGCAGTCCTGGTATTGGCAGATGGCCGAGTGTTCCGCGGACGCGGTTTCGGCGCCACCGGTACAACCCTGGGTGAGGCAGTTTTTACCACCGCTATGACGGGCTACCAGGAAACCCTGACGGACCCGTCCTACCACCGCCAGCTGATTGTGGCTACCGCACCACAGATCGGCAACACCGGTTGGAACGATGAGGACTACGAGTCCCGCGGAAACAAGATTTGGGCAGCTGGCTTTATTATCCGCGATTTGTCGCGCATTCCCTCCAACTGGCGCTCGGAGCGCAGCTTGGAAGATGAACTGAAGGCACAGGGCATCATCGGTATCCGCCAGATTGATACCCGCGCGCTGGTTCGCCATTTGCGCGACAATGGCTCGATTGCCGCTGGTATTTTCTCCGGTGAGGACGCACAGCAGCCCGTCGATAAGCTGGTGGAAATCGTTCGCGCTCAGCCTGCGATGAAGGGCGCGGATCTGGCTCGCGAGGTCAGCACCGATGAGGCCTATGTCGTGGAACCGCAGGGGGAGAAGAAGGCACGTGTTGTGGCCTACGACCTGGGCATCAAGTCCAACACCCCGCGTGAGCTGGCTAAGCGTGGCCTGGAAGTCGTAGTTGTTCCGGCGAACACTCCGTACGAAGATATTAAGAAGGAATACCAGCCGGACGGTGTCTTCTTGTCCAACGGCCCGGGTGACCCGGCAACTGCTGATGAGATGGTTGCGGTCGCCAAGGCTGCCCTCGATGACGGCATGCCGCTATTCGGTATCTGCTTCGGTAACCAGATTCTTGGTCGCGCACTCGGCCTGAATACCTACAAGCTGGTCTTCGGTCACCGCGGCGTCAATGTTCCGGTGAAGGACCACCGCACTGGCCGTATTTTTATCACCGCTCAGAACCACGGTTTCGCACTTGAAGGCAAGGCCGGCGAGAGTTTCGATACCCCGTGGGGCGAGGCAGAGGTTACGCACACCTGCCTTAACGACGACGTCGTGGAAGGTGTCGCACTGAAGAACGGCATGGCCTTTTCTGTGCAGTACCACCCGGAGTCCGCAGCCGGCCCGCACGATGCGCACTCTCTCTTTGATGACTTCCTGGCGCTGATCCAGAAGGTCGATTTCAACAAGTCCGCAACCGGAAACTCGAACAAGTAGGAAAGGGCTAAGGGACCTAACACCATGCCACGTCGTACAGACATCAACCACGTACTGGTTATCGGCTCCGGCCCGATTGTTATCGGTCAGGCCTGCGAGTTCGACTACTCCGGCACCCAGGCTTGCCGCGTGCTGCGCGAAGAGGGCCTGAGAGTCACGCTGGTCAACTCCAACCCGGCAACGATTATGACTGACCCGGAGTTCGCAGACTCCACCTATATCGAGCCGATTGAAACCAAGTACATCGAAAAGATTCTGGCCAAGGAAGCTGCAGAGGGCAACCCGATTGACGCTGTCCTGGCAACTCTCGGTGGCCAGACTGCACTGAACGCAGCTATTCAGCTGGACCGCGAGGGCATTCTGGAGAAGTACAATGTCGAGCTGATTGGTGCTGATATTCCGGCCATTCAGCGCGGTGAGGATCGCCAGATGTTCAAGGACATCGTCGCCAAGATTGGTGGCGAATCCGCTCGTTCCCGCGTCTGCCACAACATGGAAGAAGTCCATGAGACTGTTGCAGAGCTCGGTCTTCCGGTCGTTGTTCGCCCTTCGTTCACCATGGGCGGTCTGGGTTCCGGTCTGGCCTTCAACCAGGAAGACCTCGACCGTATTGCAGGTGGCGGCCTGGCCGCATCGCCCGAGGCCAATGTTCTGATCGAGGAGTCCATCCTCGGCTGGAAGGAATTTGAGCTCGAGCTCATGCGCGATGGCGACGACAACGTCGTCGTGGTCTGCTCCATTGAAAACGTTGATGCCCTCGGTGTCCACACTGGTGACTCGGTGACTGTCGCCCCGTCGATGACTCTGACCGACCGCGAGTTCCAGACCATGCGTGACCAAGGCATCGCAATTCTGCGTGAGGTCGGCGTTGACACCGGTGGCTGTAACATCCAGTTCGCCATCAACCCGAATGACGGCCGCATCATCACCATTGAGATGAACCCGCGTGTCTCCCGCTCGTCGGCGCTTGCTTCCAAGGCAACTGGTTTCCCGATTGCAAAGATTGCTGCCAAGCTGGCTATCGGCTACACCCTCGATGAGATCACCAACGACATCACCGGTGAAACCCCGGCAGCGTTTGAGCCGGTGCAGGACTACGTGATTGTCAAGGCTCCACGCTTTGCTTTCGAGAAGTTCCCAGGTGCTGACGATACGCTGACCACCACCATGAAGTCCGTCGGTGAGGCCATGGCTATCGGCCGTAACTACATCGGCGCGCTCGGTAAGGTCATGCGTTCGCTGGAGAACAAGCCAGCTGGTTTCTGGACTGTTCCGGATGAGGACTTCGCAGGTGAGCGCGCAAACGATGTCAACGCTGTCCTTGAGGATCTGAAGCGTCCGACTGAAGGTCGCATCTACGACGTTGAGCTGGCTCAGCGTCTGGGTGCTTCCATCGAGCAGATCCACGAAGCTTCCGGCCTGGATCCGTGGTTTATCGCCGAGATGGAAAACCTGCAGGATATCCGCAAGGAGCTTATCGACGCTCCGGTGCTGACCTCCGACCTGCTGCGTGAGGCTAAGTACTGGGGACTGTCCGACGCCCAGATTGCTGCGCTGCGTCCGGAATTGGCCGGGGAAGACGGCGTGCGCGAGCTGCGCTGGCGCCTGAACATCCACCCCGTATTCAAGACTGTCGATACCTGCTCCGCCGAGTTCGAAGCACAGACTCCGTACCACTACTCGGCATACGAGCTGGACCCGGCTGCTGAGTCCGAGGTCGCCCCGCAGACCGAGAAGGAAAAGGTCATCATCCTCGGTTCCGGTCCTAACCGCATCGGCCAGGGTATTGAGTTCGACTACTCCTGTGTCCACGCGGCGCTCGAGCTCTCCCGGGTTGGGTACGAGACCGTCATGGTCAACTGCAACCCGGAAACGGTTTCCACCGACTACGACACCGCAGATCGCCTCTACTTCGAGCCATTGACCTTCGAGGATGTCCTCGAGGTCTACCACGCTGAGAGCCAGTCCGGAAAGGTCGCAGGCGTCATTGTTCAGCTCGGTGGCCAGACTCCGCTGGGCCTGGCGGAGCGTCTGCAGGCCGCAGGCGTTCCGATTGTCGGCACTAGCCCAGAGGCAATCGACCTGGCTGAGGACCGCGGTGAGTTCGGCAAGGTGCTGGCTGAGGCGAAGCTGCCGGCGCCGGAGTTCGGTACCGCCACCTCCTTCGCAGAAGCTCGCCAGGTTGCCGCTGGTATCGGTTACCCGGTGCTGGTCCGTCCGTCCTACGTCCTCGGCGGCCGTGGCATGGAAATCGTCTACGATGAGGCCACTCTGGAGGACTACATCAACCGCGCTACCGAGCTGTCCAATGAGCACCCGGTACTGGTTGACCGCTTCCTGGACAGCGCCATCGAGATTGATGTTGATGCACTGTGTGATGGGGAAGAGGTCTACCTCGGCGGCGTTATGGAGCACATTGAGGAAGCCGGTATTCACTCCGGCGACTCCGCGTGTGCGCTGCCTCCGATGACTCTGTCTGCAGGCATCATCGACAAGGTGCGTGAATCCACCAAGGCACTGGCACACGGCATCGGTGTCAAGGGCCTGATGAACGTTCAGTACGCACTCAAGGACGAGACGCTCTACGTCATCGAGGCCAACCCGCGTGCATCTCGTACCGTACCGTTTGTCTCCAAGGCAACCTCAGTTCCGCTGGCTAAGGCCGCGTCCCGCGTCATGATGGGCGCTACTATCGCGGAACTGCGCGAAGAGGGCATGATTCCGTCCAACTTCGACGGTGGCTCTCTGCCTGCTGACGCTCCGATTGCGGTTAAGGAAGCCGTCCTGCCGTTCAACCGCTTCCGCGACTTCGAGGGCCGCGCTCTCGACAGCCTGCTGAGCCCGGAGATGAAGTCCACCGGTGAAGTCATGGGCTTGGCAGACAACTTTGGTGCCGCTTTCGCCAAGGGCGAGCTGGCCGGTTTCGGTGAGCTGCCGACCGAGGGCACGATCTTCGTCTCGCTGGCCAACCGCGATAAGCGCACTCTGGTCTTCCCGATCCTCACGCTGGCGGATATGGGCTTCCGCATCCTGGCAACGGAGGGTACGGCCGGTATGCTGCGCCGCAACGGTGTTGAGTGTGAGGTCGTCGCAAAGCGTACGACTGATTCCGATGCGCCGACGGACGAGCGCGACATCGTCGACATGATTCGCGACGGTGAGGTTGACATCATTATCAACACCCCGTCCGGTTCTGCTGGCGCACGCTCTGACGGATATGAGATTCGCGCTGCTGCTGTGAGCCAGGGCGTAACTTGTGTGACCACCGCTCAGGGGGCCGTCGCCGCACTGCAGGGCATTCTGGCACTGCGCAACGGTGAGATGAGCGTTAAGGCTCTGCAGGAACTCCACCCGGCAGAGTTGGCTGCTCAGGAGCAGGCCTAACATGACCGCGAAGGCTGAAGGTTCCGCAGTGCGGACAGTCAAAGGTTTCGGCGATCGCCTCAGCGAGGTTGTCGCCGAGCGCGGTCGGCTCTGCGTGGGCATCGACCCGCACCCGGGGCTGCTGGATGCCTGGCAGTTGCCGCATTCGGCTGACGGTCTAGAGCGTTTTGCCGCCACATGCGTCGAGGCGTTCGGTGACATCGTTGCCGTCGTCAAGCCCCAGGTGGCGTTCTTCGAAGCCTACGGTTCCAAGGGCTTTGCCGTCCTGGAGCGGACGTTGGCGGATCTGAAGGACGCCGGTGCGCTGTCGATTGCAGATGCCAAGCGGGGCGATATCGGTTCGACGATGGCTGCATACGCTGATGCCTGGCTGTCGGATAGCTCGCCGCTAGCCGCCGACGCACTGACGGTATCTCCGTACCTTGGGTTCGGTGCTCTTGATCCGGCGTTTTCGTTGGCGTTGGAGAACGGACGCGGCCTGTTCGTGCTGGCCGCAACGTCCAATCCGGAAGGTGCGTCCGTACAGAAGGCGACGGTTTCGGGTGAGAGTCTGGCTCAGACCATGGTCAACCAGGCAGCCGCTATTAATGCCCGCCAGATTGACGCTGGTGCAAAGGCGGGCAGCATCGGCGTTGTTGTTGGCGCAACGCTTGACGACGCCCCGGTGCTCAGTGACCTGCGTGGTCCCATTCTCATGCCCGGTGTGGGAGCTCAGGGTGGAACCCCGGCCGATGTAGATCGTCTGGCAGGGGAATCCAAGGGGCTTGCACTGCCAAGTATTTCGCGTGCAATTCTCTCCGCTGGGCCTGATCCTGCTGCGCTGCGGCGCGCAACTATTGAAGCTGCGGCTCCGTTCCTATCCGAGAGTTAACAGCGAATCGACAATTTGGCAGAGGCCCGCAGGGCGCACCTCATAGAACAGGTGCCCCTGCGGGCTTCTTCCGTACCTAGCTGCCGAGATTTTCCTAATGAGCCTCAGGTGGCGGCGGAGTAGGTATAGGCAAGTTACTGTGACGATTCCTGGGAGATTTCGTACAAAAACCGTGGTCAATTTCCATTCTCCTGGGCAAACGGTGCTACAATCGCCGGAGTTGGTTGACCACGACCGAAAGGTGGGGCGGATAAAGCCCTGGTGTCATTTTTATCGACACCCCGTCAGCATTTGCCTCAACAACCGGTAAGTGCGGTACGGTCTCCAATCGTTAAGCACGGTGTCGTTGCCTGCCCTTGGTGGACGCGAGGCTCGTGCAAGTAAATAAGAAGCTAACCAATCTATTTTTACGGAGGAACACGTGGCCCTTCCGCAGTTGACCCCGGAGCAGCGTGCAGCAGCACTCGAGAAGGCAGCTCAGGCCCGCAAGGTACGCGCAGAGCTCAAGGACAAGCTGAAGCGTGGCGCTATCGACCTGCCAGAGGTTCTCAAGCAGGCTGACGAGAACGAGATCATCGGCAAGATGAAAGTCTCCGCTCTGCTCGAGGCTCTGCCGAAGGTCGGCAAGGTCAAGGCACAGGACATCATGAATGACCTGGAGATTGCTCAGACCCGCCGCCTGCGTGGCCTGGGTGACCGTCAGCGTCGCGCTCTGCTGGAGCGCTTCGGCTACGCAGTGGAGGACTAGTCGCAGTGGCCGGGAATGAAAACGGTCAGCTGGTAGTCCTTGCCGGCCCTGCCGGTGTGGGAAAATCCACTGTTGTCAGTCGGCTCCGTGCCGAGGTTCCCGGACTGTACTTCAGCGTTTCCATGACCACCCGCGCCGCACGGCCGGGTGAGGTCGATGGCCGCGACTATTTCTTCGTGACCCCGGAGAAGTTCCAACAGCATATTGATGCAGGAGAGATGCTCGAGTGGGCTGAAATCCACGGTGGTCTGCAGCGTTCTGGTACGCCGCGTGGCCCGGTGGATAAAGCTCTCGCCGAGGGACGTCCGGTACTCGTTGAGGTGGATCTGGCGGGAGCCCGCTCCATCCGTAAGGTAGCGCCGAATGCTCACCTGCTGTTCTTGGCTCCGCCAAGCTGGGAGATTCTCGTCAGCAGGCTCACTGGTCGTGGCACGGAAACCGAGGCGCAAGTCAAGCGTCGCCTGGAAACCGCGCGAGTGGAAATGGATGCTCAGCACGAATTCGATGAGGTTGTTGTCAACGACAATGTCGATGATGCTGTGGCGGCCATCGCTCAGGCGCTGACTACTGGCAAGTAACAGGGCGACTCCACATCATCGATAGTAGAAATCGTTTCCAAGCAATGGTGTTTCTATTGCTCCGACGGTTTCTATTGTCACCCCAGTAACTCACGTTCTATTGAGGAAAGATTTCTCGTGACCCAGGAAAATACCGCCACCGAGGCAGTGTTCGACCCGCCAATTGGTATTACCAATCCGCCGATCGATGAGCTGCTTGGTAAGGCTTCTTCGAAGTACGCTCTGGCTATCTTCGCTGCCAAGCGTGCACGCCAGATTAATGACTACTACCAGCAGATTGACGAAGGCATGCTGGAGTACGTTGGCCCGCTGGTTACTCCGGGGGTCGCTGAGAAGCCTCTGTCCATCGCTCTTCGTGAAATCAACGCTGGTCTGCTGGACCACACTGAGGGCTAGAGCATTTCCTTAAGGGGAGATATCTGTATGCATGCCGCCGGTAATGCTGACGTATCCGAATGTTTAAAGGTTGTCGTCGGGGTTGCCGGCGGCATCGCTGCATATAAGGCCGCACACGTTGTTCGTGGCTTCAAGGAACTCGGTCACGATGTTCGCGTCGTTCCCACCGAGTCCGCATTGAATTTTGTAGGTGCGGCTACTTTCGAGGCGCTGTCGGGGAACCCGGTGTCGACTACGGTTTTTGACGCAGTCGATGAAGTTCAGCATGTCCGCGTGGGGCAGGAGGCCGACCTCGTCGTCGTGGTTCCCGCGACTGCCGACTTTATGGCGCGTGCCGCACACGGGCGTGCCGACGACCTTCTCACCGCAACTTTGCTTGTGGCGACCTGCCCGGTGGTTCTGGCTCCTGCCATGCACACTGAGATGTGGAACCATCCAGCTACGCGCGATAATGTCGCGATTCTTCGTCGCCATGGCACTATTGTCCTCGATCCGGCCCATGGCCGTTTGACTGGTAAGGACACTGGTCCAGGTCGTCTGCCGGAGCCAGAGCAGATAGTTTCGCTGGCATTAGCGGCAGTCGAGAATCCGCGCCACTTCCGCCGCGACTTCGAGGGCGTGCGCTTCATGATTACTGCCGGTGGCACCCGTGAGGCTATCGACCCGGTACGTTTTATCGGCAACCACTCCTCAGGGCGTCAGGGCTTCGCGCTAGCTGAGATGGCAGCACAGCGTGGCGCTCAGGTCACTGTGGTGGCAGGACATACAGATCAGTTGCCGACACCGCTGGGCGCGAATGTTGTAAAGGTTGATTCCACTTTGGAGATGGCCAAGGCCGCCCACGAACACTCCAAGTTGGCCGATGTCTGCATTTTTGCCGCTGCCGTCGCCGACTTCCGTCCGGCATCGACCGCTGGGGCCAAGATGAAGAAGGGCGTCGCAGACGACGCTTTGAGCAACATCCAGCTCGTAGAAAACCCTGACATTCTGGCTACCACTGTGGAGCGGCGTAAAGCGGGCGAGATTCCGGCAACCACGACGATGGTGGGCTTTGCGGCTGAGACCGGCGACGAGACGACGACGCCACTCGAGCTTGCGAAGCAGAAAATTGTGCGCAAGGGCTGCGATTTGCTCATGTGTAACGACGTCTCAGGTGGGCAAACTTTCGGTGCGACGGACAATGTCGGATGGTTGTTGTCTCTCGATGGCGAGCAGTGGGACGTGCCGCGGGGCTCAAAATTCTCGGTGGCCGGTTCGATTTTGGATGCAGTTTCCGAGCTGCGACAGGAACCTCAGCCAGCGGAGTAGCGGAGGCCTACTACGGCGACTGAACCGCTTGGTCTATAATTATCGAATCAAACGAAAACCCACGCCGCAGCGACACCGCAGGCGTGGGGAAATGATCTAGAAGAAAGTTGTACTGCTCGTGGCCTCTAATCTTCGGCTGTTTTCCAGTGAATCTGTTACCGAGGGGCACCCAGATAAGATTTGCGACTCGATTTCGGACTCCATCCTTGACGCTATGCTCGCGCAGGATTCTGCATCGATGGTCGCCGTTGAGACTGTGGTGACTACCGGTTTAGTCCATGTTGTTGGCGAAGTTCGCACGAAGAGCTACGTTGACATCCCCGGTATTGTCCGGAGTCGACTGAAGGAGATCGGTTTCGATTCTTCTGAAAAGGGCTTTGACGGCAAGACCTGCGGCGTCTCCGTTTCGATCGGTGAGCAGTCCTCAGATATTCACGACGGTGTGCACACTTCTCTGGAAGCACGCAGCTCTGATGGCGAAGTCGAAGCAGAAGATCTCAAGGGCGCTGGCGACCAGGGGCTGATGTTCGGCTACGCTACCAACGAAACTCCGGAGTACATGCCGCTACCGATTGCGCTGGCACACCGCCTGGCTCGCCGCTTGACGCAGGTACGCAAGGAAGGCATCGTCCCATCGCTTCGACCGGATGGTAAGACTCAGGTCACCTTCGCTTACGACGAAGACAATAACCCGGTGTACTTGGACACTGTTGTGGTGTCCACGCAGCACGACCCGGATGTGACCCAGGAGTGGATTACCGAGCAGATTAAGACTCACGTAGTCGATTGGGTGCTCGACGACGCTAACTTGCGCGAGCGCTTTGTTACCGATGAATTGAAGCTGCTGGTCAACCCGTCTGGCCAATTTATTATCGGTGGGCCGATGGGCGATGCCGGCCTGACCGGCCGCAAGATTATCGTCGACACCTACGGCGGTATGGCTCGCCACGGTGGCGGCGCATTCTCGGGTAAGGACCCGTCAAAGGTGGACCGCTCCGGCGCTTATGCCACCCGTTGGGTTGCGAAGAATGCCGTGGCTGCGGGTCTGGCTGACCGCCTGGAGATTCAGGTCGCCTACGCTATCGGCCGCGCTCGCCCGGTAGGCCTTTACGTCGACTCTTTCGGCACCGGTCACGTTTCAGACGACGCCATCCGCGAGGCTATCAACAAGGTCTTCGACCTTCGTCCGGCCGCTATTATTCGTGACCTGGACTTGCTGCGCCCGATTTATGCGCAGACCTCCACCTACGGTCACTTCGGCCGAACTGACTTGGACCTGCCGTGGGAGCAACTCAACCGTGTTGAAGAGCTCCGCGCAGCCGCTGGCCTGGGATAAACACCACCCGCCAGCATGACCCTGGGGTGGGGAAGTAGAGTAAGACTCTATGACCGACGCCCCCTTCGCACCCGCCGCCGCAGCTGAGAAGCTGCCAGTCGCGCGGGTGCTTCCACTTTTGGGGCTGCCGCAGTTGGATCGCCCCTTCGATTACCTGGTTCCGCGCGCGCTAGCGGAGGAAGCGGTTGTCGGTTGCCGGGTGCGGATTCGATTCCACGGCCAATTGGTCAATGCGCTGGTGCTGGAGCGCTGTGCCACGCCCACTCACGACGGCAAACTGTCCTATCTCAAGGATGTCATCAGCACTGAGGTTGTCTATCCGCCACAGCTTCGACGGTTGGTGGATTCTCTGGCGGAGTATTACGGCGCAACACGCTCAAACATCATTCGCTCCGCCATCCCAACCCGCCATGCACGGGCCGAACGTGCCCGCAAGGAGAACATGCCCCCGACGTGGGAGGAATTGGGAAAGCTTGCCACCGAGGATCCGGATCTTTCCGCTTGGGGCAACTATGTCTTCGGCGAATCCTTTGTCGATTCCGTCCGCAAGGGCGCCCCGGCACGCGCAGCGTGGCAGCCAGTTCCAGGGGAACAGGTGGCAGCCATGCTCGCCGCGCTCAGCGTTTCGGTCGCCCGCGATGGTGGCGGTGTTCTCATCATTGTGCCGGACGCACGCATGCAGGCGCGCTTCGAGAGCGCTTTTCGCGAGCTCATTTCTGCCCGTCAGCTCACTCTTCTCGGGGCTGGTCTCGGGCCCGAGTCCCGCTATCGCCGGTACCTGGATATCCTGCACGGCCAGGGGCGCATAGTCGTCGGCACGCGTTCGGCAGCGTACGCCCCAGTGCAGAATCTGCGTTTAGCAGTGATTGTCGATGATGGCGATGACAACCTCGTAGACCCCCGCGCACCCTACGTCCACTCTCGCGAGGTGCTGGTCACGCGAAGTGCGCAGGAGGGATGCGCTCTTATTTTTGCATCGTATAGCCGTACAGCAGAGGTGCAGCTGCTGGTCTCCTCAGGTTGGGCGCACAATCTGGTTGCAGGCGCCGACGCCCTGGCTGAATCCATGCCGGAGATGATTGCCTCCACGGACACTTCCGAAGACCCGGATGACGTCAGTAGGGGACGCCTTCCTGCCATCGCTTTTCGACGGGCAAAAGCCGCGCTGCGCGAAGAGCTTCCGATTCTGGTCCAGGTACCCCGCAAGGGATATGTACCGACATTGTCGTGTCGTTCCTGTGGTGCTCCTGCGCGCTGTCGCTGGTGTAACGGTCCACTGGGAATTCCACCGTCCGATAACCCGGACGATCCGGCGCCGCCGACCTGTCGGTGGTGTGGCCGCATCGACATCCACCACCGTTGCCATAGCTGCGGTTCCACCAAGATTCGGCCAGTCGTGGTCGGCAGTGAACGTACGGCGGAAGAGTTTGGTCGTATTTTCAGTCCATTCCCAGTCGTCGCTTCCTCTGGCGAACGGATTGTTGACGACATTCCCGAAGGCCCGAGGGTCGTGGTGGCCACGCCGGGAGCCGAGCCTTATGCGCCGGAGGGCTACGGTGCAGTGATGCTGCTGGACACTTGGGCGATGCTCGGCCGGCAGGACTTGCGCGCTCATGAAGAGGCCTATGCGCATTGGTCTCGAGCTGTCACGCTTGCGCGACCGCGGGAGCGAGGAGGGGCAGTGGTTATCGATGCGGATGCTGCAGTCCCGACTGTGGCCGATCTTCTGGCATGGGACGCGGTAGGCGCTGCGAACAGGGAATTGGCCGACCGTACAGCCGCCACTCTGCCTCCGGCCTTTCACGTGGCAGCGGTGGACGGGACTGAAGAGGGCCTGCGTAACTTCATGGAGTCCCTGGAGGTTCCATCGGGCGCGGAAATCCTGGGGCCGGTAGACCTTCCCCGCAACGCCAGACCACCAGCAGGCGTGGAACCGGGTACACCTATTCAGCGGATGTTGGTGCGCTGTGACCGTCGGCAAGCACGGGCGGTGGGAGCGGCGTTGAAGGCAGCACAGGTCGTTCGAGCGACCAGGAAGGACCCGACGCCGGTGCGCGTTGTCGTCGATCCGATTAATTTCGGCTAGCTGCTAAAATGAGCGCGTTATCGCTTGATTCACACCAGTTTTCTTGGAGGCTCTAAGTTCATGGCAGTTCGTGAGGTACGTCTTTTCGGCGATCCGGTGTTGCTGTCCAAGGCGGATACCGTCACTGATTTCGACGCGACGCTGTCGCACCTGATTGATGACATGTTCGACACGATGGACGAGCAACAGGGCGTCGGGCTCGCGGCAAACCAGGTCGGCGTGCTGCAGCGCGTTTTCGTCTACGACTGCAACGGCACCCGCGGGCACATCGTCAATCCGGAATGGGAAGCCATCGGCGACGAGACTGTCCACGAAATCGAAGGATGCCTATCTATCCCGGGTATTAATGGACCCGTGACTCGACACGCACGTGTGCGCGTTACTGGCCAGGATCGCCACGGCACACCGGTGAGCTTCGAAGCTGATGATTTGCTGGCTCGCTGTGTGCAGCATGAAAGCGACCACCTGGATGGTGTGCTGTTTTTGAAGCGTCTCGAGGGCGACGAGCGCAAGACCGCGATGCGTTCTCTGCGTGAGCAGGACTGGTTCCTCAACCGCGGTTAACTCACCTGCGCCTAGACCCCTGGGTGTGGCGCCCCGAGTTTCATTACTAGATTAACTAGAACAACTAGGTCCACCAGGAAGGAATCCACTTACTGTGCGCCTGATTTTTGCCGGAACCCCGGAACCTGCTGTCGTTGCACTGAAGAAGTTGCTCGAAGACTCCCGTCATGAAATCGTCGCTGTTCTCACTCGCCCCGATGCCCGCCGTGGCCGCGGTAAGTCGCTTTCGCCCTCGCCGGTGAAGGCTCTGGCCTTGGAACACGACATTCCCGTGCTCACCCCGACGACCCTGCGCGATGAAGAGATCCAGCAGCAGATCCGCGAATTAAACGCCGACTGCATCCCGGTGGTCGCCTACGGCAATCTCGTGCCGGAGGAATTGCTCGATGTACCGACGCACGGCTGGGTCAATCTGCATTTCTCACTGCTTCCTGCTTGGCGAGGTGCCGCGCCGGTGCAGGCAGCTATCGCTGCCGGCGATGAAGTCACGGGTGCCAGTACTTTCCGGATTGAAAAGGGTCTGGATACCGGACCAGTTTTCGGTACCGTCACCGAAGCGATTCGCCCGACCGATAATGCCGACGACCTTTTGACCCGCCTGGCATACTCCGGCGCGGATCTTCTAGCCGCCACCATGGACGGCATCGAAGCCGGTGCGTTGCGTCCGACCGCTCAGCCAGAACAGGATGTCAGTTACGCCGCTAAGTTCGGGCCGGAGGATGCCCGAATCGTTTGGACTCAGCCGCGACATCTTCTTGACCGCCGCGCTCGTGCATTCACGCCTGCCCCAGGTGCGTGGACAACTCTCGACGGCGCACGTTTGAAGGTCGGAGAGCTCACCCCGCTTTCCGACGAGGACAGCGCCGCGGTCGACGAGGTGCGAAAGGCAGCTGCTCCGGAGGCGGCAGCCGCCACACCGGGTGAGTTGGTAGTGGAGAAGCACCGAGTATCTGTGCGTTGTGCCGATGGCTATGTGCAGCTGGTGAAGGTGCAGCCACAGGGTAAGAAGATGATGGATGCGTCCGACTGGGCGCGAGGTAGCCAACCCGGCGGAAAGGTCTGCGAGTAAATGGGCAACGACAAACCCCGCCACACCGGTGGCGGACGGCAGCGCGGCAACCGCAGCGGACAGAACCGCAATGACCGCAACCGTAACCGTGACAACAGAGGTGGGGACAATCGCGGTGGCATTGACCAACCGCGCAAGGTCGCACTGAAGGTACTAGCCGACGTTCGCGAGAATGATGCTTACGCGAACCTGCTGCTGCCCAGGTTGCTGAAGGCACACAAGCTCAAGGGTCGGGATGCTGCTTTTGCAACTGAGCTGACGTACGGCACACTGCGGGCGGAAGGCCTGTTGGATGCCGTGATTGAGGCATCGTCGTCACGCCCGTTAAACGATATTGCTGGACCGGTGATGGATGTGTTGCGCCTGGGCACGTACCAGCTGCTGCGTACGCGCGTCGATGCCTACGCGGCGGTCGATACCTCGGTGCGGGCGGTGGCGAAGGTAGCGGGACCTGGTGCGCGCGGCTTTGTCAATGCCATTTTGAGGAAAGTTTCCTCGAAGACCGAAGGCGAATGGGTGGCTGAGGTCGCGCCGGATCCTGCGACCGATCCGATTAGCTACGTAGCGATGAAGCATGCCCACCCGCGCTGGATTGCGATGGAGTTTGCCCGCGCACTCGGTGCACAAGCCGGTGAGCTGCAGCAGGCACTCGCTGCCGACGATGCGCGCCCGTTGGTGCACTTGGTCGCTCGTCCGGGCGAGATTACTGCTGAGGAATTGGCACTGATCACCGGCGGTGAAGAGGGACCGTGGTCGCCGTACTGCGTGCGCTTGGATTCCGGTGCCCCAGGAGAATTGGAGCCGGTCCGACAGGGCTTGGCTGCGGTGCAGGACGAGGGTTCTCAGCTCATTGCGCGTGCCGTCACCATGGCACCCGTTGCCGGTGAAGACAGCGGCCGCTGGTTAGATTTGTGTTCCGGCCCCGGTGGTAAGTCAGCTTTCATCGGCGGCATCGCAGCTATTGAGGGCGCGAAGCTCGACGCTGTTGAGGTATCTGCGACTCGCGCAGAACTGGTGAAGAAGGCCACGGCCGGGCTGCCAGTGACTGTAACCGTTGCGGATGGTCGCGATACCGGGCTGGAGGCAGGCTTTGACCGCATTTTGGTAGACGCGCCGTGCTCTGGTTTGGGCTCGCTTCGCCGTCGCCCGGAAGCGCGCTGGCGGAAGTCGCCGTCCGATCTGAACTCCTTGACTGCGCTGCAGTTTGAACTGCTCAGTGAAGCTGTGCGTCTGGCACGGCCGGGTGGCATCATCGTCTATTCCACGTGTTCTCCGCATCTGCGGGAAACCAGGGGCATTGTCGATAGGGCAGTGACGGAATTGCCGGTGACGGAGCTGAATGCACACGAGTTGGTAGCGCCGATGACTGATGTCGGACCGTATCCATCTGTGCAGATGTGGCCACACCGCCACGGTACCGATGCGATGTTCTTCTCAGTTTTGCGCAAGAACGACTAGGCTCAGAGGTTATGAGCGCACCAATTATTGCCCCCTCCATTCTCGCTGCTGACTTCGCTCGCCTCGACCGCGAGGTTGAGGCTGTAGCCAATGCAGATTGGCTGCATATCGACGTCATGGATGGCCACTTCGTTCCCAACCTGTCCTTCGGCGCTCCGGTGCTGGAGGCCGTAGCTGCGGTGACGGACAAGTACTTGGATGTCCATCTCATGATTGAGAACCCGGAGAAGTGGGTCGACACCTACATTAAGGCGGGGGCGAGCTCCGTTATTTTCCATGTGGAAGCCGTCGACGATGCCATCGCACTGGCACGCCACATTCGTTCCCAGGGCGTGAAGGCCGGGTTCTCGCTGCGCCCGGGTACCCCAATTGAGCCGTGGCTGGATCACCTCGCCGAATTCGACGAGGTGCTGGTCATGAGTGTCGAACCCGGTTTCGGGGGCCAGTCCTTTATGCCGGATCAGCTAACCAAGGTCGAGAAGCTGCGTCAGCGCATTGATGCCGAAGGTCTGGATACTCTGATCGAGATTGACGGTGGTATCTCCGCCAAGACCATCGAATCCGCTGCCGCCGCCGGTTGCGACGCCTTCGTTGCAGGGTCGGCCGTTTTCGGCGCTGATGATCGTGCGGCGGCTGTCGATGAGCTGCGCGCATTGGCCACTACTGCTGCAACTAAGTAGACGGCGGTGAAGCACGGTGGCACAGTTTCCGGATCTCGTCTCCGCACAGCCGCTGACTGACGCTCAAGCTATGGCATTGGCCATAGAAGCCGGCCAGCGAGTTCGGGGCACCACCTATCCCAATCCACCGATTGGTTGCGTCATCCTCGATACCGCAGGGATTGCGGTAGGAGTGGCCGGAACTGAGCCGGTAGGTGGCCGACACGCAGAGCCACAAGCATTAGAAATGGCGGGGGCACGAGCTCAGGGCGGTACTGCAGTGGTCACACTAGAGCCGTGCAATCATATCGGCCGTACACCACCGTGCACCGAGGCACTTGCGGCAGCCGGAGTTTCCCGCGTCATATTTGCGGTCGCCGATCCTAATCCCGTGGCCGCTGGCGGCAGCGAGTGGTTGCGATACAAGGGAATCGACGTGGTCGAGGAGTTCCAACGCAATCGTGTGGCGGATGGCTATCTGCGTCCATGGTTACACTGGCAGCGCACTCGGCGCCCACACATCACGCTGAAGACGGCGGGCACGCTGGATGGTTTCGCCGCCGCTACCGACCGCACCTCGCAGTGGATTACGGGGGAGCAGGCGCGGGCACGGGTACATATCGATCGTGCACGTCGGCAAGCGATTGTCGTCGGAACGGGAACAGTGCTCGCTGACAATCCGCGATTGACCGCGCGCACACCAGACGGCGAGGAGCTGTCAACGCAACCCCTGCGCATCGCGATCGGCACCTCGGAGGTCGCCGCCGATGCGAATATCCGCGGCGATAACTTCCGCCACATTCGCACTCACGATGTGGAAGTGGCGCTGGAGACAATGGCGGATATGGGACTTATTGACGTGCTGGTAGAAGGCGGCCCACGGCTCGCCAGCGCTTTCTTAGAAGCCGATGCTGTCGACGCGATTGAGTCTTACATTGCCCCGGCGTTTCTCGGAGCTGGTCTGCCGGTGACATCGGCCAACCATGAGACCACCATCACTGACATCTCGCGCTTTCGTACCGTCGCGGTCGAGACTCTGGGAGATGACATTTTGATTACGGCTCTCCGCAGTGGCAAAGATCGCGGGTAGACCGGCTAGAGTTAATTTTGTAAAAATCTTTCAATTTATAACAAACGGTAAAGGATTTTCCTGACCACTATGTTTACGGGAATTGTTGAGGAACTCGGCGAAATTCGCGAAATCCACCGCGAAGCCGATTCCATTACTCTGACCATTCGCGCGACCACCGTGCTTGACGACGTGCACCACGGTGATTCCATTGCTGTCAATGGTGTTTGTTTGACCGTCGTGGAGTTTGGCGATGATTTCTTTACCGCTGATCTCATGCAAGAGACTCTGGTTAGGTCGAGCCTCGGCCAGGTTGAGGTCGGCTCCAAGGTCAACCTCGAACGTGCAACCGCAGTCGGTCAACGCCTCGGCGGCCATATCGTGCAGGGACATGTCGATGGCACCGGCGAGGTTATTTCGCGCACGCCAGGGGAGCGCTGGGAAGTAGTGCGGATTTCGCTGCCGGAGCATCTCTCCAAGTATGTCGTGGAAAAGGGCTCAATTGCCGTGGATGGTACTTCGTTGACCGTCTCTGCAGTAGGCGAGGGGTTCTTTGAGGTCAGCCTGATACCGACGACGCTGACGGACTCCGTTATTGGTTCGACCGCGGTAGGCGCCAAGGTCAATTTGGAAGTCGATGTGCTAGCCAAGTACGTCGAGAAAATGTTGGAAAGATAAGCTACAAGACTGTGATTAAGTTCGATTCTGTAGAGCGGGCCATTGCGGACATCGCAGCCGGTAAGGCCGTGGTCGTCGTCGACGATGAAGATCGTGAGAACGAGGGCGACATCATCTTCGCCGCCGAGAAGGCAACGCCTGAACTTGTTGCCTTTATGGTTCGCTATTCCTCTGGTTACATCTGCGCGCCGCTGACCGCCGAGGACTGCGAGCGTCTGAATCTGCCACCGATGGTGTCAGAGAATGAGGATGCCCGCGGTACCGCATACACAGTGACCGTGGATGCCAACACCGGTACGACCGGTATTTCCGCCACAGATCGTGCGAACACCATTCGTACTCTCGCTGACCCCACGTCGAGCCCGCACGATTTCACCCGACCAGGACACGTGGTCCCGTTGCGAGCTCGCGATGGTGGCGTCCTAGTCCGTGCCGGCCACACCGAGGCTGCGGTCGATCTCGCCCGCCTGGCAGGGCTTCGTCCTGCCGGCGTGCTGTGTGAGGTTGTCTCCGAGGAAGACCCGACCGGTATGGCGCGCGCGGAGGAACTGCGTCGCTTCTGCGACAAGCACGATTTAGCGCTGATCTCCATTGAGCAGCTGATCGAATACCGTCGCCACAACGAGCACTTGATTGAACGCGTTGTCGAAACCAAGCTGCCGACCGACTACGGCGAGTTCCGTGCCATTGGGTACCGGAGCCTTATCGACGGTGTCGAGCATGTCGCTCTCGTTGTGGGGGATGTGTCTTCCAACGATGGTCAGGACGTCCTCGTGCGTGTGCACTCCGAATGCCTCACCGGCGACGCACTGGGATCTCGCCGCTGCGACTGCGGTCAGCAGCTGCACAACTCCATGCGCATGGTTCACGAAGCGGGGCGTGGCGTCATCCTCTACATGCGCGGTCACGAAGGCCGAGGCATTGGTTTGATGCCGAAGCTGCAGGCCTACCATCTGCAAGATGAAGGCGCTGACACCGTTGATGCCAATCTCGCGCTCGGTTTGCCGTCGGATGCCCGTGAGTACGGCACTGGTGCACAGATCCTGCAGGATCTTGGAGTCACCACTATGGCGCTGCTGACGAACAATCCGACCAAGCGTGCCGGCCTAGGTGGTTATGGACTGGAGATGAGCCGCCGGGTACCGGTGCCAGTTGAGGTCAACGAGGATAACTTGAAATACTTGTTGACAAAGCGCGAACGCATGGGCCATGAGCTCCCTTGGTTGGATGAGTACATGGAGACCCACGGCATTTCGACAGAAGGAGCACAGTAGATGAGTGGCGCAGGTCTTCCTGAAATTTCCGTTCCCGATTCCACTGGTGTGACCGTCGGTCTGGTCACCTCTCACTGGAACGAGGAGATTACTGGACAGCTTCGTCGTGAAGCGCTGGCCCAGGCCGAGGAGGTCGGCGCTGTAGTTACGGATGTGACTGTCGTCGGTGCTCTGGAGATTCCGGTTGTGGTGCAACAGCTCGCCCGAACTCACGACGCCGTGGTGGCGCTGGGGTGCGTTATCCGCGGTGGTACGCCGCACTTCGACTATGTCTGCGACTCGGTGACTGAGGGCCTGACGCGGATCGCACTGGACTGTGAAACGCCAGTTGGCAATGGTGTGCTGACCTGCAACACTGAACAGCAGGCAATTGATCGTGCCGGCGGTAAGGGCGCCGCGGAGAATAAAGGTCGCGAGGCCATGGCCGCAGCGCTGCACACCGTCGCAGTGTTGAAGTCCCTTCGTGAAGGTGGAGCTGAGTAAGAATGGGTAACTCCGAACGCCACAGCAATTCGACTGCCGTCGACACCGGTAGCGAAGACAAATGGCTGTTGGAAATCACCTCGCAAAAGCTGTGTCTGTGGGCGATTATCGCTGCAGTTGTGGTTTTCGCTATCCATATCTTCATGGGTATCGTGGTGGACTTTGGTAACACCGGAGCTTCGGTGACCGCTATCGACCAGCTGGCTTTCCCAATGATTGGTTTGATCATCGCCGGGGTAATCCTGCTGCTGACTCGGGCTCGCGTTCGCGTAAATGCCAGGGGTGTGGAAGTCCGCAATCTACTCAATGCGAAGTTTTACCCGTGGGTCGATATTTACGGCCTGAGTTTTCCAAAGAAGTCCCGCTGGGCTCGCTTGGAGCTGCCTGACTTTGAGTTTGTGCCGATGCTCGCGATCCAGTCGGCCGACGGCAGCCGCGTCGTGGAAGACATCCGCCGGTTCCGTGAACTTGAAGACGAGTTCATGCCGGAGGACTAACCCAAGGACACGTTTTAAGGACACCGTAAGTGACTGACCCTTCTCAGTACCGTCCCGCCCCCGGCACCATTCCCACGGAGCCGGGGGTGTACCGTTTTCTCGATTCAACCGGGCGCGTTCTCTACGTCGGCAAGGCGAAGAATCTCCGTGCGCGTTTGTCTAACTATTTCCAGGACTTAACTCGGCTTCATCCCCGCACCCGCCAGATGGTGCAGTCCGCTTCGAAGGTGACGTGGACTGTCGTCCACAATGAAGTCGAAGCGCTGCAGTTGGAGTACACCTGGATCAAGCGCTTTAATCCGCGGTTCAACGTGATGTACCGCGATGACAAGTCGTATCCGATGTTGGCCGTCAGCGTTGGAGAGCTGTACCCGCGGCTCTTTCTCTACCGAGGACCGCGCCGGAAGGGCGTGCGTTATTTCGGGCCTTATTCACACGCGTGGGCTATCCGAGAAACGCTCGACTTGCTTACACGAGTTTTCCCAGCCCGCACCTGTTCAAAGGGAGTCTTCAACCGGCAGCAAGCCCTGGGGCGGCCCTGTTTGCTCGGCTATATCGACAAATGCTCGGCGCCTTGTGTCGGCCGTGTCAGTGCCGAGGAACACCGCGAAATTGTCCGTGGTTTTACCAGCTTCATGTCGGGAAATACGGGCCCGGTCACCAGGCGCTTGAAGAAGGAAATGGAGGAAGCTGCCGGCGAGTTAGACTTCGAGCGCGCCGCTAGTCTGCGCGACAACCTCGCTGCCATCGACAAGGTCATGGAGCGGCAGTCAGTCGTGCTTTCCGACGCCGCTGATGCCGACTTTATTGCGCTAGCAACCGACGAACTGGAAGCGGCCGTGCAGATTTTCCATGTTCGGGCGGGACGTATTTACGGTCAGCGCGGCTGGGTAGTGGAGAAGTCCGGCGAATACGCGACTACGGAGTTTCGAGAGGGAGAGACCGACCCCAGCTTGGGTGGGCTGCTAACGCAGTTCCTGACACAGTTCTATGGCGACGCCGCCAAGCACGCGGATGTCGACGGCGATGAATCAACCACTGCCGCCCAGGTTGTGCCACGCGAAATTCTCGTTCAGGCCACGCCCGACGATCTTGACGAGGTTACTGCATTTTTGGCCGATATTCGTGGCACCAATGTAGATATTCGCGTCCCACAACGCGGTGACAAGCGGACGCTCATGGAGACCGTGCAGAAAAATGCAGCTGAAGCGCTACGCCAGCACAAGCTAAAGCGAAGTGGAGATCTAACTACTCGATCGCAGGCTCTCTCCGAACTCCAGGACGCGCTATTTATGGATGAAGCGCCGCTGCGCATCGAGTGCACTGACATCTCGCATATTCAGGGCACCGATGTGGTGGCCTCGTTGGTGGTCTTCGAGGATGGATTGCCCAAGAAGTCCGACTACCGCCGGTACCGAATCAAAGATGCAGCGGGTGACGGTCGCTCGGACGACGTCGGTTCTATCGCTGAGGTGGTGCGCCGTCGTTTTCTGCGCCATAACGAGGACAAGCTCGCCATGCCCGATGATGCAAGCGAGATGTTCGTCGAAGAGACGACTGATGCCGTCGATGAGCAGTCGCGGAGTAACCGCAAGTTTGCCTACCCGCCACAGTTGTTCATCGTCGACGGTGGTGCACCGCAGGTCGCAGCCGCACAGGCGGTCCTCGATGAACTCGAGGTCACCGATGTGACGTTGGTGGGAATTGCCAAGCGCTTAGAAGAGCTGTGGATTCCCGACGATGATGAGCCGCTCATTCTGCCGCGTAATTCGGAAGCGATGTACCTAATCCAGCGAATTCGTGATGAGGCGCACCGCTTTGCCATTAATTATCACCGTCAGCAGCGATCTAAACGCATGCGCTCGTCGGTGCTTGATGGCATTAAGGGGCTGGGGCCAGCACGCCGCAGTGAGTTGGTCAAGCACTTTGGTTCCGTTGCGGCGCTGAAGAAGGCCAGCGTCGAGCAGATCGAAGAAGTGGCTGGTTTCGGGCCGATGCTCGCGAAAACTGTTTACGATTACCTCCATCCAGACGAGAAGTCGTCAGAGCCAAACTCGGATGTCGGTCCGGGAGAGTAGGCGTAGAAGTAGGTAAACAAGTGGCTAAAACCGCACTTGAAACAGTGCTAGGGGGTTTACTTCCGCTAGTAAAACCGAGAGCGGTTGGGCGGAATTGTATTAGAGTGATGGCATGATTACTTCGGGTTATTCCCCTCAGGCTGAAAAGTCACTTGTGTTGATTACCGGCATGTCCGGTTCCGGACGCAATACGGCCGCCAGCGTCTTGGAGGAGATGGGCTGGTATGTCGCAGACAACCTGCCCCCGGAGTTGATTATGCGCATGGTCGAGTTGTCGTTTGAAGCGGACTCTCCAGTAGAGCGCCTCGCTATCGTCACCGACGTGCGCTCGCGCGCGTTCGCCGGCAGTTTGGGGGAGGTGCTCGACGGACTCCGCAATGAGGGGCGCCAGCCCTATGTCATCTTCTTTGATGCCAACGACGACACCCTCATCGCCCGCTACGACTCTGTCCGCCGCACCCATCCGCTGCAGGAAAATGGCACGCTTTCACAGGGTATTGCCGCTGAACGTCAGATGTTGCTGCCAATAAAGGGCATGTCGGATTTAGTAGTGGATACCTCTGACATGAGCGTGCACGATTTGCGCCGTGAGTTAGAGCATCAGTTGTCGGATACCGCTAGCAAGATTCAGCAGATCACCATCGAATCATTTGGGTTTAAGCACGGTGCGCCGCGCGATGCCGACATGCTTTTCGACGTCCGTTTTCTCCCCAATCCCTATTGGGTACCTGAGCTGCGTGCGGGCCGCGGTACCAACAAAGCCGTGGCCGACTACGTGCTGTCCCAACCTGAGTCTCAGGGGTTTTTGGACAACGTCACAAACTTGATTGAATTGGTTTTGCCCGGGTACCGCCGTGAGGGCAAGGGTTTTATGACTATCGCTGTGGGATGCACCGGAGGCCATCACCGAAGTGTGGCCATGTCGGAGGCGCTGGCTAAGAAGCTCGAGGGAGTTTCCGGGATCAACGTCAACGTCGTCCACCGCGATATTGACCGCAACTAGCGGTTTTAGTGGAGGTGTAGAAATTGACATCAATTACCAGTCTGGGTGGCGGTCATGGTCTATTTGCCACGCTGAGAGCTGACCGTCAGGTTGCGGACCATGTCACAGCGGTGGTCACAGTTGCCGACGACGGCGGATCCTCGGGTCGCCTTCGTCGTGAGCTGGGGCAGATTCCCCCTGGAGACCTTCGCATGGCACTCGCCGCGCTTTCCGCAGATACGGAAAAAGGCGATCTGTGGGAAAAGACACTGCAGCACCGCTTTGGCGGAACTGGCGCACTGGCAGGGCATGCGATTGGCAATCTGATTATCGCTGGCCTCACCAGTGTGATGGGAAATGAAGTCGACGCGCTTGACGAAATTGGCCGGTTGCTGCAAATCCGGGGTCGAGTCGTGCCCATGTCGCCGATCCCGCTAGAGATTGAGGCCGAAGTCGTTGGCTTGGAGCAGGATGCTCGCGTTGTGCGCCAGGTCCGTGGCCAGGTCGCAGTGGCCACGACACCTGGCCAGGTGCGCCGAATCCGGCTGATTCCTGAGACTCCGCCGGCATCCGAGGAGGCCATTGAAGCTATCCTCAATGCCGATTTGGTGACGCTGGGTCCGGGTTCGTGGTTTACTTCGGTTCTGCCACATCTTCAGGTGCCCGGGCTGCGGGATGCTCTGCAAGAAACCAATGCCACAACCGTCGTGGTGCTGAATCTTGTCGCCGAGCCGGGGGAGACCGCCGGTTTTTCTTCCGAACGGCACATCCATATGCTCACGCAGCATGCACCTAACTTGAAGCTCAATTACGTGCTTGTCGACGACAACACGCCGCTCGCGGATACCGAACGAGAATACCTGCAGCGAGCGGCGGATAGCCTAGACGCGCAGGTTGTCTTCGCCGATGTGCAAGAAGTTGATGACCA
Source organism: Corynebacterium jeikeium (assembly GCA_003955985.1). Lineage (NCBI taxonomy): Bacteria > Bacillati > Actinomycetota > Actinomycetes > Mycobacteriales > Corynebacteriaceae > Corynebacterium > Corynebacterium jeikeium. The sequence continues at coordinate 1,338,578 of CP033784.1, forward strand.
CGGAGCTCTGACGGGTCGGCATTCGCCGGAGAAACTAGCTGTCGCACTTCGTCAGTTCCTCTAAAGCGTCCGGCCAGTCGAGGGTTTTAATGCATTCTCCTGCGAGGATGCAATAGACAATCAACTAATTGCCACTCGATTGGTACCGGATACTATCCTTGAGGTTTATTGCTAAAGCTCAAATGGGGTTAATTTTACCTAAATTAACCAGGCCCAAACCCAGCTCGCACACATGAAATGAGGATGGACAGCATCGTGGCATTGACGGCGAAGGTCAAAGACGAACTAGCCCGCGTGTCAGTTTCGCAGGAAAGCGCTCAGGCAGCGGAGATTTCGACCCTGTTCCGCTTCGCAGGAGGACTCCACCTGGTGGCAGGTTCGATTGTGCTGGAGGCTGAGTTGGATTCCGGCGCTGTCGCACGCCGCCTGCGCTCCATGCTGGCCGAACTCTACGATGTCAAAGCCAGCCTCAATGTCTTGTCTCCCGGCGGCTTGCGAAAGACCTCGAAGTACATCGTGCGGGTAACTGATGGCGCGGAACTCGTCGTTAGGCAAACTGGCCTGATCGACTCTGCAGGACGTCCCGTACGTGGGCTACCACGCAAGCTGATCATGGGACAGAAGATCGATCAAGAAGCTGCATGGAGGGGTGCCTTTTTGGCACATGGTTCACTGACTGAGCCGGGGCGTTCCTCAGCTTTGGAAGTCACTGCTCCCTCTGCAGAAGCGGCACTTGCATTGGTGGGATGTGCTCGTAGACTCGGAATTACGGCTAAGAGCAAGGAGAATAAATCCCGCGGTGGCGATCGTGTAATCATCCGGGAGGGCGATGCAATCGGTGCGCTGCTGACGCGAATGGGAGCCCAGACTACTCGCCTGCAGTGGGAAGAACAGCGAATGCGTCGTGAAGTGCGAGCGACGGCCACTCGTTTGGCAAACTTCGACGATGCCAACCTGCGGCGCTCGGCTCGTGCGGCCGTTATTGCAGCAGCGCGAGTAGAGCGTGCTTTAGAGATTCTCGGTGACGATGTACCAGACCATTTGGTGTCTGCAGGACAGCTGCGCATCGAGCACAAGCAGGCTTCACTGGAAGAACTTGGGCAGCTGGCAAATCCGCCAATGACCAAGGACGCCGTCGCAGGACGCATCCGCCGTTTGCTCTCCATGGCGGACAAAAGAGCAAACGAACTCGGAATTCCCCCCACAACTGCAGTCGTTACAGACGAACTTTTTGACAAAGAAGTTGACGAGTAAAGCACCTGTTATGCCTAGTCAGGTGCGTAATTTTTGATAAATCTCCGTTTATTTGGGATTTTCGCACCAAACCACCGCTGCGCGAATGAAAAACCCAACGTACACTTCTGTAGTGAACCTGTTGGAGCGCAATCAGCGCCCTGACAAGTGGCATCGATTCGCCAATCCATTAAGGAGATTATTGTGACGGTTCGTGTAGGTATTAACGGTTTTGGTCGCATCGGCCGCAACTTCTTCCGCTCCCTGCTCGCTGCGGGCGCTGACCTGGAAGTCGTTGCTATAAACGACCTCACTGATAACAAGACCCTGGCTCACCTGCTCAAGTACGACTCCATCATGGGCAAGCTTGACGCAGAGGTCACCTACGACGATGAGTCCCTCACCGTCAACGGCAAGCGCATCGCGGCATACGCTGAGCGCGACCCGAAGGACCTGCCGTGGGGCAAGCACGAGGTCGACATCGTCATTGAGTCCACCGGTTTCTTCACCGATGCCAACGCTGCCAAGGCTCACATCGAGGCTGGCGCCAAGAAGGTCATCATCTCCGCTCCGGCTAAGAACGAAGACGCAACCTTCGTTGTCGGTGTTAACCACACTGACTACGACCCGGAGAAGCACAACATCATTTCGAACGCTTCTTGCACCACCAACTGCCTGGCTCCGATGGCTAAGGTCCTGGACGACAAGTTCGGCATCGAGCGCGGTCTCATGACCACCATTCACGCATACACCGGTGACCAGCGTCTGCACGACGCTCCGCACAAGGACCTGCGTCGCGCCCGCGCTGCTGCACTGAACATTGTTCCGACCTCCACCGGTGCTGCAAAGGCAGTCGCTCTGGTTCTGCCGCAGCTCAAGGGCCTGCTGGACGGCTACGCACTGCGTGTTCCGACCCCGACCGGCTCTGTCACCGACCTGACCTTCACTGCGAAGAGCGAGGTCACCGTCGAGTCCGTCAATGCTGCCATCAAGGAAGCTGCTGAGGGCGAGCTCAAGGGTGTTCTGGGCTACAACGAGGACCCAATCGTTTCCAAGGACATCGAGGGCGACCCGCGTTCCTCGATCTTCGACGCACCGCTGACCAAGGTCATCGGCGATCAGGTCAAGGTTGTCTCCTGGTACGACAACGAGTGGGGCTACTCCAACCGCCTCGTCGACCTGGCTGTCTACGTCGGTGAGCGCCTCTAATAACTCACCTGGTTAATCCCAGACCCCGAACGGGCCGGGGTGGTTGTGCCTGAGTAGGGCACGCCACCCACGGCCCGTTTTTTACACACTTTCACAAGGATTTCATTGAGATGACTGTTAAGACTGTCAAAGACCTGATCAACGAAGGTATTGAAGGCCGTTACGTCCTCGTCCGCTCCGACTTTAACGTCCCACTGAAAGACGGCGTTATCACCGATCCGGGTCGAATCGATGCTTCGCTGCCCACCCTGTCCGCGCTTGTCGAGGCCGGCGCCAAGGTCGTTGTTATGGCTCACCTGGGTCGCCCGAAGGGCGAGGTTAAGTCCGAGTTCTCCCTGGCCCCGGTCGCTGAGGCGCTATCTGAGCGCCTGGAGCAGTACGTCGCGCTCGCCGGTGATGTCTCCGGTGAGGACGCGCACGAGCGCGCTAATGGCCTGACCGAGGGCGATGTACTCCTGTTGGAGAACGTCCGCTTCGATCCGCGCGAGACCTCCAAGGACGAGGCAGAACGCGCCGAATTCGCAGCCGAGCTGGCCGCACTTGTTCCGGACGGAGCATTTGTTTCCGACGGTTTCGGTGTTGTTCACCGCGCCCAGGCTTCCGTCTTCGACGTCGCTAAGAAGCTGCCGCACTACGCCGGCAACCTGGTTCAGGCTGAGCTTGAAGTTCTGCGCAAGGTTGCAGAGACCCCGGAGAAGCCGTACACCGTCGTGCTCGGCGGTTCCAAGGTTTCCGACAAGCTGGGCGTTATTGAGGCTCTCGCGCCGAAGGTTGACTCCCTGGTCATCGGCGGCGGCATGTGCTTCACCTTCCTGGCTGCCAAGGGCTACGCCGTTGGTGCATCCCTGCTGCAGGAAGAGATGATTGACACCTGTAAGGATCTGCTGGACCGCTACGGCGACAAGATTGTTCTGCCAACCGACGTAGTCGTGGCCGACAAGTTCGCTGCTGACGCTGAAAACAAGGTCGTCGATGCCACCGAGATTCCGGAAGGCTGGATGGGCCTGGACATCGGACCGGCTTCCGCCGAGGCATTCGGCAAGGTGCTCGCTGAGTCCAAGACTGTGTTCTGGAACGGCCCGATGGGCGTGTTCGAGATGGAGGCTTTCGCAGCTGGCACCCGCGAGGTTGCACAGGCCATCATCGATGCCACCACTAACAACGGTTGCTTCTCCGTCGTCGGTGGCGGCGACTCCGCAGCAGCAGTACGTACTCTGGGGTTGAACGAGGACGGCTTCAGCCACATCTCCACTGGTGGTGGCGCTTCGCTGGAGTTCCTCGAGGGTAAGACTCTGCCGGGCGTCTCCGTCCTGGAAGACTAAGATTTTTCCACCACCGGATTTTCATCGCTTAAAAATCCGCTAATTGATAGGGAAGTGAATTCCACCACTATGGCACGTACACCATTTATTGCTGGTAACTGGAAGATGAACCTGAACCATCTCGAAGCTATCGGTGTGGTGCAGAAACTCGCGTTCGCTCTGCCAAAGGAGTACTACGACAAGGTTGACGTCGCTGTCATCCCGCCGTTTACCGACCTGCGTTCGGTCCAGACTCTGGTTGAGGGCGATAAGCTCGGCGTCACTTACGGCGCGCAGGATGTCTCAGTCCACGAGTCCGGCGCTTACACCGGCGAGATTTCCGCATCGATGCTGGCAAAGCTCGGCTGCACCTGGGTCGTCGTCGGTCACTCCGAGCGTCGCGATATGCACGCAGAGGACGATGAGCTGGTCGCAAAGAAGGCCAAGGCAGCACTGCGCGAGGGCATGAACCCAATCGTCTGTGTCGGCGAGCCGCTGGAGGTCCGAGAGGCCGAAGAGCACGTCGAGTACGTTGTCTCTCAGGTCAAGGGCTCCCTGGCTAACCTGACCAACGCTGAGCTGGCCAAGACCGTCATCGCTTACGAGCCTGTCTGGGCTATCGGCACCGGTAAGGTCGCATCGGCTGCAGACGCGCAGGAAGTCTGTGCAGCTATCCGCGAGACCGTCGCAGAAATTGCGGACGAGAACATCGCAAAGGAGATGCGCATCCTCTACGGTGGTTCCGTCAAGGCCGAGAACGTCGCTGAGATCGTCGGCAAGCCCGACGTCGACGGCGGCCTCGTCGGTGGCGCTTCGCTCGACGGTGAAGCATTCGCGAAGCTCTGCGCACTTGCTGCAGATGCCGCTCAGAACGCCTAAGTGCATATAAATTCAGAACAACTGATAAGATAGGCGCCATGCGCGACCCCGGATTGGTTTTATTGATTCTCATAAAACCGATTCGGGGTTATTGCCTTTAGGCGGACTCAATCCAGGCACACCGACTGGCAATGTTTTAGCGCGATACATTTCCCGAGGCTTTCCACTTGGAATGCCCGGCAATTTTCAAAGGACGTGCTCAATGAACGAACAAGTACATGGTGACACTGACCGACACACTGCAAGCAATGAGCAATCCTCATCGACCGCTACCGCGAAGCAGCAGGACTTGCTCTGGGAGGATATTCGCCACCTGGGTCGAATTCTTGGGCAGGTAATCCGCGAGCAAGAGGGTGACGAGGTCTTTAACCTGGTCGAAAATGCTCGCCGTGCAGCCTTCGAACTCCATCGTGGCGATGGCGACATCGAGAAGCTCACCGGCCTCTTCCGCGATATTGACCCTGCCGAGGCAAGCCCTGTCATCCGTGCTTTCACGCACTTCGCACTTTTAGCTAACCTCGCTGAGGATTTGCACGAGGAGCTGGGCATCGAGGCATCTCTCGATGCTGGCGATCCGCCGCAGGACTCCACGCTGGAAGCAACATGGCAGAAGCTTCGCGACGCCAAGGTTTCCGGCAGCGCCATTGCGGACATGATGGACCACATTGAGGTCGTCCCGGTTCTGACCGCACACCCAACGGAAACTCGTCGTCGCACAGTGTTCGATGTGCAGAAGCACATCACGGCTGCAATGCGGCGCCGCCACGAGATCCAGGCAGCCCCGATGAATGCGCGCACCGCGGACCGACTCGCTGAGATTGATGCCGATATCCGTCGCCGGATCCTGACGCTGTGGCAAACGGCTCTGATTCGCATGAACCGCCCGGATATTCGCGACGAGGTCGAAGTTGGTCTTCGCTACTACCAGCTTTCTCTGCTGGAAGCTGTGCCACAGATTAACCGAGACGTCGTCAAGCACTTGCGTCAGCTCGGCGGCAACAAGCTGCCGGCTAACCCAACGATTCGCATGGGATCGTGGATCGGCGGCGACCACGACGGTAACCCGTACGTGACAGAGGAGACGCTGCGCTACGCCTCCGATAGGGCAGCGGGTACCATCCTGCGTCACTACTTCTCGCAGTTGCATCTGCTGGAGCGCGAGCTCAGTCTCAGTGATCGCCTGACCAAGGTCACCGTGGATCTAGTCGCCTTGGCCAGCCGAGGCCACAATGACGTACCAAACCGCGAAGATGAACCGTACCGTCGTGCGGTTCACGGTATCCGCGGTCGCGTGGCGGCAACAGCGGTGAACTTCTTCGACGAGTCCATCATTGAGGGCGACTGGTCGGAATTCACTCCGTATGACAGCGCCGAGGAGCTACTTGAAGAGCTCTCGATTATCGACGACTCCCTGCGGTCCAGCCACGATGACCTCATCGCCGATCACCGCCTGCGCGACCTGATGGATTCAGTGGAGGTATTTGGTTTCCACCTGTACTCGATTGATCTCCGCCAGAATTCGGACTCTCAAGAGGAAATTCTCACCGAGCTGTTCTCCGCTGCCGGTGTGGTGGACAACTACGCGGGATTGAAGGAAGCCGACAAGGTCGAGCTGCTGACCAAGGAACTGCAGTCCTCCCGTCCGCTGGTTTCGACTTCCGCAGATCTTTCCGAAGCTACGGCTCGCGAGCTAGGCATTATGCGTGCGGCATCTCGTGCGGTGCGCAAGTACGGTCACGACGCGGTACCGCACTGCATCATTTCGATGTGTACATCGGTCTCCGACCTGCTGGAGCCGATGATTCTGCTCAAGGAAGTCGGTCTGATTCGCCCGAATGGCTCCCAGCCGACCGGTTCTGTTGACGTCATTCCGCTGTTCGAAACCATCGAAGACCTGCAGGCTGGTGCCGACGTGCTGCGTGCTGCGTGGGACATTCCGGTCTACCGCGCATACGTGTCCGCACGCGGAGATCTGCAGGAAGTCATGCTCGGCTACTCCGACTCCAACAAGGACGGCGGGTACTTCGCTGCAAACTGGGCGCTTTACGACGCGGAGGTCGCAATCGTGGCAGCCGCGAAGGACAACGACATTCGCCTGCGTCTCTTCCATGGCCGCGGAGGTACTGTCGGCCGTGGTGGCGGTCCGTCCTACGAGGCAATCCTGGCGCAGCCTTCCGGCGCAGTCCAGGGGTCGGTGCGTATCACCGAGCAGGGCGAGATTATCTCTGCCAAGTACGGTCACCCTGCAGCGGCACGCAGGAACCTCGCCGCGCTGGTTTCGGCAACGATTGAGTCGACTCTGCTCGACGTCGATGATCTGAAGAACCCGGCTCGCGCCCACGAGATTATGTCGGAGATTTCCGACCTGTCTCGCGAGGCCTACTCGAAGCTCATGCACGAGGACCCGGGCTTTATTGACTTCTTCACGTCGTCGACCCCGGTCGATGAGATCGGCAGCCTGAACATCGGTTCGCGTCCGACCTCACGCAAGCAGACCCAGACCATTTCTGACCTGCGCGCAATTCCGTGGGTACTGTCCTGGTCGCAGCAGCGTTCTATGGTGCCGGGCTGGTTTGGTGTCGGCTCTGCACTGCAGGAGTGGATCGGCGAGGACGAAGACGGTTCCCGCCTGGCTGAGCTCCGTCAGCTCAACGAGATTTGGCCGTTCTTCAATTCGGTGCTGTCGAACATGGCGCAGGTCATGTCCAAGGCTGACCTCAACCTGGCGCGCGCCTACGCTAGCCTGTGCCAAGATAAGGCCGACGGTGAGCGCATCTACGGCATCATCAAGGCTGAGTTCGACCTGACTTTGGAGATGTTCCTGAAGGTAACCGGGTACAAGCACCTGCTGGAGGACAACCCGCTGCTCAGGCGCTCGGTGGACATGCGCTTCCCGTACCTTATGCCGCTGAACATCATCCAGCTGGAGATGCTGCGTCGTTACCGTGCCGGCGATAATCGCGACAAGGTGCGTCGGGGCATTCAGCTGACCATGAATGGTCTGGCAACTGCACTGCGCAACTCCGGCTAGGAATTCGCCTAGGGATACGGCTAGGGATACCTAGCCAGCGGAGCAATTGCGCTAGTATAGTTGGAGTTCTTAAAGAAGCGACGTTTCAAAAGGAAGTGCGCGTGTACCTCGCCATTCAGATTGTCCTGGTCATCACATCAATCCTGATGACGCTGTTCATCCTGCTCCACAAGGGTAAGGGTGGCGGACTGTCCAGCCTCTTTGGTGGCGGCATGCAGTCGAATCTGTCCGGTTCGACTGTGGTGGAGAAGAACCTTGACCGCGTCACTATCGTGACCGTGATTATCTGGTTGCTCTGCATTGTCCTGTTGCTGCTGTTCAATACCTTCGGCTGGTAGGTTCCGCACGCAGCACGCCCCACCGCAGGCCTTTAAGGGCTCTTCGGAATTTTGGGTGTAGATGGGTTTGGTGATCGGGGTGTGTTGAAGTGGTCGGACGCGATTGATAGAGTAAGCCCGGACTCATTACGGAAGTTGGAAATCCCACATGCTCAAAAGCTGGCTGTTACTGATCGGGGCGGTTGTTGCCGAGGCGCTTGGCACCATGTGCCTGCGTGCAGCCGTTGATCAACCGCTCTATGCCATCGGGGTGGTCATCGGATACATCATTGCTTTCACCCTCTTGGGACTCGCCCTGGGAAGAGGTATTCCAATCGGCATTGCCTATGGAATTTGGGCAGCAGCCGGAGTTGCCCTGGTCGCGGTTCTGGGTGCCGTGTTATTCCATGAAACGCTCAGCTTAACGGCGATCATCGGCATTGTCACCATCATGGCCGGCGTCTTCATTGTCCAAACCGGCCAGCGCGATCCAGGCAAAGCTGAGGTGTTGGAATCATGAGCTGGCTGTTTCTGTCCTTTTCGATCGTTTCTGAAATTATCGCTACCCTGAGTCTGCGTGCTTCGGATGGCTTTCGGAAGAAAATCTGGATCCTGCCACTCGTGGTGTTCTACGGGCTCGCTTTCTTTTTCTTAGCGGTTACTATCTCCTACGGCATGCCGGTGGCCATTGCCTACGGCATCTGGTCAGCTATCGGTGTCGCGCTCATCGCAGTGCTGGCGCGGATCATCTGGAAAGAGCCGTTAACCCCGCGCATGATCTTGGGACTGGTGCTGATCATGGCGGGGGTGGTGCTCGTCGAACTGGGGTAAGCGCTATTGGGCCCGAGCGGCGCGAACCTGCTGCTGGATAGTCTCCATGACCGAAGCATCGGCCAAGGTTGTGGTATCACCAATCTCGCGGTCTTCGGCGAGATCTTTGAGCAGACGGCGCATAATCTTACCCGAGCGGGTCTTGGGGAGGTCAGTGACCACGGTGATTGATCGCGGTGTCGCAATCGGTCCGATCGCGGCACGAACATGATCACGCAGGACCCCGACGGCGTCGTCGAGTTGCTGAGCGCTTTCGCGCAGAATCACAAACGCCTCGATCGCCTGCCCGGTGGTTTCATCTTGGGCCCCGACCACAGCGGCCTCAGCAACCATCGCATGGGCGACCAACGCCGATTCAATTTCTGCCGTCGACATCCGGTGCCCGGAAACATTGAGCACATCATCGACCCGGCCCAGGACCCAAATATCGCCGTCCTTATCGAATTTCGCGCCGTCACCGGCAAAATATACGCCAGGGTACTGTGACCAGTAGGTTTTCTGATACCGTTCCTCATCGCCCCACAGGGTGCGCAGCATGCCGGGCCACGGTTCGGTGATCACCAGATAGCCACCGTTGCCGGGTTCTACCGGAACGCCGGCTTCGTCATAGATATCGGCCGTAATGCCGGGCAGGGCGCGCATCGCGGCCCCGGGTTTCGTGGCGGTCACCCCGGGTAGCGGGCTGATCAGAATATGGCCGTTTTCGGTCTGCCACCAGGTGTCCACGATCGGTGCGTTATTGCCCCCGATGTGCTCGCGGTACCACATCCACGCTTCGGGGTTGATCGGTTCACCCACGCTGCCCAACAACCGCAGCGACGACAGGTCATATTCGGCCGGGATATCGCGACCCCAGCGCATGAACGTACGGATACTGGTGGGCGCACAGTACAGAATCGTCACGCCGTATTTCTGCACGATCTCCCACCAGCGCCCCCGATGCGGAGTATCCGGGGTGCCCTCATACAGCACCGAGGTGGTCGCATTGGCCAGCGGCCCGTAGACGATATAGGAGTGCCCGGTGACCCAGCCGATATCGGCGGCCGTCCAGTAGATATCGGTTTCGGGTTTGATATCAAAAACCGCCCAGTGGGTGTAGGAAACCCCCACGAGATATCCGGCTCTTCGGAATTTTGGGTGTAGATGGGTTTGGTGATCGGGGTGTGTTGAAGGCGTAAAAAGAGTCGAGGTCTTCCGAAGATGGAAGTGACGAAACCACACATCTGAAGAAAGACCTCGACATGCACCAGCTTACCTTCTCGCGCCCAGATCTTGATGCCTTTTGCCTGCTGAGCAATTCCGGCGTCACCGTGACCGGTCAACACGTCACCGCCGAGCAAGCCGTGCTGGAATGTCGAGTCGTGGAGGCCGATCAGTTCTGTCGGCATTGCGGTGCTGAAGCCACAGTGCGAGGCAGTGTGGTGCGCAAAGTCACGCATGTGCCGGTGGGTTGGCGGCCCACCCACTTGCATGTGCGGTTACGCCGCTACCGGTGCGATACCTGTGCCCGTGTCTGGCAACAAGACACCACATCCGTGGTGGCTCCAGAGGCCAAACTCTCGCATGCTGCCGCGTTGTGGGCGTTGAAATCGGTAGTCATCGACCGGTTATCCATTGCCCGGGTGGCGGCCAATCTGGGCGTGTCCTGGCATACCGCCAACGACGCGGTGCTGACCACGGGTCGGCGGTTGCTCATTGACGATCCCAACCGGCTCAATGGGGTCAGAGTGTTGGGGGTCGATGAGCACGTGTGGCGCCACACCCGCTGGGGTAACCGGTATGTCACCGTGGTCATCGATTTGACCCCCGTGGCAGACCGCACAGGCCCGGCACGGTTATTGGATATGGTCCCGGGCCGGTCCAAACAAACCTTCATCACCTGGTTAGAAGCGCAAACCAGCGCGTTTCGGGCCGGCATTGAGATCGTGGCCATGGATGGGTTCACCGGGTATAAAACCGCAGCAGCTGAAACCCTGCCTGAGGCCACCACGGTCATGGATCCCTTCCATGTGGTGGCCCTGGCCGGTCAGGCCGTGGATAAGGTTCGACAACGCATCCAACAAGCCACCCTGAGCCGGCGTGGTCGCAACGGGGACCCATTGTATGGGATCCGCAAAGTGCTAAAAACCGGCAAAGAGTATCTGACCGAACAACAACAAGCCCGCCGGGATGCCGTGTTTGCCAACCCGGACCATGCCCCGGTCAAGACCACCTATGACATCTACCAAAAGATTGTCGCCGCCTACCGCAACCCCAACAAGAAGCAAGCCAAAAAACGGTTCCGCAAACTCATTGCTTCCATCAGCCACGGGGTCCCCAACACGCTCAAAGAGCTGCAGACGTTGGGCCGGACGATGAAACGCCGGGCTGATGACATCTTGGCCTACTTCGATCATATCGGCACCAGCAACGGTCCCACCGAAGCCATCAACGGCAGAATCGAACACCTGCGCGGTACCGCCCTAGGCTTCCGCAACCTCACCCACTACATCACCAGAGCACTGCTGGACACCGGCGGATTCCGAACCAAAATACACTCATTTTTACGATGAGCCCCTTTAAGCAATAAAAATTCCCGTCGATAGCATTTCGCTTATCGACGGGAATTTGCTGGTTCTGGGCTGTTAGCGGTGAAGCGGAAGCCTAGAGCTGCGCAGCCGCAGCATCGTCAACAAAGACAACGGTTTCCTGAACACCGCGAACCCCGGCCGCCGGCCACTGCGCTGGGTCGTCCTGCTGAGCGATAGCTGCAATTGCCTCAGCCTTTTCGCCGCCCGCTACAAGTAGCCACACACGCTGAGAGCTGGCGATGGCCGGCATCGTCAGCGTGATGCGGGTCGGCGGTGGCTTCGGGCAGTTATGCACGTCCACGACCAAGCGTTCCTGCTCAGCCAGCGCTGCGGTATGTGGGAAAATCGAGTTGATGTGTCCCTCTCCGCCCATACCGAGAAGGTGAAGGTCAAAGCCATTTGGAGCCTTCTCCCGAACGATCGCTTCGTAGCTTTCGGCGGCCTCCGTGGTGGTCACGCCGCTGTCGGCAGCGGCAAACTCGAAGATGTTTTCCTCCGGCACGCCGACAGGGGACAAGAGACGCTTACGAGCAGCCAACGCATTGCGATCTGCCGAGTCGGCAGCGACAAAGCGTTCATCTCCGAAGAACACCAGGACTCGGTTCCAGTCGATGTCTCCGGAATCGTCGGCAAGCGCACTGAGCAAAGCGGTACCCGCGCCGCCACCGGTGAGAACGACGCGTACGAAACCGTCATCGGTGACCGGAGAGGCGTTGCCATGGTGGACGGCGACAACCGCATCGATGAAGCGCTGACGTGCAGCCTCGACGATGCCCGCCTGGTCAGCGGCGCGGTGGAACTGAGGGGCAGGGACGGTATTCGAGGCGTTATCGGTGGTCACTTGTCAGAGACTCCTGGTTCGTTAGCGAAGCTAGTTGTTGTGGACGTCGGAGATTGCATTCCCACCGTGTGAATCTGACTGAGGCCACGCAGGGCACGTCCGTAGGCAGTATCGTGGTCGAGGTGACGCAGCTCCTCTGCCAAACATTCGGAGCGTGTTGGACGCGATACTGCAACCTTGAACGGGGGCTTTTCTCCGTTGGTGACCGATGCAGTGGTGGCGCTTTCAATATCGATACGCAAAGTCTGGCCATTTTCACGCTCAAAGGCGACGGAGGTCACCGGTGGCTTGGCGCGGCCCTTTTCGTCCACCGGAATCTTCTTCTCACCGGTGGAGTAACGGTTGACCGGCAGCCCCAGGCGATCTGCCAACCATCCGGCGGCGACCTCGACCGATGGCGAGTCCTGTGGGCCGTAGATGGACACGGAGGTCACCGGCGAGTGCGGCGGCAAGTCGAAAGCGGATGCCAACACACCGCGCCAGTTCGTCAGCCGCGACCAGCTCAGGTCGGAATCGCCGGGCGTGTAGCCCGTACGGCGCGTGTAGATAGCGTTGCTATTCGGGTCACAGAGTGAATCGGTGATACGGCGCTGGGCAATCCGGCCGATTGGTGTCGCCGCTGGGACCTGCGGCGCCTCAGACGGCCACCACGCCACGACCGGCGTATCCGGTAGCAACAGGGGAGTCACCACAGAGCTGTGGTGCTGACCAATCTCACCGGACATATGCATAACGACGATCTCAGCGGCACCGGCATCACCACCGACGCGGAGCTCCGCGTCAAGGCGATTGTCCAGGCGTGGATCATCGGAGACCAATACCAGCACACGGGATGGGTGCTCGCGGGAAACGGAGTTGACCGTGGAAATAATGTTTTCCAGGTCGTCTTCGCTTTTGGCCAAAACAATCAGGGTGAGGACACGGCCCGTGGTGACGATGCCGCCCTGCTCTCGAAGCTGCACCAACTGACGAGCAATGCTCGCGGTGTCAGTGTCTGGCAAATTGACAATCATGAAAGTGTTCTTTCTGTCAGAAAATTCTTAAGAACTGAGAGGTCGGCAACCTATGGCCGTCGCCAAGCGCGACCGTCGCGCTCGAGCATGTGGTCAGCGGAGGAAGGCCCCCACGAACCTGCGGGGTAGCCCTCGGGACGACCGCGCTTGGCCCAGTACTCGATGATGGGGTCAAGAATCTTCCAGGACAGCTCGACTTCCTCATTAGTGGGGAAGAGGCTGGCCTCGTCGAGAAGCGCATCCAGAATCAGGCGCTCGTAGGCCTCTGGCGACTGCTCGGTAAACACCTCGGAGTAGGAGAAGTCCATGTTGACATCGCGTACCTCCATGGCCGAGCCCGGAACCTTCGAGCCGAAGCGCATGAGCACGCCCTCGTCTGGCTGGACTCGAATCACCATGGCGTTCTGGCCGAGAGCGGCAGTCATCGTCTCCGCAAAAGGCAAGTGCGGTGCGGACTTAAAGACCAGCGCAATTTCAGTGACGCGACGGCCGAGGCGCTTGCCGGTGCGCAGGTAGAAGGGGACACCGGCCCAACGACGGGAGTTGATCTGCAGCGTACAGGCGGCGTAGGTCTCGGTCGTGGATTCGGGGTCGAAGCCTTCCTCATCGCGCAGCCCCGGCACGAAGTTGCTGCCCTGCCAATCCGCCGTGTACTGGCCACGAGCGGTGTATTTCGAAAACGGACGCACTGGCTCGACGGCACGCAGAACCTTGATCTTTTCCGCCTGCAGCTCTTCCGGGGTAAAGGCGATGGGCTCTTCCATTGCCACCAGCGCCAGGAGCTGGAGTAGGTGGTTCTGAATCACGTCACGAGCTGCACCGATACCGTCGTAGTAGCCGGCGCGACCGCCCAAACCAATGTCCTCGGCCATGGTGATCTGGACGTGGTCAATGTAGTGAGAATTCCACATCGGATCGAACAACTGGTTGGCAAAACGCATGGCCAGAATGTTCTGGACGGTTTCCTTGCCCAGGTAGTGGTCGATGCGGAACACAGCGTCTTCTGGGAAGACCGAGTTCACAATCCGGTTGAGTTCCTGAGCGGAGGCTAGGTCGTGTCCGAATGGCTTCTCAATAATCACGCGACGCCAATAATCCTCGCCCGACTGCGCCAGCCCCGAACGATCGAGCTGATGACAGACATCGGGGAAGTTAGCTGGCGGAATGGACAGGTAGTAGGCCCAGTTGCCAGCGGTGCCGCGGGAGCGATCGAGCTCCTCAAGTTGTGCGGCCAGGCGATCGAAGGCCTCGTCATCGGTGAAGGTACCGGTGACAAAGTGAATGCCCTCAGCCAGGCGCTGCCAGACACTCTCACGGAAGTCTGTGCGGGCGCCCTGTTCCACTGCGGTGCGCACATAATCCTCAAAGTCCTGTTTCGACCATTCGCGACGACCGTAGCCAACTAACGCGAAGGAGGCAGGCAGCAGACCGCGGTTGGCCAGATCGTAAATGGCAGGCAGAAGCTTCTTTCGGGCCAGATCGCCCGTCACTCCGAAAATCACCATGCCGCCCGGGCCCGCAATACGCGGCAAGCGTTTATCCTGTGGGTCGCGCAGCGGGTTGATGTATCCGTCGTGGTTGGTGCTGTCGTCTCCGTTGTGCGGAGAGCTGGCAGTAGGGGAGTTCGAATCGTTGCGTTGCAGAGAATCACTCACGGTTTACATAATGTCATATCGAGAAAAGTCCGGTGGAATCGTTTCCGATTCCTCCGATGGGGCCTTGACGGGTCCCTTTCTTCTGCCTTAGGTTTATGACCTAGGTGGTATACCCATAAACCACGGAGGTGTATATGCAGGCGAAGGAGGCGGACCCTCGGCCCATCTACGTCCAGATCGCCGAGGATCTGAAATCAATGATTTTGTCCGGGGAGCTCTCGGCTGAGGATCGTGCCCCTTCAACCAAGGAGCTCTCGGAGTTTTATCAGGTCAACCCAACCACGGCCGCCAAGGCCATGACGGAACTGTCGATGGTGGGGCTTGTGGAGAAGAAAAGAGGACTCGGAATGTTTGTCACTCCAGATGCCCGTGAGCGCATTCGCGCTGAGCGTCGTGAAGCGTTCCAGCGCACCTACATCGAGCCGTTAAAAGCGGAGGCCGGCATTCTCGGCCTCACGCTCCACGACATCATCGCCATGCTGGAGGAGGAGAAATGAGCATCTACGGCGTGATTGGCCCCAACGGCGCCGGCAAGACTTACTACCTGCGTACCCTCGCGCAGATGCCTACGGCGGCCCTGGCGAAGGCTGCACCCGACACCCAGGTCTTCGGTGCCACCCCGCGCGAATATTTCCAGATCCTGCGCACCGGCTGGGATCAGCTCGATGTGCCCCACGCGGAGTCCCTCCTCGATTTCCCCGCTGACACCCCTATCAAAAAGCTCAGCCTGGGCCAGCGCCAGCTGCTCATCGCCGCTGCCACCCTGGCATCGGGCAAGGAAGCATTGCTTTTCGACGAGCCCTTCAACGGCCTCGATGTCGAGCACCGCGCCACATTGCGCGGCATGCTTATCGACTCGGCCGAATCGGCCAACATTGTGGTCACCTCGCAGCACTCCCAGGATCTAGCCGGCCTAGTCGACACCTTGATTGTCATCCACAAGCAGGATGCGTACGGGCCCTATGACGTCGATAAGCTGCGCGCTAGCCATCCGGTGCTGCGAGGCCCTACGGATCTCGTGGCGCAGGTGGCCGGCCCAGTGCTCGCTAAGAAAACCCTCGGCGAGCGCTGCGAGGCAATCCTGGCTACAGAGCTCAGTTCGTCTGCCGCTGCGCATGCCCGCGCCCTCGGCGTTGAGGTGAGCTACCTCGACCCCGCGGCCCTCATCGACCTCGCAAGCACCTCCTCCTACATCGAACGGAGCAAGAAATGAGCACCGGAGCTTTCATCGCGACCAACAAGAAAACCTTCCTCGGTGTTGCCGCCGTGGCCATCCTGTACTCGGCCTTCGGGCGCATGCTCGTAGGCAGCGGAACCGGCAACACCTTGCTTGGCATTATCGCGCTGGGCATCCTCTTCCTCATCACAGCCCGGCGTTCGGTCACCCTGCGTGACTACGGCGTGAGCACCGCCCGCTGGGTACGCTCCGCAATCATCGCAATCTTGGGCACATCGTTGGTGGCTACCGCCTTCATCGTCACGGCGATGGTCATCGAACAGAACAAGTCCGGTTACTACCGCGGATTCGATAGCTTCATTGTCACCTCCGGACCGGCCCTGTTTCCGGACACTAACGGGGAGCTGTACATGATTGAGGATTCCGGGCAAAACTACACCACAGTTCTGCTCACCGCGCTGTGCGTCTTCTTGAGCTTCCTCATGGCTACCGTGGCGAGCACCGCAGTCGGCACCGTCGCCGGCGCGAAGGGCACTCGTGCAGGATCGATCACCATTGGCCTGGCCCTGGTCACGCTCTTCCTCTTTAGCTATCTGCTGGACGTGACCGACTCCGTACCGGGCGCCCCCTGGCCGGCTGTGCCGATCTTTGCCTCAATCATCACCGTAATCTCTGCGTTCGTGATGGCCTGGGCATTAAAGGAAGAGAAACGCCCGCTGCCCACTGTGCGCCCCGCCTTCGCCGCGTCCTAGCTCCATCAAAAAAGCTCCCCTGCGCGGGGAGCTTTTTCATGTCCAACGTTGAAAATGCGGGTTAAGTAACACAACAGGCGAACCGAAACTGACAACCCCAAAAGTTACGGGCTGCAAATGTGAAACTGTGCAAGTTTATGACACCTTCAGGCTATTTTTCGGGCCGTTTTTGACATAAACGCAGTCAGTAACTCGGATCGCCAGGCGACCTGCTGGCGCCAGCCAGAAACGCAGCCACTACCAACAGGCACATAGATAATCAGCAGGCTTACTTCAGCTGCTCCATGCGCTGTGCAATCGACTCAAGCAGGGATTGCCAGGAGTCCACGAACTTCTCCACGCCCTCGCGCTCCAGGACAGCGAAGACATCATCGAGGTCGATGCCAATCTCGCTGAGCTGAGTCATAACGGCATTGGCTGCTTCCCCCTGGCCGCTGACGGCGTCGCGAACCTCGCCCTCGAAGCCCGCAGTAGCACGCAGCGTCTTCTCCGGCATGGTATTCACAGTCTGCGGTGCAGCCAGCTCAGTGACGTAGAGGGTGTCCGGGTAAGCCGGGTTCTTCACACCGGTCGAAGCCCACAGCAGGCGCTGCGGCTTAGCACCGGCGTTTTCCAGCTGTGCCCAGCGAATATTCTGCGCCGAGAAAGTCTCCTCGAACTTGGCGTAAGCTGCACGGGCATTGGCCAGACCAGCCTTGCCGCGCAGAGCCAGGGCCTCCACGGAGCCGATCTTGTCCAGGCGAGCATCGATTTCGGTGTCAACGCGGGAAACAAACAGCGACGCAACAGAGTGAACCGAAGCCAGGTCCACGCCGTTGTCCTTCGCACGCTCAATGCCCTCGATGAACGCATCAATGACCTGCAGGTAACGCTCCACCGAGAAAATCAGGGTGACGTTTACCGAGATTCCCTCGGACAGAGCCTGGGTGACAGCCGGCAGGGAAGCATCGGTCGCCGGAATCTTAATCATCGCGTTCTGCTTGCCGACGCGCTCCCAGAGCTTACGGGCCTGCGCAATCGTGGCCTCGTAGTTGTCGGCGTAGCGAGGATCGACCTCGATGGAAACACGGCCATCGACACCGTCGGTTTCTTCGGATACACCAGCGAAAAGGTCACAGGCATCGCGGACGTCGTCGATTGCCATCGCGAACACAGCATCTGCCGGGTTCGCACCCTCTGCAGTGAGCTGCGCCAGCTGAGAGTCGTAATCCTCACCGGCGGTCATCGCCGAAGAGAAGATTGCCGGGTTAGTAGTGACACCGACAACCCGAAGCTCTTCAATAAGATTTTTCAAATCGCCCGAGGTGAGGCGCTGGCGCGAAAGATCGTCGAGCCACGCCGAAGTCCCGACCTTGGCGAGCGCTTCCATCGTGGTGTTTCCCATAGTGTTTAACGCCTTTCTGTCAATACCGCTTCGTTGCCTAAAGACTTCGCTAAAAGTTGTATGTCCTTAAACTACTGTGCGTCACAAACAATACTGGCGCTACCGGAGCGCGGTACGGTTTTCACAAATCCCGTCCCGACAACGGCCGATAGCGCCAGGTTTTAACAAACTTACTTAGCAGCCTCGATGGACTCCTTGGCGGCATCGACAACAGCCTCTGCTGTGATGCCGAACTTCTCGAACAGCTCCTTGTACGGAGCCGATGCACCGAAGTGCTCCAGGGAGACAGCGCGACCAGCATCACCCAGGTGGCGGTACCACGGCATTGCAATACCGGCCTCAACCGAGACACGAGCGCGGACGGACTTCGGCAGAACCTGCTCGCGGTAGGCATCGTCCTGCTGCTCGAACCAGTCAAGACACGGAACGGAGACAACGCGGGCGCTGACGCCTTCCTCAGCCAGCTTGTCAGCAGCTTCGACAGCGAGGTGAACTTCCGAACCGGTAGCCATCAGGATGACGTCCGGGGTCTCCTTGGCACCGTCGACAAGCACGTACGCACCACGACGGACGCCCTCAGCGGCCTTCTCCTTGGTACCTTCCAGGACCGGAACGTTCTGGCGGGTCAGGGCCAGAGCCTTCGGGCCTGCCTCGCCCTGAAGAACAGCGGCCCAAGCCTGAGCGGTCTCGTTAGCGTCAGCCGGGCGGACAGTGGACACACCCGGGATAGCGCGCAGCGAAGCCAGCTGTTCAACAGGCTGGTGCGTCGGACCGTCTTCGCCCAGACCAATGGAGTCGTGAGTCCAGACGTAAATAGGGGAGATGCCCATCAGCGATGCTAGGCGGACAGCCGGACGCATGTAGTCCGAGAAGATAAGGAAGGTGCCGCCGTACGGACGGGTGCCACCGTGGAGCAGAATGCCGTTGAGGATCGAGCCCATGGCGTGCTCACGGATACCGAAGTGCAGATTGCGGCCGTACGGGTCGGTGGTCCAGGTACCGGTGGTGATGGACTTCGGGCCGAAGGACGGCTCACCCTTCAGGACGGTGTTGTTGGAGCCAGCCAGGTCAGCCGAGCCACCCCACAGCTCCGGCAGGGTCTTGCCCAGTGCCTGCAGCGCGGCCTCAGAGGCCTTGCGGGTAGCAACGCCCTTCTCGTCCGGCTCCCAAGTCGGCAGCTCAGCGTCGAAGCCCTCCGGCAGCTCGCCAGCGGTCAGACGGTCCAGCAGAGCCTTGCGCTCCGGGTTAGCCGCAGCCCACTCGTCGAACTTGACCTGCCACTGTGCATGAGCCTCAGCACCGCGCTCAACTAGCTTGCGAGTGTGCTCAATGACCTCGTCAGCGACGTCAAAGCTCTTGTCGGTATCGAAGCCGAGAGCTTCCTTGATGCCGACAATCTCCTCGCCACCAAGAGCAGCACCGTGCGATGCGCCGGTGTTCATCTTCGTCGGAGCCGGGTAAGCGATCACAGTACGAACGCGAATGAAGGTCGGACGCTCCGTATCCTTCTTGGCCTCCTCGACAGCAGCCTCGAGTGCTGCGACGTCCTCGCCGCCGTCGACCTCAATGACCTGCCAGCCGTAAGCACGGTAGCGGTCCGCGACATTCTCGGTGAAAGCAATGGTGGTGTCGTCCTCGATGGAGATGCCGTTGTCATCCCAGAAGACAATCAGGTTGCCCAGCTGCTGAGTGCCGGCCAGCGAGCCGGCCTCGGCAGTGACACCCTCCTGAACGTCACCATCAGAAGCGATGACGTACACGTAGTGATCAAACGGAGACTCACCCGGAGCAGCTTCCGGGTCGAACAGCCCACGTTCCCGTCGCGAAGCCATGGCAAAACCGACAGCCGACGCCAGCCCCTGACCCAGCGGGCCAGTGGTGATTTCCACGCCGTCAGTGTGGCCGTACTCCGGGTGACCCGGGGTGAGAGCGTCCCACGTACGCAGCGCCTTCAGGTCATCGAGCTCCAGGCCAAAACCGCCGAGGTACAGCTGGACGTACTGCGTCAGAGAGGTGTGACCACAGGAGAGAATGAAACGGTCACGGCCAATCCACTTCGTATCCTTCGGGTCATGGCGCATAACGCGCTGGTAAAGAGAGTAAGCCAGCGGTGCGAGGCTCATCGCAGTGCCGGGGTGCCCCGAACCTGCCTTTTCAACGGCGTCTGCAGCCAGCACACGGGCCGTATCTACGGCCTTCGTATCCAAGTCAGACCAGTCCGAGGGGTAGTTGCGCACAACCCGTGCTTCATGCTCAGTCGATAGTGTCACGTGAATGACTCCTAGTATCCAAATGGATTAGTAAAATTCTCTTCCATACTAACTAGGATTGCGCGCTCCGGGTTCAAACCGGGCCGAATAGCTGAGAGATAAGTCTCAGAGGGCGCGCCGCACATGCTTTACGACGGTCATTATTGGAACCGTTATGATTACCGGTAAACTGATTGCCTGCCCCTCATTTAATTTTGCGGAAAAACTCGTCGGGAACTTTCCGACCGTTACATCCGACTATCTGTAAACGGGGGGTTTGTTTATGGCGCGTGAAAGGGACATTGCTTTGTTGGAAACAGTCAAGGCGTATATTGCACTGACTAAGCCAAGAATTATCGAGCTCCTGCTCGTCGCGGCCATTCCCGCAATGCTTCAGGCTGATCGCGGTCATGTTCACGTTGGACTGATTCTTCTCACCTTGTTCGGTGGTTGGCTGGGTGCAGCGGCTGCGCACACCTTCAACATGGTCATGGATTACGACATTGACCAGAAGATGCGCCGTACTCGCCGTCGCCCGCTCGCGCGCAACCAGGTTAGCCGTCGAGCGGCAGCGATTTTCGGCACTGTCTTGATGATTGCGTCGTTCCTATGGCTGTGGTTGCTGTGTAACTCGCTGCTGGCCGCCGTTTTCATTCTGATTACGATTGCCTTCTACATCTTCGTCTACACGTTGTGGCTGAAGCGCCGTACTGATCAGAACGTAATTTGGGGTGGCGCTGCGGGGTGTATGCCGGTGATGGTCGGCTGGGCCGTAATCACTGACAACAACCCGGAGATTACGGGGCTGGCTCACTGGTGGCAGGCATTCATCCTGTTCCTGCTTATCTTCTTCTGGACTCCGCCGCACACCTGGGCATTGGGCCTGCGCTACAAGGAGGACTACAAGGCCGCTGGCGTGCCGATGATGCCAGTGGTCAAGCCGGCAATCGTCGTTTCCAAGCGCATTATTTACTACACCGCCGCGACCGTGATCACCACTCTGCTGTTGGTTCCGTACGCTGGTTGGATTTATCTGATTGGCGCCGTTGGCGCTGGTGCCTGGTTCCTGTGGGGCGCCATTGACCTGCACCGCCACGTTAAGACCGGTGGCAAGATCAAGCCGATGAAGCTGTTCTTCATGTCGAACAACTACTTGTCTATCGTCTGTGTGGCGCTTTCTCTCGATGCCGTACTCGGATTGCAGACAATTTCGAGCATGTTCTAGGGCAGTTGCTGAGCTCCTTTGAAGAGGCCCTTTCCGGTTGCGGGAAGGGTCTCTTTTTGTGTGTGGAGATGGGCACGGGCTGCAAATGTGAAACTGTGCGAGTTTATGACACTTTCAGGCCATTTTTCGCGCGATTTCTGTCATAAACATAGTCAGTAACTCGGATCGATAAGTGGGCAGACCGCCCCCTTGCACCGCCCGCGCAGCCCGCACCGCCCGCGCAGCCCGCTAGCCACTGGGAAACGCACATCCGAGCACACGGAGCCGAGCAGACAGCAGAACCGCCTAAACACGCACAACCAAAGCGCGTGTTTAGGCGGTTCGAGCAGGAATCAACGGCCGGTAACCACAGTCGTTAACACAGCCGCTGACCGGCAGCTAGCTACGCGGTAACCTCGACGTTCTTCTCCGAAGCAACAGTGGCGGCAGCCGCATCGCCTTCAAGCGAGCCAGTGACTTCTGCGCTCCCACCGACAGTGCGGTAACCGTGCTGGAAAAGTACTGCAGTCAAAGCGGTGCAGATACCAGATCCGGCAACGTGAACCGGCACCAATGCCTCCGGTACACCGGACCAGTACTGAATCATTCCAACTACGCCCTGAGCCAAAATGAACACAACGAGTGCGATGGCAACCTTACGCACAGGTGCAAAGGCTTCCGAGGCCAGCAGACCGAAAATGAGGCCGATAACCAGGCCAAGGTAGAGGTACATAAAACCAGCGTGGATATGTGCCAGGTCAACAATCGGTAGCTGGAGGCGATCCTCCGGGAGCACCGAAGCATCTCCAGCGTGTGGTCCCGCACCGGTGACCATAGTTCCGGTAATCAGCGTCATCGTCAGGGCCAGGCCGGAGGCGGCAGCCAGATAGCGCAGATAGCGCGGGTACATGCGGGTAGCAGTGCCGTCATCAGGCTCAGAAATCTTGACGAAAAGCATGCCAGCGAGCCAGACCAGAATCATCGAAGGCAGGAAGTGCAGCGCTACGGCGTACCACTTCAGGTCAACCCAAACGGAGATACCGCCGATAACAGCCTGGACGATAACGCCGAGACCGTTGAGGAAGGCCAGCAACTTGATTTCCTGACGGCGACCGACACGCATAACCGAAAGGAAGAGCAGAAGTGTCAGAGCAACCAGCACAAAGGTGAGCAGCCGGTTGCCAAACTCAATAATCTGATGGAGCATTTCTGCTTCCCCCGCGACAGGAACGAAGCTGCCTGGGTGACATTCAGGCCACGAAGCACAACCGAGACCTGAACCAGTAACACGGACGATAGAACCGGTTACCGCAATTGCCGCCTGTGCAATCAAAACCAGCAGGGCATAGAGCTTCTGGCGCCCGATTGGTGTCAGCGGCAAAAACGATAGGGGCAAACTTCGATCTGCAGTATTCACATTAAGAAATTCTACCCATGCTGGCGGAAAATGGTAATAAGCGAAACCCCTGCGTTGGGCTGCGCTTTTCTATGCAGATTCCCCGACAGATTCCTAGTCATTCGGCATATCAAAACGGAACCAGCGGGCCGCGAATGCAGCGCCAAGGACGCCCCACACGAGTAGCACCCCGACAGCTGACCAATGGACGGACATGGCCAATGCCGCGGAGATCACGTCGGTAAGCGCGACGGACGGCAAGAGGTGTAGCAGTACAGAGCTGATGTCATCTAACGATGGCGCAACGGCCACATACGTAGTAGCACCAATGAGGATGAACCAGATCAGGTTGGCCAGACCTAGGATTAGCTCGGCTCCCAACGTACCGCCCATGAGCAAGCCCAATGAGGTAAAGACGAACGTTCCCAGAAGCATCCCCACATAAGCCAGCAGCCAGCCGCCAATCGACAGCTCTGCGCCAAGGGCGAGCCCCACGAGACTAAACAGTACGTACTGCAACGTGACGGTGGTGCAGACCGACACAATCTTGCCTGCGATAATGCCCCAGGGTGGCACGCCTGAGGCGCCGATGCGCTTCAGGGCTCCGTAACGGCGGTCAAAGCCCACGGCAATTGCCTGTCCGGTAAACCCTGCAGACATGACGGAAATCGCCAGCACCATAGGGAAGATACGCTCGAGCGGATCATCGAGCTCCAACACCGGCACCATCACCAGGCCGATGAGCATCGCCAACGGGATAATGATGGTGAGGAGCATTTGCTCACCATGTCGCCAGAAGAGCTTCGTTTCCAACCACGCCTGCGACATGACCAACTTCGCCATGTCCGAACGCTGTGGCGCTGGGGCGAAAGTGCCCTTTGCAAAGCGGGAAGCATCGGCCCTCGGTGCGGTAGTCATTAGCTCCTCATCTCCGTTCCAGTGATCTGCAAGAAGACATCTTCAAGCGATTGCGTCGCCCTATTCAACGAGGTGATCAACACCTCTTGCTGCTCGCAACTCTGCGCCAAGACAGTCAAGGCGCGCGGTGAAGCCTCACCAATCAGGGAAAACTCTCCACCGCCAGAACGCTGCAGACGCTGTGGAAGACCGGACTCGCTGAAGTTGCGGTTGACCTCTTCGAAGTCAAGGCTGCCTCGAACGCTGATCTTCATAGCAGTGCTTGACGACGTTCCCTGGAGAGCCGATGCGCCTGCGCTAGTGATCTCCTCGGTGGTACCGGCCACAACTAAATGGCCCCGGTCGATAATCGCAACGTCGTCGGCAAGCGATTCGGCCTCGTCCATGAGGTGCGTTGTCAGGACCACGGTGACCCCATCACGGCGCAGCGACGAGATGAGATCCCAGACGGCTAGACGGGACTGAGCATCGAGGCCTGCTGTCGGCTCGTCGAGGAACACAAGCTCCGGGCGTCCGACCAGGGCACATGCGAGCGACAGTCGCTGCTGCTGACCGCCAGAGAGCCTGCGGTAGTTCGTCTTACGATGGCGTTCTAGGCCAACGACTTCAAGAAGCCAATCAGTGTCCAGCGGGTTTGCGGAGTAACTGGCAACGAGGTTCAGCATTTCGCCAACGCGAACACCGGGGTAGGCGCCTCCGCCCTGGAGCATGATGCCAATGCGACTGCGCAGTGCTGTGGTTTGAGCGACCGGGTCGAGATCGAGAATGCGAATTCGCCCTTCATCCGGCTTGATGAAGCCCTCACACATTTCAACGGTTGTGGTCTTACCAGCACCGTTGGGGCCGAGGAGCGCAAGAACCCTACCTCGATCCAGGGAAAGCGAAAGGTCTGATACAGCCTCAACGTCATCGAATTTCTTCGTTACGTTCTCAAGGCGCAGAGCAGGAGAATTGGCAGCGTTATTCACGGTTAGTCAGTCTAATCTCACAGTTTTAATGAAGGCGAAATACCTTAGATCGCGTCGAGTACGCCAAGATGACGAACATGACTGCGACGAAGAATACCAACGCCAGTAGGTAAATCTGAGCGACGGTGCCCGGAGGCAACCCCAGGCCGCGTGGTAGTACTACAAAACTGAAAATTGCCGAGTACAGAACCACGGCAATGCGAAATTGTACCCGGTTGGCCCAAGCGGACAGGGGCACGATGGCCCATAGCAGGTACCAGGGGTGCACGACGGGGAAGAGGATTACTAGAGCGAACATCGCGAGGCCGTAGCCGCCGAGCGGGTGAATGCGCCCACGGAACGTCGCTAACAGCATGCGCAGGAGCCAGGCAGCCACCAGCACTACGCCAATGCCGCGGGTAAACAGCAAAGCACTGTCGCTGATATCGCCGAGCCCCAGAAGCCTGCCGAAGAAACCAGCGATAATCCCGAGCAGGGTAGTCAACGACATCCAACTGCGCACCGTTGCGGCGCCACCCTGCGCGGTGATCCAACCAAAGCCCAGACCAGTTGCTAAGGAAACAACGACTGCCGTGACGACGGTTATTGCGCCCGTCACTACCGCGGAAAGAGCAACGGCCTTCCAGGTGCTGCCAAACTTTCGGGCCAGCCACATGCCGGCAAAGCCGAGCGCCACGAAACCGGTGACTTTGACCATTCCGGCGAGGCTGATGAGCACGATACCGCCTGCATACAGCGCCCACGATCTACCTCGGCTTTGGTTCTCGTGTCCGATCGGTCCGGGTTCTGGCAGCTCATCGGGCACCATCGATTGCGCAGGGCCGTGGATAGCTCGCAGACACAGTTCGAGACCAACGAGCAGGAGAGCCAGCAGCAGGGCCTCATTGTGGATACCGCCCACCAGGTGCAGCAATACCAGCGGATTGAGCGTGCCCAGCCAGAGCGTGAACTGAGAGCTAACGCCGCAGCGGCGACCAAGCTGCACCAGCGCCCAGGACACCACGAGAAGCGAAACAATGGCGACGAGTCGATGCAGAAAGACGGAAGCGATCACCCCGTCGCTGGTTATTTTGGCGATACCCCATGCCACTGCGAGGGCTGTGGGGCCGTATGGGCTCGGAGAGTGCGACCAAATCAATGGCACCGATCGGGCAAGTGGGTCGTTGGCTCCCAATAGGTCAACAGGCCCTGCGAGGTAGGGATCCATACCCCGCTCCACAATTGCAGCCTGCGCCAAATAGGAATAGATATCCTGCGTAAACAGGGGAGCGGTAAACATCAAGGGCAATACCCATGCCGCGTAGGTGCGTATGAGCATCGGAGTAGTCACTGCGGTGACGCGAGTCCGCGCACCGGCCAGAACGAAAGCGCCGACACCCAACCAGGCTGTGACTAACATGCCAATGCCCACGAAGGTGACGATTGTCGTTGCCACCAACATTCGACCGAGGATTAGCCCAAGTGGTGTACCCCAAAACTCATTTCCAACCACCGGTGTCGCGCCTGCGCCGATCCCGGCGACCATAATAAAGACCGCCCCGAGAGCACCCAGCCAACGCAGCCAGGTGAAGCGTCGGAGTTCGCGGTAATTGATGCGGTGTTGGAGCGGCTGTTCTGAGCCCTGGTGGAGGGTTGCCGACCTAGAACCGGCCAGACCAATCTTCGGAATGGCGTCACGCACCCCGAGAGCGTCGTCGAAGGTGGACGAGCGGCGCGGGGTAGGTCGGTTAGTTTTCACAAGGTCACATAGTAGACGATTCGACACGCCGAAAGGGCGTTCTAATCAGCGACGTTGCATTGATATTTAAATGCGTTGGACATTGTGACCCAATTACGACACAATTATGTTGTCTAATACACCAGCGGCGCAAGTGGGATACTTGCCTCGCTGAGCCACCTAGACACCCATTATTATCCAGCAGTCCAATCGCAGGAGGTGACTCACCAGTCATGGCAGATCGGAAGCCGACAGTCAATGATGGTGATACGCGCAAGCGCATTCTCCAATTGCTTCTGGAACACAACCCGGCGTCCGCGACTTTTATCGCAGACACCCTGGGACTATCCGCTGCAGGCGTCCGCCGTCATATTGACATTCTGGTGGACGAAGGTCTTGCCGAAACCGCTCCGGCACCCAGCACCGGCCCCCGGGGCCGAGGCAGGCCAGCAAAGTCCTATCGCCTGACAGATCGGGGCCGCGCTAGATTCGGGCACGCTTACGACGATCTTGCCAGTGCAGCACTGACCGCACTGCGCAAGGCCGGTGGTGAGCAGGCAGTTGCCCAGTTTGCCCGTCAGCGCATTGATGACATTCTGCTCGGCGTCACGCCAGTGGGGCAGGACGCAGAGAAGGAAGAGGTCGTAGAGGCCGTCGTCGATGCTTTCCGACGGGCCGGGTACGCGGCAACTATCAACCAGAACACTGGCGGCGTGCAAATTTGCCAGCACCATTGCCCAATTAGCCACGTAGCCTCCGAGTTTCCGGAGCTCTGCGCGGCGGAGCATGAAGCCGTTAGTAAATTATTAGGTCAGCACACCCAACCGTTGGCGACTATCGCTGATGGAAACGGTATCTGCACTACGAATATCCCACTCACTCCCGTAACAAAGACACTTACTGAATCGCCACAAGAAAGGAGCGGAGAATGACCCTCGCCCATGAGAACTCCACCGACGTGGCTGAATCCACGAAGGCTGCCACTCCGCAGACTGACGAAGAGATTATCGAGTCCATTGGTGCCTACCAGTTCGGTTGGCACGACCCGGATACCGCTGGCGCTTCCGCGAAGCGTGGCCTGTCTGAAGCGGTCGTTCGCGATATTTCGGCTAAGAAGAACGAGCCGGAGTGGATGCTTGAACGTCGCTTGAAGGCTTTGGAAATCTTCGACCGCAAGCCGCTGCCCACCTGGGGCGCGGATTTGTCGGGCATCGACTTCGACAACATTAAGTACTTCGTTCGCTCCACCGAGAAGCAGGCCCAGACCTGGGAAGACCTGCCGGAGGATATTAAGAACACCTACGACAAGCTCGGCATTCCGGAGGCTGAGAAGCAGCGCCTGGTCGCAGGTGTCGCCGCTCAGTACGAGTCTGAGGTTGTCTACCACCAGATTCGCGAGGATCTGGAGGCCCAGGGCGTTATCTTCCTGGACACCGACACCGCTCTCAAGGAGCACCCGGAGCTGTTTAAGGAGTACTTCGGCACCGTCATTCCGTCCGGTGACAACAAGTTCTCCGCTCTTAACACCGCAGTCTGGTCCGGCGGCTCCTTCATTTACGTGCCGAAGGGCGTCCACGTGGACATCCCACTGCAGGCATACTTCCGTATCAACACGGAAAACATGGGACAGTTCGAGCGCACGCTCATTATTGTCGACGAAGATGCCTACGTGCACTACGTCGAGGGCTGTACCGCTCCGATTTACAAGTCCGACTCGCTGCACTCGGCTGTTGTGGAGATCATCGTGAAGAAGGGTGGCCGCTGCCGCTACACCACGATCCAGAACTGGTCGAACAACGTCTACAACCTGGTTACCAAGCGCACCAAGTGCGAAGAGGGCGCAACCATGGAGTGGATTGACGGCAACATCGGTTCCAAGGTCACCATGAAGTACCCGGCAGTGTGGATGACCGGTCCGCATGCCAAGGGCGAGGTGCTGTCCGTGGCTATGGCTGGCGAGGGCCAGTTCCAGGACACCGGCGCCAAGATGGTGCACATGGCTCCGCACACGAGCTCCAACATCGTGTCCAAGTCCGTGGCCCGCAACGGTGGCCGCGCTGCCTACCGCGGGCTGGTGCAGGTCAACAAGGGTGCCAAGCACTCGCACTCCAACGTCGAGTGTGACGCACTCCTGGTGGACACGATTTCACGTTCGGACACGTACCCATACGTGGATGTCCGCGAGGACGACGTCACCCTCGGCCACGAGGCAACGGTTTCCAAGGTCTCTGACGATCAGCTTTTCTACCTGATGAGCCGCGGCATCGAGGAAGAAGATGCAATGGCCATGGTCGTGCGCGGCTTTGTCGAGCCCATCGCCAAGGAGCTCCCGATGGAATACGCCCTCGAGCTCAACCGCCTCATTGAACTGCAGATGGAAGGTTCGGTCGGTTAATACCAATGACTACGACGATTAACAACGAAAACCAGGCTGCTCATAGCCGCCGCGTGCTGGCGAACAAGGGCGACGTTTTCACATCCTTCAACGTGGAGGACTTCGCCGTGCCGCATGGCAAGGATGAAGAGTGGAAGTTCACGCCGCTGCGTAAGCTCCGCGGTCTCCACAACGGCACCGCAGCAGAGCCGGTTGCAGCCTCAATTTCGGTCGAGACTGCTGGTCAGGATGGCGTCGCTGTGGACGTCGTCAAGCGTGACGACGAGCGCCTTGGTCGCGCCGGCGCCCCAACGGACCGCGTGGCAGCACAGGCGTACTCCAACTTCGACGATGCGCACATCGTGACCTTCGCGAAGAACTCGGTTTCCAAGGAGCCTGTCGTCATCGACATCGACGGTCCGGGCGAGGACAACGTGTCCTACGGCCATATCGTCATTGACGTGCAGTCTCACGCCGAGGCCGTCTGCGTCATTAACTACCGAGGCAGTGGCACGTTCGCGGACAACATCGAGTTCGTAATCGGCGACGGCGCCAAGCTGGGTGTCGTGACCATGGTGAACTGGAACGAAGATGCCGTTCATGGTTCGGCGCACCACGTTCATGTCGGCCGGGATGCTACGCTGCGCCACACTGTCGCAACGTTTGGCGGCGAGGTTGTCCGTATCGTTCCGCGCGTTGCTTTCACGGCACCCGGCGGCGACGTCGATCTGCTGGGCGTGTACTTCGCCGATGCCGGTCAGTACTTTGAAAACCGCATGCTGGTCGACCACGCTGTGCCGAACTGCCGCTCCAACGTGATGTACAAGGGCGCGCTGCAGGGCGAGCCGAATGTCGCTCATCGTGAGGCCCGCACCGCGTGGGTGGGAGACGTGCTCATTCGTGCAGAAGCGACGGGCACCGACACCTACGAGCTCAACCGCAACCTGCTGCTCACCGAAGGCGCGCGTGCCGACGCAGTTCCGAACCTGGAAATTGAAACCGGTGAGATTGCCGGTGCTGGGCACGCTGCCACCGTTGGCCGTTTCGACGAGGAACAGCTCTTCTACCTGCTCTCGCGCGGTATTCCGGAGCTGGCCGCTCGCCGTCTGGTGGTTCGCGGCTTCTTCAGCGAGGTCATCAACCTGATTCCGGTCGAGTCCGTTCGCGAGAAGCTTGAAAAGCTCGTTGACGAAGAGCTCAACACCGCTGGCTTCTAACCGCTTATCTTCTTTCTCACCCTTTCCGTCCTGTCAACCCGGAAGTGCCGGGGACAGGCCACTTACACCGATTAAAGGAAAAGATTTCACTATGAGCACTTTGGAAATCCGTAACCTCCACGCGCAGGTGCTGCCGACCGATGAGTCCGCCGAGCCCAAGGAGATTTTGAAGGGCGTCAACCTGACGATCAACTCCGGCGAAACCCACGCTGTGATGGGGCCGAACGGCTCTGGTAAATCCACCCTGAGCTACACCATCGCAGGTCACCCGCGTTACGAAGTCACCGAGGGCGAGATTCTCCTCGACGGCGAAAACGTGCTGGAGATGAGCGTCGACGAGCGCGCTCGCGCTGGGCTCTTCCTGGCAATGCAGTACCCGGTCGAGGTCACCGGCGTGTCCATGTCCAACTTCCTGCGCTCTGCAGCAACCGCTGTCCGCGGCGAGGCTCCGAAGCTGCGCCACTGGGTCAAGGAGGTCCGTGAGGCAATGGCTGACCTGGAGATCGATTCGTCGTTCTCCGAGCGCTCCGTCAACGAGGGCTTCTCCGGTGGCGAGAAGAAGCGTCACGAGATTCTGCAGCTCGACCTGCTGAAGCCGAAGTTCGCCATCCTGGACGAGACCGACTCCGGCCTGGACGTCGACGCTCTGCGCGTTGTCTCTGACGGCATTAACCGCTACCAGGACGAAAACGACGGCGGCATTCTGATCATTACTCACTACCAGCGCATCCTGAACTACGTGAAGCCGGACTTCGTCCACGTCTTCCACGATGGTCGCTTCATCACCTCCGGTGGCCCGGAGCTTGCAGACGAGCTGGAAGAGCACGGCTACGAGAAGTACATCAATGCCTAACGCCGAACTACTCAGCCCATCACTCCGCGAGGACTTTCCGATTCTGTCGCGCACTGTCCGTGACGGAAAGCGGCTGGTCTACCTGGATTCCGGAGCGACCTCGCAGCGCCCCAAGCAAGTCATCGATGCTGAGGTGGAGTTCCTAACCCACCACAATGCACCGGTGCACCGCGGTGCCTACGAGATTGCTGAGGAGGCCACGGACGCCTACGAAGATGCCCGCGAAGCCATTGCAGGCTTCATCGGCGCCGACTATGACGAGCTGGTCTTCACCAAGAACGCCACCGAAGCGTTGAACACAGTGGCATTCGTGCTTGGCGACGACCGCGCAGGTCAGTACCAGGTCGGCGAGGGTGACGAGATTGTCGTCACTGAGCTGGAGCATCACGCGAACTTGGTGCCGTGGCAGGAGCTGGCTCGCCGCACTGGTGCGACACTGCGTTGGTATGGCGTGACTGAAGACGGCCGCATTGATATGGACTCGCTGGAGCTCAGCGAGAAGACCAAAGTTGTGGCCTTTACCCATCAGTCAAACGTCACCGGTGCAGTAACCGATGTGAAGGAAATGGTGCGCCGTGCTCGCGAGGTCGGAGCGCTGGTAGTCCTCGATGCCTGCCAGTCGGTGCCGCATATGCCTGTCGACGTCAAGGAGCTCGATGTGGACTTCCTGGCGTTCTCCGGCCACAAGATGCTCGGCCCCAACGGGGTCGGCGCGCTCTACGGTCGCCGGGAACTGCTCGAGGCACTGCCGCCGTTCCTCACTGGTGGCTCGATGATTGAGGTCGTCACCATGGAGAAGACCACCTTCGCGGCGCCTCCGCAGCGCTTCGAGGCGGGTACCATGATGACCTCCCAGGTCGTCGGCCTGGGTGCTGCGGTGAAGTACCTGGATGCCATCGGTATGGATAAGGTAGCTGCTCATGAGCACCACCTGACCGCGCTCGCACTGGAGAAGCTGCAGGAAATTGATGGCGTGACCATCATCGGTCCGACTACTCCAGAACAGCGTGGCTCTGCAGTCTCCTTCAAGGTCGAGGGCATTCACCCGCACGATCTTGGCCAGGTTTTAGACGACCAGGGCGTGTGCATCCGCGTCGGTCACCATTGCGCGTGGCCAATTCACCAAATCCTCAACGCCCAGTCGACCGCCCGGGCATCCTTCTACATCTACAACACGGAAGAGGACGTTCAGGCGCTTGCCGACGCAGTGCGCCATGCACAGAAGTTCTTCGGTGTCACCCCGTAGCTTTAAGAAAGGAGAAGGACATGAAGCTCGAGCAGATGTACCAGGAAGTTATCCTGGATCACTACAAGCATCCGCAGCATGCGGGTTTGCGGGAGCCTTTCAATACGGAAGTGCATCACGTCAACCCGTCGTGTGGCGATGAACTCACGCTTCGCGTCACTCTGAACGACGACCTCACCGTCGTCAATGACGTCTCCTATGACGCCGTGGGCTGTTCTATCTCGCAAGCCTCCACCTCAGTTATGGCTGAGGAGATTGTCGGCAAGACTGTCGACGAGGCCATGGCCAAGCTTGCCGAGTTCGAGAAGATGGTCACGTCCCGAGGCAAGATTGAGGGCGATGAGGACATTATCGGCGATGGGATTGCCTTCGCTGGAGTTTCTAAGTACCCCGCCCGCGTGAAGTGCGCACTTCTCGGATGGAAAGCTTTCCAGGCCGCAACCGCTGAGGCCCTGGCCAACGCTGCTGAAGGCAACGGCGTTGGTACCGCGACTGTAACCGTTACCAATGACGAGGAAGGCCATCGCCATGACTGAACCAATCGCTAATGACGCCACCTCGCCCGCACAGCCTGATGCTGTCGACGAGGACACCATGACTACTGGTGCTCCCATTGATGAGGGGGATGCGTACGAGTCCATCACCGTCCCGCCGGCACCGGAGCAGACCGAAGCCGATAACAAGCTGGCTATCCAGGTTGAAGAGGCAATGTACGAGGTTGTTGACCCGGAACTTGGAGTCAACGTCGTGGACCTGGGCCTGGTATATGACATCTGGATTGAAGAAGGCGACATTGCCGCTATCTTCATGACACTCACGTCCCCGGCCTGCCCGCTGACCGATATGCTCACCGACCAGACTGCCTCCGAGGTTATGAAGGTCGAGGGTATCCGCGACTTCCGCCTCAACTGGGTCTGGTCCCCGGCATGGGGCCCACACATGATCACTGAGGACGGCCGCGAGCAGATGCGCGCTCTCGGTTTCTCGGTCTAGATGATCAGTGACAGCGGTGATTAGGGAACCGCTACGCTAAAAGTGCTTGGCGACGAGCTCCTGGCTCGTTCAGCTAGGCACTTTTTCGTTTGTTTTTTGAGTTGCTGACTGCGTTTATGGCCGGGATCGGTAGGGCGATGCGAGTTACTGACTGCATTTATGTCAAAAATGGCTCAAAAAATGGCCTGAAAGCGTCATAAAATTGCACAGTTTCACATCTGCAGCCCGTATTCACACGAGCATCCCCGCAATTTTTTCGAGCTGTCCGACTCGGAGCTAAAAACGACCCCACCTGGCGCTGAAAAGTGCCAAGCGGGGTCGCTATTGTCTTCGACTGCTAATCCAAGTTGTGAGAGTTAGATGCGAGATGCATAGCTACTCGCATCTATTCACAGCTCTTCGCAGCTATTCGCGACTCATGTCTGCGGTGGCCGGGTCAACGAGCTTGGAGCCCGTGACCTTCTTATGGATGAACCACAGCAGGACGAATACCGGAATACCCAGGTACGGAGTGAGGATAGCGAAGATATTTTCGCCAGTGCGGATCGGATCAAGTGCCTGTCCGGCCACCACAAAGAAGCACATAATCAGTGCCAGCACAGCACCGGCAGGGAAAAAGTTCGCCTTGTAGGGAAGCGAACCCAACGGGATGTTCTGGGCCTTCAGACACTTGCGGAAGCGGTAGTGACTGTAAGAGATGCCAAACCAGGTGATAAAGCCCGCGAGCGCAGAAAGTGTCAACAAGAAGGTGTACGCCACGCCATCGCCTACCAATGAAGTAATGAAGCCAGCCATACCGATCACAGCGGTGGCAATCAGAGCGCGCAGCGGAACGCCGTGCCCGGAAAGCTTGCCGAAGTAACGCGGAGCGTGTCCCTGGCGGGCCAGGGAAAACAGCATACGAGTGGACACATACATACCGGAGTTACCCGCGGACAAGACCGAAGTCAGAATGACAGCGTTCATCAGGCCAGCGGCAATCGCGATACCTGCGCGTTCAAAGACCAGGGTGAACGGTGAAATGGAAATGTTGTCCTCGGCGGCGTTCAGAAGATTCGGGTCCGTGTACGCAATAAGGAAACCAATAACAGCGATGGCACCGATGTAGAACAGCAGGATACGCCAGAAGATAGTGCGAATCGCGCGGGGAATCGTACGCTCAGGATCCTCGGCCTCACCTGCTGCTACACCAACCATCTCGGTGCCCTGGAAGGAGTATCCGGCTACGACGAAGACAGCCAACAGTCCCATTCCGCCATTGACGAATGGGGCGTCGCCCGTGGTCCAGTTTTCGAAGCCGGGGGAGGACCCGCCCAAGATGCCGAAAATCATGCCGACACCAAGAACGAGGAAGACGATGACGGTAATGACCTTGATGGTCGCAAACCAAAACTCACCCTCGCCGAATGCACGTGCGGACAGGGCATTCAGCCCGAATAGAATCGCGAGGAAGAGCGCGGACCAGATGATTGAAGGCACATCCGGGAACCAATAGCGCATCACCAGCGCAGCAGCGACGAGCTCTGCGGCCACAGTAATCGCCCAGTTAAACCAGTAGTTCCAGCCCATGGCAAAGCCGAAGGATTCTGAGACGTATCGGCGACCGTACTCCTGGAAGGAACCGGGCACCGGCAGGTAAGCGGCCATCTCGCCGAGAGACTGCATAACCAGCCACACCATGATGCCGATAAGAGCGTAAGCGATAAGCGCACCGCCTGGACCGGCCTGCGAAATGGTCGCACCGGAGGCAACAAACAGGCCCGTACCAATGGCACCACCAATGGCAATCATGTTCAGGTGGCGAGCTCTCAGCCTGCGCTGAAGCTTATGGTTTTGTGAGGAAGTCTCCTCAGATTGCGTCGAAGTCATTCATTTATCATAAGCGTTTGTACTCCGGTGAATGCAAAAACCACACCGCTTTAATTGTTGGTATCACCCCACAAATCGGCTGATGTATATGCTCCCGGTCAACGAGTTCTCCATCTCCCAGGTCCCCGCACAAACCCAGCGATGAGCTTTCCGCACGTACGCGGACTCATTTTCAGCAAAGGCACGGCCACTTTCGCCATAGCGCGAAGCGTCGTCAGTGGGGATGTCCCTATCAAATAGGCAAAAATGTCCTTCTCCGGCAACGAAAAGAACGCCCGGAAAAACGCACCCGTCTGTCGTGCATCGAACCCCAGCAACGCCGCGAGCCCACGTTCGCGTAGCCATCGCTGCAATCGCATGCTTAACGACGTCCCCAGCGTCCGGCTTCCCTTCTTTTCCATATCGGCCAAGAAGCGGTCGACATCTTCGATAACCGAACCCACCGAGTAACCAGTGGCAGGATGCATCCAACCACCAGCAAAGCCGAAGAGAGTGCCCATGGATGGTCCACTGTGCGTCACGTCACCGCGGCGAGAGGGAAGGTTTGCCAGTAGGGGAAAGGACACCACTTCTTCGTCGATGGCCAGATCTTCCGAAAGCCCCAGGGACTTCAACCGTGCACTTTGGCGTCTACGCAACAGCGCTAGAAGTACGGAGTCATCGGCCTCACCGCCGCTGCCGACTGGCGCACCGGCTTCGCCACGATACCCGTCAACCATAGGAGTCGGAGTAGCGAGAATGGTCTCTTCAATGAGGAAGGTCCTGTCATCCAAGAAAATGCGATAGGAGAAACTAGCCGGCTCTGTCGCTGGGTCAACCGGTTCAGCCGGAGTGAAGTCCATGAAAACTGCGCGGCGGTGGGCGCTGGGGACGTCGTCAAGCGAAAAGATGTGCCCGATGGCGAGCTGCCGTACCTGCCCACCTCGCCCGACTGCGGCGTGCGTGCGCCCGGTGGTGACAATTGTGATGTCAGTACCCGTGGTTTCGGAATCGGTGAGCGCGCGGCGTTCGATGTGGAAACCGCCCAGTTTTTGCAGGCAGTCCTTGTTAACAACGCCGTAGTTGCGGGCGAGCTGACGTTCGGTGCCGTCGGCAAGAATGACGCTGGGTTGAAAGGTGGCGGCAAGGAAGTCGCTGGGCAACCAGTCGGGGAGTTGGTCGCACCAGAGACCAATCGTCGAGGGCAGTGTGCCACCGGCTGGGTCATAAGCGGTGACATCCCAGCCGCGAGCGGATGCACGGTGGGCGGCGATTCTTCCGGCGGGCCCGAGGCCGACGACGGAGGCGGTCACGGGAAATGAAGTCATAACTGGTAGGCTACTCGTTCGTGATTGTGACCCATGACCTTGAAGTCCGAGTCGGCGCCCGTACCCTGCTCACTGCGCCGGGTGAGCAGCTGCGCGTCCAGCCGGGAGACCGGATTGGACTCGTCGGGCGAAATGGTGCTGGCAAAACGACGACTATGCGTATTCTCTCCGGTGAAACTGAACCCTATGGCGGTTCAGTAGTGCGCTCTGGCTCGATTGGTTACCTGCCACAGGACTCGCGCGAGGGCAACATCGACATCTCCGCCCGCGACCGTGTGCTGTCGGCGCGAGGTCTTGACCAAATCCGCCGCAGCATGGATCGCCAACAGGAGATCATGGAGACCGCGACCACTGACACGAAACGCGATGCGGCGATTCGGAAGTTTTCGCGTCTCGAGGAGCGCTACCACGACCTCGGCGGCTACGAGGCGAACGCCGAGGCAGCCCGCATTTGCGACGCGCTGGGGTTGCCGGAGCGCGTACTCGACCAGCCGCTGAAGACGCTTTCGGGTGGTCAGCGCCGCCGCGTCGAGCTTGCTCAGATTCTCTTCGCCGCTACCGAAGGCTCGGGCAAGTCCGCCACGACGCTGCTTCTCGACGAGCCGACGAACCACCTCGATGCGGATTCGATTACCTGGCTGCGCGAATTCCTCAGTAAGCATGAGGGCGGCTTGATTATGATTTCGCACGATGTCGAGCTGCTCGAGGCCGTGTGTAACAAAGTCTGGTTCCTCGATGCGGTGCGCGCCGAAGCTGATGTGTACAACATGGGCTGGAAGAACTACCTGTCGGCACGCGCGACCGATGAGGCTCGACGTCGCCGTGAGTTCGCTAACGCGGAGAAGAAAGCCAGCGCACTGCGCAAGCAGGCCGAGAAGCTAGGCGCGAAGGCGACGAAGGCCCGTGCGGCCAAGCAGATGGTGGCTCGTGCTGAGCGCATGATGGACAGTCTCGACGAAGTCCGCGTCGAGGATAAGGTCGCCCACATTTCCTTCCCCGAGCCGGCGCCCTGTGGCAAGACTCCGCTCAACGCCACGGGACTGACCAAGATGTATGGCTCGTTGGAGGTCTTCGCCGGTGTTGATCTTGCGATTGACAAGGGTTCCCGCGTGGTTGTCCTCGGCTTCAATGGTGCTGGTAAGACGACGCTGCTGAAGCTACTCGCCGGTGTGGAGCGCACCGATGGCGAAGGCGGCATTGTCTCCGGCCACGGCCTGCGCATCGGCTACTTCGCCCAGGAGCACGACACGATTGATCCGGACAAGACTGTCTGGGAAAACACCGTCTACGCCTGCCCTGACGTCAACGAGCCGGAGCTGCGGAGCCTGCTCGGTGCCTTTATGTTCTCCGGCGACAAGCTGCAGCAGCCAGCGGGAACCCTCTCCGGTGGTGAGAAGACGCGTCTGGCGCTGGCGACGCTGGTTAGCTCCCGCGCAAACGTCCTGCTTCTCGACGAGCCCACTAACAACCTCGACCCGCAGTCCCGCGAACAGGTTCTCGATGCACTTCGCACTTACACCGGGGCCGTCGTTCTGGTTACCCACGATCCAGGTGCGGTCAAGGCGCTAGAGCCCGAGCGCGTCATCGTGCTTCCCGACGGCACCGAAGACCTCTGGAGCGACGACTACATGGAAATCGTCGAGCTGGCTTAAGACGGATCCATTGGCCCTGGCAGGTAACCGTCCTGCTGAGCGAGCCTATACATCTCCGACTTGTTAAGGCTGTTCTCGGCCCGGCCAGCTGCCGCATACTTGGCTCGAATACGACCCAAGTAGTCCAACACGGTGTTCGGTGTCAGCCCTGTCATCGACGCGACTCGCTTCGTCGACTCACCGGAGGCGTAAAGCTCCAGTACCTCACGCTGGCGTTCTGACAAATCGACAGAGTCGAGCAGGGGATCAGAGTCAACTACCGATGCCCATTCTGTAGTCAGCGCGCCCTTGCCAAGTGCCGCCAGCCGTACTGCAGACACGATTGTCTCCGGGGTTTCCGATTTTTGCACAACCCCCATCACTCCGGTACGCACTGCCTTTCGGACAAGGTATGGGCTTTCAGCTGACGAAAGGATGAGCACGTGATCGGTAACCAATTCCAGCGACAGAACGTTCTGCGCTGGATCTGAATTATCCGCCAGCCGTAGATCCAGCACGACCACATCCAGGCGGTCATCGGTGCCCACATCGGCCAGTAGCTCCGGCACAGTTTGATAACAGCCGACGAGCTCAAAGTCTGGCTCTGCAGAAAGCAGGGTTTCGAGCCCCTGCAGAGTCAAGGCATGATCATCAATCGCAGCAACGCGAAGCAAACGATCCGACTGCACGCTGTAATCTCCGATGTTGTCGGAGTCAATTGCAGCCGAGACGTCGATGGAAGCATTGCTCATTCCCGCAATATTCTCCCTAGTCACGTGACATCACTATCCTCTCACCGGCTTCATCAAACCTTTGCACTCCATTGTCATCAGAAATAGATGCAAATGCACGTCTGCCCGGGGGCAATAGGCGAATTGTTACCGATCCTTCTTCGGCGTTATCGATTGCTTCGAGGAAGTTCGGCATCAACTTGGCCACCGCGGAATCGTCGTCGACAAGCGGAATACGGCGCACATCGGTGCTATCGGAAACGGCCTGCGTGTGATTGCGGTCATCGAGGAGCCGGACATGAACACCTCTTGCGCGGGCATCCCAAACAGCTTGGTGAAGGGACCCAACATTTAGATGCGGCGAACGTAGGACGTCTCGGAGAAGCTGCTCTGTAAGCCGCGCACGCAACTGCAGTCGCGGGGTCGGTTCTTCCAAAACTGCAGCGGCGCTAAAAATGGGGCCGACCCGGCGCTGCAGCCATTCGTAGTTACTCTGGCTGCTAATTTCGTACTCTTTTGCGGCCCCGGCAGCGTACAGCGCACGATTATAATCCTGAATAGACTGCGGAACGGTGCGCATAAAAAAGCGGACCATGATGGACGTCAAAATTCCCGCGACCAACATCACGGAGCGAACTAACAGGTCAACTCCAGAGATACTGATGTGGGTCGTATCCGAGGGGGCAAAGGGGAAGAACTTGAGAAGTTCCACCATGATCGCGCCACCGAGCACTGAATTCAGCGCAACCCAGGGGCGGCCGCGGATGGCGAGCAATGCAGATGCAAAAGAAATTAAGCTAAAGTGCCAGAAATACGACCATTCCAAATTATTTGGAATGGGCTGGTAGAGCCCCACGACAGCTAATACAACGATCGCGACACCAGTTACAATTGCACGGGCTAACGGCAATTGTGAATGGCGGCCATACATAATCAGCCCGAGAAGGCCGATCGCTAATGCCAGACTGATTTGCCCGGCCGCGGTAAATAATTGTCCATTACTGACTAGAACCATGAACAACACGCCGACGATCGCGCCGTAGAACTGCCAGGAAAAAACAATTGACATTCCCATGAGGTCATACAGCGATGTCGTGTGAGCGGAGGAATCGACTACATCTTCCTCTTCCACAGGAGAGGTATTACCGTGCCATTTGAGAATAACCTGAGTACCTTTCCCAGGCTTTGAATTAACGAGAGCATCTCCACCGCGAAGGGCCTCCATTCGCCCTTTAACGCTCAACCGGATACCTGCACGATGCGGGTCAATTCCCTCGGGGTCGAACCCGGTGCCATCGTCACGAAAATCAATAGACACCTCTCCCGAGGCAACACGAATGTGGCATTTCTTTTCCGCTGCGGCACCTGCGTGACGCTTGGCATTATTTGCCACCTCGGTTGCGGCTAATAGGAACGTGTTAGCAACTTCTCCTGGCAGCCGAACTGGACCGCCTTCTTCGCTGGTATCTAGCGTTACCCCAATGTCGGGGCTCACCGACATCAATTGCGCTCGTACGGACTCCGCAAAAGTTCTACCGCTTACTGTTTGCCGAGGCGAGAAAAACAGCCCGGTCTGCTCGTCTAGCGAGAAGTCAATCTTAGAGCCCTTACCAATTGCAGACAATGCGGCCAATACATAGTCATGGACATAGGCGTTGAAGCTGCTCATCGCCTCGCCGCGGACACGCATGCGCTCCGCTCTCTCATTCACCTTTCGAGAGTTCTCGTAGGTGAAGTCAATAAGTCTTGCGACGGGTTGTGCAGAGCCCGCAATAATCACAAATGGAAAAGTGTTGATGAGATTGAATCCGACATCCGACAACATGTCGAGCCAAAAAGTGTGTCCCAGCAACCACGAATTAATGACCGCAATAAGTCCGGGAACAAATACCATCACGGACAAACTGATGTGGAGTGGCACTGTCAGAGCAAATGCAGCGAGGGCTAAACCTGAAAATGGGCTATACCAGAGCGCATTTCCAACGACGTTATGAGGGAGATCCCAATAGGTTGAAACCAACATCAGGAAAACCAACATGATGTACATCGGCACACGCAGTGCGGTAATAAGGCCTCGCCGCGTATTATTAATCACAGCCCAAATCAGCAACATATCGCTGAGAATGAATATGAGCAGTGATGCAAAAGGGAACCAGTGGCTCAGAAAGTTTTCAAAGGGGACAGAACGAACAGCCGATTCAACCTGCCACAAAAAGCCGGTGACGGCAATAATAATCGCGCCGGATCGCAGCACAGACATTTCAATTGATGGTGACTGTCCGGCAAGTGCCGAATCGGGATTCCACCTCTCCATGCGACAATCACATTCCTTTTGCTTATTGCCACTAGATAAAACTAATTAGTCTCTACATGCGGTATGAAGCCGAGCGAAATTCTGAAGAATACGCCCACTTCGAGCAACATCCAACTGTCGCGCGGCCGACACCGCTTCAAGATCTGTTCCTGGTAAATAGTAGCCCTCATTTGCGTAAATCTGGAGACGCTGGGCAAACGTGTTGGCATCTAATTCCGGGTGAAACTGCGTCGCATATGCATTGCGGCCCAACCGAAACATCTGTACGGGGCAGTCCTTTCCAGTTGCCAACAACGTAGCGTCGCCAGGCAGTTCTTCGATGGCCTCCTTGTGGCCGACGATGGCGTGAAAGTGGGCCGGTAAACCATCAAGAATTGGATCTGATTCGCCATCTGGAGTTGCAGCTACTTC
This sequence comes from Corynebacterium jeikeium, assembly GCA_003955985.1. Lineage (NCBI taxonomy): Bacteria > Bacillati > Actinomycetota > Actinomycetes > Mycobacteriales > Corynebacteriaceae > Corynebacterium > Corynebacterium jeikeium. The sequence goes on from CP033784.1 coordinate 1,380,169, forward strand.
GATTACAGCTGCCTGCTCCCCGTGCTTGCGGGAGACACGGCCATGGCCAGCAGTACCGAGCAGGCCGACGCCATAACAAGCTCCGAAGAAGGGGAAGTCTCGTTCGAGCACTTCTGCCAACAAATCCTCGAACCAGGTTTCGACTTCCTTCTGTAGATAGCTCTTATCGTCATCAGAGGCGTTAAAGGGACCTCCGCCAACGATTACGCCCGAGTAGTTATCTAGATTCAGATTCCCCGGACGAGACTGTTCCAGGCGAATTTGATGCAACTTTGCCGGCGCCAATGCACACCTCCTGGCAAATGAGAGATGTTCAGCGTGAGCTGCGGCATCTTCGCCGCGTGTGGAAAGCAAGAGGAAGGGCTTGGCGGAGGTAGACATTTGCGGGAACAAATTTCGTGAAAAAGGGAGCTAGAGGGGGACGGAGACTACTGCACCACTAGCAGGCTCGGATTGGCTGCATGCGTACATACGTGCATAAATCGGGGGATGATTGACGAGACGGCCTGGAGGTCCACATCAGATACCTTTAGTCGAATCGCATCGACTTCCTCCGGGTCAAAGTAACCGACGTCGGTGTAGAAAGACATTCTGCGGAGCAGTCCGTTGGCATTCATCTCCGGATGAAATTGGGTAACCCAGTTATTCGATCCGATCGAGTACATCTGCACCGGACAGGTTGGGCCTGTGGCAAGCAAAGTCGCGTGATTTGGAAGTTCCGCAACGGATTCCTTGTGGCCAGTCAACGCATAAAAAACCGGAGGCAACACCGAAGCTATTGGATCCTGAGTGGCGGCTTCGGTGAGCTCTACCCGGGTAGAACCCGCTACTTCGCCGTGACGCAGGTTAACCAAACCGCCCGAAGTAAAGGCCGTGTAGCTAGCGCCGTAGCAGATAAGCAGTGCGGGGACAGGACTCCTAAGTACGTCGTAAAGCACATCGTGCGAATACTTCTGCAGCCCCGAATGCTCAAGGTCGGTGATGTTAAATGGGCTGCCTCCGACGAATACGCCGTCATAGGAGGTCAGGTCGGGCAACTTAGCGCCGACAGCGTCGATGGTAAACAGATCCAACTGGCTGGGCTCAAGCCCGGTGGAATCCAGAAAGTCCTGGTACTCGGCTTGCCCCGCACAATCTGCGGGGCGGAGCGCCACCAACAAAAACTTACCCACACTCATAAATAGACAGCTTAGTCCATATTGAGTGAAATCTATGCATCTTCACCGGTCAAACGGGGTAAATGCACGGCAGAAAGCCGAAACCCGCTCCCGTATTAGGGGAGCGGGTGGTACGTAACGCTATCAGGCCTAGCCTGAGTGGCTAGTCCTTGCGCCGTAAGCTGTCTTCAACTAAATCAAGCACGGAATCCAATTCGTCGACAGTGCGACCAGATGCCAGACGAACGATGATGCCATCGAGCATCAGCTCGAGAAAAAGCTGCATCGTGCGAACCGAATAATCCGACCGTAGGGAGCCGGATGAGGATGTCTGGGTCAATCGGTGGGCAACAGCGTCATCCAATTGATCCTGATGGCCCAACCATTGGCCCTTAAACTCCGGATCGCTGCGAAGGCGACGGGCAATCTCAAGGCGAGTTCCCAGCCAGCCATGCTTGTCTGGGTTCGCCACGATGTCACGCATTACTTCCACTAAGCCGGAAGCCTCCGCGACTTCCGCCATATTTGCGGCATCTTCTTCGGCCAATGCTAAGAACAGACCTTCTTTGGATCCGAAGTGATGGAAAATAGCACCGCGAGACTTACCGGTAGCGGACTCCAGACGAGAGACCGTTGCGCCGTCGTAGCCGAATTCTGCAAAGCACTGCCGAGCGCCGTCGAGAATTTCGTGCCGCCGTTGAGCTAAATCCTGGTTACTCACTTTTGGCATAAGGAAACTCTTTTCTTGCCGGCGACGCCCAGGGACATGTTTCACTGCATGACGTGGCAGCGCCATTCCTATACTTCCCAAGCCTCATTTTGGTTGGGGTAGAGAAACCCGAGGCCGGCAGGGCGCTAGCCCGTGGGGTATGAATCCGCGGGCTAGCGCTACCTACCGGCCTCTAGAAGCGCTGCTTGTAACAAGCCCTAGCGCGCACGAGTCAAAGGGAAACTAGTTGCCCTTGATCATGTTGCGCAGGACGTACTGCAGAATACCGCCGTGGCGGTAGTAGTCAGCCTCACCAGGGGTATCGATGCGGACCACAGCGTCGAAGTCGAAGGACTCGCCGTTTTCCTTGGTAACCGTAACCTTGACGGTCTTCGGGATGGAGCCGTTGTTCAGCTCCTCCAGACCAGCGATGTCGAAGGTCTCAGTGCCATCGATGCCCAGGGACTTCCAGGACTCACCCTCCGGGAACTGCAGCGGAACAACGCCCATGCCGATGAGGTTCGAGCGGTGGATACGCTCGAAGGACTCAGCGATAACAGCCTTGACGCCCAGCAGCAGGGTGCCCTTAGCTGCCCAGTCACGGGAGGAACCGGTGCCGTATTCCTTACCACCAACGACGACCAGCGGAGTGCCAGCCTCCTTGTAGTTCATGGCAGCGTCGTAGATGAAGGCCTGCGGGCCACCCTCCTGGGTGAAGTCGCGGGTGTAGCCACCGGTAACACCGTCAAGCAGCTGGTTCTGCAGGCGGATGTTAGCGAAGGTGCCGCGCACCATGACCTCGTGGTTACCACGACGGGAACCCAGGGAGTTGTAGTCCTTGCGCTCAACGCCCATGGAGTCGAGGTACTGAGCAGCCGGGGTGCCCGGCTTAATGGAGGAAGCCGGGGAGATGTGGTCGGTGGTCACCGAGTCACCCAGGGCAGCAAGGACGCGAGCGCCCTTGATGTCGGAAACCGGTGCCGGCTCCATTTCCATCTCGTCGAAGTACGGTGCCTTGCGGATGTAGGAGGACTTGTCGTCCCAAGCGAAGGTCTTGCCCTCCGGGGTCGGCAGGTTCTGCCAGCGCTCGTCACCAGCGAAGACATCCTTGTAGTCCTCGTCGTACAGCTCGGAAGAGATGGAGGCCTCGATGGTTGCTTCGATCTCTTCGGTGGACGGCCAAATGTCGCGCAGGAAGACATCGTTGCCCTCTGCGTCCTGACCCAGGGCGTCGGTTTCAAAGTCGAAGTCCATGGTACCGGCGATCGAGTAGGCGATAACCAGGATCGGGGAGGCCAGGTAGTTCATCTTCACGTCAGGGGAGATGCGGCCTTCGAAGTTACGGTTACCGGACAGAACCGCGGTAGCAGCCAGGTCGGCCTCGTTGATGGCGGAGGAAATCTCAGCCGGCAGCGGACCGGAGTTACCGATACAGGTTGCACAACCGAAGCCGGACAGGTAGAAGCCCAGAGCCTCGAGGTCCTTCCACAGGTCAGCACGCTTGAAGTAGCCGTTAACAACCTGGGAGCCCGGAGCACAAATGGTCTTGACCCACGGCTTAGCCTGCAGACCCTTCTCGACTGCCTTGCGTGCCAACAGACCAGCACCAATCATGACCGACGGGTTGGAGGTGTTGGTACAAGAGGTGATGGAAGCGATAGCGACCATACCGTGGTCGAGCGTGTACTCGCCGCCCTTCGGGGAAGTGACGGTAATCGGGGAGCTCGGGCGACCTTCAGCGCCGTTAGCGGCGGACTCGCCGTGGCCCTCGCGGGACTCGTTGTAGTCTGCGGCCAGCTCGGAGGTCGGTGCGGAAGCCTTGACAGCGCCCTTAATCTCGCCGTCGGAGTAGTTGTGCAGGTCCTTGCGGAACTGCTCCTTGGCGGAAGCCAACTCGATGCGGTCCTGCGGGCGCTTCGGGCCAGCGATGGACGGAACGACGGTGGACAGGTCCAGCTCGAGGTACTCGGAGTACTCAGCCTCCGGAGTGTTCTCGTCCAACCACATGCCCTGAGCCTTGGCGTAAGCCTCGACGCGCTCCAGGGTCTCCTTGTCACGGCCAGTCAGGGCCAGGTACTTGACGGTCTCATCGTCGATCGGGAAGATTGCGGCGGTGGAACCGAACTCTGGCGACATGTTACCGATGGTCGCACGGTTGGCCAGCGGCAGCTTGGAGACGCCAGCGCCGTAGAACTCTACGAACTTGCCGACGACGCCGTGCTGGCGCAGCATATCGGTGACGGTGAGCACAACGTCGGTTGCGGTAACACCCGGCTGAATGTCGCCAGTCAGCTTGAAGCCAACGACGCGCGGAATGAGCATGGAGATTGGCTGGCCAAGCATTGCGGCCTCAGCCTCAATACCACCGACACCCCAGCCCAGGATGCCCAGGCCGTTCTGCATGGTCGTGTGAGAGTCAGTACCAACACAGGTGTCCGGGTATGCCAGGCCGTTGTTCTCGAAGACAACGCGAGCCAGGTACTCGATGTTGACCTGGTGGACAATACCGGTTCCCGGAGGAACAACGCGGAAGTTGGAGAATGCGCCAGTACCCCAACGGAGGAACTTGTAGCGCTCATCATTGCGCTGGTACTCAATTTCGACGTTCTTAGCCAGAGCGTCTTCGCTACCGAAGGCCTCGATGATGACCGAGTGGTCGATGACCATCTCTGCCGGGTTCAGCGGGTTAACCTGATCCGGGTCGCCGCCGAGAGTCTTAACAGCCTCACGCATGGTAGCCAGGTCAACAACACAGGCGACGCCGGTGAAGTCCTGCATAATAACGCGAGCAGGGGTGAACTGAATCTCGATCGACGGATCAGCCGAAGGAACCCAGTTGGCGACAGCCTTGATGTGCTCCTCAGTGATGTTGGCGCCATCTTCGTTGCGCAGCAGGTTCTCACCGAGAACCTTCAACGAGTAAGGCAGCTTCTCCATACCCGGCACGGCGTCAAGAGCGAAGTAGTCATAAGACTTGTCTCCGACCTCAAGCTTGCGCAGGGCGTTGAAAGAGTTCTTGCTTTCAGCCACAGTCAGCTCCATTTCTATTCGGGTGAATTGTCGCCTTAACTGAAGAGTCCGGCACTCGAATTTCGGCTCTCCACAAGGCATAGGTGCGATCACGCCGCCCCTTATCAACCAATTAAAGCAATAATCACGACGCGGGGCACACGAGCCCACACACACGTTTTTAAGGAAGCGTTACCGTCCTTGCATCAACAATAACAGTACGAACGTTCTGTATGTAGATTGCTCGCGGCGCGCCGAGTCACGCTACCCCCGTTCACATCCAGAGCAGGCCATTATAGATAGGACAAACGAAGCAGCATCTCCGCCAAATTGGGGCGCGTGGAAACCATTCTCACGCAAAACAGGAGCACGATACGGAAGGCAATTAATGCATACGCCAGCAGATTCACAGGCAGCGAAAGAAACCGTCGAGAAGGTGGTCGCTCAGCTACGCACCGACAACATCGTGACAAATAACCCACAGCTCCGAGAAGCGGTCCAGCCAATTGTCGACGATGCAGCAAATCGGGGGGTACCCAATTTCAATATCATCTACCTAGATAGCGAGAAGATTTACCCCGTCGCCGAACAAAAGAACACCGACATCTTTTCCTTTGCCCGCCAAGTAGCGAACCAAGTCGGCGGCACCACTGTCGTGCGCACACCGGGCAATGTGGCCACCGCATCTGCCGATTTCCCCCGCGCAGCCATTGAACGCGCCGACCACGCAATGATGGAGACTCCACGAGACTATCCGGCGGGCCTCGATGCCTATTTGCACGAGCTCACTAACTACGTCGTTCCGTGGACTCTTTACAGCCTCATCGCAGGCGTCGTTATCGTCGCACTCTTCGTCGGACTGACGTTCTACTGGCTACGCACACGCCCAACCGCTTAAGAGTTCACTTTACGACGGACGCTGAAGCTAACGGTCTCACTGAATACATTCACCGTCCCCGGTTTTCCACCCCCAGGCGAAAGACAGGGCAAATGCCCCAAAAACTGGTAGCAGTGGAGAAATCAGCCACTATCTGAATTGGATAACACTGTTGCAGCCACCGTAACCGTGTCAACGATTTTCACAAAGGTCAAGCATTAAAGCTTGACCTTTTCTTATGTCCGGTACCCCAGGTAAAGGCCCACGACACTCCGGCACGCCGATAAGTCATCTAATAGTGACATAATTCACATAGAAACCCAGGGCTCACCATAACCGCAGGCCACGACATATAACGAAACGGTCACAAAGAGGGGGACAGTTGGTAATTTTGTTACTTATGTTTTTTTAGAGCTTTTTGACCCGTAAAGTGCTTCGTGATGCCAATAGTGGACTCAAGGGTCCAGTATTGACCAATGAAAAACTCGCGGGAGCGCCGCTGTTGCTTTTGGTTCTGGTTTCGGTTCGACGTTTTTCGAAGTTCCACTCAAGACCTGGAGGCAACAACAGGAAGATATCCAACGATGGGGAAGTCGCTGGTGTCGATTCTGAGGCGTGAACGCACCCATAGGAGAAATGTAGGAGTAACGCGGTGCCGAGTAATCGCAAAGTCCGTGCATCATATTGGACTCGTCCAATTGCCGGTATTATCACGGCGGGTCTTCTGGCGACGAACACTCAGGTCGCAGCTGCACAACCACTAAATCCGAGCGACGCCCAGATCCGTCAAGCGCGCGAGGCGGCCTCTAACGCCGAGTCGTACTTGCAGTCCCTGGTCGCCGAGGTAACTTCCAGCGAGCGCCGGGTATCTGACCTCGAGCTACGCATGGGCACTCTCCGCGAGGATGTCAACAAGGCCATGGTAGACCTTGAGAACGCTCGAGATGCCGCTAACCGTGCGCGCGAGGCGGTCGACGAGGCACGGATCCAACTCGACCGTTCCCGCGCTGAGCTCGCTAGTGCCCAGAAGCAGTTCGACGAGCTAGCACGCACCATCATGCGCCAGGGACGTTCCAGCGGCTCGATTCTCGAAGGTGCGCGAGATGCATCCGAGGCTATTAACCGCCTGTCCGCTTTGCGTCGCGAAGCTGATCGTCAAGAGCAGACCGTTGACTCCCTGGATAAGAATCGAACCGAGGCTGCTAACCAGGAGTCCACGCTTCGCAAGAAGAGTGACGAGGCTCAGCAGGCGGAAGCCACCGCAAACCAGCGAAACACCGATGCTCAGAACGCGTACTCCGAGGCAAACGAGGAGCTTCAAAAGGAGCAAGCTGATTACCAGCAGGCTCAGGTCGATCGCGATGCCGCAAAGGCATCTTTGGATGCAGCCCGAAACGCGGTCAACGAGCTGAACTCCCAGCGCCAGAATTACGAGAACGAGCAGGCCCGCAAGGAAGCGGAAGACGCCGCTGCCAAGAAGGCCGCTGAGGAAGCCGCAGCTAAGACTCGCGCCGAGGCGCAGTCGAACCAGACTGATGAGGATTCCTCTTCTGAGTCCACAGATGAAAGCTCTAGCACCACTGGTTCTACGGGCTCGACTGGTTCCACTAGCTCAACTGACTCGACTGGTTCCACTGACTCTACCGACTCGACTGGTTCTACGGGCTCCACTGGCTCGACTGGTTCTAGCAGCTCGACCGACTCCACTGGCTCCACCAGTTCCTCTGAGACGACCGAATCTTCGGACTCCTCTGAGTCCACCGAGACCTCGGAATCTTCTAGCACCGACAGCTCGTCGTCAAGCGGCACCCCGGCGCAGACTGTGGCGCCGACGAATCCAGAGACTGGTCAGAGCACCTCGGGTTCTTCCAGCCAGAAGGTCGAGACTGTCATCGCACGCGCGATGGGGCAGCTCGGTGTCCCATACGCATGGGGCGGCGGCAACGCCAACGGCCCGACCAAGGGCATCCGTGACGGCGGAGTAGCTGACTCCCACGGCGACTACAACAAGATTGGTTTCGACTGCTCGGGCCTGACTCTGTACGCCTACGCCGCTGTCGGCATTGACCTGCCTCACTACACCGGCTACCAGTACCAGCGCGGAAAGCACTACCCGGCATCTCAGATGAAGCGTGGTGACCTGCTGTTCTGGGGCCCGAATGGTCATGGCCACGTCGCTATCTACCTGGGCGATGGCAAGATGATTGAGGCACCGCAGTCCGGTTCTGTGGTTAAGATTTCGCCAGTCCGTTATAACGGAATGACACCGAACGTTGTCCGCCTCGTCTAGTTTCTAACGACGTGTTCTACAGGTCGGGCGACCGACCTAAAGAAGGGTTTCTCTGTGACCTACCCAACGCCCACTGACCACACGGACCTCGAGCGCGCATACGCGGAGCTGGGGAAGGTTGTGGTTGGCCAGGAGCACCTGATTAAGCAGCTCTTCATCGCGATGCTCGCAGGAGGTCATGTCCTGCTCGAAGGTGTTCCGGGTGTTGCGAAAACTCTGGCAGTGTCTACTTTTGCCACAGTGATGGGTGGGTCCTACTCCCGTATCCAGTTCACTCCGGATTTGGTGCCATCAGATATTGTCGGCACCCGGATTTTCCGCCAGGACACCTCGGAGTTCATTGTCGAGCCCGGCCCGGTCATGTCAAATATCGTGCTCGCTGATGAAATCAACCGCGCACCGGCGAAGGTGCAGTCGGCTCTGCTGGAAGTCATGGCAGAGCACCAGGTGTCCATCGCAGGGGAGTCCACGCCAGTACCGGAGCCGTTTTTGGTTCTGGCCACGCAAAACCCAATCGAAAACCAGGGTGTCTACCCACTGCCGGAGGCCCAGCGGGACCGTTTCCTATTTAAGGTCCTCGTGGGTTACCCCACTCCGGCGGAAGAGCGGGAGATTGTCTACCGCATGGGAGCCACCCCTCCAGTCGCGCAGCAGATTCTCACCCCAGAGAGTGTTCGGGAACTGCAGCGCGCTACCCGCGAAGTCTTTGTCCACCACACACTGATTGACTACATCGTGGCCGTCATCGAACTCACCCGCAATCCGATGCGGGCGGAGTTGAAGGATGTCGACCGCTGGCTTTCCTATGGCGCATCACCGCGTGCAACTCTTGGTGCTGTCGCGGCTGCCCGCGCCCACGCGCTGTTTTCCGGTCGCGACTATGTCGTGCCGGACGATGTGGTTTCCGTGCTTCCCGACGTGCTGCGTCATCGCTTGGTCCTGTCCTATGAGGGCCTGGCCGATGGCGTTACTCCCGAACGGATTATTGACATCGTGTTGTCTCACGTGCGCCTTCCCCAAGGCGCGAGCACTGGCTCCGATGAGGGCACTGCCTCCTAATGTCAGCTCGTGAAGACGATCTTCCACGCGTCCTGGCGTACTTAGAGCTAACTGTTACGCGTAAGCTCAACGGACTTTTGCGCGGCAGCTTTCTCTCCACCGCTACTGGAGATGGCTCTGAGCCGGTTGGCTCCCGCGAATATGTCATCGGCGATGATGTTCGCCAGATGAACTGGGCAGTGACAGCCCGTACTGGAGTGCCGCATGTTCGCACCTCCGAGGCCGAGCGTGAGCTGGAGTGCTGGATTGTCGCCGAACCCGCCGCACGTCTGTCCACGGGATTGGCCGATACCACCAAACGACATCTGCTCACCGCCGCTGCCGGCGCTGTGACTATGCTTAACGACGCCCCGGGGTCCCGAACTGGATTAATCGCCGGTGGCACTCCAGTGCCCGCGGGCCAGGGCCGTGCCCACAGCTTGATGCTGCTCAAGCAGTTGGCTGACGCGACTGCTGAGCATAACCTCGCAGCGGATATTGACACAGTAATGACTCAGGCTCCGCGCGCTGGGCTGTTGGTTGTCATCTCGGATTTCCTTGGATCACTCGATTGGGCGCGCCCGCTGCGCGTTGCCTCGGCCTCGACAGAGATTATGGCGATTCGCCTGGTAGATCCAGCCGATGAAGCCTTACCCGGCGAAGGCCCGGTGGTCATGGCGGATTCAGCTACCGGCGAGACCATTGAACTCAACATCAACGACAAGACCCGCGCCGAGTATGCAGCTCAGGCTCGTGCCCACCACGAGCGTGTAATCAATGAACTGCGCAAATGCCGTGCTCGCGTTATTACCTTGCGTACGGATTCCGATTGGGTACTGGATTTTGCTCGACAAATTGGCCAACATTAGCGTCTGAGTAACCGCTTGTTAGTGCTATCTTTTTTGGGCCACCGACTAACCGGCTATAGCCACTGGTTTATACGCGACTGTTTAGGCGACTGGATGTGAGGAAACTGATACCGCGATGACGTTCCTAAACTCAACTTTTGCGCACCCAGGGTGGCTGCTCGCACTCGCTCTGCCTCTCGTGGCAGCCGTGGCCTATTGGATCAGCACTAAGCAGCGAAAGCAACGTGCCATTGCCTTTGGCAACTTCACCATCGTTGGGTCACTGGGGAATAAGTCGTCGGCACGCCTGCGCCATGTCGTGGCTATCAATGCGCTGTTGTCGCTAGTTCTGGTCATCATTTCATTGGCTGGTCCGATTTCGGAGACCAAAGTCGCCCGCAACCGAGCGACGGTCATGCTGGTGGTCGACGTTTCGCTGTCTATGTCGGCGACAGATGTTGCGCCAGACCGCATCACTGCCGCTAAAGAAGCCGGCCAAGAGTTCGTGGAGAACCTTCCCGACGACCTCAATATCGGCCTGGTGACGTTCTCTGGTCGCGCTCGCACTGCTGTTAGCCCGACTACCAACCATGACACCGTGAATCGAGCGCTCCAGGCTGCTGAGTTAGATCAGGCGACTGCGACCGGTGATGCCATCGCAGCCGCGCTCGATGCCATCAATCAGTTCAGCGACTCAGTTCAGGGCGGGGGAGAAGGCGCCCCACCAGCTACAATCGTGCTGCTTTCCGACGGCAAACAGACCGTCCCACAAGAACTCGACGATCCCCGCGGCGCATATACCGCCGCCGCCGAAGCCGCCAAGGCCGGGGTGCCAGTCAACACGATTTCGTTCGGTACCGCGCAAGGCGCAATCACGGTTCAGGGCGAATTAATTCCAGTGCCTAACGACGACGATTCGCTGCGAGAGATCGCCCGTCGAACAAAAGGTGAGTTCTTCAGCGCTGGTTCCCTCGAGCAGCTCCGCGATGCCTATGGCTCACTGGAAGATGACATCGGTTACGAACTCAAGCGGGCCGAGAATCCGAGGCCCTATCTGATCGCAGCCTTCGCGATGCTGCTAGTGACCGTGGGCTCACTGCTTGTGACCAATCGTCGAATTCCGCAGTAGGGCTGGGTTAGGGTGCCGTCGTAAAGCGATTTGTATGGAACCCGATTGGCAGGAGACGCCGGGGGCATTGAGCAGTCGTCTTATGGAGTCCTCAGACTGCGCTACTAACATGATTAGCTATGTCTTCTGATAATTTTGACGCTATTTTGCTGTTGTCTTTCGGCGGTCCCGAAAAGATGGCCGATGTGCGTCCCTTCCTGGAGAATGTCACCCGCGGCCGCGGAATTCCGCCGGAGAGGTTGGACGAAGTCGGTGCACACTACGCGCACTTTGGCGGTAAGTCCCCGCTCAACGATTTAAACCGCGAAATTGTCTCCAACCTTAAGGCTGAGCTCACTCGCCGTGGCTATGACTTGCCTGTTTATTTCGGCAATCGCAATTGGCATCCGATGGCTGAAGACACCGCGGCAAAGATGGCTGATGACGGTGTTAAGCGAGCGCTCGTTTTCGCCACTAGCGCCTGGGGCGGCTACTCCGGCTGCCGCCAGTATCACGAAGACATTGCTCGGATGCGCGAATCTCTGGGCGACCGTGCTTTTGACATGGAGAAAATCCGGAGCTTCTACGATCATCCGCTCTTTATAAAAGCCTATGCAGACGCAGTGCGTGAGGCGTTTGCCAAGCTACCGGATGACCGCCGTGAGGACACCCGGCTTATTTTCACCGCTCACTCTATTCCGGTCTCTGCGGACAAGGCATCCGGGCCGGTAGAGCTCGGCGGAAATCTTTACTCCCGCCAGGTCAACGAAGCAGCACGGCTCGTCGCCGACGCAGTGGGTATCACCGACTTTGACGTCGTCTGGCAGTCCCGCTCTGGCCCGGAGCACGTGCCGTGGTTGGAGCCTGACATCGTCGACCACGTTGAAGCGAAGGTCGCCAACGGCCTCCGATCCGCAATAGTGTGCCCGATTGGCTTCATCTCGGATCATGTTGAGGTCGCCTGGGATTTGGATGCTGAGCTTCAGGATGAAATGGCTCATCACGACATCGTCATCGAGCGGGTCGCAACGCCTGGTCCGACGGCTACTTTCACCGACATGCTCGTGGAGCTCATCGAAGAGCGCATCGCAGATGTCAAGCCCCGCCGTCTGGGAAGTGAACCGCTACTCGGCTCGGCCTGCAACGGCGCCCCCTGCGCCGCATCCTGTTGTACCCCGGCAAAGCGCCGCCCACACTGATTCCTTTGGCGGCAATGGGGCCGCGGGGCAAGGCAAATCCCTAGCGAGTCCACTCCTGAATCGCGTATTCCACCGCGCTCATCCGCGCCTGCCGAATCTTCCGCCACAGCGGGATGAGCTGCGCATCAAACGCGGCGCTGCCGTGCCCCGACTCGCTGCCCTGTGCCACCGCCAGAATCGACGACACCCGATCAGCTCTGGCGAGCACTCCCAGTGCACGGCGTGGCACATCATCCGGCACAAAGGCCATGTCCAGGTGGTCATCGAGCATGCCGACCATCAGCCGGGGATCCACTTTCGGGGCACCACTGCTTGACGACGTCAGCGGTGAACGCGGCATCGCCGCAATCGTGGCAGCCGCAACCCGCGCCGCATCTGCCAGCTGTAAATCCGCCTCGCCAGGGGAGAGATAGGCCGGCTCGGGAATGTGGCCTTCCAGTGTGTACCAATGCCACTGCGGTAGGCCTGGCACCGGCGTTGTCACTGGTATGAGCACATGGTTCCAGCCCGGCTCCGCATCCGCAATCACAATGGCCGAGCCTGCTGCGCGTGCAGCTTCAGCGGCGTCGGTTCCCGCAGGCAGTGCAGGTGCATCACCGGGCCCGGAGAGAATGAGGCGGACGAGGGGACGGTGGTCACTGTGCCAATCTCCCGCTTCAGTAACCGCTCGAAGAAGGCGGAGCATGTCGCTTCGATCGAGATCAGCGTCGCAATCGATGACATTCGGAACCGTGGCGTCGGCAAGCACGAACGTCCCCGGAACTGACGTGGGTCCGCCGAGCGAGTCTAGCGCGTCGAGGAGATGATCGTAGTTTTCCAAACCCGACAACCACGCGCCCAGCCAAAGGGCGATGTGCTGAGTTGGACTCCAGACCTGGTCGAGAACACTGCGCTGCATAGTGCAGCTCATCCTAGTGCAGCGTGTCGTTGGTCCCGTAACCGATGCTGTTAATCTCAGTACCCATGAGCTTTCAAGACCCGTACCGCAATCAGGACGTGTTCGCTGGCGCACGTGGCCACCGCCGCCGTATCCCACAGCCGGCACGCGAGGTGACAGCAGAAAATGGTGTTGTCGTCGAGGCGTCCTATGACGGATTCGTCGGTGCCATTATCGGGTTGGAGAAAACTTTCGACGGCTGGTGCGTCCGGCTGGAGGGCCGCCACGGCAAGTCTCGGCTGTTTCCCATGCACGAGCGCGGTTTTCTCATCGACGGCAAACCTGTGACTCTGGTGCGTCCGAAAGCACAACCCAAAAAGCCCTCGCAGGATCTGTCGGCATCGGGCTCGCGCAAGGTCCACAACGTCAAGGCCAAGGTTGCTCTCCCCAGCCGTATCTGGGTCGAGGGTATTCATGACGCGGCAATCGTCGAGAAGGTGTGGGGCCACGATCTGCGTGTTGAGGGCGTAGTCGTGGAGTATCTGGAGGGCTTGGACAACCTTCCAGAACGCTTGGCCGAATTTGGTCCGGGTCCGAAGCGCCGCGTCGGAGTCCTGGCAGACCACTTGGTGGAGGGCAGTAAGGAAAGCCGCATGACTCAGCAGCTCGGCCCGCACGTGATGGTCACAGGCCACCCGTTTATCGATGTCTGGCAAGCGGTCAAACCCTCGTCGGTAGGCATCGAGGCATGGCCGGAAGTTCCCTACGGGGAGGACTGGAAGACAGGAATCTGCCGTCGCTTGGGCTGGGGAGACGACCCCAAGGAGGGCTGGCGACGTGTCTACGCAGGTGTACACACCTACCGTGATCTGGAGTCAGATTTGATTGGCGCAGTTGAGCGCCTGGTCGACTTCGTAACTGAGCCACATATGCAGTACTGACCCCGGAATACTGGCTCCACTCGCCCCACATTTGTTCTGCAAAGTAGGTAGGGTGAGGGCGTGATTCCTCTCCTTTGGCTCGGAGCAAGCCTCCTACTGGTTCTCGGTGAACTCGCAGTCGGAGATTTAGCACTGTTAATGCTCGGAGGTGGTGCACTGGCAGCGTCCGGTGCGAGCCAGCTTGGAGCGCCGCTTTGGCTATCAGTGGTTATCTTCGCCGTTGTGTCCGCCGCACTTGTGCTGACAGTTCGCCCTGTGTTGCGCAAAAAGATGGCAAAACCGGACAAGTCCGCCGAACTGGAGTCGCGTCCGGAACTGCTAGCGGGCCGTCATGCTGAGGTCATCGAGCCAGTTTCTTCGTCAGCGGGTCTGATTAAGGTCAACGGCGAGTTGTGGAGCGCGCGCAGTCTTCTGACTGCGCAGACCTTCGATGCGAAGGAAAGAGTCACGATTGTAGAGATTTCGGGCAATACCGCAGTAGTGGACAAGCTGCTCTGAGCAGTCAACTCACTTAAAGGGCGCTCGGAGCACTCTTAGTTACTGACCATTAAATAACTGACCACACAGTTTCTAGCTACGGGGGAATCTCATGGAAGGCTTTATCATCCTCGTCGTTTTCATTCTCGTGGTTGTTACCTTGGTTCTCAAAGCGATTGTCCTGGTTCCTCAGGGTGAAGCGGCAATCGTAGAGCGACTGGGACGATACACGCAGACACTGAACAGCGGCCTGAACTTCATCATCCCGATCATTGACCGAGTGCGCGAGAAGGTTGATACCCGTGAGCGTATGGTTACCTTCCCGCCACAGGCAGTGATCACCGAAGACAACCTGACTGTGGCTATCGATACCGTCGTGACCTTCCAGGTCAACGAACCGGATCGGGCAATTTACGGTATCGACGACTACATCTTCGGCGTCGAACAGATCACCACCGCAACGCTTCGCGACGTCGTGGGTGGCCTGACACTGGAAGAGACACTGACTTCCCGTGACTACATCAACCGCCGTCTGCGCGGCGAGCTGGACGAGGCCACTGCCAAGTGGGGTCTTCGTATCGCTCGTGTGGAGCTGAAGGCCATTGAGCCGCCACCGTCGATTCAGCAGTCGATGGAAAAGCAGATGAAGGCCGATCGCGAGAAGCGCGCCATGATTCTGACTGCGGAAGGTACCCGCGAAGCCGACATTAAAACTGCTGAGGGCCGTAAGCAGGCACAGATTCTCGCCGCCGAAGGTAACAAGCACGCAGCAATTCTGGCTGCTGAAGCTGAGCGTCAGGCAACCATTCTGCGCGCTGAGGGTACTCGCGCCGCTACCTACCTTGAGGCACAGGGTAATGCTCGCGCTATCCAGAAGGTCAACGCAGCTGTTAAGGCTTCACAGTTGACACCTGAGATTCTTGCCTGGCAGTACCTGGAGAAGCTGCCTGAGCTGGCAAATAAGGACGGCAATACTGTTTGGATGATTCCGTCGCAGTTTGGCGACAGTCTCGAGAGCTTCGCTAGGGCTTTCGGCAAGAAGGATGCCGACGGTGTCTTCCGCTATGAGCCTCCGGCCGTGAGCCGAGAGACCAAGGAAGAGGCTGAGCAGGGCCGCGACGAGAACTGGTTCGACATGTCGACTAATCCGGAGTTGGCTCGTGCAGTTGCCGCGGCGAACGAGGTCGCTAACCGCCCGGTTGATGATCCGGTAGCTGCAGCAGCTGGTAATACCCCTGAGAGGAAGAAGAATCGCCGCGCTGATTCGGCTCAGCCCGCTCAGCCTGAACAGTTGGGTGGCCAGAACGGCCCGGCAGCGGTTGAACCTGCGACACCGGCTGCGCCCGCTGCGCCGGCCACACCGGCTGCGCCGTCAGTTCCTTCCGGCAAACGTGACCTGCCCTCGGCTCCTGGCACCGGCAATACCAATGCAGGCGGCGGTACACACTCCGCCGAGCGTCCAGATTTTTCAGGATGGTCACGTGACCCTTACGCCCCAGAAAATGGGCAGTAAGCTTTTATAACTCATCAGCTCGCTGAAGCAGGTGGACGGCCAGGTTCCATCCGGCCAGCTCCGCCTGCCAGCCAGCTGCTGCGAGGCGCTGATTGACGGCCTGCTTAGAAACTCCCAATTCTTCCGCGGCCTCTACCTGTGAATAACCAGCGCGAACCAAACCAGTTGCCTCGCGCCCTTCGGGGGACCTGCGAGAGATAACGTGGTGCAGCAATGTGAATGCTGCACCAATATCCTCCGAGTAGTCCTTACCACGCGGATCGTTAGTCCGAATGCGGGTTTTTACCGTACCGGCTCTGCCTCCCTTACCGACGACTGAGCTCGATGCCAGATGCGCTTGCTCAATGTCGTCCTGAGGACAAACACCGATACCTATCGCCCAGTCACCTGCGGCCAATAGCGCCAGCACAAGCGTGGTGACTCCCACAGCATTTTCAGGAGCTGCGCGAAGCTCTTCGATACCTGCAACCTCAACAGTTCCTACGCCTTCCAGGCCGGAAAGTGCCTGCGCAGAGGCCTGAACGTGATCTGCCCTGCGAGTAGATCGACCGCGATACCTGGCAAAGACTGAGTACATACGCTCTAGTCTAGCCCCACCCCTTGACAGTTGGGCTAAGACACGTTCCTTCGCTCCGCAAACTCACAGGCAACCAACACCAGCTCGCCGAAAAACTCACGCCTAGCTCAAGAGCGCCAAGCGGTGTTTTAACGTTTCGAAGAACCGGTTACGACAGGGAACTTGGCGTCCGCAAGAAGTCCCAGCAAACCAAGCACGAGCAGAATTCCCGTGGCCACCGCAAAGCGCACGTCGAAGCCGACCAACAGCGCGTCGCCAAGCAGAACGACGGCGAGTGTGTTCGGCGCCGAACCTAGGGCAGTGGCGATGATATACGGCACGATGCGTATCGACGACAGCCCACAGGCGTAGTTGAGAAACGAAAATGGCACGCCAGCAATCATGCGCAAGCTGAGCACTGTGAGCCAGCCGCGTTGCTCCAACCGATGGTCGAGACTGAGAAGACGGCGGTTGGTCAGGTGCGTGCGAAACCAATCGCGCCCCAAAAACCGCACAATGCATAGGGAGAGAAGGGCAGAAACCGTCGTCGCAGTAATTGCCAGCAGGAAACCGAGCACTGGCCCGAAGAGGATTCCGGAAGCCAAAGTGAATACGGTGCGGGGGATTGGGAACTGAGTCAGTGCAACGTATGCGAGGAAGTAGAGGAGCGGGAACCAGTCACCGGCATCGATGGACCACTGCCGGATGGTAGCGACCGTGGGAACATCGACGTACAGCGTGACGACGACCCCCACACCTACGGCTAGCACCAGTAGAACCTTTTTGAGTGTAGGGGTAATTCGCACATCGGATACGTTCACCCATTTGAGGTTACCGGGGATTGCGGGGAAGCGTGTGACCTGCGCATTGGAGGCTCTGCGAGGAGGGCTAGTCAGCGGCTAAAGGCGTTTGCCCATTATTTCACTAGGATGGGAATCAAGGTCACTATGCCTTAGCTCGAGCACTTGACGTGCCCGTCAGCACAAAACCGAACGTAAGGGTATTGCACAAATAGCTGAAAAGTTCAGTGCATGGACACTCGGGTGAGTCTTAGCGTCTGACTAGTGGCTCTTATTGACTATTGGAGGAAGCCAACGCCTTTAGATCCCTTTCCGTCGCGGAGAATTCGGAAATTGTCGCAGCCGAATTTCCTCGGCCGTGGATTGATAGGGGCGTTGCTTAGAACATGTAAGGGAGAAGGTCTGTCGTGACTGACCGAACGACCCCCGAATCACCTTCCACGCTGCCACCAAACTTCGAGGAATTGCAGAATTCCTGGTATCAGGGCGTGGCCAAGGTATTCGCGCGGGTGCACAAGCAAGACGTTGCAGATGTACCGCTCGATATTTGGAAACGACTGATTCAGACCACCTATGACGGTGTCGATGTTCGCCCGCTCTACACCCGCGCGGACGAGCTCGCGGAAAGCCCAGCTCCGGGCCAGTTCCCATTCGTCCGTGGCGCAAAGGTCACTTCGGACAACACCAACGGTTGGGGCGTTCGGGAAACCTTCGGTCGCCAGTACCCAGGTGAGGATGCACTTGACCCAAAGGCCGTCAACGAGACTCTGCTGACTGCCCTGGAAAACGGCACCACGGACATCCGCCTGGACTTCACCGGCTCCCTCGAAGCCGCTGATGTGCCGGCTCTGCTCAACAACGTCTACGTCGACCTTGCTCCGATTGCCGTGCATGCCGGTAAGAAGACTGCGCAGGTTGCGGAAGCACTGACGTCCTACATCGAGCAGGCAAACCCGACTAATCCGGACGCCGTCGCAGTCGAGCTTTCCGCGGCTCCGCTGACCTCCGCTTTTGCCGGTATTGACGATGTTTCTCTCGACGAGGCCACGCAGCTGGCCGTCAAGGCGGCTAAGCAGCCGGGCGACGTCCGTGCCCTGCTTGTCGACGGCGTTGTTTTCTCCAACCTGGGTGCAAACAACATCCAGGAGATTGGCTACAGTCTCGCCGTTGGTGTCGCCTACTTGCGTGCGCTGACCGACGCGGGCTTGAGCGCTGAAGAAGCCCTCGGCCAGATCGCTTTCCGCTTTGCCGCTACCGACGACCAGTTCGACACCATTGCGAAGTTCCGCGCCGCTCGCGTTCTCTGGGCCCGCGTTGCTGAGGTTATCGGCGCCCCTGAAGCTGGCCGCGCTCCGATGCACGCCGTGACAGCCCCGGTCATGTTCAGCCAGCGCGATCCGTGGGTCAACATGCTGCGTGTGACTGTCGCCTCCTTCGCCGCAGGTGTCGGCGGTGCCTCCTCAGTTGAGGTTCTGCCGTTTGATTACGCAGTTGTCGGCGGCATGCCGAACGTCTCCAAGACTTTCAAGGCTCGCATCGCTCGCAACACCAACCTGTTGCTGCTGGAAGAGTCTCACCTTGGTTACGTCGCCGACCCAGCAGGTGGCTCCTACTTCGTCGAAGACCTGACCGAAGAAATGGCCGACAAGGCATGGGAGATTTTTACCGCCACTGAGGCCGGCGGCGGTTTCGCCTCCGCGGAGGCCGATATTCGCGCCGCCCTGGACGCTACCTGGGAAAAGCGCCGCGCCGACATCGCACACCGCCGCACCAAGGTCACCGCTATCAACGAGTTCCCGAACCTGGCTGAAGCCCCACTGGCTCCTGAGGCCCGCCCGGAGGGCGACCCGATTCGCCGTTGGGCCAGCGACTTCGAGGCGCTGCGCAACCGCTCCGATGACTTCCTGGCTGAAAAGGGCAACCGTCCGCTGATTGCCATGCTGCCGCTGGGTCCGCTGGCCAAGCACAACATCCGCACTGGTTTTACCTCCAACCTGCTGGCTTCCGGCGGTATCGCCGTCGCCAACCCCGGCCAGGTTGTGCCGGGCGAGGCCGGTTTCGAAGAGGCAGTGAAGGCCTCTCCGATTGTCGTGCTGTGCGCAGCCGACAGCGAGTACGAGACCTCGGGCCAGGACGCTGTCAAGGCCGCCCGCGCCGCCGGCGCTAAGGAGGTCTTGGTGGCCGGCTCCGAGAAGAGCTTCGCTAATGCCGCTGAGGACGCTCGTCCCGACGGATACCTGAACATGACCATCGATGCTGTCGCGGAGCTGTCCCGACTGCTGAACGAACTGGGAGCGTGAAGGAAGTAATGACCACCATCCCAAATTTCGCTGACATCTCCCGCAACACCGACGACGCAGCCGCTGCCACTAACAAGGCAGCTGCCGCGGAAGCTGGTGAAGTGTGGACCATTCCAGAGGGCATCGATGTCAAGCGCGTCTACGATCGCGCTGACCGCGACGCCGCTGCTGCCGAGGGCCACCCGGTAGATTCTTTCCCGGGTATCGCCCCATTCATGCGCGGGCCGTACCCGACCATGTACACCAACCAGCCGTGGACTATTCGCCAGTACGCTGGCTTCTCCACCGCAGCTGAGTCCAATGCCTTCTACCGCCGCAACCTCGCGGCCGGCCAGAAGGGCCTTTCGGTCGCTTTCGACCTGGCTACCCACCGTGGCTACGACTCGGACAACCCGCGTGTGTCCGGCGACGTCGGTATGGCCGGCGTGGCAATTGACTCGATTTACGACATGCGTGAGCTCTTCCAGGGCATTGACCTGGGCGGCGTCTCGGTGTCTATGACCATGAACGGCGCTGTGCTGCCGATTCTGGCCTTCTACATTGTCACCGCTGAAGAGCAGGGCGTTTCGACCGAGCAGCTGCGCGGTACGATCCAGAACGACATTCTCAAGGAGTTCATGGTTCGTAACACGTACATCTACCCGCCGAAGCCTTCGATGCGAATCATCTCCTCAATCTTCGAGTACACCTCGGCAAAGATGCCGAAGTTCAACTCGATTTCGATTTCCGGCTACCACATTCAGGAAGCCGGCGCGACGGCCGACCTTGAGCTCGCTTACACGCTTGCCGACGGCATCGAGTACCTGCGGGCCGGTATTGACGCTGGCCTTGAAGTTGATAAGTTCGCTCCGCGTCTGTCCTTCTTCTGGGGCATCTCGATGAACACCTTCACCGAGATCGCCAAGCTGCGTGCAGGCCGTATCCTCTGGTCTGAGCTAGTTGGCAAGTTTGGCCCGAAGAACCCGAAGTCGCAGTCCCTGCGTACTCACTCGCAGACCTCCGGTTGGTCGCTGACCGCTCAGGATGTCTACAACAACGTCGCGCGTACTGCTGTTGAGGCTATGGCCGCAACACAGGGCCACACCCAGTCGCTGCACACCAACGCACTGGACGAGGCCCTGGCACTGCCGACTGACTTCTCAGCCCGTATTGCTCGTAACACTCAGCTGCTGCTTCAGCAGGAGTCCAACACCACGCGTCCGGTTGATCCGTGGGCTGGTTCCTACTACATCGAGTGGCTGACTAATGAGCTGGTCAAGCGTGCACGCCAGCACATCGACGAGGTCGAAGAGGCCGGCGGTATGGCACAGGCCACCATCGAAGGCATTCCGAAGCTGCGTATTGAAGAGGCCGCAGCTCGTACGCAGGCCCGTATTGACTCGGGTCGTCAGGCTCTCATCGGCGTGAATAAGTACCAGGTCGAAGAGGACGAGGCCATCGAGGTTCTCAAGGTTGAGAACTCCCGCGTACGCCAAGAGCAGATTGACAAGCTGGCTCGCCTGCGCGCCGAGCGCGACGAGGAAGAGGTTCAGAAGGCACTGGCCGCTCTGACCGACGCTTGCCGTAACCCGGGTGAACCGGGGGACCTGGACAAGAACCTGTTGAAGCTCGCTGTCGACTGTGCTCGCGCCATGGCCTCCATCGGTGAAATCTCCGACGCCATGGAAGAGGTCTTTGGCCGCCACCAGGCCGAGATCCGTACTCTCTCCGGCGTCTACAAGGACGAAGTTGGCAAGGAGGGAGCCGTGTCCAACGTCTCCAAGGCCATCGCCATGGCCGATAAGTTCGAAGTGCAGGAAGGTCGCCGTCCCCGTATCTTCCTGGCCAAGATGGGCCAGGATGGTCACGACCGTGGCCAGAAGGTCATCGCGTCCGCCTACGCGGACCTCGGCATGGACGTTGACGTGGGACCGCTGTTCCAGACTCCGGAGGAGGCCGCCAAATCGGCAGTCGACTCGGATGTCCACGTCGTCGGTGTTTCTTCACTAGCCGCCGGACACCTGACGCTCGTTCCTGCCCTGCGCGATGAGCTGGCAAAGCTGGGGCGCGAGGACATCATGATTGTTGTCGGTGGTGTTATCCCACCGGGCGACTTCCAGGAGCTCTACGATGCCGGCGCCGCGGCTATTTACCCGCCGGGCACTGTCATCGCTGATTCGGCAATCGACATGATGACCAAGCTCTCTAACGAGCTGGGCCTCGACCTTGCCGTTGACGAAGAGTCCTAAATAACTACCGCATCCGCGCTGGGCTGACTGTTCAGCTCAGCGCGTTGTCGGAATTGAGAACTAGCGATGAACGAGTATCTTGAAGAAAACCTGGGCACCCTCGTCACTACCGCTGGCACGGTCGTTGAGGGAAAGACCGCTGTAGCCCCCGAAGTCGTCCGTCGTGCGCGACGACGGATAGATGTCGACGACCTCTTTGAGGGCGTGCGGGCTGGAAACCGCACTAAGTTGGCTCGGGCAATCACGCTGCTGGAGTCGACTGCTCCGGCGCATAAGGTGCTGGCTCAAGAGCTACTGGTGAAGTTGCTGCCATTTTCCGGCAAGGCCATGCGCGTCGGACTTACCGGCGTCCCCGGCGTCGGTAAATCAACCACGATTGAAACCCTCGGGCTAAAGCTGATCGAGGAAGGCCACCGCGTTGCGGTGCTGGCCATCGACCCGTCGTCGACGAAGTCCGGTGGCTCGATTCTGGGCGACAAGACCCGTATGTCCCGGCTCTCGGCCGCGGATGAGGCCTTCATCCGTCCGTCGCCCTCTGCGGGCACGCTCGGTGGTGTCGCCAAGGCAACGCGTGAGGCCATGGTGGTGCTCGAGGCCGCAGGCTACGACATTGTCATCGTCGAAACTGTCGGCGTCGGTCAGTCCGAGGTCGCGGTGGCCCAGATGGTGGATACGTTTGCGTTTCTGGCACTCGCCGGCGCTGGTGACCAACTCCAGGGCATCAAGAAGGGTGTGCTGGAGATGGCCGACGTGATTTCTATCAACAAGGCGGATGGTAAGAACTTGCGCCCGGCAAAGCGCGCTGCGCGTGATCTGATGACGGCCATGAAGATGGTTCGCTCCTCAGACCAAGTCTGGACGCCACCGGTACTGACTATGTCGGCACTGGAAGACGACGGCATCGACAAGTTCTGGCAGGCCATCGAAGACCATGTCGAGGCTATGCATGAGAATCATCTCTTTGATGAAAACCGCGCTAACCAGCAGATTAAGTGGATGTGGTCCATGGTGCACGAGACGCTTTTGCAGCGACTCAACACCAACGAGGCTGTGCAGACAGAGAGCACCCTGGTGGAAAAACAACTCCGCTCGGGGCAGCTGACACCGACGCTCGCCGCCCAGCGCATCATGGAGGCATTTGACCAGGGAAGGGCATCGAACGCCGGGCTCGCCAACTAGGTTCCGAAGGGTGCGGGGTTTCGTCGTAAAGCGAGTAAAGCGAGCGTATCCGTGTGCGCCTACTGACCGCGGTGATGGGGCGGATCGCTGTAGAGCGTGTGTTCGGCGAAGTGGAGAGCGTTGACCACCAGGTTGGTGAGGTGCTCGTCGGGCTGAGAATAGAAGCTAGACGTGCCTTCCTTGCGGGTCTGCACCATATTGGCCATGCGCAACTTCGCAAGGTGCTGAGAAATCGCGGGGACGGGGCGATTGAGCGCGCTAGCGATGGCGGTGACGGTCATCTCCCCGTCACGAAGGAGCGACAGGATGGAGAGACGCGTCTTGTCTGCCATCAACTTCAGTACGCTAGTGGCAACGTCGAGCTCGGTGCTCGTAGGAGCCTTCTCAGTCATTTGGAGGGGTTAGTCCTTTCGAAGTCGACATGCCAAACGCTTACTATGTTCAATAAGTTGAACATTACTACGTATTGATACCAGTATTCAATTTCAGATGTCACATTAGGCTGTCACGAAAAAAAGGAGAGTGCACCTAAGGGGCAGCGACCAAAGGTACTGAAAAATCCTTCAGTAATATCATCTGCATGGATTGGTTGATGGGTACCTTCCCGTGGCTGGTGGAGGACTTAACGTGGTGGCAAGTACTGTTTTTCGCACTCGACTACACGATTAAGTTCATCGCGATTGGGTGGGTGCCGGAAAACCGAAGCCCATCGGCTTCGACGGCGTGGCTGCTGCTGATTCTGCTGATTCCATTTATCGGCCTACCTCTGTTCCTCTTCCTGGGCTCGCAGCAGATTACGGGCCGTCGGCATGAGGTACAGGCACTGGCACAGGAGCTCATTGCGGAACGTACCGAGCATCTGCCAGACGTACCGGACGATGCCGAGATAGAAGATGACGTTGTCAACGTATTCAAGCTCTCGCGCCAGCTCACGGGAATGCCGGCAATTGCCAGCGCGGAAAAGGGACTTTTCACCGAATTCGACGCCTCCATTGACCGCATGATTGAGACCATCGATGCGGCCCAGAAATCAATCCACGTGCAGTCCTACATCTTTGCACTGGATTCCAGCACGGAGCCTTTCATACAGGCTCTTGAACGCGCGCACGACAGGGGACTAGAGGTCAAGGTACTGGTCGATCCAATTGGTTCGTGGAAGTACCCCGGCTACTACAAGCTGAAAAAGCGCCTGGACCAGGCTAAAATCTCCTGGCACCCGATGCTGCCCGTGAGCTTGCTGAAGCTCACCTGGCGCCGCCTGGATCTGCGTAATCACCGCAAGCTCGTAGTTGTTGACGGCGACATTGTATTCATGGGCTCGCAGAATTTGATTGAGCCCGAATATCAGAAGAAAAAGAACCATAAGATCGGCCGTCGCTGGGTGGACACGTGGATTGAGCTCGAGGGCGATATTGCGCTGGCCTTCGACGCAATTTTCGCGGTTGATTGGACCAGCGAGCTATACAAGACCCCAGACGCCACCAGGGACTATTCACTCCACAACACCGAAGTCAACGACAACTACAACGTTGTCCAGGTGCTGCCGTCGGGTCCGGGCTTCAGCACGGAGCCGAACCTGCGCGTCTTCAATAACATGATCTACCAGGCACACGAGCGGATTATCGCCGTCAGCCCGTACTTCGTCCCCGACGAATCCATGCTCATGGCGCTGACCTCTGCCGCATATGGAGGCATCGACGTCCAGCTCTACGTCAACGAAGAGTCCGATCAGTTCATGGTCGGCCACGCGCAGCAGTCCTACTACCAGGCACTGCTAACCGCTGGCGTGAAGATCTACCGCTATCCGGCGCCTGCGGTCCTGCACTCCAAGTTCATGGTTATCGACGACCGCATGGCCATGTTCGGCTCCTCCAATCTGGATATGCGCTCGTTCGGCCTCAACTACGAGATCACGCTTCTTTCCGCCGCCGGTTCCATCGTGGACAAACTGATCATGCTTGCCGACGAGTACCGCGACAAATCTTTCCTGCTCACCCAGGAGGAATGGAATGACCGGCCCCTTCGTCAGCGCTACCTGGACTCTGTTTTCCGCTTGACCTCGGCGCTGCAATAGGGCAGTCCCATTGGTCCGACAGACAAAGCAAAAATCCCGAGAGCTGCACTAATTGCAGTTTCTCGGGATTTATCTTGTGTCCGGAGGGGGACTTGAACCCCCACGCCCGTTAATAGGGCACTAGCACCTCAAGCTAGCGCGTCTGCCATTCCGCCACCCGGACCGGGTAGGAAGCACTTCCGTGCTGACCTGTGATACTGTATCCCGACTACATAATGAAACACAAATTGGCAGGTCAGAGGGGCATTAGCGCGCCAAACCTGGGTGTAATTACATCAGCGGTGTTAGCCCCGCATCCGCCTTGGATTCGCACTGAGAATCAGGCCCTGCAGATAGGGAGTCTTGTAAAGTCCCTGCAGCGCGCTCATAAAGTAGGCACACTGGTAGTTATGACTACGAATTCCAACGACACCGCAAACGACACTGCAAATGCTCCGGTTTTCCCGGGACCAGATCCGTACGCACCGCTGAAGGATTTGCCAACCTTCGAGCTGTCCTCGCCAGATATCAAGGACGGCGAGAAGATTGCGGATGAATTCCGCGCTCCGTCGAATGTTTCCCCACAACTGGATTGGGCAAATCTGCCGGAGGGCACTAAGTCCATTGCCGTGACCTGCTTCGATCCGGATGCTCCGACCGCTTCGGGCTTCTGGCACTGGGCTGTCTTCAACATTCCAGCGACCGAAAAGGGTCTGCCACAGGGAGCTGGCTCCGAAGACGGCTCTAAGCTGCCAGAAGGCGCTATCCAGCTTGTCGGCGACTCGGGCATGCGTGGTCACTACGGAGCTAACCCACCGGCGCAGCATGCCCCACACCGTTACATGTATGCGGTGCACGCGGTCGACGTGGAGAAGCTTGAAGTTCCGGAAGATGCGACGCCGACCGTGCTTGGCTTCAATCTGTACTTCCACTCGATTGCGCGTGCCATCATCACGCCGTGGTGGGAGAACGTCGGGGAGTAGGGATACGACGCCCACACGGGCAACTCAACCGACCGGGCACGCTACTCATACAGAAAACCCCGGGGCCAGCGCCTTCATGGCCGCTGGCCCCGGGGTCACGTGTTTATTGGGTTAGGAAGCCTCAACGGCTTTCAGCAATTAACCACGCCACGGCAGACCACAGCCGACTGCCTCCGAAATGGAGTAGAATCCCTGAGCTCGAATCTGGCGAGCCAACCCTTGGTGAATGTCACGAATCCAGTCCGGACCGCCATAAATCAACGGTGTGTAGCCCTGCAGTAGGGAAGCGCCGTTGGCAATCCGCTCCCACGCTTGCTCAGCCGTTTCTATGCCGCCGACGCTGATGAGAACTAGTTTGTCTCCGACGCGCTCGTGCAGCAGCTTCAGCACCTCTAGTGACCGAGCTGCCACAGGAGCACCCGAGACTCCACCGGCCCCCATCTCCGCGACCTCATCCGCGGGCGTACGCAGGCCCTCGCGAGAAATGGTGGTGTTGGTAGCCACAATGCCCGCCAGCCCCAGGTCAACCGCCAAGTCAGCAACTGCGATGACATCATCGTCGGAGAGATCAGGAGCAATCTTGACCAGCACCGGCGAGTCGGTCTCCTCAGTCACCGCTGCCAGAATCGGGCGCAGTGACTCCACTGCCTGAAGGTCGCGCAGACCCGGCGTGTTCGGTGAGGAGACATTGACAACAACGTAGTCCGCCAAGCCGCCGAGCTGGCTAGCCGATTCTCGATAGTCATCGACGGCCTCTTCCAGCGGAGTCACCTTGGTCTTACCAATGTTTATACCAATCACGTCGTCACTGCGACGCGCCCGCAAGTTCTCCGCTACAGCAGCGGCGCCGGGGTTGTTGAAACCCATGCGGTTCAAAATGGCGCGATCTTCCTTCAGACGGAACAGACGCGGGCGATCGTTGCCCGGCTGCGGCTTGGCAGTCACGGTTCCCAGTTCCGCGTAGCCAAAACCAATTGGCCCCCAGCAATCCGGAGCAATAGCAGCCTTGTCGAAGCCTGCGGCGAGCCCCAGCGGACGCGGGAAGTCCACGCCGAACACGGTTTGACGCAGCACAGCATCGTCAACAACGAGTAACTTGCTCACCGCCCGCTGTAGACTCTCCGACTTCTGCAGCCCCTTCAGGGTCTTCGAGATGGCCTCGTGAATCTGCTCCGGTGGGACCTGGAACATTGCCTTTAGCGCGAGTTGATAGGACTTGGCGCGAAGTTTCGAAGGCATCTACTTAGTCTCTCCCTCGGAGTCGTCTGCTCCCTTGGTGTCACCTGCACCGGTCGGTAGTTTATCGGCTGGTTCCCGAACCGACATCTCCTCACGAATCTTCTCTGCATCCTGCTTGAAATCAGCAATTGCCTTATCGACGTCCGCGGAGTCAAAAATCTGGGCCCCGTCACCGGTAGCCGAGAAGACGCCAATCTGGCCATCCTCGGTGGCAACAATCGACTGTGGATCTGCAACCGTGTTGATGTCCGCGACCTTGACTGGGGTACCCGAGCTGATGTCGTAGCCAGTCAGCTTGTTCACCTTCGTCGAAGTCACCCAGACAATTCCGCGCGATTCATCGACCGCTACCGCCCACGGAGCCTCCGGGGCCGGAGCTGCCTGGTGGAGGCGAATGACGTCAGTGGCAGTGTAAATAAGAAGCTGGTTGCCCTTGGTGTCTGCGGCAGCAATGACATGATCACCGGAAGCTACCTTGCCGACGCCGATACCCGCACGCAGCGCAGAGCCAGCGCGGGACTCATCGAGCTTGAGCTCATGCACCGAAGTCTCCGGACGGTTCACCTCTAACAGCTTGACGTCCGCGTCATTGTCCGCTCTGGGAATCTCAACGAGCTGCGAACCGTTATTGGCAGCCTTGAAGTCACTGGCCAACTCGCCATCAGCGCCGAACACATCGACGACATTGCTATCCGCATGGGCACCGATGATGCGACCGCCTTCCAGTCCAACTGCGGCGGAGTAGTTGGTGCCACGGCCGACAACGGCCGTTTCCGTAGCCTGGTCAGTAATGACGTGGATGCCATCTTCACACGGCAGCAGAGCGTTAGGGCCGCCCGGCGCGAGCTCACCACACTTCGCGTCCAGCTTCATTGATCGCTCAATTGGGTTATTCAGCGGACCGGCAAAGATCTTGTCCCCGGCCTTCAGGACAACTCGGTCGCCGACAAGCACGGCATCGGTAACGTCCTCATCAATCTTCTTGGCCCTCCCGATAGCAGTATCGGGAGCAGCGGGTGAAGCGGCCGGCACTGGCGTGGCGTTGCCCATTCCGGCATCGATGTCTCCTTCCACATCGGAGGAGCACCCTGCCAGGACCACTGCGCTAGCGGAAAGCCCCGCTAGAAGGGAGGTTATGACACGTCGACGACTGTTTTCACTCACGCTATAGAAACTACCACCCCGGCCTGATTACTTTGTGGACGCCTCCAGCCGTGGGAGGCTCTCGCATTCGTTGTGCCTTATAAGTCTTTATAAGAATGCGGTTACTGATTACAGCGTGACGTCGTCAAGCGCGTTGCAAATCTGCGGTGGCAGCGTGAGTTGTTCGGCGGTGAGGTTTTCGCGTAGCTGAGCGCGGTCTCGAGCGCCAACGAGGATCGAGGTGACGCCCGGCCGATCGCGTGCCCAGGAAATCGCTGCGACGGCAGCACTGACGCCGAGCCCCTTGGCTGCGGTGGTCAGCGCGCCTGCAACCGTGACGCCGCGCGTGTCGAGATAGTCCTGCACCTCTGCGTCGGCGTGTTCGGAAGCAGCGCGGGAGTCCTCGGGAATGATGTGCTGGTATTTGGCGGTCAAAACGCCTTGGGCCAGTGGGGCGCCACCGATAAAGCCGAGCCCCAAATGCTCACAGGCGGGCAGTAGTTCAGCCTCAGGGCTTCGCTGGAGCAGCGAGTACTCATGCTGTGCGAACACCGGAGCGATTCGATCCGCGGCGGCATGCGTCACCGCCGCCTGCCAACCGCTGTATCCACGCACTCCGGCGTAACGTACTTTCCCCGTGAGCACAGCCCATTCCAGGGTATCGGCGACCTCTTCCGGTGGGGTCAGCCCATCCCAGTAGCCGGGCGACCACAGATCAATGTGTTCGACGCCGAGGCGTGCGAGCGTATCGTCGAGGTCCTTTTGCAGTGTCTTACGCGAGCAGTCCACGCGCCTGCCGACGGGCCGCTCGGGGTGTATGCCAGATGCGACCGAGAGCACCAATTCGTCGGCGACACCGCGCTTTGCGATGACTGCACCCAGCATGTCGGCAACAGTGTCGCCGCCGTGGAGTGGGGAAGCGTCGACAAGGTTGCCTCCGGCGTCGAGGAAGTCCGTCAGGATGCGTCCGGCTTCGTCTTGCCTGGTACCCGCACCCCAGGTGGCCGTACCCAGCCCCAAGGCGGAGACCCGTAAACCGCTGTTGCCCAGAATTCGTTGTTGCACGATTTTTACTTTAGGACACCCGTGTGCGGTCGCGGGAAAAGTTCCGCGGGAGAGGTCTCGCTATCGCCGCACCGAAACCTCGCTATAGCCACAACACAAACCGGACGAGTAGCCTATACACCCGTGACT
Organism: Corynebacterium jeikeium; assembly: GCA_003955985.1. Lineage (NCBI taxonomy): Bacteria > Bacillati > Actinomycetota > Actinomycetes > Mycobacteriales > Corynebacteriaceae > Corynebacterium > Corynebacterium jeikeium. Next base: position 1,409,887 of record CP033784.1, read on the forward strand.
ATCATGACGACACTAAGCGCCTCAGCAGATACCGCTGCCGATACCGCCGGCACCGGTATGACCTGGGCGCAGACAATCATCCTGTCCGTAGTGCAAGGTCTGACGGAATTTCTCCCGGTGAGTTCCTCGGGGCACCTTCGGATTGTCTCCGAGCTGCTGTGGGGCCAGGACGCCGGTGCATCCTTCACCGCTGTGGTGCAGCTTGGCACCGAATTGGCTGTGTTGGTGTTCTTCGCCAAGGACATCTGGCAGATCCTCACTGGCTGGTTTGCCGGTCTGTTCAATAAGGAAGCCCGCGGTTTCAACTACCGCATGGGTTGGATGGTGATTGTCGGTACGCTGCCGATTGCCATCATCGGTGTGCTGGGGAAGGACCTCATCCGCGATAACCTGCGCAATCTCTGGATTACAGCCGCTGTGTTGGTGCTTTTCTCCTTTGTCTTTATCGCCGCAGAGAAGTTCGGCCGTCGTGAGCGCAACTATGAAGAGCTGACCATGCGAGATGCCATCGTCATGGGTTTCGCGCAGTGCCTGGCGCTCATTCCGGGTGTGTCGCGCTCGGGCGGTACGGTGTCTGCCGGCCTGTTCTTGCACTTGGACCGAGAGGTTGCAACGCGCTTTTCCTTCCTGCTGGCTATCCCCGCTGTTTTCGCTGCTGGAATTTTTTCGCTTCCAGACGCGTTTGACCCTGCGGCGGGACAGGCCGCTAGTGGAGCGCAATTGGCCATCGGTACGCTGATTGCCTTCGTCGTCGGCTATGCGTCTATTGCATGGCTGCTGAAGTTCGTGTCGAACCACTCCTTCGCTTGGTTCGCCGCGTACCGCATCCCGGTCGGTTTGATTGTTATGGTGTTGCTCGGCTTCGGCACGATCAACGCTGTTTAGTGAGGTAGTGAGTATTTAATGCATTCGTGGCCCCAACCACAGGTTCCCAGTCTCGGCGATGCGCGTTTCGATGTGTTCAACCGCGCCAGCAATACAGGTAAGGCGCATTCGCTTGACGACGAAAACTCAACATCGGTACCCCTACGCCTCTACGACACCGCGGATCAGAAGGTCTCCCAGGTGGAAGCGGGACCGGAGGCGACCATGTACGTGTGTGGCATCACACCCTATGACGCCACGCACCTGGGGCACGCAGCAACCTACCTCACCTTTGATCTGATTTACCGTCAGCTGCTGGATAATGGACACTCGGTGCATTACGTGCAGAACATCACCGATGTCGATGACCCGTTGTTCGAACGTGCGGAGCGCGATGGGGTGGACTGGCGCGAGCTGGGCACCTCGCAGATTGATTTGTTTCGCTCGGATATGGAAAACCTGTCGGTGATTCCACCGCGCGACTACATCGGCGCCATTGAGTCCGTGGGCGAGGTCGTGGAAATGGTCGAGAAGCTGCTGGAGAATGGCTCGGCCTACCAGCTCACCGATGACGAGTACCCGGATGTGTACTTCCGCAAGAGTGCCACTGAGAACTTTGGTTACGAGTCCAATTACTCGGCAGAGCAGATGGCGGAGTTCTTTGCGGAGCGCGGTGGCGACCCGGATCGCCCGGGCAAGGAGGACCCACTGGACGCGCTGGTGTGGCGTGCCGCTCGCCCCGGGGAGCCAAGCTGGGAGGCTCCTTTTGGTGCGGGCCGGCCGGGTTGGCACATTGAGTGCTCGGCGATTGCCACCAACCGCCTGGGTAAGAGCTTCGACATTCAGGGCGGTGGCTCGGATCTCGCGTTCCCGCACCACGAGTTCTCGGCGGCTCACGCTGAAGCCGCTACTGGCTGTGCACGTATGGCGCGCCATTATGTTCACGCTGGCATGATTGCGCTCGACGGCGTGAAGATGTCCAAGTCGCTGGGCAACCTGGTGTTTGTCTCCAAGCTGGTGGCCGCCGGCGTCGACCCGAGTGCTATTCGCATTGGCGTCTTCGCCAGCCATTACCGCTCTGATCGCGATTGGTCGGACGAGGTGCTGGAGGCGGCCAAGGCACGTCACGAGGCCTGGCGTGCGGCTTGCGCAACTACAAAGACTGCCACCGATGAGAAGGCTGTGAGCGCAGCAGCGGCACTGGTTGCCGATGTGCGCGCAAGCCTGGCCAATGACCTGGATACGCCGGCTGCTCTGGCCGCTATCGATGCCTGGGCTGCGGAGTGGTCCTCGGATACCAGCAACAAGGCAGATGCTGGCACAGTAACCGGCGCAGCGGGTGCCGGAGAATTCGTTGCCGCCGCGCTGGACGCGCTGCTTGGCGTTAAAATTTGAGCATGAGCAACTCAGATCTGTCTGCTGTCGAAGTAACGCAAGAGAACATCGATAAGCTAGTTGCCGATTTGCGCATGTTTGCCACCGGCAGCTACCTGCAGCCCGAGGAACGCGAGTTCTGGGAGCCACTTTTTGACGAATCGGTAGCCGACCAGGTCGGGGAAGCCCTCCGTGAGGCCGCCGCTGGTATTGATCAGGCGGCGGAACTGGCCGTCGATAAGCGAGAAGAAGCCGCAACGCAGGCGGTAGAGAACTGCCTACAGCGCGTGGCTGCGATTGAGCATGAGCACGGTGGCTCGATTTTTGATGAGGAGCTCGACGAGATTCTCGCGATTATCAATTCCGCAACGAAGGCTGTCGGTTTGGACCTGCCTGCGGTGAAGGCGGAAAGCTACTTTGAGATGGAATAACCAGCCCGATTAACGGCGCGGTTATGAAAGTAGACTAAGGTGTCTATTCATGACTGATCGCCACTCTTCCGAGTTCCTCACCGCACTGCACAGCCGTGTACTCATTGGCGATGGCGCCATGGGTACCCAGCTGCAGTCTTTTGACCTCGACGTTGACGCGGACTTCCTCGGCTACGAGGGCTGTAATGAGATTCTCAATGACACTCGTCCCGACATCATCGAGACGATTCACCGGCGTTATTTCGAGGCCGGCGCCGACCTGGTGGAAACCAATACCTTCGGCTGCAACTTCCCGAACCTCGCGGATTACGACATTGAAGACCGTATCCAGGAGCTAGCGCACAAGGGCACCGCAATCGCCCGCAAGGTCGCTGACGAAATGGGGCCGGGGCGCGAGGGTATGCGACGCTTTGTCCTCGGTTCGCTGGGCCCGGGCACGAAGCTGCCATCGTTGGGGCACGCTCCGTACGCTCAGCTTCGCGACGCTTACACGGAGGCCGGACTCGGCATGATTTCCGGTGGCGCGGATGCGTTTTTGATTGAGACCTGTCAAGACTTGCTGCAGGTCAAGGCAGCAGTCAATGGCGTCAAGGCCGCCATGCGACAGGCTGAGAAGAAGATTCCGATTGTCGTCCACGTGACTGTCGAGACCACAGGCACCATGCTGATGGGCTCGGAGATTGGTGCAGCCCTGGCAGCGCTGCAGCCGCTGGGTATCGACATGATTGGCCTAAACTGTGCGACCGGCCCGGACGAGATGAGCGAGCACCTACGCTACCTGTCCAACTTCGCCTCCATCCCGGTATCGGTCATGCCGAATGCGGGTCTGCCAGTGCTGGGTAAGAACGGTGCGACCTACCCGCTGACCGCCCCAGAGCTGGCCACAGCGCTGCGCGGCTTTGTTGAAGAGTTTGGCCTGGCGATGGTCGGTGGCTGCTGTGGTACCACACCGGAGCATGTTTCCGCTGTTCGCGATGCTATTACCGGTGCAGGCGCTTACGCTGAGCAGGGCCCTGCTGTTCAGGCAGCACGCCCATCGACGGATCCGAATGCAAAGCCAATCGATGAGGTCGCTTCTCTGTACTCGGCAGCCCCGCTGACGCAGACAACCGGCATCACCATGATTGGTGAGCGCACCAACGCCAACGGTTCCAAGGCTTTCCGCGAGGCCATGCTGGCCGGCGATTGGGAGAAGTGCCTTAACACCGCCCGCGGTCAGGTCACCGATGGCGCACACATGATTGACCTGTGTGTGGACTACGTGGGGCGCGACGGTCGCGATGACATGGCAACCCTGGCATCGCAGATCGCCACCTCGGTGACGTTGCCGGTCATGCTGGACTCCACGGAACCGGAGGTTTTGAAGACTGGCCTGGAGCACCTCGGTGGTCGCTGCGCGGTCAACTCTGTGAACTTTGAAGACGGCGATGGCCCGGACTCGCGCTACCAGCGCATTATGCGCCAGGTTGTTGAGCACGGTGCTGCCGTGGTCGCTTTGACTATCGACGAAGAAGGTCAGGCGCGTACAAAGGACAAGAAGATTGAGATCGCCGAGCGTCTCATCGCCGACATCACCGGCACGTGGGGACTGCGCGAGCAGGACATTATTGTCGACTGTCTGACTTTCCCGATTTCCACTGGCCAGGAGGAAACTCGCCGCGACGGCATCGAAACCATCGAAGCCATCCGCGAACTTAAGCGTCGCCACCCGAACGTGCACACCACGCTCGGTCTGTCCAACATTTCCTTCGGTCTGAACCCGGCGGCTCGCCAGGTACTCAACTCGGTGTTCCTCAACGAGTGCATCGAGGCCGGCCTGGACTCCGCCATTGCCCACAGCTCCAAGATCTTGCCGATGAACAAGATTGACAACAAGCAGCGCGAAGTCGCTCTCGATATGGTGTACGACCGCCGTCGTGAAGCGGGACACCCCGACGGGGAGTACGACCCACTGCAGGTATTCATGGAGCTCTTTGAAGGAGTCTCCGCCGCTGACGCGAAGGACGCCCGGGCCGAAAAGCTTGCCGCCATGCCGCTGTTCGACCGCCTGGCGCAGCGCATCATCGACGGTGAGCGCACGGGTATCGAGGCTGACCTCGATGAGGGCATGAAGGAAAAGGAACCGCTGGCGATTGTTAACGAGGACCTGCTGCGTGGCATGCAGACCGTTGGTGACCTGTTCGGTTCCGGCCAGATGCAGCTGCCATTCGTGCTGCAGTCGGCCGAGACGATGAAGGCCGCGGTGGGCTACCTCGAGGGCTTTATGGATGCCGAGGATGCCACGGGCTCCAAGGGCTCGATTGTGCTGGCCACGGTGAAGGGCGATGTCCACGACATCGGCAAGAACCTGGTGGAGATTATTCTTTCCAACAACGGCTACACCGTGCATAACCTGGGCATTAAGCAGCCAATCGCTACGATTCTGTCCGCCGCCAAGGAACTGGATGTCGACGCCATCGGCATGTCCGGCCTGCTGGTGAAGTCCACTGTGGTGATGAAGGACAACCTGCTGGAGATCAACTCCGCCGGCGATGCCACCCGCTTCCCAGTACTGCTCGGCGGCGCCGCGCTGACGCGTAGCTACGTGGAAGACGACCTGTCCGAGCTCTACCACGGCGATGTCTACTACGGCAGGGATGCCTTCGAAGGACTGCGCATCATGGACGAGCTGATGGCAGCTAAGAAGGGCCTCGGCCCAGACGAGAATTCGCCAGAGGCCATTGCTGCCCGCGAGAAGAAGGAAGCTCGCCGCGCCCGCCGTGAGCGCTCCAAGCGCATCGCCGCGCAGCGCGCCGCCAAGGCTGCTGCTGAAGCCCCCGAGGTGCCGGAGCGTTCCGATGTCGCCGCTGATGTCCCCGTTGCGACACCGCCGTTCTGGGGAACCCGCATTGTCAAGGGCCTGCCCCTCGACGACTACCTGACCACCCTCGACGAACGCGCTCTGTTCATGGGGCAGTGGGGACTGCGCGGCACCCGCGGCGACGAGGGGCCGAGTTACGAGGAACTGGTCGAATCCGATGGTCGTCCACGCCTGCGCGCATGGCTGCAGCGCCTGCGCGCCGAGAACATCCTCCAGCATGCGGCTGTCGTCTATGGCTACTTCCCAGCAGTTTCTGAGGGCGATACCGTACACGTACTGCCGCTACCTGCGGAAGGGGAGCAGCCCGACCCCGCGGCAGAGCCAGTGGTGTCCTGGACCTTCCCGCGCCAGCAGCGTGGTCGCTTCCTATGCATTGCTGACTTCATTCGCTCGCGCGAAGATGCCATCGCCGCAGGACAGACCGACGTCATGCCGTTCCAGCTGGTGACCATGGGACAGCCCATCGCTGACTTCGCCAACGATATTTACGCCAAGAACGAATACCGCGACTACCTGGAGGTTCACGGTATCGGCGTGCAGCTCACCGAGGCGCTGGCCGAGTACTGGCACCAGCGCATTCGCTCCGAGCTCGCGTTCTCCGACGGCACAAGTGTTGGCGCGGAAGACTCCGACGATACCCAGGACTTCTTTGACCTGAAGTACCGCGGCGCTCGTTACTCCTTCGGCTATGGTTCCTGTCCGGATCTGACCTTCCGTCAGGGCATGATTGACCTGCTGCAGCCGGAGCGCATCGGCGTGGAGCTCTCTGAGGAGCTCCAGCTGCACCCAGAGCAGTCCACCGATGCGTTCGTGCTCTACCACCCGGAAGCGAAGTACTTTAACGTGTAGCTTCGCGTTATCCCTGCGGTCGCACCAGCAAGGTCTGCATGCTGCGGCCGATGGGGCCGTGCACATCGTAGAGCTCGCCCGCGGTCATGCCGATTCCGTCCGGCCCAATGGAACCGCGGGCGGCGATGCCCACCCAGCCGCCGTCTTCCGACTGCAACTCCGATTCCGCCGACTTCTCCGAGGCGCCGAGCTGGGGGAGTCGGTGCAGGTGAACCACTAAGTCGGTATTCATAAACGCCCACTGGTGCGGGCTCAGCGTGGCCCCGATACCGTTGGCGGTATCAGCTACCTGCATGACTCGCTCCACCGCAGTCGGCTCCTCCCCGAGCACGATTGGGTACTGCGCGCGAACCCAGTGAATTTGCGTCTCGGCCAGCTCTTCCGTCGCGCCGGCGCGGGCTTCAATTGATTCGATGTAGCCGCCACTCCAATCGTCGGTAAGCGGAATGTACTCGGCGCTGCATTCCTCGGGCCCGGGCACCTGCTTGTCGAATGCACGCTCAATATCCCGCGTATCCGCAGTGGCCATCATCCATGCGGACGCGGTGGCAACTGGTCGCCAGGCACCCTTGACGTCGGCAAGCAATTCGGCTTCGACCTTGGCGATCTGCCGCCCCGGGCGCGAGACCCATGAGCGCGCGCGGAGCTCCGTGTACGGTACAGCCGACAACAGATCCACGGCGATGCGAGTAATACGCATCCCCTCGCTTTCCAGACGGCGGCGCTCCAACATGCGCGTCAGCAGCGCCGACGGCGGCGCACCGTGCTGAAACGGCCCCCACGCCCCATAAGTGAAGCTGGTGGGCATGAAGCGCTCGTAGCTGAGCTCGCCTTCGGTGACCGTCCCTAGCGGAATGAAGTATGCCTCGGGTTGGTCGATAGCCTGGGCGAGCGAATCTTCAGTGGTTGTCATAGCGAGTCGATGCCTTTCATTCACGCGGGACACGTTCATGCGGTGATTTCATGCAGCACCGCAACATACTTTCCTTCCTGAAACTCTAAACCTTCATCCGACGGTTTTGCTGACATAATCGCTAAATGCTTGATTGCCTGGCATAGTCGCATGGTGTGAAAGCAATTTTGTGGGACATGGACGGCAGCCTCATCAACACGGAACCTCTGTGGGAGATTGCCACGTACGACCTCTCGGAATTCGTAGGCCGTCGCCTGACTCCGGAGTTGCGCATGCAGTGCGTCGGCAACACACTCTGGGATACGCTGTCGATTTGTGCTGACCATGCGGGACGCACGCTTGACGACGAGCTGTTTGCCTCGGGCTCCCAATTCGTCGAAGGTCGCTTCACTGAATTGGTTCTAGAACATGGGGTGGAGTGGCGCCCGGGTGTGCCGGCGATTTTGGACCAGGCCCGGGCTGCTGACATTCCGGTGGTGTTGGTGACCAATACCCGTCGGCACGTGGCGCAACCCTGCATTGATGTCATGGGGGAGCAGCACTTCGCCGCAACAGTGTGTAGCGATGAGGTGGCCAACGGCAAACCGGCACCGGATCCGTACTTGCGTGGCGCAGAGCTAGCCGGATTTGCGCCAGAGGACTGCCTGGCTATCGAAGATTCCTCAACGGGGGTGCGCTCTGCACTCGCTGCGGGATGCACGGTGGTGTGGAATCCAATGCCGGATGTGAGCGTTTCGCAGGCTGATGTGGGGACGTTAGTACCCCCGGCGCGCTTCATTTCGGGCAATTTGGATACCTCGAATTTGGGCTTATTGCGGGCTGCTTTCGCGGGCGAGTAGACGACATGGAACAATAGACCGGGTGAAGAACTTTGATGACCTGTTTGCAGAGCTGAAGGAAAAAGCACAGTCGCGCCCCGAGGGATCGGGCACAGTCAAGGCGCTGGACGCTGGTGTGCATTTCCAGGGCAAGAAAATTGTCGAAGAGGCCGGTGAGGTCTGGCTTGCAGCTGAGCACGAATCTGACGAAGCCCTCGCAGAGGAGATTTCGCAGCTGTTGTACTGGCTGCAGGTGGTCATGGTCGGTCGCGGGCTGAGCCCCGAGGATGTTTACAAGTACCTGTAGGAGAAATCAACACCATGCTGCGTATTGCCGTGCCCAACAAAGGATCGCTGTCCGAGGCGGCAGTCGAAATCCTGAAGGAAGCTGGCTACCCGGGTCGAGGCGACTCCAAGAGCCTGACCATCCACGACGAAGCCAACGACATTGAGTTTTTCTTCCTCCGCCCGAAGGATATTCCCATCTACGTTGGCAACGGCCATCTGGATTTGGGCATCACCGGCCGCGACCTGGCCGCTGACTCGCTGGCTCCGGTCGATGAGGTTCTGAATCTGGGCTTCGGCGCCTCGACCTTCCGCTACGCCGCTCCGGCCGATGAGGAGTGGACCGTAGAAGCTCTGGAGGGCAAGCGCATTGCCACCTCGTACCCGAACCTGGTGCGCGAGGATCTGAAGGCTCGTGGCATTAACGCCACCGTTATTCGCCTTGATGGTGCAGTGGAGATTTCCATCCGCTTGGGAGTTGCCGACGTAATCGCCGATGTTGTCTCCACCGGTCGTACCCTGCGCAAGCAGGGATTGAAGCCATTCGGCGATGTTTTGGTCAGCTCTGAGGCAGTTGTTGTCGGACGCAAGGGCGTAGAGGTCACCGAGGAGCAGCAGGTGTTCCTGCGTCGCATGACCGGCATTCTGCATGCCAAGACGTACTTGATGATTGACTACAACATCCGTGCGTCCGCGCTGGAAGAGGCATCCAAGCTCACCCCGGGGCTGTCCGGCCCGACCGTGTCGCCGCTGGCTAACGAGGATTGGGTAGCAGTTCGCGCGCTAGTTCCGAAGGCAGAGGCCAACCCGCTCATGGACGCACTGGCAAAGATTGGTGCCGAGGCGATCTTGGCTTCGAATATCCGTATCGCGCGTATTTAAGTCACGCGAACCTTACACGCTATCCAGTGGGAGCTTCCTAGCTGAATCCACCCTTTACCTACGCTAGCGTAGGTAGTAATATTGACACTAAGAGTGCGCACGGCGTTAGCCGGACCGAAGCAGTAACTTTATGCCTGTACATGCGGCACATACGCCAGCACTGTAGTTTTGGCGGTGTAACCAATCATCGCCACTAAATGTGGCCCACAAGGCTGCGTCTACTAGGTCTGCTAAAAGGCTAGAAGGGATTGCTTCCACATGTCCGCAACACGTACCGAGGTCGACCTGCTTGGCTCTATGGAGGTCCCGGCAGAGGCTTACTACGGCATCCACACCCTGCGCGCAATCGACAACTACCAAATCTCAGCCAAGACCATCAACGACGTGCCCGAATTCATTCGTGGCATGGTGATGGTGAAGAAGGCCACGGCCATTGCCAACCAGCGCGTCCACACGCTGCCCAGCGATGTTGCAGACATCATCGTCGCCGCATGTGATGAAATCCTGGAAAAGGGACGCTGCATGGATCAGTTTCCAATCGATGTCTTCCAGGGTGGAGCTGGCACCAGTCTCAACATGAACACCAACGAGGTCATCGCTAACCTCGCTCTAGAACTGCTCGGCCTGGAAAAGGGCCGATACGACGTCATTCACCCCAACGATGATGTCAACCAGTGCCAGTCAACCAACGATGCCTACCCAACAGGTTTCCGTCTTGCCATCCACATGTCGCTGCTGAGCCTGCAGAAGCACTTCGACTCCCTGGTTGAGGCTCTACACGCCAAGGGTGATGAATTCAACGACATCATCACAATGGGGCGCACGCAGCTGCAGGATGCCGTTCCCATGACCCTGGGACAGGCTTTCCACGCATTTGCCCACAACCTTGAGGAAGAGCAGGAGTCCATCGCAACTGCGTCGGCACGCCTGCTGCAAATCAACCTGGGAGCAACCGCTATCGGTACCGGTGTAAATGCGCCGGCAGGCTACCGCGAGGCCGTGACCCAGGCGCTGCGTGAGGTCAGTGGCTTTAAGGTGACCTCTGCGAAGGACCTAATCGAAGCCACCAGCGATACCGGCGCCTACGTCAGCGTGCATGCATCCCTGAAGCGCGCGGCCATGAAGATTTCCAAGATGTGCAACGACCTGCGCCTGCTGGCATCGGGTCCACGAGCCGGACTGAATGAAATCAACCTTCCGGAGCGCGCCGCTGGGTCTTCGATTATGCCGGCAAAGGTTAACCCGGTAATCCCAGAGGTCGCGAACCAGGCCTGCTTCAAGGTCTTCGGCAACGACGTGACCCTGACCTGGGCAGCCGAGGCTGGCCAGTTGCAGCTAAACGTGATGGAGCCTGTCATCGGCGCATGCCTCTTCGAGTCGATTGAACTGCTGCGCAGTGCTACCGACACTCTGCGCGACAAGTGCATTACCGGCATCACCGCTAACCCGGAAGTTTGCCGCGGCTATGTGGAAAACTCCATCGGTATCGTGACCTACCTGAATCCGGTCATTGGCCACCACGAGGGCGATATGATTGGCAAGGAAGCCGCTCGCACTGGCCGCTCCGTCCGGGACATTGTCCTCGAACGCGGGCTGATGGACGAGAAGGAGCTCAACCAGGTCCTGAGCACCGAGAACCTCATGCACCCGGAATACCGGGGGAAGCGCTACGTGGCAGGGGAGTCTCGCCTCGACGATTTGTCCTAAGCGGCAACAAGTCTAACGAGTGACTTTTCGGAGATACACATGTTAGTTGCCGTCCAAATCTCTATCGTTCTAGCAGCGATCCTCCTTGGCGCGCGTCTTGGTTCAATTGCTATCGGGTTCGCCGGTGGGCTGGGCGTTTTGGCGCTGGGCATCACCGGGGTTCCGGTCACCAAAGACGACATTCCGTTCGATGTCATCGGCATCATTATGTCGGTAATCGCGGCAATTGCCGCTATGCAGAAGGCCGGAGGCATGGACTATCTCGTCCACATTGCCGAACGGTTGCTGCGCAAGAATCCGCGACACATCACCTACTGGGCCCCGGTTGTCACCTACCTGATGACACTGCTCGCCGGCACCGGCCACACCGCATTTTCCACCCTCCCAGTTATCGCCGAAGTATCCAAGGAGGGAGGCGTTCGCCCGTCCCGCCCGCTGTCCGTGGCGGTCATCGCATCTCAGTTGGCGATTACGGCATCACCCATCTCAGCGGCTGTGGTACTCATGGCTTCGCTCATGGAACCCCGCGGCGTTGGTTATCTCACACTCCTGGCGATTGTCATTCCTTCGACGTTCCTCGCCATCCTTCCGACCGCCTTTGTCACGAATCACCTAGGCAAAGAGCTTGACGACGATCCGGAGTATCAAAGCCGCTTGGAAAAGGGGTTAGTCTCCAAGCCACGTGGCCAGATGAGCGAATACGTGCCAACCAAGTCGGCCAAGTGGTCCGTGGCGGTTTTCCTACTCTCGATTCTCGCGGTGATGGTCTATGCGACCATCAGCACTGAACAGGTCGGCCTCATCGCTGATCCCACGCTCCCACGAAACGAGGCAATCATGTCAATCATGTTGACCGCCGCCACCGTTATCGTGCTGGCCTGCAAGTTGGACGCGGCAACCATTTTGAACACACCGGTGTTCAAATCGGGCATGTCCGCCAGCGTCTGCGTTCTCGGTGTGGCGTGGCTGGGAACCACAATTATCAACCACTACATCGACGACATTAAGGCCGCGTCCGGCAGCCTACTGACCACAATGCCGTGGATGCTGGCAATCGTGCTCTTCTTCGCGGCCGCATTGCTGTACTCGCAGGCGGCCACGGCAAAGGCCATCATGCCCGCTGCACTCGCGGTGGGAGTTTCTCCCATCACTGCGATTGCTTCCTTCGCAGCGACTTCCGCGCTATTCGTACTGCCTACTTACCCGACGCTCCTTGCCGCGGTGGAGATGGACGACACTGGCACAACCCGAATTGGCAAATACGTGTTTAACCACTCGTTCATCATCCCAGGAACCTTATGTATTGCCCTGTCCGTCGCGTTCGGATTCGCCTTCGGCAGCGCACTGCTGTAGTGGGGGACTACCTAAAACACCGCATAGAGAAACTGACTAGGTTTATGACAAAATCGAAGCTGTGAATTCCATTCACCTGTCATAAACCTAGTCAGTAACTTTTACTGGCACCGTTACCGCCGACGGCGGCACCCCGCGAAAGCTAACATCGCCGCGAGAGCCACCGCCATCCGCAGCTTTTACTCAGCGCCACCATCGCCGACAGCACCCGGCCAACCGGGGTACTCCGGGGTGACCCCGCCATAGGCAGGGCACAGCTCCTGGAAAGAACACCATCCGCAGAGTTTGGACTTCTTCGGCACAAAGTCACCGTTTTCACCGTCGCGCACGATCGCCGACCACAAGTCGGCAATCTCCGCTTGGAAGGCCTCTAATTCCGCCGAGGTGGGGCTGAGCACCAGGTCATCGGCAACCTTCAGGTACATCAACCGCAGCTGTTCCGGGATACGACCGGTGAGCCGCCACCACACCAGCGCGTAAAACCGCATCTGGAAGAGCGCCTCATCCTGGAAGCGAGGAGAGGGCTTCTTGCCCGTCTTGTAGTCGACAATCCGGACCTCACCGGTCGGGGCAATATCGACGCGGTCGATAAAACCACGAAGTGGCACTGACAATGGCACAGTCTGATCCGCATCCGGATCGATAACCAGCTGAACGAACTTTTCCATCTCGGCCGCATCGAAGCCCATGGGGTTTTCCATCATGAAATACCCCTTGAGCAGGCCGCGGCATTCGACCAGGAAGTCGTAGTAATCATCCTCCGGAACTAGCTCAATCAGTTCCTCGTCCTTTGCACGCATGTCCTCCCAGGTCGGCTTCAGCCGTTTCACCGCTGCGGGGTAAGTGCGTTCTTCACGGGGCCAGGCATGCATCTGTTCGAGCACAGCATGCACCAACGTGCCCTTGACCTGCGCGACAGTCGACGGCTCCGGAATCTTGTCAATCGCACGGAACCGGTACTTCAGCGGGCACTGGCGGTAGTCATTAGCTCTCGACGGCGACAGCGCCAACTTAGAGCGGCGGGAAGGTTGAACTGCTGACTTAGAACTTTGGGCATTGTCGGGCATACTAGCCAGGTTAGAGTACCGCCCGGATTTGGCTGCACCCGACATGACCCGACCCAACCAAACCCCAAAAGGAGCCCACACACCTATGGCATTGAGCGGACCATTCCAAGTCGGCGACCGAGTCCAGCTGACTGACTCGAAGAATCGCCACTTCACCGTCATCCTCGAGGAGGGTGGCAAGTTCTTCACTCACCGCGGCACCATCCTCCACGACGACCTCATCGGCGCCAAGGAAGGCACCACCGTCACCTCCAGCGAAGGCACCGTCTACCTGGCCATGCGTCACTTGCTGGTCGATTACGTCCTGTCCATGCCGCGCGGTGCTGCGGTGATTTACCCGAAGGATGCTGCACAGATCATCGTCGAGGGCGACATCTTCCCAGGTGCGCGCGTGTTGGAGGCCGGCGCTGGCTCCGGCGCGCTCAGCCTCAACCTGCTCCGCGCCATCGGCGCTGACGGGCAGCTTATTTCCTACGAGGTCCGCGAGGACCACATCGAGCACGCGGAACGCAACGTTGTCGACTTCATGGGTCACAAGCCCGACAACTGGGACTTGCGCCTGGGCGATCTCAACGAGGCCTCCATCGAGTCGCTCGGCGGCCCGGTCGACCGCGTCATTCTGGACATGCTCGCTCCGTGGGAATGCCTGGATACCGTCTCGAAGGTGCTTCAGCCTGGCGGCGTGCTCATGGTCTATGTCGCCACTGTTCCGCAGCTAATGAAAGTCATGGAGGGCATCCGCGCGCAGAAGTGCTTCACCGAACCACGCGCCTGGGAATCCCTGGTCCGCGACTGGAATGTTCAGGATCTCTCCGTCCGCCCGGCGCACCGTATGCAGGCGCATACCGCATTCCTGGTGTGGGCACGCAGGCTTGCCGACGGCACGGTGCCTCCGCGCCCACAGCGACGAAATCAAAAGAAGCTCTAGACCCGCCGCTTCGCGCTGGGAGGTGTAGCCGTCGTAAAGCGTGATGCGACACACGGTCTAAATCGACCAAGCAACAACGGCATCTGGCCCTATGGGTAATCTGGGATACATGACAACGCCGTCTGACAAAATCCGTGATCTTGAGCAGAAGAACTACAACCTCGGCATTCGTAATAATCGCCTGGTTGAGCTGTTGCGGGACTCCCGTAACAAGCTAGAGCTACTGCGCCAAGACATGGAGGACATGCTGGAGCCGCCTAGCACGTACGGTATTTTCCTTAAGCCGGGGCCGGAGAAAGGCACCGCAGAGGTTTTTACCGGAAATCGACGGATGCGCCTGCGGGTGCAGCCGGAGATTAATGAGCGGGCGCTTCGGCCGGGTGCGCAGGTGCGTCTGAATGAGGGCTCGATAATCGTGGAGGACTGCGGTTATCCGGAAAGCGGCGACATCGCCAATGTTCGTGAGGTGCTGCCGGATCGGGAGCGCATTTTGGCCTCGGATACTCACGGTGAGGAATTCGTGGTGTCTCTGGCGGGGGATTTGTCGCCGAAGCCGGGGGACTCGGTGATGATTGACCGCAAGTCGGGCTATGCGTTTGAGGTCATTCCGAAGTCCGAGGTGGAAAACCTGGTGCTGGAAGAGGTACCGGATGTCACCTACACGGATATCGGTGGTTTGGACAGTCAGATTGAGCAGATTCACGATGCCGTGGAGATGCCGTTCCTGCAGCCAGAACTGTTTGAACAGTACAACCTGCGTCCGCCGAAGGGTGTGCTGCTCTACGGCCCTCCCGGCAATGGTAAGACGCTGATTGCCAAGGCTGTGGCTAATTCGTTGGCACGCAAGATTGCGCTATCCCGAGGCAAGAGCGAGGCGGAGGCGCAGCGGGCGCAATCGTACTTCTTGAATGTCAAGGGCCCGGAGCTGCTGAACAAGTTCGTGGGTGAGACCGAGCGTCAGATTCGCCTGATTTTTGACCGCGCTCGCGACATTGCCGAGGATGGCAAGCCGGTAATTGTCTTCTTCGATGAGATGGACTCGATTTTCCGCACTCGTGGTTCGGGCATCTCCTCGGATATGGAAAACACAGTGGTCCCGCAGCTGCTCAGTGAACTTGACGGTGTGGAGGGGCTGGAAAACGTCATCGTGATTGGTGCCACCAACCGCGAGGAGATGATTGACCCGGCAATTCTGCGCCCAGGACGCTTGGATGTGAAAATCCGCATTGAGCGCCCGAATGAGGCTGCGGCGAAGGATATCTTCCGCAAGTACTTGACTCCAGAGCTGCCGTATAAAGCAGCCGAGGTGGAAGCGCGCGGTGGGGTGGAGCAGAATGTCGCACACCTCATTGACCAGGTTGTTGAGCGGATGTACGCCAAGACGGAAGAAAACGAGTACGTGCGGATTCGCTATGCCGATGGCACCAGCGAAGTTATGTACTACCGCGATTTCAACTCCGGCGCGATGATTTCCAACATCGTCGACCGTGCGAAGAAGTCCGCCATCAAGTCGGTTATCGCTGGCGGCGAGGCTGGTATTAGCTTGGATCACCTGCTGTCTGCAGTGGCGGAGGAGTTCGCGCAGAACGAGGACCTGCCAAACACCTCGAACCCGGATGAGTGGGCTCGCATCTCCGGTCGTCCAGCGGCGCGCGTTGCCTCGGTCGAGGTGATTCGCCATGGCTAAATCCGCCGCCAGTTCTGCACAGTCGAACCGCTTCTTCGGCACGGAGATTGAGTACGGCATTTCCAGCCCGGACAACCCGGATGTCAGCCCAATTCTCACCTCCACGCAGGCCGTGCTCGCTTTCGCGCATGAGCAGGAGGAGGGCCTGTCGGGGCGCATCCGCTGGGATTACGCACCAGAGTCGCCACTGCGCGACAGCCGTGGTTTCGACCTGCGCCGTTACCACCAGCCACCGATTGTTGACCCGAATGCCGTCGGCGCTGCAAACCTGCTGGTGCAAAATGGTGCCCGTTTCTACGTCGATCACGCGCACCCGGAGTACTCCTCACCGGAGACGGCAACCGCCCGCGAGGCGGTTATCGCTGACCGCGCAGGTGACAAGATTATGCTGCGCGCAGCTCAGCTTGCCGCCGAAGCCACCGATGCTGAGGGCAATCCAGGCCCGATGCTGAAGCTCTACCGCAACAATGTCGATGGCAAGGGCGCCTCGTATGGCGCCCACGAGAACTACCTTTTCTCCCGAGAAACCGAGTTCGATGACATCGTCGCCGGTCTGACGCCGTTTTTCGTCACCCGCCAGGTGTTCACGGGCGCTGGTCGCGTAGGTCTGGGGCAGACGGGGCAGGAGTCGGGTTTCCAGATTTCGCAGCGCGCGGACTACATCGAGACTGAGGTCTCGCTGGAGACCACTTTGAACCGCGGCATCATCAACACCCGCGATGAACCACACGCAGACTCCGATCGCTTCCGCCGCCTGCACGTCATCATCGGTGATGCCAACATGAGCGAGGTCGCCACCTTCCTCAAGCTGGGCACCACAGGTTTGGTCATCGACGCCATCGAGGACGGCGTGCGTTTCGACGACCTGCAGCTCCGCAACCCCGTCGAGGCCGTCCATAAGGTCTCCCGAGACTTGACTTGCACCGAGAAGCTGCAGCTGGCAGACCATGTCACGTGGATGTCCGCAGTGGAAATGCAGTACGAGTACCTGCGTCGCGTGGAGAGCTACGACCAGCAGGGCGACGTCGTCAAGCTCTGGCGTGAAGTGCTCGACGTGCTTTCCGACGACCCCCGCAAGGCAGCCCATCTGCTGGATTGGGTGGCGAAATACAACCTCATGGAGGGCCTGCGTACCCGCCTGGGCGCGGGCTGGGACCACCCGAAGTTGGCGTTGATTGATATTCAGTACTCGGATATTGACCCTGCTCGTGGGCTGTACCATGCGCTGGTGCGCCGCGGTTCGATGCGCACACTCGTGACCGAGGAAGAAGTCGACCGAGCGGTTGAATACGCACCGGAGTCTACGCGTGCGTATGTACGCGGTGGCATTCTGCGCCGCTTTGGCAAGGATGTCGTCGCGGGCAGTTGGACCAGCTTGGTGGTGGACACCGCGGGGGTGTATCGGAGCACTCGTGACGTGGAGTCGCCTGGAATTACGCTGGCCTACATTACGCTGGATGAAGTTGACCGTTTCACTGCCGCAGAATGCGGTGACGTGTTGGAGTCTGCGGAGACAGTGGCCAAGGTGGTTGAGCATCTGCGTACTCTCGGGGCTATCCGCGAACAATAGGCACACATAGTGCAGTAATAGAGCAGTAATACTCAAAAGTTCATTTTTAAGGAGCAATATCATGGCTGGTAACACTCAGGTTTTCGGCGGCGGTTCCGGCGGAGGCGACGAGGAAGAGTTCGGCGAGGTCGCTGGCGGCGGTCAGGCTCAGGAGCACGTTGCAGCTGCTGACGACCTGCTGGATGAAATTGATGGTCTGCTGGAGAACAACGCCGAGGAGTTCGTGCGTTCGTATGTCCAGAAGGGTGGCCAGTAAAAAGTGACTGACCAGCAGGTAGGGCAGCAGGAGCCGGAAGCAACGCCGACACCGGTACCGGCACAGGCGTTGACCCGACGCATCACCGGTATTGAGACCGAGTTCGGCATCACTCTGACGCTGGATGGCTCGCGCCGTCTGGGACCGGATGAGATTGCCCGCTACATGTTCCGCCCGGTGATCGCTAAGTACGGGGCAACCAACATTTTCACCCCCAATGCTGGTCGTATGTACCTCGATGTCGGAAGCCACCCGGAGTACGCTACCGCTGAGTGCGATTCGGTCTCGCAGCTGGTAGCGTACGACCGCTCGGGCGAGGTCATCTTGAATGAACTCGCTGAAAAGGCTGAAGCAGAGCTTGCCGACGAGGGCATCGGTGGCAAGGTCTACCTGCTGAAGAACAACGTTGATACCGTCGGTAACTCCTACGGTTGTCACGAAAACTACCTGGTTGGACGTGAACTGGGACTGAAGTCCCTGTCCAAGCTGCTGCTACCTTTCTTGGTTACGCGACAGCTCATCTGTGGCGCGGGGAAGATTTTCCTGCCGTACCCAACCTCGCCGTATCACAACGATCCGATTCAGTACTGCTTCTCGCAGCGCGCGGATCATGTGTGGGAGGGCGTCTCCAGTGCAACGACGCGCTCCCGGCCGATTATTAACACTCGCGATGAGCCACACGCGGACTCCAACCGATTCCGCCGCTTGCACGTCATCGTGGGCGACTCCAACATGAGTGAGACGACGACTGCGCTCAAAATTGGCTCCACTCAGCTGGTACTGGAGATGATTGAAGCCGGCGTGAAGTTGCCGGACTTCGAAGTCGCCAACGAAATCAAGTCCATCCGTGCGGTGAGCCGCGATATGACCGGCAAGGCCGAGATTCCACTGCGCAGTGGCGAAACTGCCACCGCACTGCAGATTCAACGCGAGTTCCTGGACGCTGCGACGGAGTGGCTGAAGGTCCGCGAAGAAAACATGGTCAATGAAGACAAGGGCATTGCCGGGGCCGGCACGTCCAACGAGGAAATGGGCCGCATCGTCGAGCTGTGGGGTCGCGCGCTGGATGCCGTGGAAACCGGTGACTGGTCTCTCATTGAGCACGACATTGACTGGGCCATTAAGTACTCGCTCATGAAACGCTACCTGGATCGCGGTCTAACGCTGGAGGACCCCAAGCTTCATCAAATCGACTTGGCCTACCACGACATCCGTCCCGGCCGAGGCATCTTCCGTGCGCTGGAAGCCCGTGGCATTGCCTCGCGGTGGATCACCGATGAGCAGGTCGCTGAGGCAGTCCGCATCGCACCGCCAACTACTCGTGCGAAGCTGCGCGGTGATTTCCTCGTTGCAGCTGAAGACTCCAGTTTGAAGACCGTAGTGGACTGGACACACCTGAAGATTTCCGGTGACGATCCCATCTCCACTATGCTCGGCGACCCCTTTGCCACGGAAAACGATGAGGTCAATGAGATGATCGAGATTCTGACGGCCGCGAAGAAGACCTCGGATACGGATTCGAATAACTAGTTCCGTCCCCGGAAACTGCCCCAGGAAAAGGAGCCCCACAGTCGTGTCTGTCTCACCGGTATCGGAAAACCCCGGATCCGCTGCGATCAGTGAGAACCAACGTCAGGTTCAGCTGCTGTTGGCGCTTGCCGACGACACCGGGTGGGTCAGCGAGTCGTGGATCTCCAAACATGTCGAGGGTTACTCCCGTGTTTCCGAGGATTCCCGGGCTCGTTATTTACGTGCGGACACCGCGGCACTCCTGGCAGCCGGGGTCCCGGTGGAGGTTTCGTCGTCAAGCGCGGGCGATAAGGTCAAACGTCTGCGCCTGAACAGACTACGGTGGCCCCAGCACGACCCCGAGTTCACTGAAGCGGAGGCTTCGGTGGTTTTCCAGGCGGCGAATGCGGCGTTTGGTTCGGAGGAGCTGAGCTCGACGGCTGTGGCGGCGTGGCGGAAGCTCGCATCGTTTGCGCAGCGCAGCGCCATTGCGAAGCCGGATGAGTCGGTGGTGGTGGCCGATGCGGTGGATATGAGTCGAGTGGATTTCAGCACACTGCTGACCGCGATGACCTCGCCGCGCCGGACAGTGGAGATGTGGTACTCCCGCCAGTACGGCGTGGATGATGAACTGCGCATGCTGGAGCCGTGGGGTCTGATTAACCTGCGCGGGCGCTTTTATGTGTTGGGCTTTGATCCGCAGCGTGAGGCCGCGCGTATGTTCCGGCTCAGCCGTATCCGCGATGTGTCGGATACAGGGACGTCGGCGACCCAGCCAATGCCCGATGGTGACTTGCAACAGATTGCGGAAAACATGTTGCACCGCGGTGGCAAGACCTATCAGGCGGTTGTTCGTATCGCTCCGAATACCTGCGCTGATGTGGTGATGAAAGCGACCGCGTTGGGGGATGGGCGCTACGAGCTGCCAGCGGCACCTGTGAGTGAGATTGTGTCCACAGGTTTGAGTTACGCACCGGATTTGATTGTGGAATCACCTGAAGAGGCACGGTCGGAGATTATTGCTCGGTTGGAGCAGGTACTCGCTCGCCATGGCGGATCGAATGGTGCGAAGAACGCTTTGGAGGGCAACTAATGACAGTGCATGCAGCCCGGGAACTTGACGCGAATGTCAGTGTCGACGAGTTGTTGGCGGTCGTACCGTACTTTTCGCAGCACCGTTCAATGACAGAGGCCGCTACCGAGCTGGCCATACCTTTTGCCCGAATTCGGGCAATCGTGGAGCAGATTGCCGACATCGACCAGCCGGGACTCCTCGGAGTGCGGGCTTTTGAAGTTGATTACCGCAACAGCTTTGATGTCCGCATTCGGCCTCAGGCAACGGTGCTCAGCCAGCCACGTGCGCT
This sequence comes from Corynebacterium jeikeium, assembly GCA_003955985.1. NCBI lineage: Bacteria > Bacillati > Actinomycetota > Actinomycetes > Mycobacteriales > Corynebacteriaceae > Corynebacterium > Corynebacterium jeikeium. The sequence continues at coordinate 1,430,604 of CP033784.1, forward strand.
CACAGCCGAAGAAACCGCGACCTTGCTGCTCATCCTGGAAACCATCGAGGACTCCGCAGCCACCACTTCCTCCGAGGCCGCGCAGACGGCCGCGACAAAACTACGCAGTGCTCTGGGAATAAACGTCCCCATCATTGACTCGACCGCTGCGGAAAATGGCAAGGCCTTTTCCTTTTCTGAGCAGATTTATTCCGCGCTGCATCAGCGCAAGGTGTTGAAGGTGCGCTACCGGAATGCCTCAGGGCAGATTACAGTCCGTGAGCTTGACTGTGTCAACGTTTATACAGTTGAATCCACGACGTACCTCCGCGCTGTGGACCGTGCGCAGGAAGACCGTCGCCAGAAGAGCTTCCGCGTCGACCGCCTGGAGGCCGCCGAGGTCCTCGACACTCCCGCCGGTTTCCACCGCCCCGAGCCTTTCGATATCCGTGATCCCCACGCCTTTGGTGCGGAAACGGGAACGTCCGAATGGGCAAGTGTGCTTATCGACGCCGACGCCACCTGGATCGCAGACTATGAACCGGTCTTCTTTACCGAAGATGAGGGAGAAGAAGAGGATACCGAACTGGTCTCTGACCAAGGCTTAGGGCAGTCGGAATATGTCGCTGACGTGCCGATGTCCGACTTGGCCGCAACAGTCTCCTTTGTGCTCCGCCGTTCACCGAGCGTAACGGTCGCTGAGCCCTTAAAATTGAAAAACGCCGTTGTTGCGCGAGCCCGCGAAGCTTTGGCAGAGTATGGTCGAAACGACAAGGCTTAAATCAAAGCTTTAATCGCGCACGATGTGGCAACTTGCCACTTGTATTTGTATTCATTCGAAAGGTCTCTAAGCGGATGCCGAACCTAGGTCCCTGGGAAATCATCATTATCCTGGTCGTTCTTGTCTTGCTCTTTGGTGCAAAGAAGTTGCCGGATGCCGCACGTTCGCTCGGCCGCTCCATGCGTATCTTCAAGTCCGAAGTCAAGGAAATGCGCAACGATGACGAGCACCAGGAGCAGGCTGCAATTCAGCAGGCTCCGCAAGCCCAGCCACAGCAGCCGTACCAGCCGCAGCAGCAGTACCAGCAGCCGGCACCGCAGGCTCAGCCGCAGCAGCCGTACCAGCCGCAGCCTGGCCAGAACAACCCTGGCCAGCCGCAGCAGTAGTAGAAGGCCGGTTGAAGCGTGACTTCAGCTACATCCACATCACGTCCTCGGAAGCGCCAGCGTAGGCGCAATCCCGAGGGCGTGATGACTATTGTCGAGCACATTCAAGAGCTCCGGCGTCGCCTCGTTCTCGCCCTCGCTGGTATTGCCGTTGGCACTGTTGTGGGCTTTATCTGGTATCAGACAGCCTTTACCATTGGTCAGTTCCGCATACCGCTTACCTCGGTCAATGTTGGCCCTGTGCACTTTAAGTCCCTGGGTGAGTTGCTCAAGGATCCGTACTGTCAGCTTCCACCCGAGATGCGTCTCGGCGGCGGTGAGGGCGCGGAGTGTCGTCTGCTGGCGACCAGTCCGTTTGAAATGTTCATGCTGCGTCTGAAGGTCGGTGCGCTGGCCGGTCTGGTGATGTCGTCGCCATGGTGGCTCTACCAGATTTGGGCCTACATCACTCCCGGCTTGGTTCGGAAGGAACGCCGCACCACGCGCAGAGTTGTGACTGCCGCCGCGCTGCTGTTTGTCATGGGTTCCGTCCTGGCCTACTACGTTGTCGCCATCGGTCTGGAGTTCTTGCTCCAGATTGGTGAAGAGACGCAAATTTCTGCACTCACCGGTTCGCAATACTTCGGTTTCCTCTTGGCGCTCATCGTCTGCTTTGGCGTGAGCTTTGAGGTTCCGCTTTTCCTGGTCATGCTGAACATGGCCGGTGTCGTTACCTACGAGAGCATCAAGGACAAGCGCAGCATCATCATTATGTCGCTGTTCATCTTTGCGGCCTTCATGACTCCGGGGCAGGAACCAATATCCATGGTCGCAATGGCAACGGCACTGACGTTGCTGGTGGAAATCGCAATCCAGATTTGTCGTCTCCATGACCGTCGTAAAGCAAATGAGCGACCTGATTGGTTGGACGTCGATGACGAGCAAGGCTCCGGACCCATTACAGCGTCCGGCCCGATTGGCTCCGCCGGCGGTATCGGTGACGTGGGCGGCATTGACGCCCCGACTTCAGTAAGTGCGCCGACGTCGATTCAGCCGGGCGGCATGCCGACGGCATCAGCGGCCCCGACGACCTCTCCGGTCTCTGGTCCCACGCCAGTGAACGCGCCGACGCCGACGCGGGCATCCCAGATGCGTCCTACTCGCAATTCGCGTCCACCACGGCCACAGGGCATGATTCCGGAGACTCCGATGCCGACGCAGGACTTGCGAAATCGTCCGACGAGCGACTTTGATGATGTTCTCTAGCGCGGTTTATGACACTCTAGAGGCATGACTCTTCTCGGCGATTTCGTCAGCCAACAGGATTTCGATCTTGACGACTTTCAGCTCCGCGCCTGCCAATCAATTGAGGCAGGGCGGGGCGTTGTCGTCTGTGCACCCACCGGCGCGGGCAAGACTATTGTTGGCGAATTCGCTATTTATGCAGCTCTTGAGCGTGGCGGCAAGTGCTTTTACACCACACCTATCAAGGCGTTGAGCAACCAGAAGTACCACGACCTAGTCGAGGACTACGGCGAAGACCGCGTGGGCCTGCTCACTGGCGACACTTCGATTAACGGCGACGCGGACATCGTGGTGATGACCACCGAGGTGCTGCGCAATATGATTTACGCGAACTCGCCGACGCTGAAGAAGCTCACGCATGTGGTGATGGATGAGATTCACTACCTCGCTGACCGCGAGCGCGGCGCTGTGTGGGAAGAGGTTATTTTGAACCTCGACCAATCCGTGGCCGTCATCGGTTTGTCGGCGACGGTGTCCAACTCCGAGGAGTTCGGTCGCTGGCTTTCCACGGTGCGCGGGCACACGGACGTTATTGTCACGGATCTGCGCCCGGTTCCGCTGCATCAGCACATGCTGGTGGGAAACCGGCTCTATCCACTCTTCGAGGCGAAGTCGGACAAGGTCAATCAGGACCTGTTGGAGGCGTGCCGTCGTGCCGAGTTCGGCTACGGCGACGCTGGGGCCAGGGAGCGCTACCAGTACAAAAAGCACAAGGGCGGTGGGCGCTCGTATAGCTGGGGCGATAAGGGGCAGCGCAAGTTCCGTCCGCCGAAGCGCGGCGATGTTATCCGCATGCTCGGCTCCATGAACATGCTGCCCGCGATCGTTTTCATCTTCTCCCGCGCGGGCTGCGAAGGCGCGCTGGCGCAGGTCGGTGCTACGCGCGCAGAGCTCACTGACCGGGATGAGCAGGAGCGCATCGCCAAGATCATCGATGACGGTGTTGCACACATTCCGAAGGAAGACCTGCAGGTTCTCGGTTTCCTGCGCTGGCGCCGCATTCTCATCCGTGGTTTTGCGGCGCACCACGCGGGCATGCTGCCTGCGTTCCGGCACATTGTGGAAGAGCTCTTTAACGAAGGCCTGGTCAAGGTTGTCTTCGCCACCGAGACGCTTGCGCTGGGCATCAACATGCCTGCCCGCACGGTCGTGCTGGAGAAGCTGGTCAAGTTCAACGGCGAAGCACACGTGGATCTCACGCCGGGTCAGTACACGCAGATGACCGGTCGCGCTGGCCGCCGCGGTATCGACACTGTCGGCAACGCAGTGGTGCAGTGGGCCCCGGCAATGGATCCGAAGGCTGTCGCAGGGCTGGCATCTACGCGCACATATCCGCTGATTTCCACCTTCGCGCCGAGCTACAACATGAGCGTCAACCTCCTGCAGACGCTCGGTTACGACGGCTCGAAGCGCGTCATGGAGCGCTCATTCGCCCAGTTCCAGGCGGATGGCGACATCGTCGGAGTTGCCGCCGAACTATCCAAGGCCAAGCAGGAAGCCGCGGCCCTGCGTGCGGAATTGCTCGGCAGGGGAGCCGACGCACACGCTGAAGGGTCGGAGGCTGAAGCGTCGTCGTCAAGCGAGGAAGGCAGTTCGCGTGACGACGAGCGCCTGACCCAGATGCTTGAATACCTGGATCTGCGCGCGAAGCTGACCCAGGAGGAGAAGAACGCCAAGCGCCGCAATATTGAAGACCACCACACAGAAACGGTGACCGCGCTGCGCAGACTCCGTCGAGGCGAGGTTATTCCGCTGCCGAAGGGTAAGAAGGTGCAGCTGGCGGTGGTGTACCGAGAGGACCATTCGAAGTCAAATCCACGTCCCGGTGTCATCAGTGTCGGCGGGTTCGTGGGGCGTGTGGAGCCGCATATCTTCCCAGCGGCGCCGCAGACGGTCGGCGCGATTAAGCTGCCTCGGGATGCGGACCGGCATCCGCGACGTGCGCTCGGAATTGTGCGCGCAGAGATTGGCCGCAAGGGGCTAAAGGGACCAAAGCGGCTGAAGCGTCGCACTGGTGGCAACTCGCCGGCGGTGAGGAAGCTGCGACAGGAGCTGCGCGAGCATCCGCTACATGGCGATCCTGCGGTGGAGACGATGGCTCGTCACGCCGATACGCTACGGCAGGCCGAGGCGCATGTGGCCAAGCTGCAAAAGCGCGTCGATTCCGCCTCGGATACATTGGCGCGCACATTCGACCGCATGCTGCAGTTGCTAACACAAATGGACTACGTGGAATGGCCGGAGAGCGCGGAGCCGACAATTACCGAGGAAGGCCTGCGGCTGGCGCAGATTCACAACGGCTCGGATTTGCTGGTGGCCACGTGTCTGCGCCGCGGTATTTGGGATGATCTGGACCCCGCGGAACTGGCCGGTGCGGTGTCGAGTTTGGTCTTTGAAAACCGCAAGGCCAGTCAAGGCAGTGACGAGGTGCCTACCGAGCCGCTGGCCAAGGCGCTGGGGAACACCTACCGCATCTGGGAGGAACTGTCGGAGGACGAGCGCCGTTACCGGCTGCCGGTAACGGACTTGCCGGATATGGCTTTTGCCACCGCAATTCATCAGTGGACTGCGGGTGCACCGCTGGGGTACTGCCTGCAAGCCGCCGCCGAGAGTGGCGCGGAGCTGACCCCGGGCGACTTTGTCCGCTGGTGCCGTCAGGTCATTGACCTGCTGCAGCAGATCAAGAAGACCGGCTACTCCACGGACATTCGCGACAAGTCCGCCGAGGCTATTCAGGCAATTCGCAGGGGCGTAGTGGCGCTGAACAATTAGTTGCCGGTTACGTTGGTCAGCCGAAGCCTCGCCGCCCCGAGGCCACTCAACCGGCGACGGGCACAGGCCGACGGGTACAGTTGGCAACTATGAGCAACGGTATCTTTAGCTTTGACATCTATCAGCAGCGTCTGGATCGCACTGCGGAGCTACTCCGCAGCCGCGATGCGGACGCTGCAGTCTTTGGAACCGGCGCTGACCTGCAGTATCTCATTGGTTCTGCGGTCACTTCGCATGAGCGTCTCACCGCGCTGGTGGTCACTGCATCCGGCACCACCACACTGGTACTGCCCGCCGTGGAGCGCGGGGACCTGCCACTGTGTGCAATCGGTGATCTCAACGCCGATGTGGTGTTGTGGGAAGACGGCCAGAATCCGCACCGCATTGTCGCCGACTTGGTGGGCCACGTGGGCACCCTCGCAGTGGGAGCCTCTTTGACCGCTGACCACTTGATTCCTATCCAGGATCTCACCGGAGCCAAGACTGTGTTGGCCGGAGACCTTCTGAAGGAACTGTTCATGCGCAAGGACGCCGCTGAGATTGATCAGCTGCGCGAGGCCGGCGCCGCTATTGACCGCGTTCACGCTCGAGTGCCGGGCATGCTGCGCGCAGGTCGCACTGAGCGCGAGGTCGCCGACGAGATCTCGGCTGCCATCCTGGAGGAGGGGCACGTCGCCATTGACTTCGTCATTGTCGGCTCCGCTGAAAATGGCGCGAATCCGCACCACGATTTCTCCGACCGCGTCATCGAGGAAGGCGACGTGGTGGTCGTCGATATCGGAGGCACCTTGCCGCTTGGCTACCACTCCGATTGCACGCGCACCTATGTCGTCGGCAAGCCGGGGGAGAAGGAAGCTGCAGCGTGGGCAGCTCTGCGCAAGGCGCAGGAAGCTGCCGTGGCGGCGGTGCGCCCCGGCGTGACGGCCGCAGAGATCGATGCGATTGCGCGTAATAGCCTCACCGCTGCGGGCTACGGCGAGTACTTCATTCACCGCACTGGTCATGGCATTGGCCTGTCCACGCATGAAGAACCGTTCATTATGGCTGGCAATGAGCTCAAGCTCGAGCCTGGCATGGCGTTTTCGGTGGAGCCGGGCGTGTACCTGCCGGGTGAGTTCGGTATGCGCCTGGAAGACATCATCGTTGTCACCGAAGACGGCGGAGAATCGGTCAATAATGGTCCGCACGATTTAATTACCGTCTAATCAAGGCTTAGAGGAAAGGTATTTTCTAGCGCATGGGACACGTACTCGTTCTTGGTGCCACCAGCGAGATCGGCGGGGAAGTTGCCGCGCGACTGGCCAACCACAACACCTTCACGCTCGCTGCGCGCCGCACTGAGGCGCTCGACGGCATTGCCGGTCGGCTCATCGACTCCGGTGCCGTCGCGGTGCACCGCATCCACTTTGATGCCGATGACATCGCCGCACACCGTCAGTTTGTTGAGCACGCCTGGCAGCACGGTCCCATCGACACGGTGATTGTCGCGTTCGGCATCCTCGGTGATCAACGGAAGTGTGAGGAGTCCGGCGAGGCTGCTGCGGCAGTCATTCATACCGACTTCACAGCACAGGCATCGATTCTCACTGAGATTGTCGCGCGCATGGAGTCCGACATCGCCTCCGGCACGCTGCCTGTGCGCGATAAGGTCGCGGGCCGCATCATGGCCTTTTCCTCTATCGCAGGTGCCCGCGTGCGCCGCGCCAACTACGTCTACGGTTCGGCGAAGGCCGGCCTCGACGGTTTCCTCCAGGGCATGCAGGACCGCCTGCACGGGAGCCATATTCAGCTGACGATTGTCCGGCCGGGCTTCGTCATCGGCCGCATGACCGAAGGCATGAAGCCAGCGCCGATGTCCTCGCGCCCCGCCGAGGTCGCGGAGGCCGCCGTCACTGCTTTCGACGGTCGGAAGCCCCACGTCTGGGTGCCGCGTAAATTGGCATTGCTCGCACGCGCCACACATCTGACTCCGCGCTGGATTTGGCGGAAGATGCCCCGATGAGCCCAAAGCTTCGCGTCGTCGGCATCGGCTGCGACGGGTACCCTGGCCTATCCGCCCGCGCTGTCGAGGCGTTGTCGTCGGCTCGCCGCATCATTGGCTCTCCCCGTCAGCTCCATTTGCTTGCCGACGTCAACCTGGACGCCGACCTCTCACCTTGGCCAGGTGGCTTCTGGAAGGATTGGCGGGCCACCCTGGCAGATATTGACCCCGCAGTCGATGTCATCCTCGCCAGTGGCGATCCCATGTTCCACGGTGTCGGCGTGTCCCTGGTCCGGGAGCTCGGCCGTGGCGCCGTGGAGGTTATTCCAGCGCCATCGTCAGCCTCATTGGCCTGCGCTTACCTCGGCTGGCCCTTGCATGACACTCCGGTGATTTCGCTGGTGACAGGCGAGCCGGGGCTACCTGGTGCCGCGCGTGTCGTACCGGTAGCGGATTCACTACGGCCCTTCCTGGTGCTGTGCCGAAACGCGGACTCAGTGAAAGAGGTCGCTACGGTTTTAGCCGACCGCCCAGACACCAAGCTCACCGCGCTGACCAATCTCGGCGGCACGGAAGCTACAGGGCTGCCGGAGTCCGTTGCCGCAGGCACGGTGGCGAACCCACCAGTTCCAGCTGGCAACCTCACGGTGCTGGCGGTGGAGCCGTCGGGAAGCGCGCGCGGCTGGCTGCGCGACGGTGACTTTGATTCAGATGGCCAGCTGACGAAGGCGCCGATTCGCCAAATGACGGTCGCTGCGTTGGATCCGCGGCCGGGAGCGCTGCTGTGGGATGTCGGCGGTGGCACGGGGTCGATTGGCATTGAGTGGGCTCGGCACGGCGGACGTGCGGAAATTTTCGAGCGCGATGCTGTTCGTGCAGAGCGAATTGCTAAGAATGTGGCGGCTCTGTCTGGCAATGTGACCGTCCACCGCGGAGCGGCACCAGCGGTGTTGGCGGACTCGAATCTTCGCCCAGATGCCATTTTCATCGGCGGAGGTCTCACTGCTGACGGAATGATTGAAACCTGTTGGCAACGCCTTGCCCCGGGAGGCACCATCGTCGCAAACACCGTGACGCTGGAGTCGGAGGCTCTGCTGTGGCAGGCGCGTCGCGACTATGGCGGGGATGTCACCCGGCTTTCCGTGGAGCGCGCAGGTGCAGTCGGCAGTTTCACTGCGTGGCGCCCTACGTTGCCGGTGGTGCAGTGGGTGGCGGAGAAGCCAGTAGAGCCTGCGCTACCATAGACGTAATTTCTCTGTCTAGAAAATATTGAGGACTCTGTAACTCACAATGACTGTGTATTTCATCGGTGCAGGCCCGGGGGCAGCGGATTTGCTGACGCTGCGCGCGGACCGGCTTATTCGTTCCTGCCCAGTGTGCCTTTACGCGGGATCGATTGTCCCGCCTGAGGTGCTGGAACACTGCCCCGAAGGCGCAGAGATCATCAACACCGCGCGAATGCCGCTGGATACCATCATCGAAACCATTCAGGCAGCGCATGCGGCGGGCAAGGATGTCGCACGCCTGCAGTCCGGCGACCCGTCGGTGTGGTCGGCGCTGGCAGAACAGGTCCGTCGTCTCAGCGAGCTCGGCATTGACTACGAAATCGTTCCGGGTGTGCCGGCATTTTCCGCGGCGGCGGCCGCTCTGGGCCACGAGCTCACGGTGCCAACTGTTGGCCAGTCGGTGGTGCTGACTCGTATCTCCGGGCGCGCTTCCAAGATGCCGGAGGGCGAGACCCTGGAGAACTTCGGCCGCACGGGCGCAACTCTGTGCATTCACTTGGCCGCCCACGACATCGATCGTGTGGTCGAGGAGCTCACCCCGCATTATGGTGAGCACGGTCCGGTGGCAGTCGTGGCTTTCGCATCCCGTCCGGAACAGGTTATTCTCCGCGGCACGCTGTCTGATATCGCGCAGCAGGTCAAGGATGCAGGTGTGACTCGTACGGCTGTCATCATTGTCGGCAAGGTGCTCACCGCCGAGGCGTTCCCGGATAGCTACCTCTACAGCGATGATCGTCCACGCGATGAACACGGACGGACCATTCCATGCGTGCACTAATTCTGGGTGGAACTGCTGAAGCCCGCGCCCTGGCCAAGCGCTTAGTGGGCGAGGGCTGGTTTGTCACCTCTTCACTGGCCGGTCGCGTTTCTAACCCGAAGCTGCCCGTCGGCAATGTCCGCATTGGCGGTTTTGGCGGTCCCGCAGGACTGACTCGGTGGCTCATCTCCGATGCCACTGAAGTCATCATCGATGCCACGCATCCGTATGCAGAACAGATCAGCGAATCTGCTGCTGAAGCTGCCCGAGCCACCGGTATTCCGCTTGTTGCGCTGCATCGCCCTGCGTGGGAGAAGCAGCCTGGCGACAACTGGATTGAGGTGTCCTCCATGCAGGAGGCCGCGGACGTTGTTGCCGACCGTTTCTACAGCCCGTTTCTCACTATTGGCCGTCAGCAGCTTGCTCCATTTGCCGGTGATTCCAACGGCCGTTACCTCATTCGCTGTGTGGAACAGCCCGCGCCGCCGCTGCCGAAGAATCGGAAGATTATTCTCAGCCGTGGGCCTTACGATGTCGCAGCGGAGCGCAAGCTCATGCGGGATTACGCCGTGGACTGCGTGGTAACCAAAAACTCCGGTGGTGCTGCTACTTACGCCAAGATTGAGGCAGCCCGCGACCTGAAGAAGCCGGTCGTTATCGTGCAGCGCCCGCAGCTGCCCGGCGCGGATATCGCCACCGTCGCCACAACGGTGGATGAGGCGTACAACGCCGTCATCCGCCGGGCATAGCGGCTAACGCAGCAACTCGCCAGTTCCGCTGGTGCCGCCCTCACCGTAGTGGCGTGCGGTGTAGACCCGAGTGGTCTTGCCGGCACGATACGCCTTTGTCGACGACGAACCAATAATCACCATGGTCCGCATATCGACGACATCCGGGTCGAACTCCGCCAGCGTGGTCACGGTGACGTGTTCCTGCTCCGAGCCGACTGCCCGCGCCACAATCACAGGCGTTGTCGGCTCGCGGTATTCCAAAGCCAAGGCACGCAGCTCTCGAATCTGCCATCTCCGCGACTTGGAGGCCGGGTTGTAGACAGCAAACGCCATGTCCGCACCGGCTACAGCACGCACTCGCTTAACGACGACCTCCCAGGGCTTCAACCTGTCGGAGAGACTGAGCATCGCAAAGTCATGGCCAAGGGGAGCACCCACTCGACTTGCGACAGCCTGAGCAGCAGTCATGCCCGGCACGACTCGAACTGGAATGTTTCGCCACATATCGTCGTCAGCGACTTCCAGCACTGCGGCCGCCATGGCGAAGACCCCCGGGTCACCGGAACTGACCACCGCAACTCGACCTCCACGCTTGGCTATATCCAGCGCCATAGTGGCTCTCTCTGCCTCTACGCGGTTGTCGGAGAGGTGGCGGCGTTGCCCGGCGCGCTCAGGAACCCGGTTGATGTAGGTGGAGTAGCCAACCAGATCCGTGGCCCGGGCCAGTTCCTCAGTGACTTCTGGGGTGGTCCAGCGCTCCGCACCCGGGCCCAGGCCGACAACGATAACTTCACCGACCGCTGGGGTAGCCGACTCAGTCGCCGTATCGGTGGCTACACCGGTCGCCACATCATTAGCTGGCTCTGATGCTCCAGATACGCTCCGTTCAGTGCCGTAGACAGCGGAAGGCACGACGGCTACTGCAAAGTACGGAACTTTCTCCGGGTCTGCATCGACCAGCGGGTAGCTGGTGTGCTCATTCATCGTTGCTCGCTCGACAACGTAGGCGCGCTCGAGCATGCCTGCGGACTGCAACGCTGTGCGCACCTTCTCAACGTTTTTCCCCAGCTTCATAATGACTACACAGTCTGAGGCGTCAAGAACCGCAGCGATGCGCTCGGAATCGGCGGTGGCTGGGACAACGCTGACGATTTCGGTAGCCTCGCCGAGCGGCTGACCAATCTCTGCTGCCGCCGCAGTAATGCTGGCCACTCCGGGGACAATCTCAGTGGGGAAGCCCTCGCTGAGAGCGTGGTGCAGATGCTGGTACGAGCTATAGAGCATCGGGTCACCGAGCGAAAGCACTGCAACACTTCGTCCCTCGGCCAAGTGCTTGTGCAGGCGAGCAGTGGCCTCTGCATAGAAACCGGCGAGCTGCTCGCGATAGTCGGCTGGGCGCCCGGTGGTCACCGGGTATTGCAATTGTTCTTCCACGGCAGCGTCGTCACGCGCGTCAATCAGTTCGGCGGCGATTGAGCGCGCCGTGGAACGTCCGTGAGTGCCGGCATGGTAGGCGATGACATCGGCTGTGCGGATGATGTCGGCACCGCGGAGTGTAATGAGACCTGCGTCGCCGGGACCGAGTCCGACGCCGTAGAGATGACCAGGCTGAGCACTGTAGGAGCCGGACATGGTTTAGATGATCTCCTTTGCGGTGGCAATGGCATTGAGGGCAGCACAGGTGATAGCCGAGCCACCGCGACGGCCGGTGACGGTGATGTACTTCAGCTCTGGGTTTTCGGCACCGGAGTCGATAGTGACCTGCTTTGATTCCGCGGCACCGACGAAGCCCACTGGCATGGCCAAAATGGCAGCGGGCATGGGGAAGGAGCCCTCATTAATGCGGTTGAGCAGGTGGAAGAGGGCGGTGGGAGCGTTGCCGATGGCGACAACCGCGCCCTCTAGGCGTGGCTTCCACAGCTCCACGGCGGCAGCAGTGCGCGTGGTGCCGAGTTCTTGAGCCAGCTTGGGGACGCGCTCATCACGCAGCAGGCAGATGACCTCGTTGTCAGCAGGTAAGCGCTTGCGGGTAATACCCGAGGCGATCATGTTGACATCGGTGAAGATAGGAGCGCCTTCCTCGAGAGCCTGGCGAGCTGCGCGCACAGCTCCCGTGGAAAAGACGATGTCCTTGGTCAGGTCGGTCTGACCTGCTGCGTGAATCATTCTGACAGCGACGGTTTCCTCATCGGCATCGAAGCGGGAAAGATCGCTTTCTTCGCGAATGATGGCAAACGAGTTACGGTAAATATCCGCACCGTCGGTGTTGTACTCAAAGCGCTTCATAGGCTTAAAGCCTAGTCCACAGCAGTGACTTCGTATTCTCCGTCCCCGGTGGCGAGATAGTCGAAGTAACCGCCCTTGGGCTTGCCGCAGCGACGCTCACAACCGGAGAAGTGCACGCGCCCCTCGGGCAGTCGGCCATCAGCAATTGCGTGAGAAGCATCGCCGCGGGTGTCAGCCAGAGACTTTTTGCAGCCGGGGCGTCCGGTGCAGGCGCTGACGCGCAGCCAGGTGGACTTCCGGTCGAAGATCAGGCCATTGGGCGCCAATACCTTGACGACCTGTTCGGCAACTTCCTCTTCCAAATCGTGCAGAATCAGCGAGTACCACGGAGTGACGTGCACAGGAACTTGCGTATGCGAAATCGCACGGGCCAGACGCGCCGGGAGGACGCCAAAGCGCAGGCCAGCGGCCAGGCTAACCAGGCCATCCGGCTGGTCAATCCAACCGATCTGGCGGGACAGCCCGGCGGTGGCATCAAAGCTCTCAGCCGGGGTCGGCTCCTGGCGACGGACTCGGGCGCCCAATTCCTCGATTACAGCATCGGCAATGCGCTCGGCCGCATTGGCTTCCGCGATGCGCCAGGCTGAACCACGGCTGTCATTCCACACCTTCGCTGTGGTGATGAGAGCCTCCACGACGTCGTCACGCGAGACGACAAGCCCCGAGGTCGCGCCGCCAATGATGAGTTCGAACGTGCCCTCATCGTGGGCGACAACGCCGAAGTCGGGGCGCTCACCGAGCACGTCACCGCGGCCGTCGTCGAAAGCCATGAGTGTGCGACCTGGCAGTGTTGCCAGCGACGGCTCCGCGATGAGAGCCTTGTCGAACTCTTGAACCAGGTCACGAACATCAGCTTTACCACCAACGCGACCGGACAGCGGCGACTGAAGAACGTTGCGTACGCGGTCGTGGCTGGTGGAGGGAACCAGCTTCTCTTCTTCCGCGGCATCGGCGAATGCGCCGGTGTTGGTGATGCCACGGATCTGAACATTGCCGCGGGAAGTGAAGTGAATATCACCGTCGCCGAAATTCTCGGCCAAATCGGCGAGTACGGCGAAGCCCGGCGCGGGAAGAAAGCCTCCGGGGAAGCGCAGACGACCAATTGCGCCATCAGCTGCGATATGAACCTTGCGGCTGCCGGGGCAACCGTCCTGACGAGTGCGGGTTCCTTGATCAGATGCAGTCATACTCTCAAGAATACGCAAACACACACAGAGCTGAGCCCCCGAAAACAGGGGCACATTATCCAGCCCCTTTCCAGCCCAACGAAACCATCCTGAAGTGGAGTTTTCATACCCCTCCGCAAAAACATACAAATTCTTCACTGAAAATCCACCGATCTACCTTTTTAAAACCTTATTGTTTTCATAACCTAACTTCCTCTGAATTAAGGGGAGTTTTCATTGGGTTTTCAATCTGGGGTTATTCAGGAGATTTCATGCCACATCACGACGCTGAAGCACTCACGCACGAGGCACACGACACCGTCGGCACCGGCCGTGCCTCGACACAGACACGCTCTGCTTCACGACGAAACCGTCGCACAATCCGAACGGGAATCGGGGTAGCGCTAGCAGGTCTTATGCCCATCGGCCTGGCTACACCTGCAAACGCACAGCCACTAAACATCCCGGGCCTATCGGATAGTGGGCTGGCGGATAAGGTGTCGTCGTCAAGCGCAAACCGCGAACTGCCTGGTTTCGGCCATGTACCGAACCCGAATATGGAGAGGCTACTCGGCATCGAGAAGGACGATGAGGAGTCTGGTAGCGAGGGCGCAGGCAGGCAGCTGACCCCGGAACAGGCTCGCGTGGCCGCAGCCTCGCCGCTGAATTCTCTGCCGCTGACCCCGTCGCGCACGGCAAATGCCGGCATGCTGGTCAGCAGTGAGGATGCCGAGATGATGGTGAACGACAAGCTGTGGAATGTGGATGCCAAGCGTATTCACTACAACTCCACGGATTCCCTCGGCAATCCCAGTGTGGACACAGCCCTTGTGGTGACTCCGAAGACGGAGTGGAAGGGCAGCGGTCCGCGTCCGGTCGTGGCAATCGCTCCGGGCACGCAGGGTGGCGCGGAAAAGTGCGACCCATCAATCTCCTCACAGACCGGCCTAAAGATTGAGTTCGGTCCGTTGGACATTATTGCTCCATACGAGACGATTCCGATGGTCGCGAACTTGAAGCGAGGCGCGACTGTGGTGATGATCGACCACCACCGCAATGCCCAGGGTAACCAGGACTACGTCGACAACATCGCCTCAGCACAGTCGCTGTTTGATGCCGTGTCTGCCTCACACGAGCTCGGCGTGGACAAAAATGCGCCCGTGGGAATTTATGGCTACTCCCAGGGTGGCTCCGCAGCCGCTGCAGCTGCTGAGCGTGCAAGTGTCTACGCTCCGGAGCTCAACGTTGCCGCATCTGCCGCCGGTGGCCCGCCGTCCGATCTTGCAAACGTCCTCGACCAGATTGATGGCACTACGCTGACCGCCGCGATTGCACTCGCAATCAATTCTGTCCTGGATAAGGATCCGGAGCTGCGCCGAGTCCTCAAGGAAGAAATCAGCCCCGAAGGCAAAGAACTGCTGGACAACGTGGGCAACTACTGCGCGGGTGGCTTGGGTTTCCATCACTCGTTTGAAACCACTGACCAGTACACGACTAGCGGTGAGTCACTCAGCGAGATGATTAAGCGCTACGAGCCGGTACAGAAGGAACTCGCACGCCAGCGCGTCGGCAACTTCGTCCCAAATGCGCCGGTGTACCTCTACTCGGGTGAGCATGATGACATCATCCCCATCAACCAGGTTCGCAAGCTGCGCGATTCCTGGCTGAATCTCGGCTTCACCGACCTGGAGTACGTCGAAAACACGACTTCACCGGTGCTACCGAAGACGGGCATTAACCATATCGTTCCGATGCTCGCGGAACTGACTAATGCCACCGACTTCCTCTGGTCCCACTTCCCAGATCAGCCGGCGGAGCAGTCGCTGGAACTCTAGCAATAGCCCCTGCAGTAGAGTGATGGAGAAATCCACTGCCATGCCGCTGACGAGAAGCTCGGTGAAAATCCGCACGGTCGCGCCACTGTCACAGTCAGACCTCGTCATCGGTTAGAAGGCAGACTCCCGCCGACCGGGGACGCGTTGCTCCCCAGGAAGTGAATGACTACACCGTGATTCTGCTGCTGTCGACCTCGGATACCGACCTTCTGTCCGCCCGCGCGGCCGCTCAGGCCAACCCGGAGGTGTCCTACCGTTGGGCAAACCCGGCGCGTCTGCTCGACGATGATTTGCCCACGCTTGCCGACGGCGCCGATGTCGTCATCATCCGACTTCTCGGTGGCCGCCGCGCCTGGGAATCCGGCATCGACTACTTTGTGAACTCCGGTATTCCCACCGTCCTCGTCTCCGGTGAGCAGGCACCCGATGCCGAACTCACCGAGTATTCGACAGTTCCCGCAAACGTTGCCACGCAAACGCACATTTACCTGGCGGAAGGCGGCGCAAAGAACCTCGCACAGCTGCACAATTTCCTGTCGGACACACTGCTTCTGACCGGTCTTGGCTTTGAAGAGCCCACTCGCATGCCGGCCTGGGGTTTCCTGGAGCGCGACTCCAAGGTGGCCACGGAAGATTCCCGCGGCACCGTCGGCATTATTTACTACCGCGCCCAGCACCTGGCGGGAAATACGCACTACATTGAGGCGCTTGCTGACGCGGTCGAGGCTCGCGGCTACGTCGCCAAGCCTATCTTCGCCGCGTCCCTGCGCACCGCCAGCGATGAACTGCTGGCAGAGCTAGCTTCCTGCGACGCGCTCATCACCACGGTGCTCGCCGCTGGCGGCAACCGCCCGGCACTCGCGCAGGCCGGCCAGGACGATGACGGCTGGGATGTCGCCGCACTCGCAGACCTGAACATTCCCATCATCCAGGGTTTGGCCCTGACTTCGTCCAAGGCGGCATGGGAGGACAACGACGAAGGTCTGTCGCCGCTGGACGTCGCAACACAGGTCGCCGTCCCCGAATTCGACGGCCGCATCATCTCGGTCGCGTTCTCGTTTAAGGAAATCGACTCCGACGAGCTCATTTCCTACGTCCCGGATCTCGAGCGTTGCGACCGCCTGGCCGGCATCGCCACCCGTTACGCCGCGCTCCGCCACATCAACAACGCTGACAAGCGCGTCGCCGTCATGCTCTCTGCGTACCCGACCAAGCACGCCCGCATCGGCAACGCTGTCGGTCTGGACACACCAGCATCCACGTTGAAGGTGCTGCACGCGCTTGCCGACGCCGGATACAACCTCGGCGACACCACCAAAATCCCCGGATATGCCACCGCCGAGGATGGTGCCGATGAACCAGATGCGTTCATGCACGCCATCATCGAGGCCGGCGGCCAGGACCCGGACTGGCTGACCGAAGAGGTTATGGAGGCAGCCGAGCTTCGCCTGCCCGCTGCCACCTACGAGAAGTTCTTCGCTACCTTGCCGGAAGAACTTCGCTCCGACATGCAGGACAAGTGGGGTGCCGCGCCGGGCACCCTGTACGTCCACCCGGATACCCAGGACATCTACATTGCGGGCCTGACCTTCGGCAATGTCGTGGTCATGGTGCAGCCACCGCGCGGTTTCGGTGACAACCCGGTGGGTATCTACCACGACCCGGATCTGCCGCCGACGCACCATTACCTGGCCTGCTACCGCTTCCTGTCGCTGCCGCAGGCGGAGGGCGGTTTCGGCGCCGATGCCGTGGTTCACATGGGCAAGCACGGCAACCTGGAGTGGCTGCCGGGCAAGACCGTCGGCCTTTCCGCTTCCTGCGGCCCGGATGCTGCCATCGGCGAGCTGCCAATGATCTACCCCTTCCTGGTCAACGACCCGGGCGAAGGCACACAGGCCAAGCGCCGTGCTCACGCCACGCTTGTCGACCACCTCATTCCGCCAATGGCCCGCGCCGAATCCTACGGTGACATCACCCGTCTGGAACAGCTTCTCGACGAGCACCAGAACATCTCCGCCATGGATCCGGCCAAGCTGCCGGCCATCCGCCAGGAGATTTGGACGCTGCTGACCGCCGCGAAGATGGACCGCGACCTCGGCTGGGACGAGCGCCCGGACGAGGAGGTCTTCGATGACATGCTCATGCATGTCGACGGCTGGCTCTGCGAGATTAAGGACGTCGCCATCCGCGGTGGCCTCCACGTGCTCAGCCAGGCACCGGAAGACGAATCTCTAATCGGCACTGTGACCACCATGTTGCGCGCCCGCCAGCTGTGGGGCGGCAAGCAGACCCTGCCGGGCCTGCGCGAAGCTCTCGGCCTGGCCGAGGACGGCACCGATGAACGCCACGCTGTGGACTCTATCGATGCACTGGCTACGGCACTGGTAACCGCCGTGGTGAAGAATCCCGACCAACCAGTGACACAGATCGCGGCTGATGTGCTCGGCTCCGAGGAATTCGCCGATATCGCGGCACCAAACGGCCTCGATCAGGTTGTCGAGCTGCTGCAGTTCACCCGCGACGAAATTCTCCCGCGCCTGGCTGCTACCAGCGAGGAGATCCCGCGCATTCTTTCCGCTCTCGATGGCGAATTCGTTCCGGCTGGCCCCTCCGGTTCACCACTGCGCGGCCTGGTCAACGTGCTGCCAACTGCCCGCAACTTCTACTCGGTCGACCCCAAGGCGGTGCCGTCGCGCCTGGCTTGGGAAACCGGCGTCAACCTCGCCGATGGCCTGATTGAACGCTACCGCGCCGACCACGGCGAGTACCCGAAGTCGGTTGGCTTGTCGGTATGGGGCACTTCCGCCATGCGTACCTCGGGCGATGACATCGCCGAGGTGCTCGCGTTGATTGGTGTGCATCCGGTGTGGGATGACGCATCTCGCCGTATTGTCGGCCTTGAGCCGATTCCGCTGGAGGAGCTGGGCCGACCGCGCATTGACGTGACCGTCCGTATTTCCGGCTTCTTCCGTGATGCGTTTCCGCATGTTATCGACCTTTTGGATGACGCGTTTCAGCTCGTCGTCAAGCTTGATGAATCCGATGAGGACAACTACGTGCGCGCCCATGCGAAGGCCGACCAGCAGGAGCGCCCGCGTCGCATCTTCGGTTCCAAGCCGGGCACCTATGGAGCTGGCCTGCTGCAGCTGATCGATTCCGGTTCCTGGCGCGATGACGCGGACTTGGCAAAGGTCTACACGACCTGGGGTGGCTACGCCTATGGCCGCGGCGTCGATGGGGAAGAGGCAGCTGACGACATGAAGACGGCCTACCGCCGTATTCAGGTTGCCGCGAAGAATGCCGATACCCGCGAGCACGATATCGCCGACTCCGATGACTACTTCCAGTTCCACGGCGGCATGATCGCCACGGTCCGTGCACTGACGGGTTCCGCTCCAGAGGCGTATGTGGGAGATTCCACGCGCCCGGACGCCGTGCGCACCCGCACCCTGCACGAGGAGACTCGACGCGTCTTCCGAGCCCGCGTAGTCAACCCACGCTGGATGCAGGCCATGCGTAACCACGGCTACAAGGGCGCCTTCGAAATGGCCGCAACCGTCGACTACCTCTTCGGTTACGACGCGACGGCGCAGGTCATGGATGACTGGATGTACGAAACGCTTACCGACGAGTACGTTGCGAACCCGGAAAACCGCGAGTTCTTTGAACAGTCGAATCCGTGGGCTTTGCACGATATTTCCGAGCGCCTGATGGAGGCCGCCGAGCGCGGTATGTGGGAAAACCCCGACCAGGAACGCATGGATCTGCTGCGCCAGACCTACCTGGATACAGAGGGCGACTTGGAGGAGCGCGCTGACCGGTAGGTAACCGCTAGGCGACCGGTAGGCGACCGCTAGTCGTGGTCTAACCGGCCGATAGCCGTAACCACTTGCTCATCTAGTGGCGGTTACACTGGGGAACTATGAGCAAGTGGTTCACAATTATTTACCTCATCGCCGAGATTGCGGCCTTTATCGCACTTGGTGAATGGATTGGCTATGGCTGGACCGTCCTGCTGGTTCTGGGTCTATTCATTCTGGGATTGGTTTTCGCCGCCATCGAGTTCAAGCGCATCTACCAGAAGTTGCTGCTGGATACTTCTCGTACTCTTACTGAGTACGGACAGAAGCATCCGGAGGAGGCAATCAAGCGCTCGGCAAAGGGCGCGGGACACTTTGTGGCTGACTCGGCAATCCTGTTGGTTGGCTCTTGGCTGATTGCCCTGCCGGGCGTCGTCTCCACGGTTGTTGGTTTCCTCATGGTGCTACCGCCGACTCGCTGGCTGATTCGTAAGAGCGGATCGGTGGCACTGCTCAACGGACTCCGCAACTTCAGTGACCGCAGCATGATGGTGGTCTCTCAGTACGGCATGAACCCGGGTGCTCCAGGAACTGGCGCTGGTGCTGGCGGTTTTTCGGGTTTCCCTGGATTCTCTGGTGGTTTCCCGGGTGCGGATGGCAAGGCCTTCCCACAGGATAAAATCGTCCCACCGGCACCGGACAACGCCTGGGATGATGACCAGGACGACAGCGACAAGCGCTAACTCAAAAACTCGCAAACGTAGAGAGTTCTCTTATACAAGTGCACACTAACCGCCAAGCGCGCTCCAGCGAGCACGGGAACGTCGCTCAGAAAGACGCTTCGAAAGACATTCTGGAGAATCCGAATCGCTGGCAGGCGCGCTTTCGCGCGCTTACCCCACTAAAGCAGCGCCTCGTTCTCGCCTTCATTGCAATCCTCGCTGGTGGATTGCAGTTCTTAAGCTATGCGCCCATGAGCTGGTGGTGGACGGCCTGGATCGGCCTCGCCCTGCTCATTTTTGCCTTCTTCTGCGCAGCCGATTGGAAATCCAGCGTAGTGGTGGGCTTCAGCTGGGCAACAGCGACGGCTCTTTTCTCACTGCCGTGGATCGGCTCCTTCGTCGGCATTGGCCCCTACGTGGCGCTCTCAATTGTGCTGGGACTGCTCGCAATTCCGGCGGCGCTTGCGATGTGGCTGATTGCCCAATCCAGTTTCCCCCTCGCGCTGAAGCTCCCTGGCATGGCCGCTGCGCTCGTGGCAGGGGAGGCGCTGCTAGCCCGCTGGCCTTTCGGAGGCTTCCCCTGGCTCCGCGTTGCCTGGGGGCAGGTCGACGGCCCGCTGGCCCCAGCAGTGGCAATCGGCAGCACTGCATTGGTCACTTTCCTCGCTGCTTGCGTTGGTGCGGGACTGGTCGCGCTCACGCTACGTTCCTATGCAACCTCCGCTGCGCTTTTGGTGGGAGCGTTATTCGTCGGCTGGGTTCTTCCTGCGTGGACCCAACCGCTGCCTGAGCCTACGGCCGCTGACAACACCCGTGTCGCGGTTATCCAGGGCAATGTTCCGCGCCTCGGTTTAGAGTTCAATGCCCAGCGCCGCGCAGTCCTGCAAAACCACGCCGATGCCACCAATGAGCTGGCCCGACGTGTCCACCAAGGTAAGGAAGAGCAGCCGGACATCGTCATCTGGCCCGAAAACTCCTCCGATGTCAGCCCGTTTACGGATGGGGAAGCGGCACGCATTATCGAAAACGCCGCGATGAATATTGGCGCTCCCATCGTGGTCGGCACCTTTACCTACACCAATGGGGTGCAAAACACCATGGTGGTCTGGGATCCGCAGACCGGCCCCGGCGACCAGCACGAGAAAATCTATCTCCAGCCCTTCGGCGAGACCATGCCATTCCGCGAACTGCTACGTCACTTTTCCGACATGGTCGCTCACGCCGGAGACATGACTCCGGGCAGCGGCGATGCCGTGGTTACAACGCCAGGCACCGATGGTTTAAAGAAGGTCAATCTAGGCGTGGCCACCTGTTACGAAGTGGTCTTCGATGGTGCCTTCCGCAACGCAGTCAAACACGGCGCAACCATGCTGGCCACGCCCACAAATAACGCCACCTTCGGTTTCACCGACATGACCTACCAACAGCTGGCCATGAGCCGCATGCGAGCCATGGAGTTCCAACGCTCCACGGCCGTCGCCGCAACCAGCGGTGTGAGCGCGATTGTGGATGCGCACGGAGACGTCGTAAAGCGGAGCAAAATCTTCGAGCAGAAGGTACTCACTGAAACTCTGCCTCAGTACGCCCACCTGACTTTTGCAGCCCGCTTCGGGACGTGGATTGAAGGTCTACTGACCGCATTCGGTATTCTTTGTGTGGTTGGTGCCGTCCTGCGTCGCCGTGGCGGAGATGCCAGGGCAGGCGCAGATGAAGTTGATGGCCGGGATACTGAGCAGAACATGCACTAAGGAGAATCACGAGTGACTGCCCTAAATGAGTCGACGCTGGTTGTCATTCCCACTTTCAACGAGCGGGAAAACCTGCCGGGCGTGATTGCACGCCTGCGCGCAGCGGAGCCTCGCGTCGACATTTTGGTTGTCGATGACTCTTCACCAGACGGCACCGGTGAGCTCGCCGATGAAATCGCTGCCGCTGACAAGTCGGACAACGGCGAAGAGCACATCTACGTCCTGCACCGCGAGGGCAAGGGCGGTCTCTGGGGTGCGTACCGCGCGGGCTTCGCTTGGGGTCTCGAGCGCGACTACGAGGTTCTCTGCGAGATGGATGCCGACGGCTCCCACGCACCAGAGCAGTTCCATCTGCTGCTGGAGAAGCTCGAGGACGGTGCCGATGTCGTCATCGGTTCCCGCTACATTCCGGGCGGCAAGACCGTCAACTGGCCAATGAGCCGTCAGGTTCTCTCCCGCGGCGGCAACCTCTACATCTCGCTGGCGCTCGGCGCGGGCATCTCGGATATCACCGCTGGCTACCGTGCTTATCGACGGGAAGTTCTCGAAACCCTTGACCTCGAGAACATTGGCAAGGCTGCGTACCTGTTCCAGACCGAGCTCGCTTTTGAGGCTGTACAGGCGGGCTTCTTGGTGGAGGAGGTTCCGATCACCTTTACTGAGCGCGAGTACGGCGAGTCCAAGATGGATGGCAGCTTTGTGAAGCAGTCTCTGCTGCAGGTCACCAAGTGGGGATTCAAGCACCGCTCGCAGCAGGTAAAAAACCTGGGGTCGGAGATTGGTCGCCTGGCTGGTCACGAGTTTAAGCAGCGATTCCGCAAGTAGGGCTAGGGCAGCCCCAAAGATTGCGGCCTACCTGTGTGGAGACGGGCTGCCTGTATGACTGCGGGCTGCAAATGTGAATACGGGCTGCCTGTATGAATGGGGGCTGCAAATGTGAAACTGTCTTAGTTTATGACAGTTTCAAGCCATTTTTCAGGCCATTTTTGTCATAAACGCAGTCAGTAACTCGGATCGGCCCGCCGCAGCCAGGCACCAACAAAAAACGGGCCCGAATAAGGAGCAAAACCTTATCCGGACCCATTTTGCAGCATGTAATTCACAGCTGCAGCGCCCTAAAGCTCACTAGCGCAAGCCAGCTCAAACCTTAAGCGTTCTTCTCTGCTTCTTCGGCTTCCTTCTGAGCCTTCAGCAGGCGAGCGGCGTTACGACGACGCTTGCGCAGCAAGTCAACACGCTCATCCAGCAGCACGTCGAGCTCCTCGATGGAGCGGCGCTCACGGAGCATGTCCCAGTGAGTCCTCGGCGGCTTCACCGGCTTGGCTTCAGTGCCTTCGCCTTCAACCAGCTCACCAATTTGGCCATTCTTGCACAGCCATTCACCTGGAATTTCCGCGTCATCCGCGAATGGGACCTCGAAGATCTCACCGGATTCAGTGCGGTAGCGGACCATCATTCGCGGCGCGAGGTCATGATCGCGATCGGTCTCATACGAAACGGCGCCCATGCGACTGCCACGAAGAACTCGATCTGCCATGTGGAACGTGCCCCCTTTGGTAGAAATACTAGACCACACATTATAACGCCTTAATCTGTATTCATGCCATAATTGACTTCTGTGTCAGATCAAAAGCCGAGCACAACTACTGCCAATTGCCAGTGGTGTGGCCGCGAAATGGAGGTCGCCATCCGCGGTCGCCGTCGCAAGTTCTGCAGCCAAGCCTGCCGGCAGCGCGCGTACGAAAAACGCACTGGCGTAGCAAAAGGCGCTTCCAGGCCGATTGCCGAGCGAATCAATTCGGATCTCACGCTAAAGACCGCCACCGATGCCACGAGCAGGCCGGCGGGCGATGACGTCGTAAAGCGAATAGGGGACGGGCTCTTCGAAGTACGTTGTCTCGCCGAAGACTTGCGCACCGCGCTTGACGACGGCATGGAGACTGCCGTCCTGCAGGAGATTACGCAGGAATTGATTATGAAAACGCGCGAGGTGGAACGGTTTATCCCATAGCGGATTAAAAGGATAGGATGAGCACTATGAATTCTGGTGTCCGTAAGTCAATTATTACTTTGATAGCCGTTGCAGTTGTTGCGCTCGCAATTGTTATTGTGGGGCCAGTTTTGTATCGCGTTTTCACGCATGAAGGGGTGCGTACTGGGGATTTCGAGGCCACGGAGCTGCCTGCAGCAACGACTGATGCGAATGGCACCTGGAAGATTGTCGGTGGCGATAACTCACAGAACACCTCCGTTGGTTTTACTTTTAATGAGGTACTGCCGGGCAGCAGGCGGACGACGTCCGGTTCCACCCACGATGTCACCGGCGAGCTGAAGGTTGCTAACAACAATCTTGAGGACGCATCCGTTGTTGTTGATATGGCAACTCTGACTAGCGATATTGAACGTCGTGACATCAATGTCCGCAACAATATTTTCAGCGTTGAGCAGTACCCAGAAGCTAAGTTTGAGCTTGCAGAGCCGCTCGATATTTCAAGCATTCCAGATAACGGCCAATGGGCAAATATCGAGATTCCGGGACGCCTGACCATTCGCGGTGTCACCAATGATGTCACCGTGCCAATGAAGGCCGCTCGTACCGAAAACCTGGTTTTGCTGTCGGGCACTTTGCCAATCAACCGCCTGGATTACAACGTGCGCCTGCCACAGTTTGTAGCTGCATCTATCGAGGAGAACGGCGAACTCAATCTGCGCATTGTCGCAGAGAAGCAGGACGCGTAGGACGCGTAGGTTTCGCGGCTGGCAGACACAGCCATCTAAAGAGAATCGCAGTAGCGCTCTAAAGAGAATCGCAGTAGCGCTAATCCAAAGAGGCTTATAGCCAGCGAAAATACACCTCGATTCGTCACTGTGACGCAATAAAGCCATTTAGCCACACACCACAGAAGTCCTGCCAAAAACAATTTTGGTAGGCCAGTTGGGAGTCACAACGATATGAACACCTACGAAGCAATGTTGCTCGCACGAAAGGTGCGAATGGTACTTCTGATTATCTTCATTGCATTCGTGGCCTACAAGGGCGTGTGGTGGCTCGTGGCTGTCGGCATACTCCTGATTGGCATGACGCTATGGCAGAACAAGCGGCTGCGGGAAGAGATCGCCGTCCGCAACGCGGATGAGCTTGCAGCGAACGCCAAGGACAATGAGCAATAATCCCGACGGCATAGATCAAGCGCCAAGATAGAACACGGCAGCAGAAAAAGCGGCGGCGAAAAAGGCGACAGTCCTGGAAATTCAGAAAACCCCAGGGCCAACCACTTTCATTATTTGTCCGATAATATACATTATGACATTTTGGCCTTAGGATCCCGTCCTCCCCATTACCGCCGATGCGCCATTGCCGTCAGGTCTAAGGAATTTTTAGTAAGATTTCTCGCATGCCTGAACTCTCAGACACATCCAGCAGCTCAGACAGACCCAATGCGTCCGACACATCAGATAGATCTGGCTCGTCCGACGACCCAGAGCCTCGCGCCAACGTTGACGGGCTCTCTGTAGCCGCAGTAAGCGCAATCACCGCAGCATCCCCAGCGAACGCAGCGAACACTTCAGGTGATGCCGCGTGATTGTATCCGCGCTTATCGTATTAGCGGTCTTTCTTTTCCTCGTTTTCGCCAATGCAATTTTCGTTGCTGTCGAGTTTTCCTACCTCACGGTTAATAGGAACGATGTCAAGAACGCCGCAAACGCCGGCTCAAAGTCCGCATATTTAGTAGACCGTGCTCTATCACGCACCTCTACAAACCTCTCCGGCGCACAGCTGGGAATTACGGTCACCAGCCTCGTCGCTGGTTTCCTGACCGGGCCTTCCCTCGGCGTCCTCCTCGAAGCCGCATTTGGTGGCACTAGCATCTCTCCCGCCACCGTCACTGCAATCAGCACTACGGGCGCTTTCATTATCGCGACTTTCACTC
Organism: Corynebacterium jeikeium; assembly: GCA_003955985.1. NCBI lineage: Bacteria > Bacillati > Actinomycetota > Actinomycetes > Mycobacteriales > Corynebacteriaceae > Corynebacterium > Corynebacterium jeikeium. Next base: position 1,456,050 of record CP033784.1, read on the forward strand.
AAATGGTCTTTGGCGAACTCGTCCCCAAAAACTGGGCCATCGCCGAGCCCACTAAAGTCGCAAACCTCGTGGTCAGGCCACAGAATGCCTTCATGTTCGCATTCGGCTGGCTGGTCTGGCTACTCAACAGCGCGGCTAATTGGGTGCTAAAACGGCTCGGCTTCTCCCCTGAGGAAGAGGTCGCCAGTGCCAGGACGGCGGAGGAACTCCGTGCCGTCGTCACGCGCTCTAGCGATGAAGGAAAAATTAACCCGCAGACCGCCGAGTTGGTGGCGCGATCGATCGAGTTCGGCGAGCGCACGGCGGCTGATGTGATGACGCCACGCACACAGATCATCTTTATCGAAGATCAGAGCGTCGCAGAGATGCTGACGGTCGTCGCAGATTCTGGACATGCACGCTTCCCCGTCGTTGGCAATAGCGTCGACGACATTCGCGGCGTGGTGCATTACACCGACCTGCTCAGCGTGCCACACGCACAACGCTTGACGACGTCGGCTGCGAGCCTGGCCAAAGATGTACTCGTGGTAAATGACTCGACCACACTTGATCCGCTGATGCGTCAACTGCGTGAGGATGCATACCAGTTCGCGGTGGTTGTCGATGAGTACGGCGGCACGGACGGCATTGTGACGTTGGAGGATCTCGTCGAGGAAATCGTCGGTGAAATTGACGATGAACAGGACGATCGTTCGTTGCTCTACAGCCGGATTAGCCCCAATACGGTGATTGTTTCCGGTCTCATGCGCCCTGATGAGTTGGGAGAGATCCTAAACCTGGTCCTGCCGGAGGGCGAAGAATCCGACACTATTGGTGGATTTATCACCGAACGCTTGGATCGCATGCCTCGCTTCGGCGACACGATTACGGTCGAAGCCACCGACCACGAAAACCTCGATGAGGAGAACTTGCCTACCACCGCTGAAGTTGCATTTCGAGTCGAGCGCATGGCGCGTCACCGCGTTGGCCGTATTCGTGTCCAGGTGGACCGCGCCGGCAACAAGGTCACGCGCACGGATGAAGGCGCTCACCAGGACGGAACCAGTCACAACCACGTCGAGCACAACAGCGAAAAGGAGGGCTAGAACATGCCACTACTTACTCTTATTTTGCTGTTGGCCCTCAATGCCTGGTTTGTCGCCGCTGAATTTGCGATGGTCTCGGCTCGCCGCGATCAAATTGAACCGGATGCCGTCAGCGGCTCTACCAGCGCAAAGTACGCGCTGCGCGGTATCGAAAACGTGTCGGTCTCCCTGGCGGCAACACAGCTGGGCATTACCGCCTGTTCCCTGCTCATCGGTGCCGTCGGCGAGCCTGCGATTGCGCACTTCTTCGAGCCCTACATGACAGCACTGGGACTCCCCGCGGGCACCGCCCACGTGGTTGCGCTGGCGTTGGCGCTGCTGATTGTCACTTTCTTACACATGGTTGTCGGCGAAATGGTGCCGAAGAACATCGCTATTGCGGCTCCCAGCCCGACGGCGAAGTTCGTGGCTATTCCGCTGTATGTGATTGTGCGGGTGCTCAATCCGGTTATCTGGGCGATGAATACGACGTCGAACATCGTGGTTCGCAAGGTTCTTCGCGCCACTCCGAAGGACGAGGTCGATTCCTCCTTCACCGCTAGTCAGGTGCAAGATTTCGTCGCCGAGTCCGGGCGTCAGGGCCTTCTCGACAATGACGAGCTCGCGCTCCTCCACAAAGCTCTCGGCTTCGAGCATCTCACCGCCGCGGATGTCACTATGCAACTCGACACCCTCGTCACCATTGGCTCCGACGCCACCGTCGCCGACATCGAAGAGCTCAGCGCACGCACGCGCTTTTCCCGCTTCCCCATCACCGATGCCGACAGCAGCTTCATCGGCTACCTTCATGTCAAGGATTTGCTCTCGCTTGACGACGGTCACCGCAACCGACCCTTCCCGCGGAATCTGATTCGCACCTTTGCAAGCGTCAGCCCGGATGCCAAGCTCCAGACGGTCATGCGGCTGATGCAGCGCGAGCAGGCTCACTTCGCCTTGGTGACGGAGGAAAATAGTACTTCGGAGAGCTCTGTCAACGGAATCGTTGCGCTGGAGGACGTACTAGAAGAGCTCGTCGGCGAAGTCCGCCAGGCAACAGCCTAGCGAGCGCGCCGACGAGCCCCGTCGATTCCAGCTGGTTACTTGCTGCTGAAAGCTAGTTAGCTAATTACTTCAGTGCAGCCAGTGCGGAGTCGTAGTCCGGCTCCGTGGTGATCTCATCGACCAGCTGGTTGTAAATGACCTTGCCCTCTTCGTCAGTGACGACTACGGCACGAGCAAGCAGGCCAGCGAGCGGGCCATCCTGCTGGACAACACCGAAGGCTTCGCCGAAGCCGTGGCGGAAGTCCGAGGCAACCTCAACGTTGTCCAGGCCTTCTGCAGCGCAGAAGCGGCCGAGAGCGAACGGCAGGTCACGCGAAACATTAACCACGACGGTGTTGTCCAGCCCAGCAGCGTCCTCGTTGAAGTGACGCACCGAAGCTGCACAAACACCGGTGTCTACCGACGGGAAGATGTTGTAGACGACCTTCTTACCAGCGAAGGTCTCGTTGGTGACCTCCCCGAGGTCGCCACCGGTGAGGGTAAACTCCGGAGCCTTGTTGCCCACCTCGGGCAGGTCTCCGGAAAGCTGGACTGGGTTGGACTGAAATGCGGTTTGTGTCATAGCGCCCTTTTTACCGCCTTTCGTCCGGATCCTCCAGGCTGTTTTCTGGAAATCAGTAGAATCGTGACAGAAATGAAATTCCGGGCCGCAGTATCTTGAGCAATCTTGCGTACCTTGCGGTCCGGGCCACGCTATTCAAGCGGGCCCCACGTTTAAACTCCGAGGAAAGGCAGCCATGAGTTTGATTACCGCAATTGTGTCCATCGATGTCGAAGCTGACAAGATTCCGGAGGCCGCCGAGACCATCGTCGAGATCGACGGCGTGACTGAGGTCTACTCCGTTACTGGTGACTGGGACTTGGTCGTCGTGGTGCGCGCAACTAATCACGATGATTTGGCGGAAATCATTCCAAATCTCATCAGCAAGGTCGACGGTGTTATTCGCACCCAGACTCAGCTGGCTTTCCGCACCTACTCTCAGCACGACCTGGAAAGTGCATTCTCCATCGGGCTGGAGTAGGCGCGGTTTCTTCCACCGAGCCGTGCGGTATGCGGGAGCTACTTAACCACTTCCGCCATCGCGCGGCCTGCCTGGCGGCCACTGAAAATACAGCCGCCCAGGAATGTACCTTCCAGCGCGTTGTTGCCGTGGACGCCGCCGCCACCGAAGCCAGAGGCCTCGCCTGCGGCGTAGAGCCCCTCGAAGGGAGTTCCGTCCGGGTGCAAGCACTGGCCGTCGAGGGTGGTCTCGATGCCTCCGAGCGTCTTGCGGGTCAGCATGCGCAGACGAATAGCAATCAGTGGGCCGTTCTTCGGATCCAAAATCGGTGATGGCGGCACGGAGCGGATGATCTTGTCCCCGAGGAAGTTCCGGGCCACGTTGACGTAATTGACCTGGTAGTCCTTGGAGAAGGGATTACCGGTCTGCATGTCGCGCTGACGAATCTGTTCCTCGAGCTTCTCCAGGTCAATCTTCGGCGCTGCGGCTCCGGACTCTCCGCCCGAGCTCGCCTCCACAATCTCGTTCATCCCCTCGACCAGCTTTGGCAGATCGTCGGCAACCACCCAGTCTTCGCCGTTGTCCATGAACGCCTGAATAGGTGCGGCGACACCAGAGGTCACCTTGCCAATCAGCTTCTTGATCTCCTTGTCGGTCAGATCCGGATTCTGTTCTGAGCCAGAGAAAATAAACTCCTTGGCCACGATGTTCTTATTCAGCACAAACCAGGAGTACGAGTGTCCGGTGGCCAGAATGTGCTTCATCGTGCCGACAGTATCCGCGCCCGGAATATATGGCGCTGGCAGGCGATTTCCTTCTGCGTCAAACCACATGGCCGACGGCCCCGGGATGATACGGATACCGTGATTCGGCCACACGGGATTCCAGTTCTTCATGCCCTCGGTGTAATGCCACATGCGGTCACGGTTGACGAGGTTTGCGCCGGCCTGCTCTGCAATCTCGATACCACGGCCGTCAACATGCTCTGGCACACCGCAGACCATGTCCTTCGGCATCTCGCCCAGGCGCTCGGTCGGCCAGCACTTACGCACGGCTTCCAGGTTGCCGCCAACACCGCCCGTCGCAATGCACACGGCCGACCCGAGGATCTCAAAGTCCTCCCCTGTTTCCTCACGTGACGACGCCACTCCTCGCTCTAAAGATTCACAGGGAACCAGAATCTTGCCACGCACGCCGACGGCGCGGCCATCTTCGACAATCACCTCGTCAACGCGGTGGCGATGGCAGTATTCCACCAGCCCCTTCTTCGCAGCTTCAGCGACCGGCTCTGCGAATACGCGGACGATTTCGGGGCCTGTGCCCCAGGTGAGGTGGAATCGGGGTACCGAGTTACCGTGACCGTCGGCACGCCCTTCACCGCGCTCAGCCCACCCGACGACAGGCAGGAACTTCACGCCGAGATTGCGGAGGTAGTCACGCTTCTCCCCTGCCGCGAAGTTCAGATAGGCCTTGGCCCACTTGCGTCCCCAGTTGTCTTCCTCGCGGTCGAACTGCGCGGAGTTGAACCAGTCAGCTTCAGCGAGCTCGCGGTTGTCCTTGACTCCCAGGCGGCGCTGCTCTGGCGAGTCGACGAGAAAGATTCCTCCCAGCGACCAGAAAGCCTGTCCGCCGAGGTTGTTGGCATTCTCCTGGTCGACAAGGATGACCTTCTTGCCGGCCTGCGTGGCCTCATACGTCGCGACCAATCCGGCAAGTCCGGCGCCGACGACAACAATGTCTGCAGTACGTGTGGTGCTCTGTGCGTTCATAGTTTCGTTTTTAGACCCTAAACATCGCCTTTGAGGTGGTTTTGCCTAAAAACGTGATTTATTTTTACAGGCTTTATTTATCTGGCGAATTTCCAACGCGCCCGGAGCTGCCCACTGCTAGTGAGGCCTGCGTGGCGCATGCACGAGCTCGACCTGCACGAGCGTGACTTTCTCTGCGCGCACGAGCGCTTCAAACAGCGACAGATAGTAATTCCACATCCTCCGGAACACTCTGTCGTAGCCGATACCAGCGGCTTCGCGCGCATGCGCCGCAAAGAAATCTCGCTGGAGCTGCAAGGTCGTCGCGAAGTGCGCCGGAATGTACTCTTCCGCCGCGATGCGCAGGCAGGTTTCCCGGTCCACCATCTTGCGCAGCTCTTCCATGGTGAAAAGCTGCAGCTGCGGCCACACATAAGCGCGTACGAGGTCCAAGCTGCGCTCGGCGAGCGCATCGAATTTGTCCGTCGCTACCACCATTTGGACGACGATGGTGCCGCGGTCGACAAGCAGACGCTCGGCGCTCTTCAGCCAGCGCAGCGCACCTGCACGACCGAAGGTCTCCAGACGCCCGACGTTGATAACCGCCTCGAAGTCGGACTCGAATTCGCGTGGCGACGGAATGTTGCGATCCATCTGGATCACATCGACCGCGCCGCGCAATCCGGCTTTTTCCACCCGTTCCAGCACCGTTTCGGTGTGGTCATCAGAGACGGTAATAACCTCCGCGCCCGCTCCTCTTTCTGCAGCCCGAAGGGAAATTTCTCCGCCTGCCGACGGCCATTCGGCGACACGGTCTCCGGCCCGGACTCGAGCAAGATCGAGGATGTGCTCAATATTGCGCACCTGGGCATGCAGAAAATCGGCACGCGCGACGGATTTCGGGGCATCGACATAAGTCACGTCAACTGACCAGTGCGAGGGAACCCCACCCTTGCCAGCACCACGGGCATAGTTTTGAATCTGTTCCCGCGACGAGGTTCGCACTCCGGAGGCGAACAGGCCGGAACCGCCCATCAGCAATTCGCCGGAATAGAGCTCGAGCAATGAGGTCGGCAACTCTCCCGCCATATCTGGCCCATCGAGACGCGGACGTGAACGCGCGACTTTCATCAGACCACGTGCCAGCGGCCCCAACGAAGCAATATCAAGCTCGGCGCTGAGCAGTCGGCTGAGAAGCTCTGGCAAATCATCACTGGACCATTCGCCCGCGAGATAGGCCTCCCCCAATCCGAGCCATTCTGAATCAGCTAGTCGAGAATAGAAAACAGGATCAATGACGCTGAAAACGACTGGACGAAACGATTCAGAACTAGTGGGAGATTCACTGCCGCCGCTAGAGCTGGCACCACCGACTCCGTCGATAGCCAAATCGGCGTCACCCGTCGACCGAGTAATGAAAGACTCCCCGACAAACTCACCGGATTCAACCAGTTCAATGCCGTTATCCTGGCAGAGTCGCTCAAAAGAGCGTTCCATCATTTCGGCACGTTTCGCTAGAAAACGCCCCTCTGGAATACGCGCAACCCGAGGCCATCGCTCTGCGTCAATTGCCTGCCGGCTTGCCGAATTCACCCTGCCCGAACCTCCTAACAATCGCGCCGCATAAAGGTACGAATAACGAACTGAGTTTGCTCTCGCAGCCTACCGCGCAGGGACCCAGAATAGGCGGTGGCGCACCGAGAGGATTACTATTGTGGCTTGCCGGCTAAAAGCCGAATCTAAAACTTCGAGAACTTTCAAGTCTGTGAGGAGAAAATACATGACCGAGACTCCGTACCGCCCGCACTCCGGACGCCCGCACGTGGTCGTCATCGGTTCGGGTTTCGGTGGCTTGTTCGCGGCGAAGAAGTTGCAGGGCGCCGAGGTCGACGTCACTCTCATCGACCGCACTAACCACCACCTGTTCCAGCCACTGCTCTACCAGGTAGCAACGGGCATCCTGTCCTCGGGCGAAATCGCTCCGTCCACTCGTACGATCTTCGACGGTGTTCAGAACGTTCGTGTTGTCAAGGGCGATGTCACCGACATCGACGTCGAAAAGCAGGTTGTGACTTCGGAACTGGGTCACCAGACTTCCAAGTGGGAATACGATCACCTCCTGGTTGCCGCTGGCGCTGGCCAGTCCTACTTCGGCAATGATCACTTTGCCGAGTTTGCTCCGGGCATGAAGAACATCGACGACGCACTCGAAATCCGTGCCCGCATCATCGGCGCGTTTGAGCGCGCCGAGCTGACCAACGATCCGGCTGAGCGCGAGCGCCTGCTGACCTTCGTTGTTGTCGGCGCTGGTCCGACTGGTGTTGAGCTTGCTGGCCAGCTGGCCGAGCTGGCTAACCGCACCCTCGCATCGTCCTACCGCAGCTACAACCCGCACGCTGCACGCGTCGTCCTGCTCGACGGCGCACCACAGGTTCTGCCGCCGTTTGGCAAGCGTCTGGGCCGCAAGGCTCAGAAGTCCCTGGAGAAGATGGGCGTCATCGTCAAGCTGGGCGCGATGGTGACTGACGTCAATGAAGAGGGAGTCACCTACAAGAACATGAAGGATGGAACCGAGGAGTTCATCCCGTCGTTCTGCAAGATTTGGTCCGCCGGCGTGTCCGCTTCCCCGCTGGGCAAGATGATTGCCGAGCAGACTGGCGCCGAGACCGACCGCGCTGGCCGTGTCGTTGTCAACGAGGACATGACAGCTGGTGGCTACAAGAACGTCTACGTCGTGGGCGACATGTCCAACCGCGAGAACCTGCCGGGTGTTGCTCAGGTTGCTATTCAGGGTGGCGAGTACGTCGCCGCCAACATTGCAGCTGAGGCCGACGGCCGCGATGTCGCAGAGCGTCAGCCGTTCGAGTACTTCGATAAGGGCTCCATGGCAACCGTCTCCCGCTTCTCCGCAGTGGTGAAGATGGGCAAGGTTGAGGTTACCGGCTTCATCGGCTGGATTCTGTGGCTGGCCGTCCACCTGATGTTCCTGGTGGGCTTCCGCAACCGCCTCGTCTCCTGCGTCAGCTGGGGCCTGAACGTCCTGGATCGCAACCGTTGGCAGATGGTTTCCACCCGCCAGCAGATGTACGCACGCAACGCCATCGACCGCCTGGCCGAGTTCAACAAGGACAAGGCTGAGCAGGATCTGCCGCTGGAGGTTCGCGACACTCGCCGCGAGCACCGCGCAAAAAGGAACAAGTAGTTAACTTGCAGGTGGCCAGATTAGAAAACAGCTAATCACGACAAGCCACCTGCGAGCTTCCTACCAGGCCCGTTACCACCTATAACGATTTGCTACAGCGGCTTGTCGAGTACCGCAATTCGTAGGTTGGTGCGGGCCAACAGTTTTTCATCTGCCTTGCGGGTGTGCTCAATGCGCCACAGTTGCATGGTGCGCCCCAGGTACTCTGGCTCCGCCGTGGTAACGATTACCTCGCCAGCCCGGGCGGAGCGGTAGAAATCGGTGTTATTGTTCACACCGACGACCGGCTTCTTCGCACCGCAGGCAACGAAACCAGCAATAGAGCCAGCAGTCTCACCTAGCGAGCAATAAACACCGCCATTGGCTAGGCCCCACGGTTGCAGGTGGTCGGGCCCGACCTCGAGCTCCATCTGAATTCGCTCCGGCCCGACATGGACAAACTTCGTGCCCAGCAAGGTATCTAGACCGCCGATTCCGTTATCGCCCAAGGTGCTGTTAAAAACAGCCAGCTCCTCATCGCTCAGCGCTTCCTGGCTAGCCTTCGTCGCCAGTGTCATATAATCGCGCAGCGCCTTCCTCTTCGCCTGCTCGGCGACGGAAGCTGCAGAGTTAGAGTCCTGTGAACTGCCATTATTCGCAATAGTCTCGTCAGTCATGCCAAACATTGTGCCAGCGCACGCCATCACTCGTGGCAGTTTCAACGTTAAAAGCAGTAACAATTTCTGAGTCCCAGATACAACGAACCCCGGCCAGGCTTTAAGATGGTGGGCATGACCGATAACAATGAACTCGCACAAATTGGTGTCGTCGGGCTCGCCGTCATGGGCTCGAATATCGCACGCAACTTCGCCCACAAGGGACACACCGTTGCCGTGTACAACCGCAGTCCGGAGAAAACTCGCACCCTCATCGCTGAACACGGTGATGAAGGCTCATTCATCCCGTCCGAGACCATTGAAGAGTTCGTCGCTTCGCTGGAGCGCCCGCGTCGCGCTCTGATCATGGTTCAGGCAGGTGCCGCTACTGATGCGGTCATCGATCAGCTTGCCGACGTGATGGAGCCCGGCGACATCATCATTGATGGCGGTAACTCTCTTTACACGGACACCATCCGTCGCGAGAAGGCTATTCGCGCCCGTGGCCTGCACTACGTTGGCACTGGTATTTCCGGTGGTGAAGAAGGTGCTCTGACTGGCCCATCCATTATGCCGGGTGGAACGAAGGAGTCCTACGAGTCCCTCGGCCCGCTGCTGGAGTCCATCTCCGCTCACGTTGATGGCGTTCCGTGCTGTACTCACATTTCTTCCGATGGCGCTGGCCACTTTGTAAAGATGGTCCACAACGGCATCGAGTATGCGGATATGCAGGTCATTGGCGAGGCCTACCACCTGCTGCGTGAGGCCGCTGGCCTCACCCCTGCCGAGATTGCAGATATCTTCCGCGAGTGGAATAAGGGCGACCTGGACTCCTACCTGGTCGAGATTACCGCTGAGGTTCTCTCTCAGGCCGATGAGAAGACAGGCAAGCCGCTGGTGGATGTCATCGTTGATGCTGCTGGCCAGAAGGGCACCGGCCGTTGGACGGTCAAGGCCGCTTTGGACTTGGGCATTCCAGTAACTGGTATTGGCGAGGCCGTGTTCGCTCGCGCCCTGTCGTCTTCCCTTGCTCAGCGTGAGGCTGCCCGCAACCTGCCGTCGGGAAGCCTGGCTAAGGCACCGGAAGATCGCGATGCTTTTGTGGAGCGCGTCCGTAAGGCGCTCTACGCTTCCAAGATCGTTGCCTACTCGCAGGGCTTCGATGAGATTAACGCTGGTGCCAAGGAGTACGGCTGGGAGATTGACCGCGGTGCGCTGGCGACCATCTGGCGTGGTGGCTGCATCATCCGCGCACAGTTCCTGAACCGCATCAAGGAAGCGTACGACCGCAATCCGGAGCTGCCGGCGCTGGTACTCGACGAGTACTTCCGTGACCAGGTCACCGAGTGCCTCGACGCGTGGCGCGACGTTGTCGTCACTGCAGCACAGATGGGTATCCCGGCTCCGGTGTTCTCCTCTTCGCTGGCTTACTACGACGGCCTGCGTGCGGAGCGTCTGCCGGCAGCACTGGTTCAGGGGCAGCGTGACTACTTCGGTGCGCACACTTACCAGCGTGTTGACCGCGAGGGTGCTTTCCACACCCTCTGGTCTGGCGACCGCTCCGAGGTTGAAGCGTAGTCTTGAAGTCTGTCGCTTCACGCTCTTGAAGTTAAAAGGGGTCTGAGATGCCATTTCCCAAGAAGGCAAAGCCTGATTTTGTGCCACGAGTTCTTTCCATCGCCGGCACAGACCCAACAGGTGGCGCTGGGCTCCATGCCGATTTAAAATCAATCGCCGCCGCCGGTGGTTATGGCATGGGCGTGGTCACCGCTTTGGTATCTCAGAACACCGTGGGCGTTCGTGCCGTCCACACCCCACCTGTTGGCTTCCTCGTCGAGCAGCTGGCTGCTGTAACTGAGGATGTCACCATCGACGCGGTGAAGATTGGCATGTTGGGTTCACGCGAACTCACGCAGGCCGTCACCAACTGGGTTCGGGAGACCAAGCCAGCCGTGGTTGTTCTCGATCCGGTTATGGTCGCCACCTCTGGCGACCGTCTGCTTGACGAAGATGCCATGGACGCAATGCGCGACTTGGTCGCGGAAGCCACCGTCATCACGCCGAATGTTCCCGAACTGGCATTGCTTGCCGACGCCCCGGAGGCCAGCGACTTCACTGAGCTGATTGAACAGGCACTGGAGTTCGCGAGCAAAAACGATGTCATCGTGATTGCAAAGACTGGTCACTTAAGTGATGAGGAAGCCGGCAATGCCGTGGCCTTCCCCGATGGCCAGGTTTTCTTCAGCTCTTCTCCCCGCATTCACACTGAGAACACCCATGGCACGGGTTGTTCGCTGTCCGCTGCTCTAGCCACACGGATTGGTGGGGGCTCAGCGATCAACGACGCCCTGCGCTGGACTACGCGCTGGCTCAGCGAGTCCATTCGTTTCGCGGATAACCTCAACGTCGGCCAGGGGCACGGCCCCATTGACCACGGCCACAGGGCTCGTCGCCTGGAAAAGGTCGCGCTTCGCCGAATGCAACCAGTGCATCTGAACTCCAGTTTTTACCCGGAGGCCGTCGAAGGCACTGATACTGAGCAGCCGCCGAAGGAGCTGGAATCTTTCTTCGGCCACTCACTCCAGATTGCTCCGGCTGGTCCTTTTACTTCCCAGCTGTGGCGGGACATCGAGGACATCGTTGCCGAGATTGGCGGAATGTTCAGCGTCCCCACGATGCTCCGCGGCGACCTTTCCTCGGACGAAACCAACTTCTTCGTAGCGCAAGAGGCCTGGTACTTGCACCAAGTTTTCCCAGTCCTGTCGCATCTGGCAACCAAAGCACCCTGCCCGAAGGAACAGGTTCTGTGGTCGTCACTCGCACAGGAAGCCCTGGTGCGTGCGTTGGAATTGAGCAATAACGGGCTGGAAGAGACTTCTTCGGCGCTCGAGGACATCGAGCCGACAACCATCACACAGCTTTTGCTGGACGTGCATTCTTCCTGTAGCGCTTTCAACCCATATCGGGTCGCCGTAACCAGTATCGTCGCCGAAATGTGGATTGCAACCGAGCTGACTCTGCAAGGAAAATCGCTGGTTGATGAGGATTCCGCGATCGCGAACTGGGTGGAGGTGTATTCCGACCCCGAGTATGTTGACAGTGTTCAGCAGGCTCTCGAGGTCCTTGAAGAGAATATGTCTACGGCCAGCGATGCGGAGCTCAAATCTATCCGCAACATCTTCCGTCGAGCCGCCATTCTCGAGCGCGAGGCCTATGCGCAACCGGGTCGCGGTTGGTAAATGTCATGGGACGGTAGTTTTCCAGTTCACCGGACGTGCCTATTGCATGGCTGTCCGGGGATAGCGGTATTCTAACAAGCATGCCCCCTCCTGCTGAGTCCAGTGATTTCAGACAGTTGGGCACGCCGGAAGCGATTGTGAGTATTCTGCGTGCCCAGCACATAACTTCGCCTACTGCCGTGCAGGTGGCGACTTTGCCAGATGCTTTCGCTGGCAAGGACGTTCTTGCGCAGGCCCCTACAGGCTCGGGCAAAACGCTCGCATTCGGCATTCCGCTGGTCGCGTTACTCAATAACGCCTCTCCAGCGCTTCCCGGTTACCCGCGCGCGCTAATTATTTCGCCAACGCGCGAACTCGCAGATCAGATTGCTGATGTCCTGGCTGACATCGGTGCCGCTGCAGGTCTGCGTGTCTTGAGCTTGGTCGGCGGTGATTCCGTGGCCAAGCAGCAGACTCTGCTCGCGGCACCAGTCGATATCGCTGTGGTCACACCGGGTCGCGCACACGATTTGCGCCGCCGCGGTCTACTCAGCCTTGAGCACGTCCTCGCTGTCGTCGTCGACGAAGCGGACATGCTCGCTGACATGGGCTTTCTGCCCGATGTTCTGGGCCTGGTCCGTGCGTGCCCGAAGTCGGCACAGCGCATGGTCTTTTCCGCCACGATTAACGACGACGCCGCGGGGCTTATTCGCGATCGTCGCGCAAGTAGCACTGAAGTTGCGAAGCACAAGGTCACTGCCTCCCGGTTGACCATGCGCAATATGCGGCATCTGTTACTTCGGGTGGAGGACAACAACGAAGCCGACGAAGTGGTCGCCTGGATTGCCTCCCGCAAGGATCAGTGCGTCATCTTCGCCAACTCTAAGGCGCGTGTCGTGCAGCTGGCTAAGTTTCTACAGTTCTACGACATCAAGTTAGGTTTCCTCCACGGCGATCGTGGCCAGGCAACTCGTCGCGCGGTCCTCAAGGCCTTTGCCGAGGGTGAAATCAATGTCCTCGTCACCACGGATGTGGCCGCTCGTGGCATTGATATCGATGCTCTTGACTTGGTTGTGCACGCGGATCCGCCAAGGGATTCCGCGACGTATATTCACCGCTCGGGTCGGACGGCTCGTGCAGGTGCTTCCGGCACGGTAGCGATGATTGTGCGTGACCGCCAGGTTGATCAGGCCCGCGAGCTGCTGGCAGGGGCCGGCGTTGAAGCTGAAGAGCTGCGCGCCGCTCCGGGACTGCCGCGATTTGTCAAGGAACTGGGCGCACGGCGTCCGCGCCGGGCTCGTCAAGATCAGAGCCAATCGGCAGGCGGTGCTGGTGGTGCCGGTTACCGCGGGCGCGGCGGTCCGTCGGCAAGCGGAAAGAATCGTGCTGGCGGTCGCGTACACCGCCCCAAGCGAGGGAAAAAGAAGAAGAGATAATCAGTGGATATTGTTCTCAATATTGTCGCGGTTGTCGGCTTTATCGCGCTAACCGCTGGCACCGGCCTCTTTGTGGCGTTTGAATTCGCGCTGACGGGACTGGAGCGATCTACGATTGACGCCGACCGCGCCCGTTCAGCGGATGCACCTGCTGAGGCCGTTCACAAGGCGCATAATCGACTGTCCTTCCATCTTTCCGGTGCACAGCTGGGCATTACGTTGACCACGCTGGCAACTGGTTTCCTCGCGGAACCGGTGCTGGCACAGTACTTCACGCCGATGTTGCATTGGATGGGGCTCAGCGAGTCTGCAGCGGGACCGACCGCACTGATTCTTGCCCTCATCGTGGCCACGATGTTGTCGATGGTCTATGGCGAGTTGGTGCCAAAGAATGTCGCGATTACAGAGCCGCTGGCAGTAGCGCGAGTTACGGCTCGTCCGGTGATGGCGTTTAACTGGGTGTTCCACTGCTTCATCCATTCGCTGAATGCCACGGCGAACTGGCTGGTGCGCAAGCTCGGTATTGAACCGGCGGATGAGTTGGCTTCAGCGCGTTCCCCTCAGGAGCTGGAAGCACTGGTACGTAATTCTGCGGAGCAGGGTGCATTGGATGAGTCGAAGGCCGCTGTACTCGAGTCGTCGTTACGCTTTGGCGAAACGACGGCGGAGGACCTAATGACGCCGCGGTCGACGATTACCTCCCTCGATGTCGATGACACGGCGCTGGATCTGCTGGCTGTCGCTATCGAATCGGGGCATTCCCGCTTCCCCATTACTGACGGGGACCTCGATGCCACTGTCGGTGTTGTCCACGTCAAGGACGCATTTGCGGTGCCTGCGGCGAAGCGCTCAACCACCACCATGCGGGAGATTGCACGGCCTGTGCCGACGCTGCCGCAGTCGCTGGACGGCGATGCCGTACTGGAGGCCGTGCGTTCGGCCGGCTCGCAGATTGCGCTGGTCGCCGATGAGTACGGCGGCATCGCCGGCATTGTCACCATCGAGGATGTCGTCGAGGAAATTCTTGGCGAGGTCTGGGATGAGTACGACGACAAGGAGTCCGAGCAGGAAGTCAAACGCGCGATCGAAGGTTGGAACTGCTCTGGCCTTGTGCGTACCGACGAGCTGCCGACCAAGGTCGGATACTTCGCCCCAGAAGGTAGCTTCGAAACGCTCGGTGGCTTGATTATGTTTGCGCTCGGTCGCATCCCGGAGGTCGGTGACGTCGTCCTGCTGCCAGAGACCGAACGCGACTTCATGGACGAGTTCGAATCGGGTATCGCCGGACGCTGGTACGCCCGCATTCTGGCGATGGATGACCGCCGCGTGGACCGTGCCATTTTGATTCCTGTGACCAACGAGCGCGCTAAGGAGATGTTCAACCTATGAGTGACTGGTTTGGAATCCTCCTGACTTTCTTCTTGTTGTTGGTCAACGCGTTTTTCGTGGGCGCGGAGTTCTCACTTATTGCTGCGCGCCGTGACCGTTTGGAAGCGCTGCTGGCTCAGGGAAAGAAGCGCGCACGCACAGTTATCAATGCTTCTGAGCACCTGTCGATGATGCTCGCCGCCGCACAGCTGGGCATCACCATTGCCTCGCTACTGCTGGGTAAGGTCTCTGAACCGGCGCTGGCACATCTGCTGGAAGCTCCTTTCCACGCCATGGGTATTCCGGAGTCGCTGCTGCACCCGCTGAGCTTTGCCATCGCATTGATGCTGGTGTCAGTGCTGCACATCATGCTCGGTGAGATGGTGCCGAAGAATATCGCGCTGGCAGGACCGGAAACGATGGCCATGCTGCTTATTCCTGTTCACATGGTCTTCTACCGCTTGACCAAGCCGCTGTTGCTGCTGTTTAACTGGATGGCTCGCCATACGCTTAAGCTGTTCGGCATTGAGCAGCGCGATGAGCTCGACACCACTGTCGATTCCACTGAGTTGGCATCGATGATTGCGGAGTCTCGTCAAGAGGGGCTCCTTGACAGCGAGGAGCACGTCCGCCTTCGTCGCACACTGGCTTCGGCCACGCGCACCATTGAGGAGGTACTGATTCCGCACGAGCAAATTCGGCGCCTCCCCACCGCACCGACTGTGGGCGACCTAGAGACGGCGGTCACCGAAACTGGATTCTCCCGGTTCCCCGTCGCTGCAGCCAACAATGAACCCAACGAGTACCGCGGCTATGTTCACGTGAAAGATGTCCTCGACCGCGTCATGGATCCTGCCTCCGGCCCAGAGACAGCCATCCCCGATGACGAGATTCGCCCGATGATTGAGATTCCGATCGATGCCACGCTGGATGAGGGATTGCGCATCATGCGCCGCTACAGCGCCCACATGGCAGTGGCTGTACGCGCTCGCATGCCAAAGCCGCACCTGCGCGCAAACGCCCCGGCAAGCATCGCTCCGAAGACTGGTGCTTTCTCCGGCGCGGAGCAGATCGGCATCGTGGCTCTGGAGGACCTCATCGAGGAGCAGGTCGGTGTCGTGCGCGACTGGACCCACGAGGTCTCCCCGCGTCGCAGCGGTGCGCCAAAGCAGCACTCGACCGTGAACCAGCCCCGGACCCGACCGGGCAGCACGCAGGGGCGCCAGCCGTGACGCCTACGCCCGATTCGTCTTTCGATTGGCGTGAAGCCAAAGCAAGGCATATCGCCCGCGTCGATGTCCTGACCCGCGACCGCCTGTCCCGTCGCAGTCGCGGCCAGCGCCACCCGGTCTGGGACTTCATCTTCGAGTACTACCCCGTTAAACCCGGCCAACTCCGCCGCTGGTCACCGGGCATCGGCGTAGATCTTCCCGGTGCGACGGCCAAAGACATCAGTCACCTGAAGTTCTTTACCCTCGACACGGACGACACTACCGATAGCCCTGCCCGCAAGGAGCCCACCGATACCGCCTCTGGGACGGCGCGCATGGATGTTTCGGCGTACGTCGATAAGCGAGGTACGACGGTGGCGTACATCGGCAATCTGTTGCGTTCGACGCGCGCGAATCCGGCGCACTTTGACTGCTTTGGCCTGCATGAATGGGCGATGGTGTATCGCCAGCCCGAGCATCGTCACCCGGAGCCCCTGCGGCTGGGTCAGGCAGGCACGGACGAGGTCGTCGAGGCCCACACGGTTCGATGTACGCACTTCGACGCCTTCCGTTTCTTCACGCCCGACGCCGTGCCGCTCAACGAGTTTGCCCCGACGCGCGAGACACAGCCGCACTGTGAGCAGATGGGGTGTCTGCACGCCAACATGGACTTGTATAAATGGGCGACCAAGCTCGGCGAGGCGGTCCCCGGCGACCTGTGGCTGGATACTTTCGAGCTCGCGTGCAGTGCCCGTGAGTTGGATATGCGCGCCGCTCCCTACGATCTGCGGGATTGGGGTTTTGCGCCCATTCGCATCGAAACGCCCGAAGGCAAGGCCGAGTACGTCCGCCGCCAGCGTGAGCTCAGCGCGCGTGCCGATGTTCTGCGCGGCCGTCTTCTCGAAGTGGTAGATGTCGCCTTGTCCACGCAGTAAAGTTGGCAGGAGTTACGTGCGCGTTTGTGCTTTACGACGAGGTCTGCTGCGAGTCGACAGTGCCGAGCACACTCAGCATAGAAAGGGCTAGAACGACATGGGACGACACGCCTCGGGAGAGAACAACTATCGAGTGGCTAAGGGGCCTTTTATTGCCGTCTTGGTGGTAATTGTTCTGGTGGCTGCGGTTTTTGCCTGGGTTAATCTGCGCAAGAGCAACGATTCGTCGATTGATGCTGACCGTGCACGGTGTACGAAGGGTGACCTGACGCTGGTGGTGACCGCTGATCCTGCTGCGGTGGGCTCGGCACAGAAGCTTGTGCAGGACTATGGCGAGTCGAATCCCGTGGTGAGGGACTTCTGTGTGCGGCCACAGATTACGGTGGCGGGCTCGCAGGAGGTTGTGAACGCCCTGACTGAGGCTGGCGGTGCTGAAGCTGGTGAGGGAGCTCCGGAGGACCCCGCTGCGGATGAAGCTGGTACCGGAATTATGACTCCGGGCGTCTGGATTCCCGCCGATATCTCTTTCGTGGACCAGGCGAAGAACTCGGACAAGGTCAAGGTCAACAACCCCAAGACGTGGTTGCCGCCGATTGCCAGCGGCGTGGCCTTCACAACCAATCGTGCTGACCAGCTGAACAACGCCACTTGGGAAGAGCTTGCGGGATTGCGCGTGGCCGCCCCCGGTGGCTCCGATGCGGCACTGTCTGCGGTGATCAGTGCTCGACTTGGCGGTGGCCCGGATGTCGCTCGCGAACGCGCGGGCTTGGGTGAGGTCTACACCTCCAATACTCTGCTGACCATGCTCAGCCAGAACGTCGCTGATTTCGACGGCGTGGCCGCGACCCAGCCCATGCTGCAGATGGCCGGCGAGGGGCTGAAGCTGGTCTCCCCTGCGGATGCACCCCAGTTGCACGCGCCAGTTGTCACCTTTGGCTCCGGCGGCAAGATTGACGAGAACACGGCTCGCGCGGCCGAGGACTTCCGGAACTTCGCAGCAGATCATGGCGCCGACGGCGAAGCTGCTGAGAGCACTTTCAGCCCTGAAGTAGCGGAGAACTTTGGAGTGCTCTCGCAGATTCAGACGGATTCTTTTGCGCTGCCGCCAGCACTGGAGCAGCCGGACGCGCAACAGCCCGCAACTGCGGTGGGTTCGGCGCTCCTGCTCGCTGACACCTCCGAGGGCGTCGATGTTGGGGCGCTGTCTGCGGCACTTTCCGGCGCTATCGATGCGGCACCTGGTGGCCGCTACGGCCTGTGGACATTCGCACCTGAGGTGAACCGTCTCGCGGAACTTCCCGCGCCCGATGACGAGGCCAACAACGGCGCGAACGCCGTAAAGGGGTCGCTGGCCGAACTTCCGGCTGGTGGTGAGGCACAGTTCTGGCCAGCGCTTATCGATGCCTACCAGGCCGCCCGCGACACCTACTCCCCTGACAAGCCGAACCGTCTCGTCGTGCTCACCTCTGGTCGCGATGCCTCGGGCGCCGATGCCGCCGAGTCTGTCGAGAGGATCAAGGAACTCATTAGCCCGGACCGCCCGGTAACGATTGAGGTCATCGTGCTTCCCGACGGGGACAGCTCCAGCCCCGAGCTGCAGGAAGTGGCAAATATGACTACTGGCTCTCTGCGCATTGCGGCCGACTACGGCGCTGGCCTGGCCTCTCAGCTGGCTGCGGCTATCGGTACGGAGTAAGTAGCAAAAAACCGCCTCCATCTGGTCCAACCTCGGGAGAGGAAAAACGGAACCAGTTGTGGAAGGCGGTTTTTGTTTAGCTTGTTTCGGCTATTTGAGCGGAGGCCATAACAGCGACGCCGCTATTCAGCCATACAATTGCCTGTTAGGAGATGCGACGGCGACGACGCTCAGCCAGCTCATCGATGCCAGTACCTGGGTTCTCCTGAGTACCGTCGATACGCTCGGACGGGAAGGAGGCGATGGTGCCAGTCAGTTCCTTCATAATGCCCGGGACAGCAATGCCGAACACTCCCTGGCCACCGTTGAGCAGGTCGATGACCTCTTCATTGGAGCGGCACTGGTAGACGGTGCGACCGTCGGAAACCAGCGTGATGGTAGCCAGGTCATCGACGCCGAGGTCACGCAGGCGATCGACAGCCAGACGGATGTTCTGCAGGGAAATACCGGTGTCCAGCAGACCGCGGACAATCTTCAAAACGAGGATGTCACGGAAGGAGTACAGACGCTGGGTACCTGACCCCTTGGCGGTACGAATAGAAGGCTCCACCAGCTTGGTGCGTGCCCAGTAGTCCAGCTGGCGGTAAGAAATGCCCGCTACCTGACATGCGATAGGAACGCGGTAGCCAACCTGCTCGTCCGGTCCCATGTCGAACAGGGATTCCTGGACCGCGCGCGGCTCTTGCGAGTCCGACGCACGGAGCTCATTGTCGCCAAAGAGCGAACCGCTGTTGTCGTCGACCATATAAATTCTCCCGAGGTAGTTTCACTGCCGTTATTTATCTTTCGCCAAGGCTAATCGGCTGTCAATACATCACAGCACGACACGCCGAATCTCTAAACCTAAAGTTAAGGTTTAGAGTTTGGAGCCGCAGTTTCCCCAGCTCAAGCACAACCCTGGAGCAAAACCACAGGACGGGATGAAACTATAACTTCCGAAAAGTTACCCCTTTTATGGGGTCATTCAGCGACACGCCGGAGGAAATAAGCGTCACAACTACCCCAAAAGTAGCCAGTTATTCACTCCAGTCACACGTTTAACGGTCGCCATCGGAAGCTGAATCGGCGCCACCGTCGGCTTCACCATCAGACTTCTTGTCCTCCGCATCACCATGCGGCTCGGCGAAGTAGTCAGCATCAATACTGTCGAGAAATTCAGCAAACTCCGACACCGATGCCTCGACAGAGTCGGTCTCCGTATCGTCGGTAAGCGAACCGCCATTGGTAGCGACAAGACGCGCCGACACCGACGTGGCGTCGAGCACATCGCGCGCAACATACAGCGGGACCTCAAGCTCGCTGGCGATAAGGATTAGGTCGGAGGGGCGCATATCAATCTCTGCGCCACCTTCGAGCACCAGGCTGGCGATGAAAACGCCCTCATGCACGCCCGTAATCTGGCCACGTAGGGCGCTCTGCCCCACCATGTCCAGCGTGTCGACAAAGACGTCATGCATGCCCGGGCGACGCTGCGTAGCGCCGGTCTCGCGGGCGGAGTACTCCGTCGCCGTCGCCAAATCAATCCAAATCGGGATAATCCGGTTAGTCTCTTCGGCATGCAGGAGCAGTACCGGATCGTCCTCAGGAGGATGCGCCATCCAGTCTAGAAACTTGACTTCTACGAGTTTTTCGTCCATAACAGCGATAATTGTAGCGAGCCGCTATTCACGCGCGACTACTGACTACTTCCCCAGATCTTTGTTGACCTGGCGCTTGACCAACGTGCCGTGCAGCGTGACCATCAGCGCGGTCATCTCACGGCCCATTTCCACAGCCTTCTGCTTGCCACTAGCCGCACGCGACTTACTCAGCGGACTAGCTGCCAGCGACACCAAATCAGCCTCACGGGTCGCAGCGGTACGCACAGTTTTGAGGTGGCGGGCATCCAGGCCGAACTCAGCCAGCTTGACTGCCGTCTCAGTGATGAGCAGGTCATCGCCGTCGAACATGTTCAGCGTATCCGGAGTAATCAGGCCGACGCGGACCAGCTCAGTGATGAACTTCTCGCTAGCGCCGGTGCGCTCTGCCAGCTCCGCCTGCGTCAGCGAGACCACTGCAGCTTCGCGGAACTGATCCGCCGTCACCAGTGGAGTAACCGAAGCCAGACCGTCGCCGCCAGCGTTGCCCGCATCAATTTCGTCGAGCTGCTCTTTAATAACCTTCAGCGGCAAGTAGTTATCGCGCTGAACGGTCAGAATGTAGCGCAGACGGTCAATGTCCGCTTGGCTGTAGCGACGATAGCCCGAGGAACTACGCGACGGGCACAGCAGCCCTTCCGACTCGAGAAAACGAATTTTGGACAGCGTTACATCAGGGAACTCAACCTTGACTTCCTTCAGCACAGCACCGATGGTCTTCTTCTTGCCCACCGAGCGTGCTTGCTTCGCAGTGCTTTCCGACGAAGTCGGCTGCGAAACTGCTGATTTGCGTACTGCTGCCACTGGTCTTTTCCGAGCCTTTACAAAAATAAGGGGTTAATGCCGACAGGTGCCGACATTAACCGATGTCGAATTAGTTACCGATCAGGAAGACGAGGCGGAACTTACCGACCTGAACCTCGTCACCATTAGCCAGAACCGCGGAGTTCTTCGGCTCGCGGTTAACGTAGGTACCGTTCAGCGATCCCACGTCGACGACCTCGTAGGAGTCACCGTTCTTGCGGAACTCTGCGTGACGACGGGAAACAGTCACATCATCGAGGAAGATGTCGCTGTCCGGGTGACGACCAGCGGTGGTGACTGCCTGATCGAGCAGGAAACGCGAACCCGCATTTGGCCCCCGCTTGACAACCAAGAGTGCCGAGCCCGCCGGAAGTCCTTCAACACCGGAGACCGTGGAGTCCGTGTTAGAGCCGGACTCCATTTCCTTCAGCAAATCTGCACGGAAGACCGAGGTGGTCTCGACCGATGCCTCTGGCTGGCCGCTATTGCTAGTCATATCTTTCCCTCCGGGATAACCTTGGGCGATTTACTCGTTACTTTTTAGATAATAGCGCCCCAACCGCTTTCATGTTGTTATCTAATCCCAACCATGTTGTGACGCAGCTCACCGACAGGGTATGTACAACATGATTGATATGCGTAAATACCGACATCTGAGAGCTTTCTCTGTGGGTGTACCTAGGCCGGTCACCTGAGAAATATTTTCAAATTGTTACCAAACTTGTGGTTACGGCTTACCTAAACATCGCGGCAATCGAGCCGACGACCGAGCCACCACCATTGCTCAATGGGTTGTCGTTGACCATGTAAGTCCACGTCGAGCTCGGGCGAGCAAGACCCGTGTCCTCCAGATGTGCGCCTTCGCCGTCGATTTCGACCTCCTGGAAGGTCTGCACCGACTCGGTAACGGCATTGTTCACCAGGTTCTTAAAGGCGCCGATGGCGGCGCGGTGGAACTCATCAATGGGGCTTTCCTTAGCCAGCGCGCGCAGGTGAATCGACTCCCGCAGGTCATCCAGATCCGCCAGGTGGTCTGACCATCCGCGATCCAGGTGGCTCAGCATGATTTCCCGGGCAGCATCCTCGGCGACATCGCGCCCGACTACGGATTCGACTTCCTTGGCCCGCGCCGATGCCAACTTGGACAGTTCTTCCCAGGCTGCATTAGTAGTCAGCAGTTTCTCCCGGCGCTCATCCAGAATCTCGCGCTGGTCACCGATGAGCTTGTTGTACTTCCACGTCGTCGCATGAATCGACAGCATGGTCGCCTCTGTCACTCGCTGTGCGCGGTCGATGAACTGGTATGCCCTCTTATCCCGGACACGGCCATCATCCTCGGGCAGCACGCTCAGCGTCTCGCCAGCAGCGCCCTCGGAAATCACCGGATCATCCAGGGAGACAAAGAACACCGACGAGCCCGGATCGCCTTGGCGCCCGGCGCGGCCACGCAGCTGATTGTCCAGTCGGTCAGTGCGGTGCTTGCCCAGGCCAATAACGCATAGTCCACCGCGTTCGACCACCGCATCTCGGTTGGATTCATCTGCCCCACCGAGGCGGATGTCGGTTCCTCGTCCGGCCATCTGGGTGGACACCGTCACGCGGCCAATATCGCCAGCATTGGCGATGACCTGGGCCTCCAGCTCGTCATTTTTCGCGTTCAGCACCGAGGATTCGATGCCGCGCAGGACCAGCGCATCGGCTAGTCGTTCCGATTCCGCCACGTCACGGGTGCCTACGAGTATTGGTCGACCAGTGCCGTTGAGTTCCACGACCTCGTCGACAAGCGCGGCGAACGCGTCGTCGGTGGTGGCGTAGATGCGGTCGGGCTCGTCGTCACGAATGCATGGGACGTTGGGTTCGATGACGGAGACGTGAAGTCCGTAGAACTCGCGGAACTGGTCTCCTGCGGAGGTGGCGGTGCCGGTCATGCCGCAGGTGATGTCATAGCGGCCGACGAGTTGCTGGATGGTCATGGAGTCGAGGATGCGACCGCCCTCCGAGACCTGCAGCCCCTCCTTGGCCTCTACCGCTGCTTGCAGACCGTCCGGCCAGCGCTGCAGTTCCGCCACGCGTCCCTTCGAGGCGTCGATGAGCTGTACCTTGCCGTCGCGCACGATGTAGTCGACATCGCGCTGCAGCAACTCGTGGGCGTGCAGTGCAACGTTGACCTGAACCAGGGTGGTGCCGACATGTTCGGCGTCGTACAGTGAGCCGATGCCAAGCAGCCGTTCGACGCGTGCGGCGCCGGTATCGGTGAGGAAGACGTTGCGACGACCTTCGTCGACGGTGTAGTCGTCGCCGAGCTGCAGGCGGCGCACCACGTCGGTGATCTGTCCGGTCGGTGCTGTGCCCGGCTCATTGCCGGCAAGCACGAGCGGGACCAGCGCTTCATCGACCAACACGGAGTCGGCCTCGTCGATGATCGCGACATCAGCGGGCGACTGCACGCGGTCTTCGATGGTCGGCGCGCAGCGGTCGCGCAGAACGTCGAAGCCGAGTTCGTTGACGGCGGCGTAGACGATGTCTGCCGCATATGCTTTACGACGCTCCCCCGGTCCCTCCTGCGGCGAAATAGCCGACACCGAGAGGCCTAGGAACCCGAACAGAGGTTGCATCCACTGCGCGTCGCGGCCTGCGAGGTAGTCGTTGACGGTCACCGAATGCACGCGGTGGCCACGCAGCGCGAACCCTGCTGCAGCCAGGGCGCCGGAGAGGGTCTTGCCCTCACCAGTGGCCATCTGGACGACGTCTCCCTCCATGAGCGCCAGTGCGCCTTGCAGCTGCACATCGAAGGGGCGCATGGACAGGGTGCGCTGGGAGACTTCGCGGAGCGCGGCTAAAAGCTCCGGTGCGTCGGTGGCGTGTTGGCGGGTGAAGTCGGCGAGGTCGACGTCGGAAAGCGCCTGTACCTGCGACTCGAGCTCAGCGGCGCGTGCCACCAGCCCTACGCTGCGTTTTTGGTTGCGCCCCTGCTTGCCGCTAAGAGCCTTCCAAAACCAATTAAACCCAGCCATCTTCTACCCTTCCTGCGCGCGTGTGGTTGTCGGCGCGTTCTGACTCACCAGAGTAATCAATCTGGGCCGGCCTTCGGAGTGTCAATCGCCGCCAGCGAATTTGCACCATATGTCTTTAGTCACATCTTGAGTTTGAAACAATGGGTTTAACACTTGATGCGAGCAATTTTCGGAAGGACTTGAATCCCCTATGGCAATCGAATTCATCCCCACCGCTGACCTGGTTGACGAGATCGGCCCGGACGTGCGTTCCTGCGATACCCAGATGCGTAACCTCGGCGGTCGCCTGGAGTTCTGCGGCAAGATCTCCACGGTCAAGTGCTTCCAGGACAACGCGCTGCTGAAGAAGGTTCTCTCCGAGCCGTCTGAAGGCGGTGTCCTCGTCATCGACGGTGACGCTTCTGTGCACACGGCTCTGGTCGGTGACGTTATTGCGGGGCTCGGCAAGGACAATGGCTGGGCTGGCGTGGTCGTCAACGGCGCGATTCGCGACTCCAAGCTGATTGGCGAGATGGACTTCGGCTGCAAGGCGCTTGGCACCAACCCGCGCAAGTCCACCAAGACCGGCGAGGGCGAGCGCGACGTCGTTGTCTCCTTCGGCGGCATTGACTTCGTTCCGGGCGAGACGCTCTACGCTGACTCCGACGGTATTGTCGTGCGCTAGTGCGCTTGTGCGCTAGACGGCAGACAAAACCGCAAGCAATAGCCGTAAACAAAGGGTTAAGTGACAAAAAGTGTGTCTGATTTTCAGCCTATTTGCTGGTCAGGCCGCATAAAACGGGCTTATATAAGGTTCCAGACCTTATTCAGGCCCGTTTCTTGCTCAATCCACCGGAATGGCTCCTGCATGTGGTAACAGGGGCCTGGTTGTCTTTCTGGGTGACTCCAAACAGACCCCGATGCCCTATATGCGCTGGGCAAATGAAGAAAAACGGCACCACAACCAAAGGGACAACCAGGTGGCGATGCAAAAACCCTGACTGCGGATGCTCAACAACACGACACCGCCCCGATCAGACCCACACCCGGGATTTCAAAGCGTTTCACACCTACGTCACCGGCACTGCTTCTTTAACCAAGGTGGCCGACACCTTGAATGTCTCCCGGCGCACACTCGACCGCCGGTTCACCTCATTGTGGCTTATCGATGTCCCTAACACCCCCGATCCCAACCGGGTCTACGACCAAATCTTCATCGACGGCACCTACACCGACGCTGGCTGCTTACTTGTGGCAGCCAGCCACGACCACGTCATCGCATGGCACTGGACACAACGCGAAACCGCCCACGCCTACACCCAACTACTCAAAAACATCGCCCCACCACTATGCGTTGTCCTCGACGGTGGCCAAGGCGCCTACTCAGCAATCAAAACCTGCTGGCCAACCACCCGCATCCAACGCTGCCTTGTCCATGCCCAACGCGTGGTCCGTCGCTACACCACCAGCCGTCCACGCACCGACGCAGGCAAAGCTATCTACGCCCTGGCGTTGAAACTGACCCGTATCACCACACTCGACCAGGCACGGGAGTGGACGCTGCGCCTGCATGACTTCGGACAGGTATTCAAAGCATTCCTCAACGAAAAAACACCCCTCCCCAAAGAACGCCGCACCCTCAACAACCAGTGGGAATGGACCCACCTGCGAGTTCGCAAGGCATACAACTCACTGCTGCACCTATCGCGCAATAACTGGCTGTTTACCTACCTGCAGCCACCACCAGAAGCACTCGAACCACAGCGCTGGGCATCAACAACCAACAGTCTGGAAGGCGGCGTCAACGCCCAGCTCAAACGCATCGCCGACGCGCATCGCGGCAGGTCCGGGGAGCGCCAACGCAAAATGCTCGAGTGGTACCTGCACTCGAAAACGCAGCTGCCTGACGACCCGCTAAAGATCGCCAGGCAGTGCAATTACGGACAAGATCAACTCGCCAAAGTCAACGATCTTGTCCCAGAAGACCACAACAAAGCCGACCACGAAACAGGACGACCAGCCTTCTACGACAACGCTATCCCAACCGAATACCAACACAACATAGGAATCCGGAAAGGGCCCATGAGATAAAAAGGGCCCACCCGGCGACACACCGAGCGGACACACTTTTTGTCACTTAACCCTAAACAAAAGCCGCCGCCTCCCGGAATCTTCCAGAAGACGGCGGCTATTTTTGTCGGGCTGACCGGATTTGAACCGACGACCCCCTCACCCCCAGTGAGGTGCGCTACCAAACTGCGCTACAGCCCGCGTGCACGAAAGTGCAACGAGCTATAGGTTACATCATTGGAGTTTGAAGGCGAAAATCGCCCCAGACCCCTGCCCTGCCTACCGCATTACTGCAGGTAGATGGTCACAGGCGTGGATGTCTCCGCCATCTGTCCCTCCGGCGGATCAATCGAGGCAACCTTACCCATAATCGCGGCCACAGAGTTGGTCGGATTGCCCTCGGCGTCGACGACAGTCACATTCTGGTAGCCGTTGGTACGCAATTCCACCTCAACCGATGCCGGGCTCTTGCCCACCACGCCCTGCGGGATGGTGCCCCAACCGCTGCTGCGCTCACCGGGGCCAGGGATAGCTGGCGGCGACTCGCGAAGTTGGTCGAGCTCCTGCTCAAGGCGCTCACGGGTGTCGTTAATCGTGCCCGACGGGTCCAAACGATCGGTTGGGCTTGTCGTGGTTTCTTCCGGCGAGGTTGTCGTCGGCGTCGGGCTTGACGACGTCTCCTGCGTCGGCTCCGCAGTATTGTCGTTTTTGTCCTCGGTTCCGGAAGTAAAGGACAAGACCAGGGCTACCAGCGCGACTACGGCCACCATGGCGGCGATGGCCACAATGGCGACAGGCTTGCCCCAGCCCTTCTTAGAGTCATCATTGCCACTGTTGCCACGGTTATTACCGCGGTTGTTGCCGTTATTCATGTCGCCGTAACCGCCTGCGCCGCCTGCGGAGTACTGCTGGGTTGCACCTGCCTGCTGGCCCGCCTGACCATAGCCGCGTTCTTCTTCAGAAAGCGGGGCCCAGTACTGGCCGCTACCCTGTGCGCCACTGCCTTGTGCACCGGCGGCACCAGCACCTGCACCGGCTCCGGCACCTCGCGAGTTCTCAAAACGTGTTTCATCGCCACGCTGCAGGAATTGTGTCTCAGAGGAGTCGCCACCGAAGTATTCGGTCGGCTGCTCGCCCGCGAAGTCGGCATCTGGGTTGTATCCGCGGTATCCCTCGTCCCGCGGAATGTAGCGAGTCGCGGAGTCATCGCCGTATGCGCTTGAGGAATCGCGTCCGTAGCTGTTGTCTCGGCCATCGTGCTGAGAGCCGTCACGGTTGTTGCCGCGCCTGACCATTGTCAGTTCTCCTTATCGCTAATTTACTGAAACTCTAAAATGCCAACGAAAAGCCCAAAATGCAATCGCCTAAATCACATTTTGGGCTTTTCTCAGCTCGCCACGCGCAACTGGCGGAGCTTCCTAGCGGCGCTTCTTCTTCTCGCGGACACGCACCGCGATGCGCACCGGCGAGCCCTCAAAACCGAATTCTTCACGCAGCTTGCGCTCCAAGAAGCGACGGTAGCCGTGCTCCAGGAACCCGGTGGTGAACAGCACAATTACCGGCGGGCGCGAGGATGCCTGGGTGGCAAACAGCACGCGCGGCTGGCGGCCACCACGCAGCGGTGGCGGGTTCTGCTGCATGATCGCACGCAACCAAGTGTTCAGGCGACCAGTGGAGATACGCTTATCCCACGACTCCACGGCCTCCAGCATGGCCGGCTCCAGCTTCTGCACAGCGCGACCAGTCTTGGCGGAGATGTTCACCCGACGAGCCCACGGCACGTGTGCCAGCTGCTCTTCAATTTCGCGCTCGAGCAGATCGCGACGGTCCTCATCCATGAGGTCCCACTTGTTGTAGGCGACCACAAGTGCGCGGCCGGAGTCGAGAATCATGCGCAGCACGCGCTGGTCCTGCTCGGTAATCTGCTCGGAGGCATCGACCAGGAAAATCACGACCTCGGCGTTGTCAATCGTCGAACGGGTACGCAGCGAGGCGTAGAACTCGTGGCCCTTGGCGGTCTTGGTCTTCTTGCGGATACCAGCGGTATCCACAAAACGCCAGAGCGCCTCGTCCATCTGCACCAGGGAGTCCACCGGGTCAACCGTGGTACCGGCCACGTCGCTGACCACTGCGCGATCTTCACCGGAGAGCTTGTTCAGCAGCGAAGACTTGCCCACATTCGGCTTGCCCACCAGCGCCACACGACGCGGCCCGGTCGGCAGCGACTTCGCACGCGGCACCTCCGGGAAGGAGGACACCACTTCGTCCATCACGTCGGCATTGCCACGACCGTGGAGGGCCGAGGTTGGGTGCGGCTCGCCGAGCCCGAGGGCCCAGAACTCCGCGACGTCGCCAAGCTGCGAATCCGACTCAAACTTGTTGGCAGCGAGAATAACTGGCTGCTCCGCGCGTTGCAGGCGACGGGCCATGACCTCTTCCGTAGCCGTGATGCCAACGGTGGTGTCGACAACCATGACAATCACATCGGCGGTCTCCATGGCGGTCTCCGCCTGACGAGCAATCGCCGCATGCATACCCTTGGCATCCGGGTCCCAGCCGCCGGTGTCCTGCACCCAGAAGCGACGTCCGCCCCATTCACCCAGGTAGGAGATGCGGTCGCGGGTCACGCCCGGGAAGTCTTCGACAACTGCTTCACGACGGCCAATGAACCTGTTAACCATGGTGGACTTACCAACATTCGGTCGTCCCACAATGGCCACGGTCGGAAGAGCTTCTTCCTCCTCGTCGCTCACGCCAAGCGCTGCGAAGGCGTTTTCCAGTTCTTCCCAGTCGGCATCGTCGTCGATCTGACCGGTTTCGGCGCGCTCGATGGCTTCGGAGATGATCGTCTCGTGGTCGGCGATTGTGCGGTCGATGAACTCGTCTGCGCTGGTGTGGCTGCCTGCGGTGCCCGGCGCGTTTTCGCTCTCCACGTTTGCGACCAGGTGTCCGGCGGTATCGTCTTCGGAATCGTCGTAAGAGCCCTCGTAAGATTCCTCGAACTCCTCGTTGTCGACATCGTCCCAGTCCATGGTGGACCCCGGGTAGCCGGCCTCAACGACATCGAGGACGTTTTCCACGACCTCTTCAATGTCCATCTCAGAGGTGTCCAGAATGAACGCATCCTCGGCTGGCTTCAGCGGAGAGGTCGCACGGTTGCTGTCGAGTTCGTCGCGGCGGATGACGTCGGCAAGCACGGTGTCGAAGTCAGCCTCACGACCAGCAGCGATGTCCTGGTCGTAGCGGCGGCGAGCGCGGACCTCTGCGGATGCGGTCATGAAGATTTTCGCCGGAACGTCCGGGAGAACGACCGTGCCGATGTCGCGGCCTTCCACCACACAACGCACCGCCGATGCGGCCAGCGAGCGCTGGAGTGCGACCAGGTTGGTGCGCACGGCTGGAATCGCCGAGACCGCCGACACGTTGCGGGTGACCTCCGGGCCGCGAATCTCGCCGGAAACATCCTCGCCGTCGAGGAGGACGGCGGTGGAGTTCGGGTCATCGGAGACTTCCAGCGGCAGGGCGGCCGTCGCCTTGGCCACGGCTTCCTCGTCGGTCGGGTCGATGCCCTGGCGCAGCACCCACAGGGTGGCAACGCGGTACATAGCGCCGGTGTCCAGGTACTTTGCACCCAGCTCGGTTGCGACCATCCGAGAGACGGTCGACTTTCCGGTGCCGGAGGGGCCATCGATGGCAACCAACAGCATGTCGTCAGTGTTCTGCTCGCTCATGTGGGCTCCTTCAGCGCCTTGGTTTTCTTCGTTCTTTTTCACTAGTGCCATTTACAGCCCCACCGCGTTGTAGAGGGAGGTCAGCTCAGCGCGGTTGAGTGCGCGGAGAGCGCCCGGGGTCTGCTCGC
Organism: Corynebacterium jeikeium; assembly: GCA_003955985.1. Classification (NCBI taxonomy): domain Bacteria; kingdom Bacillati; phylum Actinomycetota; class Actinomycetes; order Mycobacteriales; family Corynebacteriaceae; genus Corynebacterium; species Corynebacterium jeikeium. The sequence continues at coordinate 1,485,989 of CP033784.1, forward strand.
CCAGCTGGACAGTGTGAATCTTAGTGCGCACCAGGCGCTCGACTGGGTAGCCCGCGGTCTTGAGCATCCGGCGGACGATGTGCTTGCGGCCCTCGTGCAGCTCGATGCGGACGATAGAGCGGCCCTGCCAAACGTCGATGATCTGCGCCATGTCCGCCTTGGCGATGCCATCATCGAGCTCGATGCCCTTTTCCAGCTCACGCATGACCTTGGGGTCGACCTCGCCGACAACGGTGGCCATGTATGTCTTGGTGACCTCGTAGCTCGGGTGCATCAGACGGTTGGCCAGCTCACCATCGTTGGTGAGCAGCAGCAGCCCCTCGGTGGGCGCATCCAGGCGACCCACGTGGAAGAGTCGCTGACCAGCGCTGATCTTCTCACCGATGATGTCGCCCACACACGGGCGGCCCATGTCATCGTGCATGGTCGACTGCACACCACGCGGCTTGTTCAGGACGAAGTACTGCATGTCCTCATTGACGATGACACGGGAACCATCAACGCGAATCACAGACGTGTTCGGGTCCACCCGCACGCCCTGTCGCGTCACGATTTTGCCGTCAACCTCGACGCGGCCTTCGTCGATAAGCTTTTCCGCCATACGACGCGACGCCACGCCTGCCTGCGCGAGCACCTTCTGCAAGCGCACGCCCTCGCCTGCCTGGCTGTGAGCGCGCTTGCCCGAACTACGACGGTCGGAGTCCACGTGCTGGTGGCGCGCCGGGCGGGCGTTGGATACGTAGATGTCCTTCGCGTGGACGTTGGAGGTCTCCATCTTCGCGCCGCTGTCACGGCGACTGCGATTGCGCTGGGCGTTAGTGGAGCCATGTGCGCGGTTGGAGTGATTGTTACGGTTCTTGTGTGCCGGTGTGCCTTCTCGGCGAGCGGGTTTAGCCACTTGACCTACATCCTTTTCAAGCGTTGGAGATTGTTCTGTTTGTTAGAACTTCAGCGCCAGGCGACGCTGTTCTCTCCCCCGTGGGCCCAAAATGGCCGGTGGAAGCAGGTTAATAAAGAGAATTACAGAGAAAGCCTCGCGCCTTGTCGTCTAGTCACCTTAGCACGTTTCTCGCAAAACACCAGCTTAACGACGTCCTGCGCGGCCTCCACCTACAGCGCCTTTTACAGCGTTGCGGCCCACTCTCGCACGCCCGGCAGCCACTGCGTAGCTTTCGCCACAAACTCCTGCCGGTCCAGCGCGCCAGCTCCCGCCTGCACCGACCCCAGCAGCGGCACCCCGGTGATGCGCGGCAGTTCCTCCAGGTTCGTCTCAATGATCGGGTCGACCTCCGCCGGCAACGAACCGCCCACCAGCGCCGTGACATTGACCCCACGGCCCCGCGCCACCTCGACGGTGAGCTCCGCCTCGTTCAGGCACCCCAGGTCCAACCGCGTCACGACCACCATCTGACTACCCGGCAACAACCCCGCCAGCTCCGGCAGCGCCCAGTCCTCGCCGAGTCGCACCAGCAAGCCGCCCGCGCCCTCCACGAGGACAACGCGGTTCGGCCCGTCGATAAGCTTGATCTTCTCCGCGATCTCCGTGGCGTTCGGCAGGCGCATTCCCGCGCGCTGCGCCGCCGCCACCGGCGCCATCGGCTCGGGGTAACGCTCGAAGCCATGCAGGTTGTCAATCCCCGTCAGCTCCGCGACAGTGTCCAAATCACCGCCATTTGGGCCCGGAAAACCGGTCTGAATTGGCTTGACGACGTGCACCTCCTTTCCCTCCTCGCGAAGTGCCGCCGCCAGGGCTGCCGTGCCGATGGTCTTTCCAATATCGGTACCGGTGCCGGTGACAAGGACGATGCTCATGGTGGGTGGTGCTCCTTTTTGGTTGCGCTACTTGCGTTCTTCCTCGGCGGCGACGATGGCGGCGATGGCCTCGCAGATACGGTCGACCTCGTCATTGGTGCTGATGTACGGCGGCATGGTGTACACCAATTTGCCGAATGGCCGCAGCCACACCCCGGCATCGACAGCCGCTGCAGTGGCCAGACCCATGTCCACGGGGCGCTGCATCTCCACGACCCCGATTGCGCCAAGAACCCGCACATCGGCCACGGCATCGCTGCTGGCTAGGGGCTGGAGCTGGTTGCGGAGTCGGGACTCGATGCGCGGGACATCCTCACGCCACTGCCCCTCTGCAATCAGGTCGAGCTGCGCGCAGGCCACGGCACAGGCCAACGGGTTGCCCATGAAGGTCGGGCCGTGCATGATGCCTCCGCCTGCGCCACTGGAAATGTTGCGAGCCACGTCGGCGGTGGCGAGGGTGGCTGCGAAGCTCATAAAGCCGCCGGTCAGCGCCTTGCCGACACACATAATATCCGGCACAATCCCGGCCGCCTGCGTCGTGAACAGGTCGCCAGCTCGGCCGAAGCCGGTGGCGATCTCATCCGCAATAAGGAGAATGCCGTGCTTGTCACACAGCTTCCGGAGCCCCACAAGCAGCTCGTGGTCATGGAACCGCATGCCACCAGCGCCTTGGACTACCGGCTCAATGATGATGCCGGCGACGGAGTCGTCGATAAGCGAATCGAAGTGCGCGAGATAGCGTGCGCGTTCCTCTTCGGTTGCGCCGCGGGCGGGCGGTTTGTCGGCGAAGACCTGCGGAGTCCACTGCCCCGTCCACAGCGAATGCATGCCGCCCTGGGGGTCGCAGACAGTCATGGGTGCGCGAGTGTCGCCGTGATAGCCGCCGCGCCACGTGGCCAGTCGGGTGCGCTCGGGATGGCCTTTGGCCTGCTGATACTGCAACGCCATTTTGATCGCCACCTCGACGGAGACCGAACCCGAGTCGGAGTAAAAAATGGCATCGAAGCCGGGGCCTGCGAGCTTTAGGAGCTTCTCCGCCAGTTCGATGGCCGGACGGTGTGTGAGTCCGCCGAACATGACATGCGACATCGTGGTGGCCTGCTTCTTCGCGGCTGCGACCAGCTTCGGGTGCGAGTGGCCGTGACAGGCGGCCCACCAGCTGCTCATGCCGTCGATGAGGGTGCGGCCGTCGGCGAGGTGGAGGTTGACGCCCTCGGCGGACTCGACCAGCTTGGGCGCAACCGGCGACGGGATGGGGCCGTATGGGTGCCAGATGTGGTCGGCATCGAATTGGGCGAGGTTGGCGATGGCTGGCTGGGTGTGTGGTTGGGTGGGTGGTTGGGCGGGTGGTTGGGAGTGCTGCGGGGTGTGCGGCTGGGCGGTTTCCGAGGCTGTCATGATACTCAGCATAATACCTGTACAGCACCGGACTTGAACGCCGTTCGGGGTTGGTGGTGGAGCTTCTCGCAAGGATTACAGACAGTCGCAGCGACTTTACGACACCCATGTCACCTCGTGGCAGCTGCGGAGGTGGCATGAGGTGACACCTGTGTCGTGAAGTGGGGTTTTGGGGTGGGCCCGATGAGCCAGCCAGCTAGTACAGCCGCCCCGCTTGGCTCCACACTCGTCGGCGACGCATGGCCAACTCGGCCGCCTTACCTGTGATTGTGATGGGCTGCCGCGCGAAGGCGTAGTTTCCGCGATAGCAACTGCCACCATTTGCCAAGTGACGCCGGATGTCTGCGGCCGCTTGCCGCAAGGTGGCTACGGCGGAGCCGTCGAAAAGCTGTGACCAGACGATCCGGATGACATTCAACCCGAGGTTCTTCAGGCGCTTTTCGCGCTCCAACTCCTTTGCGATTGCCACCTGCGTGTCCGCGACCCCGCCATCGGTGTATTTCATACGGCCATCGAACTCGACGATCAGCCCAAGCTCGGGCAGGTAGAAGTCCACGCGTGCGATGAAGCCACGATCATCCCGAAAGGACACCTGCTGAAGCAACGGAGTACGAGAATCGTCGACAGAAGCTAGCCCCGCCTGGACGATTGCTTCTTTAGTGAGCGATTCCCCAATGCTTTCCGACGACGCTGTCGCTTGCCCCAACAATCTCCTGGCCTGTGCATTTCCCGGAGCACGCGGATATGCAGCCAACGTGGCCAACAGCTCCTCGGTGTCGGTGTGGCGCTGGAGGGCGGCGTCGGCAAGCACTAGTGCATTGTGCGGGGTGCGGGAACGGCAGACGTCGATGACGGACTTTGGGACATCGGTGACGAGGCGGCCATCGATTTCTACGATGTCCTCGGGGAGAATCCGGCCGGAGACGCGGATGAGGCGTTTGTGCGGCTGGTACGGGCCATTCGGTGTGCTTCGCGATTGCCCGCGCGTGCGGCCGGAGTTGGCGATTGCGATGGGAGTGTTGTGCGTGAGTAGAGGTAAACCGTGGAGAGCAGCGGCGGCATCGCGGGTGACTACGGTGGTGGTGCCGCGATGGACGAGCGCTTTGATTTCCAGGATGTAACGTTCGGTGCTGTTTAGGGTGAGCCACCTGTCGACAGGCACGTACGCGCCGTATGCGAGCCACAGGAGGCTGCCGCTTTTGGCCCGCCGGAGGAGATCTCGGTCGGAGTGCTGGCCGATTCGGGAAATTGCGAATGTGCTGGGGCGGGCGCATTCGCGCTGCTGGCCGGTACGGATGATGTCGTCGGCGTCGTAGATCCACTGCGGCATCGGATTGCGCTCCTGAGGTCCAGGCAACTGCTGGTTGGTGGGTGGTGATGTGAGTGTTTGTGGGTTTGTGAGTGTTTGCGAGTGCTTGCGAGTGCTACGTTCTCATTTTTGGGCTCACACGGAGACTCAGGAGGCATCGATTTGGCATCGACTGTGGATAGTTTGCAGTTTTCGGGAGTTATCCACAATGCGTGTGGTGGGTGTGGTGTGCGGTGTGGGTGTGGTGGGTGCAAAGGCTCGCAGTGAGCTGTAGCGAGCAGCATACCCAGCCCGGAATGCGACTTCACGACACCCACGTCACCTCGTGGCAGCTGTGGAGGTGGCATGAGGTGACACGCGTGTCGTGAAGTGGGTTAGCCGATGGAGCGAGCCCCGCAGCCCCGCAGCCCCGCGGCCCAGCTAGGCCCCCTGTCCAACCGCCCCAGAACCCCACCTAGTCCAACGGCTCGTCGATCAAGTCGACTTCAGGCAGCAGCGGAGCCAAATCAGGCAGCTGGTCCAGCGAATCAATCCCCAAAAGCTCCAGGAACAGCGTCGTCGTAACGTACAAATGCGCGCCGGTTGCCGGGTCCTCTCCGGACTCCGCAATCAGACCGCGCGCGACCAGCGTGCGCATCACCCCATCGACATTGACACCGCGTACACCGGAGACCTGCGCACGCGTGGCCGGCTGTCGGTAAGCCACCACTGCCAGCGTCTCCATAGCTGCACGTGAGAGCTTCGACTGCGAGCCATCCAGCAAGAATCGCTCCACCGCGCTGGCGTGCGCGGGAGCCGTGTAGAAGCGCCAGCCCTCATCCGTTTCACGCAGCTCAATGCCGCTGCGACGTGCACGGTATTCGTACTCGATCTCGCGAAGCACGTCACGGACATCACTTGCGGAAACATCCAGCGCCCGCGCCATATCCTCCGCCGCCACCGGCGTATCGACTACCAGCAGAATCGACTCAACGCCTGCTCGCAACGGGTCAATGGGCGGCAACTGAGCCGAAGAAGCAGACGCGGGCTCCACGGCCTGCTCGGATGGTCCGGAACTGGTTTCGCTCATGCGGGTCAGATTACGCAACCTCCCGCGCCGGGCGCTAATTGGCCGGGCGCTAATCAGCTGTTAGCACCAGCCCGACCAAGCCCACGCCCGACCAAGCCCAGCCCCAACAGCCAGCCCCAGCCACCTACTCCCAGTTCGCCGCCGCCACGACGGCCGGGTCCACGTCCAGCCCGGTCCAGGCCACGTGGATTTCCTCCAGCGCCTCCTCCTGCTCCACACCGATCGCCTTGGCTCGGTAGAGCTCCAGCAGCGCCAGGAACCGCCCGACAACCTCCATGGACACGCGGCACTCCGAGGTCAGCTGCGTAAACGTCAACCAGGTCCCCTCGCCGGCCAGCCGCAGCGAGTCCAGAATTTTGCCCGCCTGCTCCGGTACGGACACGGGCACACCGTGGATGTGCCCGACGCCGACTTCCTCCGGCGGCTTCGGCCGCATCACGACGGCCGCAAACTCGGCGAACTCCCCAAGCGTCATGCCCAGGCGCACGGGCGGCAGCAGCTCCTCGAACTGCTTGTCCGGCCCCACAGCTCGCGGATAGCGCCGCGGCGCGGTCTTCTGCCACTCCTCGAATTGGTCGGCTACCTTGCCATACGCCTGGTATTGCAGCAGTCGGGCGAACAGCAGGTCGCGTGCTTCTAGCAGTTCGAGGTCTTCTTCGCTGTCGACGTCGCCACGCGGCAGAAGTCGTGCGGTCTTGAGGTCGAGCAGCGTCGCTGCCACGACGAGGAATTCGGTGATTTCGTCGAGATCGCTGACTGCGTCGAGGCTGCGCGTGTACGAGATGAACTCGTCCGTCACCGCCGCCAGCGCGACCTCGGTGACGTCCATCTTTTTGCTGCTGATGAGCTGCAGCAGCAGGTCGAAGGGCCCGTTGAAGTTCGCGAGCGCGACGCGGAAGCCGGTGATCTCTTCCTGCACGCCCTCGCTTGACGACGGTTCGGGAGTGTAACTATCCGGGGAAGTCACCTATTATTTGCGGCCTTTGCGCTCGATGACCTCGCGGGCCAGGTTGCGGTACTGCGCCGCAGCTGGGGTGTTCGGTGCCCAGGTGGTGATGGGCTCGCCGGCGACGGAGGTTTCCGGGAAGCGGACGGTACGGGTGATGACCGTGTCGAAGACCTTGTCACCGAAGACCTCGATGAGGCGTTCCATGACTTCCTTGGCGTGGCGCGTGCGGCGGTCGAACATGGTGACCAAAATGCCGGAGACTTCCAGGTTGAAGTTCAGGCGGTCGCGGACCTTGGCCACCGTGTCGGTGAGCAGTGCCAGACCGCGCAGGGAGAAGTACTCCGCCACCATTGGGATGATGACGCCCTCGGAGATGGTCAGCGCATTGACGGTCAGCAGGCCTAGCGACGGCTGGCAGTCAATGATGATGAAGTCGTAGTCATTCATCACTGGGCGCAGTGCGCGCCCCAAGGCCTGTTCGCGGCCGACTTCGTTGACAAGCTGGATTTCCGCCGCCGACAGGTCGATGTTGGCCGGGACGAGATCCAGGCCGGAAACCTTGGTGTGGTGGATGGCGTCGCGGACATCGGTGGTGTCGTCGACGATGAGGTTGTAGACGGTCAGGTCAAGTTCCTCATGGGGAACACCGAGACCGGCGGATAGTGCGCCTTGCGGGTCCAAGTCAACGAGCAGGACTTTACGGCCAAACTCCGCCAGTGCCGCGCCCAGGTTGATGGTCGAGGTGGTCTTCCCCACGCCGCCCTTCTGGTTACACATTGCCAGGATGACCGCGGGGCCGTGACTGGTCAGGGGTGCGGGTTCCGGCAGCTCACGTGCCGGGCGACCGGTGAGACCGAGTTCAACTCGATCGGCCTCAAACAACCCTTCTTCAGCCACAGTCAATCCCTCTTCCTTGAAGATTTCTCATCAATTCTACTGCGCGATATATTACCGCCACATATTACCGCGAGTATTCAGCCCGTGGGTGAGCCCCCGCCCAGACTCGTCGCATATTCTCCGCGGTAATCATGGTGTAGATCTGGGTCGTCGTCACCGAGGCGTGCCCCAGCAGCTCTTGGACCACGCGCACATCGGCACCGCCCTCAATGAGGTGTGTGCCGAAACTGTGGCGCAGGGTGTGCGGGGAGATTTTCACGCTCAGCCCGGCGCGCTCGCCTAGCTCCGCCAGCGTATTTCCCGCCGACTGCCGAGACAGCCTGCGCCCCAGCGAGTTAATAAACAGCGCCGGCCCGGAGTTCGCCCGCACCCAGCTCGGCCGCCCGCGTGTCAGCCACGCATCCAGCGCCGCCATGGCCGGCGATCCCACGGGCACGATGCGTTCCTTGCCGCCCTTGCCACGCAGCAGCACGAGGTTGGTTTCGCGGTCCACGTCATCGATATCCAGGCCGGTGACCTCGGAAACGCGCGCACCTGTCGAGTACAGAAACTCCACCAGCGCTCGGTTGCGCAAATCCGTCACGTCGGCGGTCTCATCGTCGGGGATGGACTCGATAAGCCGGGTGACCTCATCAATGCTGAGCGCCTTCGGATACCGCGAGGGCTGCTTCGGCGGCGCCACCCGCTTGGCGACATCCGCATCCAACGCGCCTTCACCCACCGCGAACTTGTGGAAGCTCCGCACGGCCGACAGCGACCGCGTCACCGAGGTCGGGGCCAGCGCTGGCCTTCCCGCCGACTTATCTCCCCGCGCCAGATACGCCAGGAACTCTGACACATCCTGCTCGGTGACCTGCGCCAATTCCGTACGCCCAATCTCCCGCAGATAGGTGCGGTACTTCTCCAAGTCGCGCTTATAACTGGCGAGCGTATTCGCCGACAGCCCCTTTTCCACCGCGAGGTAGGTGACGAAGGCGTCGACAAGCGGATCGATCGAACTCATCGGATGCGTTTCAGGTCCGCGCCGGTGCCGAGCTGCTCCGCCCGACGCTTCGCCAGGGCCGTCGGTCGAATCTCGAACGGCTCCGCGACCGAGCGTGGCGTGGCACCCCTCAGCAGCACCTCCGCCGCCAGCAAAATGCCGGACAGCGCGATGCCGTTGAGGATCTCTCCGCGCAGCGCCATCGCCACTGCCTCATCCACTGCGATCCACGACGCAGTCATGTCCGCTTCCTCATCGTGGGCTTCCGGCTTATCGACGGCACGGAGACCCCGAGCCAGATAGATCCGAACCGCTTCCTCTGCGAAGCCGGGCGAGCTGAACATATCGGTAAGCAGGGACCAAGACTCGGCCTCCAGTCCGGCTTCCTCGACCAGCTCACGCTTGGCGGCCTCCAGTGGGTCCTCGTCCGCGACATCGAGAAGTCCGGCCGGCAACTCCACCAAGCGCTGCCCCGCTGCCTGCCGCCACTGATTCAGCAGGTAGAGGCGGTTATCCTCATCTGTGGCAACGACTGCGACAGCGCCGAAATGCTCCACGATCTCGCGGGCGGATACATTCCCGCCTGGCATTCGCACCTGGTCGCGGCGGACCGCGATGATAGGTGCCTCGAGAACAATCTCGGAATCAACAACGTCAAATTGGTGCGCCATGAGCTTCACTCTAATAGGTAGGCCGGATTCGCCCTCGCGGAGCTAAGCTAAGCGCGCTTGAGGGCTGCGGCGATGAGGCCGTCGAAAAGCGGATGGGCGTTGGTGGGGCGTGACTTCAGCTCCGGATGCGCCTGCGTGGCCACGAGGTATGGGTGCACGTCCGTGGGGTATTCGACGAATTCGACGAGTTTGCCGTCCGGCGAGGTACCCGAGATGACCAGGCCTGCCTCTTCGAGCTGCGCGCGGTAGGCGTTGTTGACCTCGTAGCGGTGGCGGTGGCGCTCGGTGACATCGGTGGTGCCGTAGAGGCCGGCGACAACGGAGTCTTCGGCAAGCTTCGCCGGGTAGGAGCCCAGGCGCATGGATCCGCCCAGGTCAGCCTCTCCAGAGACGGCCTGGAGCTGTTCCTCCATCGTGGCGATGACCGGCTCGGCCGCGTTCTCGTCGAACTCGGTCGAGGACGCACCTTCAACGCCTGCGGTGCGCGCCGCCTCGATGACAACGCACTGCATACCCAGGCAGATTCCCAGCAGTGGCGTGCCGGTTTCCTTGGCGTAGCGGATGGTCGCGATCTTGCCTTCGATGCCACGACCGCCGAAGCCGCCGGGGATGACGATCGCGTCCACGCTGGCCATGTTTTGCTTCAGCCCCTCGGGGGTTTCGCAGTCATCGGAGGCAACCCAGCGGATGTTCGCCTTCACGCGGTGGGCGAAACCGGCGGCACGCACGGCTTCCGCGACGGATAGGTAGGCATCCGGCAGATCGATGTACTTACCGACGAGCGCCACCGTGACCTCGCCCTTCGGGTTGTGGACGCGCTCGAGCAGGTCTCCCCACACGGCCCAATCCATGTCGCGGAACGGCAGGTTGAGGCGGCGGATGATGAAGGTGTCCAGGTGCTCTTCATAGAGGACCTTCGGGATGTCGTAGATGCTCGGCGCATCCGGGCAGGACACCACTCCCTCGCGGTCGATGTCGCACATCAGCGCAATCTTGTTCTTGAGGGAGTCCGGGACGTCGCGGTCGCATCGCAAAACGACGGCATCGGGAACCAGACCAATCGAGCGAAGCTCAGCCACCGAGTGCTGGGTGGGCTTGGTCTTCAGTTCCTTGGAAGGGCCGAGGTACGGAACCAGCGACACGTGCAGGTAGAAGACGTTTTCGCGGCCGACGTCGTGACGCACTTGACGCGCGGCTTCCAGGAAGGGCTGCGATTCGATATCGCCGACGGTGCCGCCGATTTCGGTGATGACCACGTCGGGCTTTTCGCCGTTCGCGTCCGCGTTCCCCATGGCGACGATGCGGGATTTAATCTCGTCGGTGATGTGCGGGATGACCTGGACGGTCTGGCCGAGGAATTCGCCGCGGCGCTCCTTGGCGATGACCGAGGAATAGACCTTGCCGGTGGTGACGTTGCCGCCGGCGGAGAGATTGCGGTCGAGGAAGCGCTCGTAGTGACCGAGGTCCAGGTCGGTTTCTGCGCCGTCTTCGGTGACGAAGACCTCGCCGTGCTGGAAGGGGTTCATGGTGCCCGGATCCACATTGAGGTAGGGATCGAGCTTCTGCATAGTCACTTTCAGACCACGCGAGGTGAGCAGGCGGCCGAGCGAAGCCGCGGTTAAGCCTTTGCCGAGGGAGGAGGCTACGCCTCCCGTAACGATGATGTATTTCGTAACCACGGGACTTCAGAATATCGCTTGCGCAGGTGCAAGCGCAAGCGCCTTTTCATAATGGCGGATAATTTCTTCATATTTGGGTAACTTTTTCGGAGTTGCGCCCCATCCGCCAGCAGGAACGCAGCGACAAATGCGAACTACGCGATACTCTCGAAGATCATGGTCGCCTGGATGCGGTCCCCGCCCATCAGCCCCTTACTGCCCGAAGAGGCAGTAGTAATCGTGTGCAGCCGAAACCCCTGCGAAGCCTTGTCGTTGATTACCCTCTCAAGCTCTGTCAGATTAGCTGAGCCGGTACCGATGAACTTTTCCTTCAGAACCACCTGAAGAACTTCATAATGAGGCATTTTCCGCCCTCCGTTAAAGTATTTTTCAATATTGCACGCAAAACAATACTCGGGCGGATGCATAAACGCGATCACGTCGTTACCCTCGGGGCTATGCCTGATTTAACGAATAAGACCATTGCAGTTTTGGCCACCGATGGATTTGAGGACTCCGAGCTGACGAGCCCGGCTGAGGCCGTGAAGAATGCCGGTGCGACCGTGCACGTTATCTCCACGGAGGAAGGCTCCATTGAGGGCAAGAATGGCACGAAGGTGGACGTCGATAAGCTCACCAGCAGCGTTTCTGCCGATGATTACGATGCCCTGATTCTGCCTGGCGGCACCGTGAATGCAGACCAGATTCGCATCGATAAGGATGCCGTCGCGCTAGTGAAGGGGTTCGCCGCAGCTAACAAGCCAATCGGCGTGATTTGCCACGGCGGTTGGATTCTCACCGATGCGGATGTGCTGAAGGGCCGCACTATTACCTCCTACATCAGCGTCAAGACTGACCTGATTAACGCTGGCGCCAACTGGGTCGATGAGGAAGTTGTCGTTGACGGCAACCTGATTTCCTCCCGCACCCCGGCCGACCTTGAGGCTTTCAACAAGGCACTCGTAGAGAACTTCTAAGCCACTCGGCTTTTAGCACCACCAAAGGACGGCTGTTGTCATGAGTTCATATTGGGATAACCCAAAGTCGCTGTGGGATCAGATTCCACAGCACGATCAGGAAGATGCTTCCGGGCAGCAGCCTCCCGCACCGGAACAGCCTGCCGCGCCTGAGCAACCTTCCGCGCCGGAGCAGCCTCCCGCGGCCGCACAGCTTCCGCCACAGCAAGGGCGTTACCAGGGACTGCTCTCGCACAACAGCATCGTTATCCAGCAGATTCGAAACTTCATGGCGGATGATTTCGACATTTTGGATACCGAGGGCCACTGCATCGGAAAGATCGAAACTACGGGCAGCACGCTGAGCCGAATGTTTATGGGCTCTCGTCGCCTGACAGTGTCCGAACCGGACGGCACTCCGGTATTCGTTATCACCGACCCGACCGATTTCACCCTTGATCGCTACGAGGTCTATTACCCCGACCCGCATGCGACTGATACCGAAGGCAAGCAGCAAGGTGGAGCAGAGTCATCGCGCCTTCTGGCCACTATTCAGCAAAAGTTTGCGTTCTTTAAGCGGCGGCTGGAGATTTCCATCCCCGGTTTTGCCAATTGCGAGGTCGACGGCGACGTCTGGCATTACGACGCCACTTTTATGATCAATGACGTCAGAGTCGCACAGATGTCACGCAAGTGGTCGGGGTTTGCGAATCTCCTATCCGGCAATGAACGCTATGTGCTGCAGCTCAAGGATGATTTGCCACCACAATTGCGCGCGGCGATCATTGGTGCCGCCATTGCCCTGGATTTGATGGCGAAAAAGGCGCAATCCGACTAGCTATTATCGCTGTCGACTCGCGCCTTTTATCAAGAGCTACTGCTCACGACTATCGCTACCGCGCCCCTGCAGCCTGAGCGATGCGTCCGTCGATTTCCGTGATTCCGTCAGAGACGGCATTGACGTGTTCTGGGCGCACATTGGCATTGTCGTTGATGCCACCTTCAAAAACGGCGGTTACCGGCACGCACGGAACCTCAACATTACGTCCGAGCGCATTGGCCACAAGTGCAATTGCCCGAGGCGAGAAAGTCAGCCCGATGTGGCCCGACAGGTCCGCAGAGCAACCATCCTGTAGGAGGATGTTGTTGGAAGTCGGTGCGCTCCACTGGCTTGCAGCCATTGGCGTGACGGCTTCATCAACCTGAGTAGAGATTGCAACGTAGTTGACGCCCGGCTGCTCCAAGCCGCCCTCATTGATCTTGGCCATGAACTGGCCGTGCTGCATCAGATCCACCAGGCTGGGGCTGACAATGTACCCCGCAGCTTTGTCACCGGCATTGTCGAACTGGTTGAGCTGCTCCAAACCATAGGAAGCGCCCAGCAGAGTTGTGCCATGCAGCACGCCCGCCAGGGAAACGACGGTGCCGATTCCCCGCCCCTGCTCCTGCTTGGCGTAGGCGGCAGCCAAGGCGCCACCGGCAGAGTGACCAACAATATCGACGGCGGTAGCACCAGTTTCCGCCTTGAGGGTGTCAATCTTCGCAGTCAGCTCAGCCAACGCGGTATCCAGCGGGGTCATGTTGCGCATGGTTGGAATAGAGCCCAGCACCGAAAACTCGTCAGGACCCAGCTTGCCGACGTTAAATGCGTACAGACACTTCCCCATTGCCTTTAGCTCCGGTGCCATGCGGGCATAGGTCTGGTACGAGTTCGAGTTCATGCCGTGGATCATGACCACCGGATTCTCACCAGGAGCAGGAACACACTGCACATTCGTGCCCTCTGGGCTGATGTTTTCCGTCATCCCCTGGTTGACCATGACAGTGGGGAAATCATTTGCCTTTGGCCCCCAGTCACCCATTTCGGTCCAGGACAGGACCTGATCATTATCAGTTGCCGAAGCCGGTGCGGCAGCCGCGATGGGAGCCACCGCCAGAGCGACACCAGCCGCAGCCAACAGTGCTGTGGCTGACCGTGCCAGCTTTGCGAATGCTCGATGAGTGCCCATGATTACTCCTTGCCTAGAACAGTGAATAGTAAAACGTTTCCAATAAGAACTACGACATGGGCAAGAGCAAAAATCAGGCTACGAATCGTTATCGTACTCTGAAAGGAAATCAATGAAAGCCCCTCAAAAGGGTGAATAGAAAGTGAACTAAATATAACTATAACGCTATTCATTTACAGGCCTGCAAGCTTTTAAAGTGATATCGACCACAGCGCGAAACGAGGCGAGACCCCCTCGCAGCACCACAGGAGCATCGCTGATACTGACATCGCCATTAAGGATAAGCGCCTGCTCCACGAATATTTCAAACAACCAGTGATGCGGACGCTTGATATCGTCAGCGAGGAAACTGAGTCACCAATAGCAGAACTTAGAGAACACCCTCTCACCTGCCCGTACAGTATGGTATTTCACATGCACAAACGACACGTTTTCACCCTCGCACTGACCATTCCAGCGCTATGCCTTTCGGCTTGCTCCAACGGAGAACCGGAAAAAGCACCGGAACCAACTACGGTTACAAAAACTGTCACCAGCCCAGAAAGCAGCACAGAATCGACGACACAATCCACCACCAGGCCCCTAACCCGTCGACACCCCCGACCCGGACGACGGAAAGCTCGAGCCCCACCGGTTACGCCGGCGCACCCAACGGCGAGCCGACAGCTATAAACAAAACGATTTCGCATTGCGCGAAATCCTCGCAGGGACTCTACGAACAAGGCACCACCTGGTTTACCGACGGCACCTCCGGCTGGACGCAGTATTGCGCCAACAATTTCTATGACGGTCTTTCCATGAACACTGCCCCGGAACCTCAGAACAACGAGCCATCCCCGTGGGTTCAAGGCCAAATCGACTGGGCCGATTGCCTGAACTCTGGCCATTCCGAGGAAGAGTGTCGCGAGATGTTGAATTAGGCAACCCCGCCGCCTTCCACGAGATATGATGCGCAAGTCCGACTCTTCCCTGTTGTGCGGCACCTGGGTGGACCGCATGTGGGGCACGAAGGTCAAGGACAAGCGCAAGGCAGCCAAGCAGGATGCCACCGACGGCAAGCCGTCGATTAACCCGCCATGGAGCGCAGCTCGCGTCTCCCGCGTGCTGACCACCATCGCACTCGTGGTCATCACCATCGCCGCATTTGCCGAGACAGAAATCTCCGCCTCGAACTTCTTCACCGGCCTGGCCAACCTGCCAGAGACCATGGCTTTGTTCCTGCCGCCGTCCTCCGGTGGTATTGCCGGCGAGATCTTCAAGCTGCTTCTCGATACCCTGCAGATCGCCTTCGCCGCCACCTTCCTCGGCGCCATCCTCGCCATCCCGATTGGCATCATGGCCGCCTCCAACGTGGTTGCCAACAAGTGGGTACACGGCTTCTTCCGCGTGCTCATCGTGATCATCCGCGGCATCCCGGAACTGATTTTGGCCATCATCTTCGTGGTCATCTCGGGTCTGGGACCGGTCGCCGGTACGCTCGCGCTGGCTCTCGGTGCTGTTGGTCTGCTATCCAAGCTGATCGCCGACTCGCTGGAAGAAACCGACACTGACGTGCAGGAAGCCCTGCGCACTACTGGTGCAACCGAGTCGCAGATCTTCTTCGCCGCCACCGTTCGCCAGGCAATCCCGTCTTTCATTGCCCACTGCCTCTACCTGCTGGACACCAACATCCGCTCGGCCACGCTGCTCGGTGTCGTCGGCGCAGGCGGCATTGGCTTCCAGCTGCTCAATGCCTCTCGAGTCAACCAGTTCGACGTCGTGACCTACATCCTCATCCTCATGGTCGCTGTCGTCCTCGTCGTCGAGGCGCTGTCCATGCGGCTGCGTGCCGCCGTCCGCTAGTCCCCTCCACCCCAGTCCCCGTCCCCTTCTACCGAAAAGGAAAACTCCATAACTTACCAGCTCGCTATCTTCGACATGGCTGGCACCACCATCGACGACCGTGACGAGGTCTACCGCGTCCTCCGCGAAGCCACCGAACGCGAAGGTGCCCGCTACTCCGATGAGACTTTCCAGCACTACATGGGTACCGAGAAGTTCTGGGCGATTGGCAATCTGCTCCGTGAAGGTGGAATCGAGCCGACGCCAGAGGTCCATAATCACGCCTGGGAGTTCTTCCGCGCCGAGCTTGTTCGCACGTACAAGGAAAACCCGCCGACCCCGCTGCCAGGCGTCGAAGACATGCTGAAGGCGCTGCACGATAAGGACATCAAAGTCGGCTTGACGACGGGCTTTGCGCGCGAAATCGTCGATATCATTGTCTCCTCTATGGGGTGGGACAACGGGATTATCGACACCGTTGTCGCCGGTGACGAAGTCGAGCACGGCCGCCCCGAGCCCGACCTGATTCTGGCTGTTATGGAGAAGCTCGGTGTGACCGACAAGGCAGCTGTCATTAGCTCCGGGGACACCGAGGCTGATGTCCGTTCCGCCCAGGCCGCTGGCGTCACCAGCATGGGTGTGCTCACCGGCCACTTGACTCGCGAACAGTTCGAGTCCCTCGGTGCCGACTACGTCCTGGATTCGTCCGCGAACCTGCTGGACATTGTTGAAAAGTAGAATCTGCCCTGTAGACCTAACCTGGTAAGTACACAACGCTGATGACGACTCCGACTCCCCCAACCACCGCCCCTTCAACTGCGCCGACGGAAAAGGCCCAGGCGCTTGTCTGGCACGGCGGTAGCGACTTTCGCATGCAGGAGGTTCCTATCCCTGCTTTGCACGAAGGCGAAACCTTAGTGGAAATCACCACCGCCACCATCTGCGGCTCCGACCGTCACACCGCTCTCGGTCGTCGCAGTGCGCCCTGCCCCAGCGTCCTCGGCCACGAGGGAGTCGGAGTCGTCCGCGCTACCCGCAACCCAGATTTGCAGGTTGGCCAGCGCGTTGTGTTCTCTGTCACCGCGCCATGCATGGAGTGCGACCGCTGTGAACGCGGCATGACCGCCAAGTGCCGGATTTTGAAAAAGACTGGTCACGAGGCCTTCGATAGCGACTGGCCTCTTTCAGGGACCTATGCTTCCCATATTGTGCTGCGCAACCATCAGCCAGTGGTAGTAGTCCCCGACTCGCTTCCCGATGTCGCTGCCTCCATCGCGACCTGCGCCGGCGCCACAGTGATCGCTTGTATGGAACAGGCTGGACCCCTTGCAGGTAAACGAGTCCTGGTTATGGGCATCGGCATGCTCGGCCTCATCGCTGTTGAGGCAGCTGTTTGTGGTGGCGCCGCTGAGGTTGTGGCCATGGACCGTAACCAGACTCGGCTTGAATGGGCACGACAGTTGGGTGCGGTTGTGCCCGACCCGTCGGCTGCTGGTGCCGATTCCGAACCAGAGCCTTTCGATATCACCCTCGAGTTCTCCGGTAGCGAATTCGGAGTCACTACCTGCATCGGCAGCCTCGACATAGGTGGTCGAGCGGTGCTGGCCGGAAGTGTTGCCACGTCACCGGCTTATGCCCTCGATCCGGAGTGGCTCGTCCGTGGCTGGCGCACCATCACCGGTGTCCATAACTACGAGCCACGGCATCTTGCGCAGGCAGTAGAGTTCCTTGCTGACTCCCAGATTGATTGGGACACGGCTGTGTCGGCACCAATTGCGCTAGAGGATGTGCCTGCGGAGGTGGAGGCGGTGCAGGATATGTATTTGAGAGCGACTGTGACGTTTTCCTAGCAACCGCTGGAAAGAAAAGGTACGCAACAGAAAGAATTTCAACCAAGGCTGTTACCTATCTCAGAGGAGAACTGCGAAAAACCTTTTCTAGGGCATTGAAATGAAAGACTTCATTGGATAAGAGATTATAGGTGGTCAATAAATATTCTCGAAAACCAACATCCAAAACGAATCACAGCTTCTAATAGCAATTCAACAGCGGGTTATAATCCCAGTTTCAATTCCCTATTCAATAGCCCTGGAAGTCCATCCTTCGAAACAATTGAGAACATGAAACAGCGAAACGCTGCATTTTTTGGAAAATTAAATATACTGAAACTAAACCCGGTTAATCATCCGCTATTCCAGATGCGGCAGCAACCAACGCTTCACGAAGCTCGCGATCCACAGCATAGATATGTAGCCCGTGTACCCCTCGAGTAAGTAAGACATTAAGCTGATTCTTCAACAGTTCTTCAGCGAAGGACTGTTTCGACCCGTCTTTCAACGTTCGTTTATTCTTCACATTTGGGTTCCACGACTCAGATGGGTCAAAGATAATCTTTCCATCACGATATTTGACAGAGGGGCCAATAATGACACCAGCATAGTTCAGGTCAAAACCCTGGATAGTAAAAATAGAACCAATTTCATCAATAGTTTGTGGGCGCTCTGCCCAGCTCAGCTGTAGACCTGCAGTCTTCTTCTCAGTACTCTTCTTTTGATTGTTCCATGGCATTGAAAAATCACCGACTCGAACCCGCCAGAGTTCATTCTCCGCAGGTGGCCGAGCACTCGAAAACTGCCAATCATACGTGGCTATTAACCTAGATAATCCTTCCTCTACATTCGACGCTTTGTCCTTAATTGACTCGTAAAGCTGGTTAGGATCATCGAAAATCTTAATACTATATTTATTATCCTCCGGAATTTTATGGATAATACCGTCATCGACAAAAGAGCGTACCCACTGAATGGTATCCTCCGAGGCAAGCATCCTCATCTGAAGCTTTAAATCAATACTTTTATCGACTCGTTGCTCCATCCATTCCAAATCCGCCGGCTCCCACACCTGATTTGCGGCAAGAATCTGGTCAGGATCAAATACTGCTACCACTACATGTGCACGTTCGAGAATATCTTTGAGGTGATTTTTACCCCTGTACGACTGTTTTCCTTGCGTCCATAGCAAATGAGCTTCGTCGATTAGAACGACATCTACCTTTTCCCCAGGATTCCGATGATTGATAAAGGATGTCGGCTTCATGACTTTAAGATTCTTGGTACTCGAAATACCGAGTTTTTCAGCAACCTGCTGATAAACAGTAACCTGCTCATCGTGGTTGACTAGCATATACGCGTCAAGGGTCGATTTCCCAAGATGTTCTTCGATAGCTGGGAGTTTTTGATTCAAGTCATAAAAAACGCTGCTAAGCAATACTGTTTTGCCGGTTCCAGCAGCGCCTGAGACCATAATCAGCCTAGAGTCGCCGATTGATTGCATTTGATCTACAACTGCATTAATTATCTCAAACTTTGCATCAGACTGCTCTGTAGTTAGCTCATGGAAAGGTGATGCTTTAAAAAGTGCAGATTCGCGGATAATACGTTCAGCTGGAAATAGCTGTTGATCCAGCGCATGTAGTTTAGACCAAATCTGGGTGAAAGATTTGTCTAAATGCTCTTTGGTGAAGTAATCACCTTGCGCATTTGTTCGCGCATTCTCAGTAGCAACACTGGTCTCACTGGCAGACTTCACCGATTCGTTGCTAGGCAAGTACTGCATAAGTCGATTCTCAATATCCAGAGTCAACGACTTATTAAATAGAGAGTGCCCAATCACGTACATCTGGGTCCCAGCGCCATCACGTAAATCAATCCAGAGATTTCGCTTGGAGTTAGATGCCTTTGTATCCCCCTCGAGATGTTGGGTCGTTCGCTGGACAATCGAGTTCGTTTCCCCCACATAGACTCGATAGGATCCCTTGTTGTCCCGCAATGAAATGATGTAGACCGTAGGGTAGTCAATAATAAAACGGCGGTAAGGAATGTCTTTGCCTTTTAGCTCGTCGATGCCACTACTTGCGTAGTCGACTCGCTCAACAAATGCCCTTGGGGCTGGAAGCAGTTTTCTCTTGCTCACGTTACAACCTGTCGTGCTTAAGCGAACTTCCCGTGCTTTTACTACGCGGATAGCGCACTTCATTTAAGGCGATTTTCTTCGCAATCGCCTCATTAGGATCGATTTCAGCCCTACGAGCCAGTAAAAGGCAGTAGCTCAGCACATCTGCAAGCTCATCCTCGAGATCGGCTTTTTCGTATTTTGCGTCCCATTGAAAAAGTTCGAGCAACTCAGCAGACTCAATTGAGATCGCTTTAGCAAGATTCTCAGGAGTATGAAAAACCTCCCACTTTCTGTCAGAAGAGAACTTGAAAAGCTGCTCTACTGTTTCCCGACTAACTTCCATGTGTTTTTACCTTTTCAAGTCCCCAACAACCCCAACCTGCCCCGCAGCGTCAGACACCGCGTCCACACGCTTCACGGCAGGGTCGGCGCCCAAGCGCTCGTCAGGCAAGGCACCAACACCTTCACGGCCGAAGCTGTCAGTCCCCACCACAACGTGACCAGCTGCATCCTCACCAGCACCAAAGCCCTCAGCCAGCGCCACCGCCAGATCTGCAACCAGCCCAGCACCGAACTCCGGATCCTCGCCCTTGTCAATAGCAGCGCGCGACACAGTCCCGTGATTACCAACAATCACAATGCCAGCAGCCGGGCGCAGAGTCCCCTCGTCGTACTCGACGAACCCGCCGCCCTTCAGAGCCTCCAGCAGCAGCTTTCGGTCAGCAGCGGTAGCCCGCTCTCCCCCATCCTTATCCAGCTCTAGCACTGGAGCCAGCGCCTGACCAGCCTGACGGCCCGGCTCACGACGCTCCGGATCCAGCTGCACATCAGCCGGCAGCGACGTAGAAACCGTGTCCTTCAGCTCGTCCGCACCAGCGGAGGAGAGGAACTTATCGGTCAACTTCAACACGCCGGCATCCGGGGCACCAGCAGCGCGCAAGGTCTCGGAAACCCCTGCAAGCTGCTCATCGGTGGCATCGGGAGTCACGATAACAAGGACAGGCACGTCCTTCAAAGAGTCCTTGACGATCTCCCCGACGATGGGCTCGATGATGCGATTGGCTTCATCGGCACGCGCTTGCTGCGCATCGGCACGTGCGACAGCGGCATCGCGCTCAGAGGCGGCACCGGTGCCGAAATCAATGCCAGCACCAGCGGGGTTCAGCACATAAGCACCCAGTGCAGCACCTGCCGCCACACCGAGGGCAGCACCTGTAACACCGGCTGTAAACTTCCCGCTCCTGCGCTTCTTCCCCATCGCCCGTCCCTCATTCCTTTCGCCGACGCCTCAATCAGCACTGACAGCTGAAAACTCAGGCGCTCATAGTGCTCGAATACCGCTAAAACTACTTAAACAGCCCCTGGAACCACAGTGCAATGGAGTTCCAGGTATCAATCAGATTCTCGCTGACAGAACCATCACCGGAAGTACCAGCGATAGCGAAAATCACCGCAACGGCGACAAAGATAGCCAGGATTGCCCAGGCCACGCCAAAACCACGGCTATTGACTTGGTAGAGGTCGGCGACCATGCGACCGTCGACAAGCTTCTCCCCGACCTTCAAACGCGACAGCAACGCCGACGGCACACCACTTTGGTTCTCAGCGTGGTAGATGCTGTCGATGTTCTGCGGGGCGCCGACGGAGACGACCATGTCGGCGTCGTGATGCGCGGCGAATACCAGCGCCAGGTCAGTGGCGGAATCGGACAGCGCCGGGAAGGTCATGGCACCAATGCCGAGGTCCTGGATGCGCTCCAGGCCTACCGCGTGACCGTCCGGATCAGCGGGCAGGATCACGCATCCGGCAGACCGCAGTGCCTCAGAGTTGATGTTCTCCGGATCACCGATGATGTAGTCCGGCTCGTACTTCAGGTCGAAGAGCGTGTCGGCACCGGTGTCGACGCCGATGAGCAGCGGCTCGTACTCGCGGATGAAGTTCTTTAAGTCTTCCAGCGTCTTGCGGTGTCCCTCACCAGGGCTAACAACAACGACCTTGCGGCCACGCAGCGGCTCCGTCTCGTCCGGAATGCCCAGGCCATCGATGTAAAGCGGAGACTCGGTCTTGGCGAACTCCACCAAGTTGCCGGAAAGCGCCTCCAGGCGGTCGACCATGCTGGTGCGGCCCTCGTCGAAGGCGCGCTCGAGCTCGTCCTGGTCGACCTCGTCGCCCTGACCAATCAGGCGGTCACCGTGGTAGAGCTTGCCGTCGTCAAGCCTGCCGTTCTTGCCGTCCTTGAGCTTCTCAAAGACCTCGTCGCCGACGTTCTGCACCATTTCAATGTCGGCATCGCGCATCATCTGCGGGCCGTAATTCGGTACAAAACCCGTGGTAAACGCGCCGGTGTTCACCACTGCGGCGACCTTGGCATCAATCAACTGCTGTGCCAGAGGACGCGAGATATCCGGCGCATCGATCACCACGATGTCGCCTTCGCCCATGCGCTTTAGCGCACGATCCAGGCGGGAACCGTCCCGCACGGTCCCCGAAATGCCAGGAAGATCTTTTTCGTTCCGAGAGAACAGACTCATGGCACTTAGTGAAACATAAGTGCAGCTACTTGGCCGCGAAGGCGCGCCGAGCTTGATCCAGAAGATCTTGCGCATGCGCGCGTCCGGATTCCGAATCGTCCAAGCCCGCCATCATCCGCGCGAGCTCGTCAATCCGCTCCTCATCGCCCAGGCTCGTCACCTTCGACGACACCGCACCCGAGCGCGCATCCTTGCTGACCACCAAGTGGGTATCCGCAAACGCCGCCACCTGAGGTAAGTGCGTGACGACGATCACCTGGTTATTCACCGCCAACTGCTTTAGGCGCTTACCAATTTCCACAGCCGCGCGCCCACCAACACCGGCATCGACCTCATCGAAAACCATCGTGTGTCCGGCCTGTCCTTCGGCGAGGACAACTTCCAATGCCAGCATGATGCGGGAGAGCTCACCGCCGGATGCGGAGGAAGCCAGCGGGCGTGGCTCGGCACCCTCGTGGGCGCGGAGCTTGAACTCAATGTTGTCCACGCCAGCGGGGCCAAAGGTGTCGGCCTTGGTGATCTCGACCACCAGCGATGTGTGGGGCATGGCCAGGCCCTTGAGTTCCTTTGTCACGGCCTGTTCCAGGTGCTTCGCGGCCTTTGCGCGGGCCTTGGAGAGCTTGCGTGCGGTGGTGCCGAGCTTCTTCTCCGCGGTCTTAATCTCCACGGTGAGTTTGTCCAGGGCTTCGCCGGAGACATCCAGCGTGGCGAGCTTGCGCTCCGCCTTATCCCGCCAAGCCAGCACGCCTGCGATGTTCGGGGCGTACTTACGGGTGAGGTTCTTGATCTCCAGCTGGCGCTGCATGAGTTTGTCCAGGGACTCGGTTTCCTCCGGCAGGCCAGAGAGAAACGCGCCGAGGCCAGCAGAAATCTCGGAGAGCTGGCTGGTCAGCTCATTGAGCTGGTTGGAAAACTCGGTGAGTTCCTCGTCGTCTGCGGCGGCAAGCTCAGTGGCGGCGGCACCGAGCAGTTCGGCGGCGCCGGATTCCTCGGTGGCGGCATCCATGCCGGTCGTGCTCACGGCAGCGGCGCCATCGATGGCGGCAAGCGCCACGGCCGCCGCGTCGCGGAGACCATCCAGATCCTGCATGCGGCGGATCTGGGAGGCCAGGTCCTGGTCCTCATCTGGTTCGGGCGAGACTGCGTCGATTTCTTCGATGGCGAAGCTGAGTTGGTCGGCACGCATGGCCAGCTCGCGTCGCTTAGAGGTCTTCTCTTCCAGTTCTTTGACCAGGGTGCGCCAGTGTGCGCGTTGCTGCCGGTAAGTTTCCAAGGTAGGTGCGATGGTGTCGGCATCCATGCGGTCGATGGCCGCACGCTGCTCATCGGCGCTTTGCAGGCGCAGCTGATCGTTCTGGCCATGAATGGCAATCAGACGGGTGGAGACATCCGCCAATGCCGCAGCCGAGGCACTGCGGCCCCCAACCCACGCCCGGGAGCGTCCCTTCGCAGAGACTTGACGGGCAAGCAGGTACTCATCATTTTCATCGCGCTCGCCGCCGAGCTCAGAAACCACAGCATCGATGGTGGCTGATTCTTCCTCCGAGAGGTGCTCAGTGGAAACGCGACCTTCCACCAGGGCCTTGTCTGCGCCGGTGCGCACGCGGCCGGCGTCGGCACGCGCGCCACAGAGCAACTTGAGGCTGGTGACCACCATGGTCTTACCCGCACCGGTTTCACCTGTGAGAACGGTCAGGCCTGGGCTGAATTCAAGCGTCGCGTCGGGGATAACGCCGAGGTCGCGGATGGAAATCTCAGTCAGCATGGCGCCTGCAATCAGTCCTTCCGTTGAAGTTGGGGGCCGCGGGCACGGTCCCGGTTGTGGAGTCTCGTGACGGCTCTTGTCTGCCGTGTTTAGGGGCTATTGGGCCTCGGCAGGGCCGCGCCACCCGGACGTCGGCAAGCGGAACTTGTGCACCAGACGATCGGCGAACGGTTGATCGTCCAGACGCACCCAGCGCACCGGCTGCGCGCCGCGCTCGATTTCGATGCGGCTGCCCGGCGGCATGGTGATGTTGCGGAAGCCGTCGAGCACCGCGATCGCCTCGGCGGTGTCGTGGTTGGTCTCAATAGCGATGGTCGAATGCGGAGAGATTACCAGCGGGCGGGAGAACAGCGCGTGGGCGTTGTTAGGCACGACCAGCATGGCATCGAGCTCCGGCCAGAGTACGGGCCCACCTGCAGAAAAGGCGTAGGCGGTGGAGCCGGTTGGCGTGGAAATCAGCACGCCATCGCAGCCATAGGAACTCACCGGGCGACCATCGACTTCCAAGATGACATCCAGCACGCCACGGCGGTTGACGTTTTCGATGCTGACTTCGTTCAGCGCCCAACCGGAGCCAATCACGCGGCCGGTGGTGTCACGGACGGTGACGCGGATGGTCATGCGGTCCTCGATACGCCAGGAGCGCTTGATGACGCGACTAATCGCCTCCGTCATGGACTCCTGCTCCCACTCGGCGAGGAAGCCCACGTGCCCCATGTTGATGCCGAGCACCGGCAGGTCAGCCGAGTGCGCGATATCTGCGGCGCGCAGGAAGGTGCCGTCACCGCCGAGGACGAGGACGAGTTCGCATCCCGACGCCGCCTGCGGGGAATGCCAGTAACGCGGGTACTTACCGAGCGTTGGGTGCGCGGCCAGCGCCTCCGGGTTCTTACCGGCCAGCACGCGGATATCGATACCCGCGGCCTCAAGCAGCTCGGCAGCCTCGGCGGCCATTTCCAGGTTGGCGCTGCGGCCGGTGTGCGGGACCAGCAGGATCTCGCGCTTGCCGGCGCTGGTCTTGGGCTTGCTATCCCGTGAGTGAGTCTTCGCGCTAGTCGGTGAGCTAGTCATTGTGCGGCCCCTCCTCAACGGCCTTAGCGATGGCCGCAGCCATAGCCTCATCACCAATATCGCTGGCGCCGCCGTCTTTCACCAGCCACAGGAAGAACTCTACGTTGCCGCTCGGACCCGGAAGCGGGCTGGCCACAGCCGCGCGGAAGGACAACCCCAGCGTGCGGGCGTACTCGGCGACTTCCTGGACAACTTCCTGGCGCAGCGCATCGCTGCGCACGACACCACCGGAGCCAAGGCGCTCCTTGCCAACCTCGAACTGCGGCTTGACCATTGGTAACAGGTCAGCGCCTTCGTCGAGGCAGGAGACAATCGCAGGCAGGACCAGCTTCAAAGAAATAAACGACAAATCGCCGACCATTACATCGGCCGTGCCACCGAGAATCTCCGGCGTCAACGTGCGGACGTTAGTACGGTCGAGCACAACCACCCGCGGGTCATCCTGCAAGCGCCAAATCAACTGACCGTAACCGACATCGACGGCGTAGACGGTCTCGACATCGCGGCGCAGGCACACATCGGTGAAGCCGCCCGTGGAGGCACCGGCATCCAACACCTTCCGGCCCTTCAAGTCCAGGCCCTGCGGCTCGAAAGCCTCCAGCGCGCCGAGCAGCTTGTGAGCCCCGCGCGATGCCCAGTTCTCATCTTCTTCCAGACCACTGACGCGAATGGACACGTCGCCTGTCACCGCAGTCGCAGGCTTGGAGGCGACAAAACCGCCGACCTCCACTCGGCCGGCTTTAATCATGTCCACTGCCGCTTCACGGGAGCGAGCGATCTTCCTTCGCACCAGCTCCGCATCGAGCCTGCGCTTAGGAGCTTTCTTTGCCACCGCGTTCACTTTCCTTCCCTGCGTGACGAGCCCAGGGCCTCATACAAAATCTCATGCGCCCGCTCGAACTGCGCGACTCTCTCCTGCGGAGTCGGCGCAGGCGCGGACAGTGCGGCCGCAACCTGCCCGCGCACATCCTCCGGGGTTACCTCGCGCGCTCCGGGCATTGCCGCCGGGCTAGGAGCGGACGAGGGACCGGGTCCGGGTTTGGGGGCAGGGGCGGGTGCAATTGCAGGGCCGGGTTTCGGCCCCGGCACAGGACCAGACCCCTGCCCCTGCCCTGGCTTCGGTGCGACCTCACTCATCGGCTATCACTTCCGCCAGGCAGCCAGCGCCGCCTCAGCAGCCGGGCCCTCCGCGCGGACCTCCGCAACCTCGACTGCGCCAGCACGACCAGCCTCAGAGTTCCACACCACATCCACGACCGTCAGCAGCGCCGCCACCGCGGCCTCCGCTGGGTTCGCCAACCGAGGATCCTCCGTGTCACCGCCAGAAAGAACGATGACACCGGCCTCCGCGTCGTCGTAACGCGCGGTGAAACCAGCCTGCGGAGCCGGGCGTGCCTGATCCAGCTCACGGTTCAGCGCGGTCATGTCAGCACCGATGAGCGTCGGACGGTGCTCGGGCGGCGCTGCGACGACATCCATATGCGTGGAAACGCCCGTGACCACCATAAACGTGTCCATCTTCGCAGCATTTCCACCTGCGATGTCGGTATCCAGACGATCCCCAATCGCCAGCGGACTCTTCGCGCCCATACGCTCCGCAGCCTTAATGAACATCGGCGGCTTCGGCTTACCCGCCGACAGCGGCGCAACACCCGTGGTCGTCGAAATCGCCGCAGCGACCGAACCATTGCCGACCAAAAAACCGCGCTCCGACGGCAGCGTCGTATCCAAATTCGACACCAGGAAGCGCGCACCTCGCGACACCGCCAGCGCCGCCTCCGACATCTGCTTCCACGTCATCTCACGGTTGAGCCCCTGGAACACCGCCGCAGGGTTGTCATCAGCGGAATCCACCAGCGTGTACCCCGCCTCACGAGCCAGCTGCTTAAACGACTCCGCACCCAACACAAAAACGTTCGAGCCCGGCTCAATGACCTCCGCCGCCATCTCAATGGCCGCCTGCGCCGACGTCATCACATCGTCCGCGTGAACGTCATAGCCCAGCCCGTTGAGCTGATCCGCCACCGTCTGCGGCGCACGGGAGGCGTTGTTCGTAATGAACACCATCGGCAGCGCTGCCTCGGTCAGCCCCTCCAGCGCGTTCGGAATCGCCGCGCCGCCCTCGTAAATCGTGCCATCCAGATCCAACAGAGCGGCATCATAGGAAGAAGCGACAGAAGCCATGAGGTGCATTTCTCCTTTTACGAAAATAGGAACGCTTTACGACGAATTGTAGATGCGCAGCCGCATCGCGCCAGCGGTGGATGGTTTTGCGAGTCGGGCAGCTGGGCTGTTTACTTGCTCAGCTCTTCGATGCGCTCGCGAGCATCGAGCATCTGGTCGACATCGATCTTGGCGCAGCGGGTAAACCACACCTTGGCATCGTCTTTACGGCCGGCCTCCACCAGCGCATCGGCGTAGGCGTAGAACAGACGAGCTGCTTCGAAATCCTCACGGTCCGGGTTCAGATCCTGGGTCTCCAGCTCAACCAGAGCCTCATCAATCTGGCCCATATCGCGGCGAGCACCTGCGGCGACGATAGCCAGCTCAGTCTTGGACTCGTTATCCAGCTGCTTGGCTTCCTCGGATCGAGCCAGCTCGATGGCCTTCTCCGGACGGCCGAGGCCGCGCTCACAGTCCGCCATCACTGCGAGCATGCCCGGACCACCGGAGATGCGACGAGCAGCACGCAACTCAGCCAGGGCTTCCTTCCACTCACCTGCGTGGTAAGCGGCGACACCAGCTGTCTCACGAACGACACCGACGCGGCCTGCGCGGTCCTTCGCTGCGCGGGCGTGCTCCAGGGCACGCTGCGGGTCTTCAGCCATCAGGATTGCGGCCATAATCATGTGACGAGCAACCTTGTCGGCGTTGTCCTTAGCCAGGCTCTTCAGATCCTGGCGGACGCTCGGGTCGAGCTCGTCTGCGCGAATGTCATCTGGCAGCTTCGGCTCGTTCTTGCGGGCCTCAATGCGCTCCTCGCGGAAACCTGGGCGCTGCGGGCCGGTGCGGTGCGTACGCTTCTCATCCTGGAAGCGGCCACCACGGTTAGAGCGACGTGGCTTGCCACCACGACGGTCGAAGTTGCGACCTCCCTGGCCGCCACGTCCGCCCGGGCCGCGACGATCATTGCGCTCGCCCCGGTCGTTGCGCTCGTTACGATCATTGCGGTCGTAACCGCGGCCACCGCGACCACCACGGTCATCGCGGTTAAAACGCTCATTACGATCATCGCGATTGTTGCGGTTGTAACCACGACCGCCACGACCACCGCGCTCATTGCGGTCACCGCGGTTAAAGTCACGATCGTCGCGATCATCACGACGGAAGCCCCGCGAACCACGGGAATCGCGGTTACCGCCATGACCACCGTGACCACCACGGCCACGACCACCTGGGCCACCGCCCTGTCCACGACGATCGTTGCGGTTGCGCCCGTTAAAGCCGCCCTCGCCACGACCATGGGAACGGTTAGACCCGCGGTTTCCGCGATTTCCTCGGCCTTCGCCGGAACGAGGACCTTCGTGCTCAGCCATGAAGTCGGAGCTCCTTATATGTAATGAGTAAAAGAATTTATGTGTTTTTAGGCTACCAGTAACCCCGGATTGCCTGGTGGTCTACCTAAAAGACCAAACTTTCATACTACTGCTAAGACCTGCCTACATTCCAGCCCAACAAACGCGCAGAACCTGTGGCTTTCCCCACTGCCTGGGACAAATCCCAGACAGCCAGGCCAACCCAGTCGTCTGTAGTGAACTGCGCAGTAGCGGTGGTTCCCTCGACGCGGAGCTCATGCTCGGCATCCGAAAGCCCGTCTGGCACGGCGAGGTTGGCGCCCAGGGCGTCGTTAAGCAATGCCTTGAGGGCGCGGGCATTACCCTGCTCAGCGCGATGTGCGGCCCGGCGGAAAACAGTGAGCGCTTCCTTGGCTGCGTCCTCGGGTGTCACGGTGGTGTCGGCAGCGAGGTCAAAGAGGCCTTCTTGCTCGAAGGTTGCGGTCTTGGGTGCCTTGGAGTCGGAAGAAGGCGTGGCGGGCGTGGTTTTTGTCGGCGCTGCATTCGTCTGTGCTGCATTCGTCTGCCCGCGACTCCCCGCACCAGCGAAACCTGGCCCCTCGGGCACTGCGGTGCCCTTCTGATACGCGGTGGCGGCGGCTCGGGCGCGCTGATCTGCAGCTTCGTTCATGTCGTGGCCAGAGTGGCCCTTGACCCATTCGAGATGAATGTTGCGACCAATGAGCAGCTTGTCGATGTCCTGCAAGATGTCCACGTTGAGGACGGGTTTGCCGTCGCGCTTCTTCCAGCCCTTGCGCTTCCATCCCGGCATCCACTTGGTAACGGAGTTAATCACGTACTGCGAATCGCACAGGACGAACAGTGGCTCATCGGGGATGTGAGCGGTGGCGCGGAGCAGCTCGGCAAGAGCGGTGAGCTCCCCGCGGTTGTTGGTTCCCTCTTTCCATCCGCCGGCGGCCCAGCAGCTGTCGTCGATATACCAGCACCACCCGGCAGGTCCGGGGTTGTGCAGGGCGGAACCGTCAACGGCAGCAGTAATAGTCATGAGGCTAGATTGTATCGGCTGCGTGGGTCCGGCCAGGAATTGCCTTAAGAGCCGTAGCAGGCGACCGGGCCGTGCGGGCCCTGGACGATGTCAATCTGAGTGTTGAAGATTGGGCTCAGAACCTCCGAACGCATCAGCTCTGCGGTAAGGCCGTGCTCTACAATCTGGCCATCCTTGACCGCACAGATGTAGTCGGCGTAGCGAGCCGCGAAATTGATGTCATGCAACACCACCACCATGGTTCGACCCAAATCGCGCACTGCAGTGCGCAGGTACGACATGATGTCGACCGAATGAGAAATATCCAGGTTGTTCAACGGCTCGTCGAGAAGCACGTAATCCGTCTCCTGGCAGAGCACCATTGCGACATACGCGCGCTGACGCTGCCCACCGGAGAGCTCGTCGAGGTAGCGGCCCTGGAGCGCCTCAAGATTGAGGAACTCGATGTACTGGGAGATGATGCGCTCGTCCTCAGCGGTCAGGCGCCCCTGGCTGTGCGGGAAGCGGCCGAAACTGACCAGCTGGCGCACGGTGAGACGCGTGACGAAGTGGTTGTCCTGGCGCAGAATCGACAGCACCTTCGCCAGATCCTTCGACTTGGTCTTCCCCACGTTGTATGGACCGACGTTGATGTCACCGGAATCGACGGCAAGGAGGCGGCCAATCATAGTCAAGAGCGTGGACTTGCCCGCGCCGTTCGGGCCGATCAGAGCCGTGATTGCGTTGGTTGGAATTTCCAGGTCAACGG
Source organism: Corynebacterium jeikeium (assembly GCA_003955985.1). NCBI lineage: Bacteria > Bacillati > Actinomycetota > Actinomycetes > Mycobacteriales > Corynebacteriaceae > Corynebacterium > Corynebacterium jeikeium. Next base: position 1,516,149 of record CP033784.1, read on the forward strand.
GGCCAATTGACACCTCGCTGGTATAGCTCTTGCTTACACTGTCGAGGAGAATCATAGCCGTCCCTTCTTCAAAACGACGTAGAGGAAGATCGAACCGCCAACCAGCTCGATAATGATGGACACCACGCCCTGGGCATAGAAAACGTGATTGAGGATGAAATACGCACTGGCCAGCGTGACGTAGCCAATCAGCGCCGCCATCGGCAGCACAAAGCGGTGGTCATAGGTATCCGCAGCCTGGTACGCAATGGTCGCGACCAGGAAGCCGAGGAATGTCATCGGGCCGACCATAGCCGTCGATACTGCCATCAGCACGGACACCGCAACCAGCACGGTGATGGACCGAACCTGGTAATTCACGCCCAGATTCGTCGCGACTTCACGCCCCAACGACATGACATTGAGGGCCCGCGAATGCAGCGCAATCACCACGATTGCCGCGATCACCAGCGGGATCGCCACCGGGAAAAACTCCGGGTCCGCGTTGTTGACAGAGCCGAACAGCCGCGCCGTCAGCAGGTCAAAATCCGAAGGCGTCAGCATGCGCTGCATGAACGTCGACAGCGAAGCCAGTCCGCCACCGATGACAATGCCCACCAGCAGCATGCTGTGCATATCCGCGCCCTGCCCGGTCAGCAGCCACGCATACAGCACCAGCGACAGCCCCACCATCAGCGCGAGCTGCAGCACAAACGCGCCAACCGAGCCAGCTTTCATCAGGCCGGTCGCACCGAAGAAGTACACCGCAGTGGTACTGATAGCCACGTACAGCGCCTCAAAACCCATAATCGACGGCGTAATAATTCGGTTATTCGCAATCGACTGGAACGCCACCGTCGCGACGGCATGGCAGCAGGCAACCACGATCATGGCAATTACGGCATCAAGACGCCGGCGCGCAATCAGCCAAAAACCATCCGTACCGAACGGCAACGGGTTATCCCACGCGAGCAGGCCCGCCGTAAACAACACCGCCAGGCCCACCAGCGCAGCAATGATAATCCAGTACCTGCGCGCCGCGGCGGCCGTGCTAAACGACGTCGTTTGCGGCCCGGCCTGGTCGGCCACCGTGTGAGTTGAACTGAGATTAAGCACGACGCCGCTCCACAATCAGATAGACGAAGATGGCAGCTCCCAGGATGCCGAGAATCACCGATACCGGGATCTCGAACGGGGCGATAATGACGCGGCCAATCAGGTCCGCAATCGTCACGGTGCCAATTCCCACCAGGCACACCCACGGCAGGTTGGAGCGCAGATCATCTCCACGGAACATGGAGACGATATTCGGGACGATGAGCCCCAGGAATGGGAGGTTGCCCACCACGACGGTGACCAAACCTGTTGCGATTGCAATCAGCCCCGTTCCCAGGAACACGATTCGCTTGTAGTTCAGACCGACGTTGGTGGCAATGTCCTCACCAAGCCCCGCAACCGTTAACCGATCGCTGAATACGAAGACGATTGCAACCACGATGACGACCAGCCACAGGAATTCGTACTGCCCTTTATAAATGGCAGTAAAGGAGCCTGCGAACCACACGCCTAGCGACTGCAGCATGTCCGTCTGCAACGCAAAGAAAGTCGAAATCGAACTGACTACCGCACCCAACATGATGCCCACGATGGGCACAACCAGACTTGACTTCAAAGCGACACGGCGCAAGAACAGGAAGAACACTGCCGTGCCGATGAAAGCGAAGATGATTGCCCCGCCCATCCGACCAAGCATCGAGGCCGAAGGAAAGAAATACATCACGAAAATCAGGCCGAGACCAGCCCACTCCGTGGTTCCCGTGGTGGTGGGTTCGACGAACTTGTTGCGCGTAAGTAGCTGCATGACCAAGCCACACATCGCCATCGCGGCACCCGAGAGCACTAGTGCAATGGTGCGCGGTATACGCGTAGTGGCGAACATCTCCCAGCCGTCGTCGGCGCCCAGGATGTCGTATTGGCCTACAAACAGCGACATAGCCACCAGGACTGCCACAAAGGCAATCCCGATGGCTAGTCGGGAATCCAGTAACTTCTGCATAGAGTTGGTGAGGTACTCCTGTGACTGGTCAGAGAACTATTAGGCCTGCTCGAAGGCGTCGGCAAGCCCGTTCAGAATCTCCGTGTACGTGATAATGGACTCGTTGGTGTAGGTGTCCTCTGGGGCGTAGTAGATCTTGCCCTCCTTGACTGCCTTCACGTTCTTCAGCGGAGCAGCCTCCTCGACCACAGACTGTGCCGAACGGTACTCATCGGTACCGCGGACAGAGGTGCCAGCATCGCGGTCAAGCACCATGATGAAGTCCGGGTTTGCCTCAGCGATGGACTCGGCGGAAATCTCATCACCCTGGTGGTCATCGCTGGCCTTGTCGACCTCCAGCGCCGGCTTCATGCCAATCAGGTCGAACAGCGGGCCGAAGGTACGACCAACAGTCGGAGCAATGTAACCGAGGGTGCCGCCCGACGAGTTCAGCGCCATGACCTTCACGTCCGGGTTGTAAGCCTTGCGAGCGCGCTCCAGAGCCTTGTCAAAGTCTGCGATGAGCTGATCGGCTTCCTTCTCCTTACCGAAGATGGCGCCCAGGCCCTTAGCGTGCCGCTTGAGCTCCTCGTCCAGCGGCTTGCCCTCGCGCGGCTCAAACTCCACAATCGCGGAGTTCGGAGCGAGCTTCTTCAGGTCATCGTAGTACTTGCCGAAACGCTGACCGTTCACAATCAGGTCCGGGTCAGCAGCAGCAACAATTTCGAGATTCGGCTCGCGGTGATTGCCGATGTCCTGAACGTCAGGATTGTCCTTGTAGTCGGAAACCGTGAACGGGATAATCGGTTTAGGAGCTGCAGCCAGCTTAATACCCCACTGATCGAGCATCTCGAAGGAACGGTTATCCGTGGCCACAACAGAGTCAATCTCGGCAGGTACGGTCTGCTCACCATGATTATCAGTAACGGTAATAGTAGACTCGTTGCCTGCAGCTGCAGACTTATCCTCGTTACCGGCATCAGTAGAACAAGCACCAAGAACAAGTCCAAGGCTCGCAACAGATGCAACTACGATATTGCGAATACGGCCGGAGTTAGAACGCGCCACTTAAAGGCATCCCTTCGGTCACAGTAGGATTGTTAAACAAACGCCACTTAGACGCCGTTACCCAATCACTTACTTAGGTAATCATTACCTGTGAAACATTAGCTTAGGGTTCCCTATTTAACAAGTAAATACGTTATGAAATTACGCAATATTTAGGGCATATTTCGAACTTGGCTTAGCGTTGGCTAATTTGTGCTGGTAAAGGCACAATTGCAGCGTTCGCTAACGGGGGTAACTTGTGCCCTACGGAAGGTAACATGTGCACTATCGACGTATGTTTGGGTCTCGCTGGGCGTAGTTGGGCCTAGTTGGGCCTAGTTGGGCCTAGTTGACAATGAGCTTGCGAGCTTTGCTTGCGAGAATGGGCTGCGCTTGAATACGGGCTGTACACGCGATTGGAGGCTATACGTGTGAGTACAGGCTGCAGGCATAAATACGGGCTGCAAACGTGAAACTGTATGAGTTTATGACACTTTCAAGCGATCTTTCGCGCTATTTCTGTCATAAACGCAGTCAGTAACTTTAATTAGCCCACAGCCGCTGCCATAGACCCAGGAACTAACCCCGCATTCACCCGCCAATGACAGCCATAAAGGCAGTCAGTAACTCACATTGAGGTAAGCAGCGAAAGGTGCCAACCGGGCGATCCTCTAAGCGGACACGCCTGTGTCCATTAACCCGGACACCCTTTGCCCCCTTAAGCCTCAAGACACCGGTAAGCCCGCCTTCCGCTACCGAGCAGACCAACCCCTATTTAATCCCGTTTACTCGTGGGTAACAAAAAGTGGGCCGCAGCACCCAACCCCACACAAGGGGCAAGGCAACAACGACCCACACAATAAACTTTTTATGCCGGCGGCGACCTACTCTCCCACACCCTCCCGAGTGCAGTACCATCGGCGCTGGTGGACTTAGCTTCCGGGTTCGGAATGGGACCGGGCGTGACCCCACCGCTAACACCACCGACAAAAACCAGGCAACAACCCATCCCCACCACAACTTTGGGTGGGTGGTGTCATGCCAGACACTGAATAACGGACGCGAGCAAAAACCCTGTAATTCACACTTTGTGTGTTGAATGTTTGGTCTATTAGTACCGGTCACCTCCACACCTTACGATGCTTCCAGATCCGGCCTATCAACCCCATCATCTATAGGGGACCTCAAAAGAAACCTAATCTTGGAACAGGCTTCCCGCTTAGATGCTTTCAGCGGTTATCCCTTCCGTACGTAGCCAACCAGCCATGCCCCAGGCGGGACAACTGGCACACCAGAGGTACGTCCATCCCGGTCCTCTCGTACTAGGGACAGCCTTCCTCAAGTTTCTACGCGCGCGGCGGATAGAGACCGAACTGTCTCACGACGTTCTAAACCCAGCTCGCGTGCCGCTTTAATGGGCGAACAGCCCAACCCTTGGGACCTACTCCAGCCCCAGGATGCGACGAGCCGACATCGAGGTGCCAAACCATCCCGTCGATATGGACTCTTGGGGAAGATCAGCCTGTTATCCCCGGGGTACCTTTTATCCGTTGAGCGACACCGCTTCCACAAGCCGGTGCCGGATCACTAGTCCCTAGTTTCCTACCTGCTCGACCTGTCAGTCTCACAGTCAAGCTCCCTTGTGCACTTACACTCAACACCTGATTGCCAACCAGGCTGAGGGAACCTTTGGGCGCCTCCGTTACTCTTTGGGAGGCAACCGCCCCAGTTAAACTACCCACCAGGCACTGTCCCTAACCCGGATCACGGGCCGAGGTTGAGATGTCCAATACGATCAGAGTGGTATTTCAACAACGACTCCACCCCAACTGGCGTTGAGGCATCACAGTCTCCCACCTATCCTACACAAACCGAACCGAACACCAATACCAAGCTATAGTGAAGGTCCCGGGGTCTTTTCGTCCTGCCGCGCGTAACGAGCATCTTTACTCGTACTGCAATTTCGCCGGGTCTGTGGTTGAGACAGCAGGGAAGTCGTTACGCCATTCGTGCAGGTCGGAACTTACCCGACAAGGAATTTCGCTACCTTAGGATGGTTATAGTTACCACCGCCGTTTACTGGGGCTTAAATTCTCCGCTTCGACCCGCAAAGGGGTCTAACAGGTCCTCTTAACCTTCCAGCACCGGGCAGGCGTCAGTCCGTATACATCGACTTACCCGTCTTCGCACGGACCTGTGTTTTTAGTAAACAGTCGCTTCCCTCTATTCTCTGCGGCCACAACCAGCTCAACCACGTCGGTCACCAGTCATGGCCCCCCTTCTCCCGAAGTTACGGGGGCATTTTGCCGAGTTCCTTAACCACAGTTCTCCCGATCGCCTTAGTATTCTCTACCTGACTACCTGTGTCGGTTTCGGGTACGGGCCGTATATCCACATCGCTAGAGGCTTTTCTCGGCAGCATAGGATCACCAACTTCCCCAAATACGGGTACGCATCACGCCTCACCCTATATGTGCTCCGGATTTACCTAGAACACGGGCCACACGCTTACACCACGATATCCATCACGTGGCACGGCTACCTTCCTGCGTCACCCCATCACTTGGCTACTACCAGTTCAGGTCCCCAGCATCACACACACCAACCAACCTAAAAGGCTAGTAAACGGCGCGTGTTCAGGTGGGTTAGTATCCCTGATTCACCATGGGCGCGGACACACGGGTACGGGAATATCAACCCGTTATCCATCGACTACGCCTGTCGGCCTCGCCTTAGGTCCCGACTCACCCTGGGAGGATTAACCTGGCCCAGGAACCCTTAGTCATTCGGCGGAGGAGTTTTCCACTCCTCATTCGCTACTCATGCCTGCATTCTCACTCGCGCACACTCCACACTAGGGTTACCCCAGCGCTTCACAGCAGTCACGCGACGCTCCCCTACCCAACCACCAAAAGGTGATTGCCGCGGCTTCGGCGGTGTACTTGAGCCCCACTACATTGTCGGCGCAGAACCACTCGACCAGTGAGCTATTACGCACTCTTTCAAGGATGGCTGCTTCTAAGCCAACCTCCTGGTTGTCTTCGCGATCCCACATCCTTTTCCACTTAGCACACCCTTAGGGGCCTTAGCCGGCGATCTGGGCTGTTTCCCTCTCGACTACGAAGCTTATCCCCCGCAGTCTCACTGCCGTGCTCTGACCTCACCGGCATTCGGAGTTTGGCTGATGTCGCTAAGATGATAGTCCCGCTAAACCAACCAGTAGCTCTACCTCCAGGAGGAAACACACGACGCTGCACCTAAATGCATTTCGGGGAGAACCAGCTATCACGGAGTTTGATTGGCCTTTCACCCCTACCCACAACTCATCCCCTCAGTTTTCAACCTAAGTGGGTTCGCGCCTCCACAGAGTCTTACCTCTGCTTCACACTGGCCATGGGTAGATCACCCCGCTTCGGGTCCAGGACATGCCACTGACAACACACTAGTTAGTATTCGCTTTCGCTACGACTACCCCACCAAACGGGTTAACCTCGCGACATGCCGCTGACTCGCAGGCTCATTCTTCAAAAGGCACGCCATCACCCCACAAAAAAGGGCTCTGACGGATTGTAAGCACATGGTTTCAGGTACTATTTCACTCCCCTCCCGGGGTACTTTTCACCATTCCCTCACGGTACTAATCCGCTATCGGTCATAAGCAGGTATTTAGGCTTACCGGGTGGTCCCGGCAGATTCACAGCAGATTCCACGAGCCCGCTGCTACTCGGGCAACACACCAATTGCACGCACGGGTGTTTCACGTACCGGACTCTCACCGTCTACGGCAGGACATTCCAATCCACTTCCGCTACACCCACACAACACAACGCAGGGCTAGCAGACCCTGCAAAGTGCATCCCCACAACCCCACGCACGCAAACCCTGCCAGGTATCACACGCACGCGGTTTAGCCTCATCCACGTTCGTTCGCCACTACTAACGGAATCACAATTGTTTTCTACTCCTACGGGTACTGAGATGTTTCACTTCCCCGCGTAACCACCAATTAGACTATGAATTCATCTAACGGCGACCGCCCACAACGACGGCCAGGTTTCCCCATTCGGACACCCTCGGATCAACGCTCAGTTGGCAGCTCCCCGAGGCCTATCGCAGCCTCTCACGTCCTTCATCGGCCTACTATGCCAAGGCATCCACCATGCGCCCTTACAACACAACACACAAACAAATAACTAAGAACAATCACAAACAGAAAAACTGCTTGACAAAATCGAACTTACAGAAAAACAAGATGCTCGCGTCCACTATCCAGTTCTCACACAACACCCACACACCACACACAAACCACCACAACAGCAGCCTGCCCGCAGCACGCAGCAACCTGTAAACAGGAACAACAACATGTGTCATCCCAGACACCCAACAGCGCACCAACAACCAACCAACACAAAAAGGAAAGCACAAACGCTTAAAGTCATCACACGCACGCGCAGACCACCACTTCAGTGATCTAACCAGTAGGTGTTCCACCCAAAAAACAAAAAATAGCCACACGCCACCAACACGATGACACATGACACAAAGAAAAAATAATCTCCTTAGAAAGGAGGTGATCCAGCCGCACCTTCCGGTACGGCTACCTTGTTACGACTTCGTCCCAATCGCCAATCCCACCTTCGACAGCTCCCCCACAAAAAATGTGTTAGGCCACTGGCTTCGGGTGTTACCGACTTTCATGACGTGACGGGCGGTGTGTACAAGGCCCGGGAACGTATTCACCGCAGCGTTGCTGATCTGCGATTACTAGCGACTCCGACTTCACGGGGTCGAGTTGCAGACCCCGATCCGAACTGAGACCGGCTTTGCGGGATTAGCTCGCCCTCACGGACTGGCAACCCACTGTACCGACCATTGTAGCATGTGTGAAGCCCTGGACATAAGGGGCATGATGATTTGACGTCATCCCCACCTTCCTCCGAGTTAACCCCGGCAGTTTCTTACGAGTCCCCACCACAACGTGCTGGCAACATAAGACAAGGGTTGCGCTCGTTGCGGGACTTAACCCAACATCTCACGACACGAGCTGACGACAACCATGCACCACCTGTATACAAGCCACAAGGGAAACACCATCTCTGGCGCGATCCTGTATATGTCAAGCCCAGGTAAGGTTCTTCGCGTTGCATCGAATTAATCCACATGCTCCGCCGCTTGTGCGGGCCCCCGTCAATTCCTTTGAGTTTTAGCCTTGCGGCCGTACTCCCCAGGCGGGGCGCTTAATGCGTTAGCTACGGCACGGATCCCGTGGAAGGAAACCCACACCTAGCGCCCACCGTTTACGGCATGGACTACCAGGGTATCTAATCCTGTTCGCTCCCCATGCTTTCGCTCCTCAGCGTCAGTTACTGCCCAGAGACCCGCCTTCGCCACCGGTGTTCCTCCTGATATCTGCGCATTTCACCGCTACACCAGGAATTCCAGTCTCCCCTACAGTACTCAAGTTATGCCCGTATCGCCTGCACGCCCGGAGTTAAGCCCCGGAATTTCACAGACGACGCGACAAACCACCTACGAGCTCTTTACGCCCAGTAATTCCGGACAACGCTCGCACCCTACGTATTACCGCGGCTGCTGGCACGTAGTTAGCCGGTGCTTCTTCTCCATCTACCGTCAGAAACCCTTCGTCGATGGTGAAAGGAGTTTACAACCCGAAGGCCGTCATCCCCCACGCGGCGTCGCTGCATCAGGCTTCCGCCCATTGTGCAATATTCCCCACTGCTGCCTCCCGTAGGAGTCTGGGCCGTGTCTCAGTCCCAATGTGGCCGTCCACCCTCTCAGGCCGGCTACCCGTCGCCGCCTTGGTAGGCCATTACCCCACCAACAAGCTGATAGGCCGCGGGCCCATCCCACACCGAAAAAACTTTCCACCACACCCTCACGGTGCGGTCCTATCCGGTATTAGACCCAGTTTCCCAGGCTTATCCCGAAGTGCAGGGCAGGTCACCCACGTGTTACTCACCCGTTCGCCACTCGTGTACCCCAGCAAGCTGGAGCCTTACCGTTCGACTTGCATGTGTTAAGCACGCCGCCAGCGTTCGTCCTGAGCCAGGATCAAACCCTCCATCAAAAACCCTTCAAATCAGAAGAATCAAAAAAACAATGAAAGGCCCAAAAACCTGACAAAAACAGACAAACAACCACCACACACAAACAATGCATGCGGCCTGGCCGTTATCCAAAAATAAAACGTTCTCCCCTTCGAACCGACGAGGCCAAAAAAGAAGAGAACAACCATGATCTTTCCCACAAATGAAAAAACCACGCGAAAAGCACCCAAACAAAGGCGCCGCCACGCAATCCATCACCCGCAAGCACAAAAGGACCCAAAACAAACAAAGGCCCCCGGCACCCACCAGCAACACACACGCAAACGACAACCAAACAAGCACTTTCCCAAAAAAGTATTAGTTAGTACATCGGCACACTATTGAGTTCTCACACAACACACACCCACGAAGACAACCACCCCAAACCAGGGCAACCACCACGTGAGCAGCGAGAGAAAACATTAACAAACAATTAACCAGAAAGTCAAACCAACGACTCCCAGCGGCTAACCGCACGAAAACATTTCCCCCACATCAGCCAACCAAACACATAAACTGCCTGGCCACGCTGACCTCCGAATACATTACACACACCCCACCCAAAGACACAAAACCCCAGGTCGACAGACGTGAATCAACGTCCCATCTGTTCAAAAGAGTTGTTAACCAGAAGCTGCCAGTCCTCTCCTTTGATGAAACCCAAGAAGAGCTACAGCTACTGTCCACGAAGTCTTCGGTGATAATCCTCGAAGGCTTCTCTGGAAGAATGTATTCGCTCCTTTCGCTGACTGTCCGTGGTTTTCCTGACAATGACTTCACGGTCGTAAAAATTCCGCTGGAATTCATCCTCCAGTCCGACCATGTCGGAAAGGCCACCGATGAAGGCATCATATTCACGGATAACGATTTCATTTTGCCTATCTTCAACGGTGTAGAACACATTTGGGTTTTCAACCGTCAATCGGCCTGGCGTGCTCTGCGGGCTCACCCGCCGAGAAGCAACCTCACCCTGAAAATCGTGGGCTTGTTCGGAGCCCGTTTCTGACGCACGCTGAGACTTCTTCGAGAAACGCGCGATAATCCGACCCATCAACGAGCCTCCCCGTCCAGCACGGTTTTCATGTCTTGGACTCATCGCTACCACCTTTGCTTCGGCTTCTACGCTCCCTTTAAAACAACTAAGGCTCCAAGCTGACCAGGAGCAGATGATTCTGAAATCATCGAACCCTTCGCCTGCCCGGAGCCTTAGCCCAGCTACCTAAAAAGAATCAAGCTGCATAAACACCAATTGATTGAGAGATCAGCAGCGCGCCTACACAAAGACCAACCAGCACCTACACGAACTTCACACCAGCGAAGTTCTTCTTACCGCGGCGCAGCACGATCCACTTGCCGTGCAGCAGGTCCTCGGCAGCTGGCTCCCACGCTTCGTCCTCGATGCGCTGGTTATTAGCGTACGCGCCACCTTCCTTAATGGTGCGGCGTGCCTCGCCCTTCGACTTGGCAAGACCCGCAGCGACGAGAAGGTCGACAACAGTACGCGGCTCGCCCTCAGCGATCTCCGCAACCTCAGTCTCAGAGACGGCACCTGCCAGGGTGGCCTCGTCCAGCTCGGTCAGCTCAGCACGCCCAAACAGGGCCTGCGCTGCCAGCTCAACTGCCTTGGTGGCCTCTTCGCCGTGGACCAGGTTGGTCATCTCCTGCGCCAGACGACGCTGCGCCTCACGCTTGAATGGACGCTCCGCAACAGCGACCTCGTACTCCGCAATCTCCTCCTGAGACAGGAAGGTGAACCAACGCAGGTAGTCAATAACAACCGAATCACCGGCATTGAGGAAGTACTGGTACCAGGAGTACGGCGAGGTCTTCTCAGCGTCCAGCCACAACTTGCCGCCACCGGTGGACTTACCGAACTTTTGACCCTGCGCATCGGTCACCAGCGGCACCGTCAGGCCGTGCACCTTGGCACCGTCGATACGCCTGTTCAAATCGACGCCAGAGACGATGTTGCCCCACTGATCGCCGCCGCCAATCTGCAGCACGCAATCGTAGTTGCGGCGCAGCTGCACGTAGTCGTTGGACTGCAGCAGCATGTAGGAAAACTCGGTGTAGGAGATACCGTCAGACTCGAGGCGACGCTTCACGGTGTCGCGGTCGAGCATGGTGTTGAGGGAGAAGTTCTTGCCGACATCGCGAAGGAAGTCAATGACGGACATGTTCATAGTCCAGTCCGCATTATTGACCATTGTCGCCGGGGCATCGCCCTCAAAGTCAATAAAACGACGCAGCTGGCCCTTGATGGCCTCCAGGTTGTGCTCAATGGCGTCTTGGCTGAGCATCGAACGCTCACCGACATCACGCGGATCGCCGATGAAGCCCGTGGCGCCACCGGCCAGCGCAATTGGGTGGTGACCGGCCAGCTGGAAACGACGCAGCATAATCATCGGAACCAGGTGGCCCGCGTGCAGCGAATCGCCAGTTGGGTCAAAACCGCAATACAGAGTAATGGGGTTTTCGCACGCCTCGCGCAGCGCGTCAACATCGGTGGACTGATTAATCAGGCCACGCCACTGTAGTTCGTCGATAATGTTCTGTTCAGTCACGTCCCCTATCGTAACGTTTCACTTGCCGACGTTCACCGCGAGGGTGACCTAGAACTCCTCAACCGCCTTCTTGTGGCGCCGATAGGCTGAGACGGAATCGTCCGGAAGCCACAGCCGCCACGGCCGATTCGCCGCTCGCCGAACGCCCACGCGCGGGCCTGCGTGGATGTCTCTAACCGAATCGGCGTTCGCTGGCTGCGCCACAAACACGCGTGACGACGGATCCAGCGCATCTGCCCCATAGTCATTTAAGTCAAGGCCAAGCGCCTGACCAACATTTCCTGGACCACGTCCGAGACCCGCAACTGCTGGCTTTTCACCGCGGCGACGGCGCACCGCATCCAGGCCCTGCTCAATGCGTACGGAGCGGACTAATACTCCCCCACCCGTGCCGTCCGTAGCGCTGGTGATGTTGGCACAAAAGTGAATGCCATAGGAGCGGTAGATATACCAATGTCCCGCCGGGCCAAACATGGCGCGATTGCGTGCGGTTGGCCCCATGAAGCAGTGCGCGGCCGGGTCGGGATAGCGCTGGTCAACTGGGCCACCATAGGCCTCGACCTCGGTGATGGTGGCGATAACATCCTCAGCGGGGATGACAATTACGCAGCCGAGCAGTGTCTTCGCAGCCTCAATGGGAGCTCCCGACAGCACAGTGCGGTCGAGGGCGCGGTAACCGTCGGCAAGCGGGAAAGGCAATTACTTGTCCCAGGCGATAGCTTCGTCGGAAAGCATGACCGGAATGCCTTCGTCGATGCGGTAGGCAATCTTCAGGCGAGTATTGACCAGCACCTGCTCGTCTTCGAGGTATTCAAGCGGCCCCTTGTCACGCGGGCATGCGAGGATTTCAAGGAGTTTCGGATCAAGGCTCATAGTCCACTACCTTACCGAACTGAATTGCCAGGGTGTCACGCTGACCTTCCAAAGCAATCAGGTTGTCCTGGCCGATAGCATCCTGGATCTTCTGCACCGCGGAATGCAGCAGGTCGATGGACTCCCGAGCCGGATTCTCGGCTTTGTGACGCAGACGCTCCGGGACCGCGAGGTAGGAGTTGACTGTCTGCGGCAAGTACTCCTGGATAATGCCGCCGATGACTACCTTCTGCTCGGGATAATCTTTGAGATACTTCCACTCGCTCAGGACGGATTCCAGCGTCGCACCCAGGTCATTTGCGGCGTTGCCAAGAGCTTCGCCAGGCTGGGCATCGAAAAGCCTGCCCAATGTCCGGTGAAGATTCCTACGCAGCTCAGATGGATTGAGCGGGCGACGCTGTGGGATCTCAGGCTTCGGCGCCGAGCTAACGGACTTCTGAGCCCCTTTGCTCTGCCTCGGCAACAAAGCAACCGACGCGCCCCAGGCGGCAATCGCAACAACCGGCCACAGGAAACCAAGCCCCACGGTCAGGTGCAGCAGCACGACGGCGATGGCAAGGATGAGCCCGACAATGTTGGCGGGACTGTTGAGAAAGCCACCGCCAGAGGAAGTGCCGGAGGATTTACTGGTAGCCACGAATCTCCTTGAACACATCAGCAAGCTCGGTCTCACGGGATTCAAAGACCTTACCACCGGTCAGGTTCGCAAGTTCCTGCATTTCTCCCGGATCCGCCTCTCCATAGCGGATGACGAATACCGGCGGCAGATTCCCGCCCTTGGACTGGTAGAAATCACGGAATTCCGCAAAGCTCTTGCCCGACGTCACCTGACCATCGGTCAACACCACGATAGACGGGATGGAGTTCTTATCCGAGCTGCCGAGAAGGTCGAAGGCTTGAATCAGTGCGTCGTAAAGCGCCGTCTCGCCCTCTGCGTACAGACCATCGACGGCGGCGGTGAGCTGCGCGCGCGATTCCGGGCCGTCAATTGTCGTGGTCGTGGGCTCGCCGACGCTCGTACTGAACGGCAGGATCGTCGCGATCTCACGGTTTCGCAATCCCACGCTTCCCGTTTCGGTGCGTGCACTGCCGTCGACGATTGCGCGCATCGTCGCCTGTAGATCGGCGATGCGCTCCCCGAACATTGAACCGGAAGTGTCGAGAACAAAGACCGACTCTCCGGGCACGCGCAAGTCGTTGTCGTACGCCTCAATGAGACGATCCGTGACTGCGCGATCACCCGGGAAAGGCAGCTCGATGATCACGCTGTTGGTCATGCTTTCCGGCAGGTTGGCGTCATCGGAGACCGGGCGCAGGAAGTGGTCGGCGAGAACCTGCGAGTTTGCTTCCAGCCACTGTCCGAGTGCCTCCGTCTGCCGCGCGGCGAGATCATTAGCGGGCTGTGCTAGTGGCGTCAGCGGGTAATCCGCACTGATGACACCGTCGCTCGGAACAACAACTTCCAGGTCAGCGCCCTCTTTATTCATCTGCTGCAACACAGCTTCATAGTTGATGAGCGCATCGACGGAGTCCGACTCATCCAGGAACTTGTCACGCAGCCACCCCGACGAACCCGAGGTCATCTTCTGCCCCTCGAAGAACTTCTGCAGTTCAGGCGTGGTGCGGTTGATATCCCCCGTAGTCAGCGCCGATCCGGTGTCGGCGAACGCGGTCGCAACCGACACCACACCGGAAAAGCCCGAGTTCGATTCCGCGGGGTTGGTCATGCCGTAGGTCAATTTGCCTGACGACGCAGCCTCCGCGATCTCAGCCCACGTCGGCTGCTTGGTATCCCAACCGAGCTCCCGAGCCTTCGCCGAATGGATACCAAAGGCTACCGGCGAGGTGGCGACTTTCTTGGCTTCGCCCAGCTTGTCAGCCCCACCGAGCAGATCAACGTACCGGTTGGTAGCAAACCAAGTGGCATCAAATTGGTTGTCGAATTCGTCTGCGACAAGGGCGTGGCTGTTCTTCACGGTGCCGTCGACAAGCTCGAGGTTAATCGTAAAACCGAGGTCGTCGGAGGCCTTTTGCACCAGTGGCTGGAGCTCTGCAAGCTCCGTGGCCCCGGCGATACGCATGGTCGAGCCCTTGAGGTCAGAATCGACGTCGACTTTGTTGGTCTTCTCCTCGTCGGAGCCCAGCGGCAGGTTCAGGCCACCGTCGGAGCAGGCCGCGACAGCGAAGATGCCGAGCACACCGACGAGGCCAAGAAGCATTTTGCGGAGGGCAGTTAGTGCCTTATACATGTTCATTCGGCTTTACCCCTCTTCCGTTTCCGGCCTCGGCGGGCTCTGGTATCCACGGGAAACACCCTCAATAAGCTGCTCGAGGATGTCGAAACTCGGCGGATCAATGGAGTCCACAAAATCGGTGGAAACCTCCTGGCCCGTCTTCAACTGCGTCTGGAATTCCTCCATCGCCTCAGGCTGGCTGGAGCGGTAACCGTGCTTGGCCGCCAGCTTCTGAAGCTCAGGGTCTTCGGCGAGGAGCCGTGCGACCGCAGCTCCATTGTCGTTAAAGCCCAGCGCCACGTGAGTACTCAGAATCGTCGGAGATGGATACGCCAGGCGCATTTCCGGCTTCAACCGGCTGTTCGGGGCGCTGTTCTCCCCCAGGAACTGCGACTCGTAGACCATCACCATTGGCTTTGAACCGACACCCTGCGAGAGGTAGTCCGAAAATGGCCCAGCTGATGAGGATTCCGTGTACCCCTGGCCGGTGAACAGCGGGGTGAGCTCTGGCAAGACCGCATTAACCTGCCCATTGTCGGACACAATCCGGCCTTCATTGGTAATCCAAGACATGAGCGACAAGTACATTGCGGCCGAGTTCGACGAACGAATGTCCGTCGTGGACATCTGCACCGTGCGCGGCGACGGATAATCGTTCTCCGCGAAGTCACGCCAGCGGACATTGTCGTGCTGCATCGTGGCCAGCGCTGCCATATCTACCTGCCACGTAGTGCCCTGTTGGCGAGCAACATTTTCCCGCGCCAATGCCTGCAAGATGTTGTCGAAAGTAGCGATCGCCATCGGTGTGTAGAAGACGTCGTACCGCTCAGCGCCGCTCATTTTCTCGGCAATTTTCTCCGCTGCCGGTGCTGACGACGGAAACGCCAAGTCGAAGGAATCCAGATCCACATCCGTGGCCATCCGACGCGAACCCGCCGTCTTTACTTCCACCACATAGCCGTGAGAGGCAAGAGCTTTCTGGACCTCTTTGTCTTCGAAGAAGGGCTTTTTCTCAGAGCCAACAATCGCCTTGACGACGGTCTTTTCACCACCGAAGAAAACACGGTTTCCTCCGGAGCTGCCACCAGAAAAACCTGGAATACTACCGCCACGACCGACATAGACTGCAACAGCCGCGATGACAATCAAAATGACTGCAAGAATTGCCCCCGGGCCCATGCACCCTTTCTTGCTACCACTCTGATTTTTATTTTTATCTCGTGAGCTGCGATTTCCACCGCTCGACCGCGTACTTTCCACCATGAAATTATGGTAAGAGACCCGGACAAACCTGGCAACAGATATAGAAATAATCAGTAATCTGCGTCACTTCAGGGGCACCCTGGCATTACTGGGTTACTGACGGCGGCGGGTCGATCCGAGTTACTGACTACGTTTATGACTGGCGGCGGCGGGTCAATCCGAGTTACTGACTACGTTTATGACAAAAATGGCCTGAAAAATGGCCTGAAAGTGTCATAAACTTACACAGTTTCACATTTGCAGCCCGTATTCGCACGTGGAGCCCGTAATTTTTCGGGTTGCCAGTTACCGAGGTTGCCAGTTGTCGGGTCATCAGTTGTCGGGTTGCTGGTTTTTCTACTTTCTCCCCGGGCTGTAAAAAATCGGCGTGCGGTCGATTGACCGCACACCGATTAATTAGCTGCGTTAGCTGGGCTAGCAGGTTTGCTAGCTCTAGCAGCTTTAGCCGCGAACCGGCTTTTCAGCCCACTGCTTCAGCTCGGTATTCTTCTCGTCAACGCGAGCGAGCTGCTCTGCAACACGGACACCCGCGGTGCCGCCGCGAGTATCGCGGGAAGCGACAGCACCGTCAATAGTCAGCACTTCACGGACCTTCGGAGTCAGTGCCGGGTGGATACCGGCGAGGTCCTCGTCGGAAAGCTCGTCCAGACCGATACCGCCCTTGGACTCTGCGATGCGGACACACTGGCCGGATGCCTCGTGAGCGTCGCGGAACGGTACGCCCTCGCGGACCAGCCACTCAGCCAAGTCCGTGGCCAGGGTGTAGCCCGCCGGAGCGAGCTCGCGCAGACGGTCTTCGTGGAAGGTCAGCGTTGCCACCAGGCCGGTCAGGGCCGGCAGCAGCAAGGTTAGCTGCTCAACCGAGTCCACCAAAGGCTCCTTGTCCTCCTGGAGGTCACGGTTGTAGGCCAGCGGCTGCGCTTTCAGCGTGGCCATAAGACCAGCGAGGTTACCGATCAGGCGACCGGTCTTACCGCGGGTCAGCTCTGCCACGTCCGGGTTCTTCTTCTGCGGCATGATGGAGGATCCAGTCGACCAGGCATCAGCCAGAGTGACGTAGCCGTACTCCGGGGTGGCCCAGTAGATGATTTCCTCTGCCAGGCGAGACATGTCCACAGCAATCTGGGCGAAGACAAAAGCCGCCTCAGAGGCGAAGTCACGCGAAGAAGTGCCGTCAATGGAGTTGTCCGTGGCAGAGTCGAAGCCGAGCTCCTCCGCGATGGCCTCCGGATCCAGGTGCAGCGAAGATCCCGCGAGCGCACCGGAACCGTACGGGGACACAGCCAGTCGACGGTCGAGATCGCGGATGCGGTCCAGATCGCGCAGCAGCGGATGCGCGTGAGCCAGCAACTGGTGGGCCAGCAATACCGGCTGCGCTGCCTGGGAGTGGGTCTTGCCCGGCATGATGGCATCCGGATGTGCCTTGGACTGAGCCACCAGGGCGGCAACCAGGTCAGTGACATCCAGTGCAACGCCGCGCACGGCATCGCGCAGCCACATGCGGAACAGAGTTGCCACCTGGTCATTGCGGGAACGACCAGCGCGCAGGCGACCGCCGACCTCCGGGCCGACGCGATCAATCAGACCGCGCTCCATGGCACCGTGGACGTCCTCATCTGTCGGCTCTGGACCAAATTCGCCGGAGGCAACGTCGCGACCGAGCTGATCAAGGCCTTCGATCATGGTGTCAAAGTCGGCATCGCTGAGCAGCCCACGGGCATGCAGCACTCGGGCGTGGGCCTTGGACGCAAGAACGTCGTAAGGCGCGAGCACCCAGTCAAAATGGGTGGACTTGCTCAATGCGGCCATCGCCTCGGACGGGCCACCGGCAAAGCGGCCGCCCCACAGGGAGCCTTCGTTGGTACCGTGCTTTTCGACCATTGTCTTTTCCAATAGGCCTTTCGCTCTAGTCGCTCTGGAGAAGCTTTACAGTTTGAAGTCGCGCTTTGCGGCCATCTTCGAGGACAGGCCGTGCAGCTCGACAAAACCGCGAGCCAGGGTCTGGTCGAAGGTGTCGCCCTCGTCGTAGGTAGCCAGGTTGAAGTCGTACAGCGAGGTGTTCGAACGACGACCGTTGACGTTGCAGTGACCTGCGTGCATGACCATGCGGATGTCACCGGAAACGCCCTTCTGGGACTCCTCGATGAAGGCATCCAGCGCGCGCTTCAGCGGCGAGAACCACAGGCCGTCGTAGACCAGGTTGGCCCACTCGCCTTCGACCTGACGCTTGTAACGAGCCAGCTCACGTTCAACGGTGACGTCCTCCAGCGCTGCGTGTGCAGCCATGATGGCCATAGCACCCGGTGCCTCGTAGATCTCGCGGGACTTGATGCCGACCAGGCGGTCCTCAACCATGTCCAGACGACCGATGCCCTGAGCACCAGCGCGGCGGTTCATCTCTTCGATGGCCTCGAGCACGGAAACCTTCTTGCCGTCGATGGCAGTCGGCTTACCATCCTCGAAGGAGATGATGACCTCATCCGGAGAGTTGAAGTTCAGGGTCGGATCCTCGGTGTACGCGTAGACATCCTTGGTCGGTGCGTTCCACAGATCCTCCAAGTAGCCGGTCTCAATGGCGCGACCGAAGAGGTTCTGGTCAATGGAGAACGGCGACGACTTGGACTGCTCAATTGGCAGCCCCTTTTCCTCAGCGAAGGCGATGGCCTTATCGCGGGTCCACGCGAAGTCACGAGCCGGTGCGATGATCTTCAGATCCGGTGCGGTGTTGGCGAAACCGACCTCGAAACGGACCTGGTCATTGCCCTTACCGGTGCAGCCGTGTGCGACGTGAGTGCCACCAAACTCCTCTGCGGCCTTCGCCATGTGCTTAACAATCAGCGGGCGAGACAGTGCAGAAACCAGCGGGTACTGCTTCATGTAGAGACCATTGGCCTTGATGGTCGGCAGGCAGTACTCCTCGGCGAACTCGTCCTTAGCGTCGACAACGACAGCTTCGACAGCGCCGGCGTCCAGAGCGCGCTGACGCACGGACTCCATGTCCTCGCCGCCCTGTCCGACATCGATGGAAACTGCGACGACCTCGCCGTCGGTCATTTCCTTGAGGTACGGAATAGCAACGGTGGTGTCGAGGCCACCAGAGTAAGCAAGAATAACCCGGTTGGTCATAGGGTAAGCGCTCCTTTAATCGGTGCTTTAAAGCATTTCGTGGAATAGTTTACTGGTTCGTTCCGGCGGCTAGACGCTGGGCTAGGTCAGCGCCGGAAAGTGGTTCTCTAGCCAGGCACATTACGGTGTCATCTCCCGCAATTGTGCCAACGATTTCTTTGAGTCCCGCACGGTCAATCACACTGGCTAGATACTGTGCGGCTCCCGGTGGTGTACGCACAACCGCGATGGTGCCCGAATGATCAATGGAGACCAGCAGCTCGTCTAAAACGCGCCGCATCCTGGCCACTGCCCCGCTGGAGACAGCGAGTGCATCTTCGACGATGGAATACCGCGAACCGTTGGCTCCATCGCGAATCTTTCGGGCTCCCAGCTCATCGAGGTCTCTGGACAACGTCGCCTGCGCAATCTCAATGCCTTCGTCGGCAAGCAGCTCGACGAGCTGAACCTGACTGGACACGTGATGCTGCGCCAGCAGGTCAGCGATGCGCGTCTGCCGAGCTGTGCGAGATCCTGGTTGTGCTGCGGTCATGACCTTACTGCCTCTCCACCAGCCAGGTCAGCAACGCCTTCTGAGCGTGCATGCGGTTTTCCGCCTCGTCGAAGACTACCGACTGCGGGCCATCGATGACCTCGGCAGTAACTTCGTTGCCACGGTATGCCGGCAGGCAGTGCAGGAAGATGGCATCCTCATTTGCCTTGGCCATCAGCTCAGCGTTGACCTGGTACGGCAGGAACGGAGTACGCCGATCCAGGCCGTCGTTCTCCTGCCCCATGCTGACCCAGGTGTCGGTGATGACAACGTCGGCACCGGCAATGGCCTCATCGACGTCCGCGGTCACGGACACGGCCGCACCGGTCTGCTCCGCAACCTTCTTGGCGCGGTCGACGTAGACCTGCTCCGGCTGGAAGTCCTCCGGTGCACAGATGGTGACGTCCAGACCTGCGGTGGCGAAGCCCACGAGGTAGGAGTTGGCCATGTTGTTGGCACCATCGCCGAAGTACACAGCCTTCTTGCCACGCAGTCCCGTCTGGCCTTCCTCCGGGCACTTGTGCTCGATGATGGTCTGCAGGTCAGCGAGAATCTGGCACGGGTGGAACTCGTCGGAAAGCGCGTTGACAATCGGCACCGTCGCGGTTTCAGACATGGCCTCCAAACCGGACTGCGCGTAGGTGCGCCAGACAATTGCCGAGACAAAGCGGCTGAGCACAGCAGCGGTGTCCTGGTAGGTTTCGCCCTTGCCCATCTGCGAGTTACCGGTTTCGACCACAATCGCGTTGCCGCCCAGAGCTGCGATACCAGCGTCGAAGGAGAAACGGGTACGAGTCGACGTCTTGTCGAACAGCACCGCAACCGACTGTGGCCCCTCAAACGGACGTCGGGAGTACGGCGCTACCTTCAGCTCTGCAGCCAACTGCAGCACCTCAGCCTGCTCCTGTGGAGTCAGGTCATCATCGGCGAGAAAATGACGGAGCATCAGTTTCTAATTCCTTCCTTTGTTGGCGACAGCCTCAACGGCGTCGTTCAGGCAGGCATCAATCAACTCGACGGCGCGGTTGACTTCCTCATCGCTGAGGTTCAACGGCGGCACAATACGCAGCACATTCGCCTGCGGAGCGTTCAGAATGACACCACGTTCATAACCGGCGTTAACCGCTTCCTTCGCCAGGTTCTCGCACAGCACCAGTCCAAGCATGAAACCGCGACCACGCACGTGATCGACATGGCTTAACGACGCAAGCTTGCGAGCCAGCACCTTGCCCTTCTCAGTGACTCGGTTGAGCAGCTTTTCCTCTTCCAGCGTCTCGATGACGGCCAGGCCGGCAGCGGCACAGACCGGATTGCCACCAAAGGTGGTGCCGTGCGCACCAGGAGTAAACAGTTCCGCTGCGCGGCCGTTGGCGATGACAGCACCCAGCGGCAGGCCGCCGCCGAGCCCCTTCGCCAGGGTCATAACATCCGGCACGATGCCATCGTGCTGGTGGGCAAACCACTGGCCGGTACGGCCGATGCCGGTCTGTACTTCGTCGACAATCATGAGAACGTCGAAGCGCTTGGTCAGTTCGCGGACGGCAGCGAGGTATCCCTCTGGCGGTGCGACCACACCGGTCTCACCCTGAATTGGTTCCAGAATCACCGCAGCGACACCCAACGGATCGGATTCGATGGTCTTGGTGAGGAAGTCAATGTCACCGTACGGCACGAACTCGACTCCACCCGGCATCGGTTCGAACGGGGTGCGCTTGTCGGGCTGACCGGTCATGGCAAGTGCGCCCATGGTACGGCCGTGGAACCCGTGGTGGGTAGCGATAATGCGATTGCGCCCCGTCAACCGCGCCAGCTTGAACGCGGCTTCATTGGCCTCAGTGCCGGAGTTGCAGAACATAACTCGGGTGTCATCAGTGTCCCAGCCAGTGAGCTCAATGAGCTTCTCGCCCAGTGCCAGTGGTGGCTCAGAGGCGAAGATGTTGGACACGTGCCCCATCGTGGAAATCTGCTTGGACACAGCTTCCACGATGGCCGGATGTGCGTGACCCAACGCGTTGACTGCAATACCGGCGAGCAGGTCCAGGTATTCCTTGCCCTCGGAATCCGTGACAATAGCGCCCTTACCCTGCACAAGCTCAATGCGCGGCGTGCCGTAATTGTTCATCATCGTGTGTTGCCACTGCTGCTTGAAGTCGCTCATGTCGTCTTTCGACCTGCCTAACATGTATGTCGGTAAATTCTTGTCCGTCTTTTCTGCCTTATCCGGGCTCTACCATTGTGCCGATACCGCCGGAAGTCATCAGCTCCAGCAGCACCGAGTGTGGCTGGCGGCCGTCGATAACGTGGGCCGCAGGCACTCCCTGATCCACTGCGTTCAGGCAGGACTCCATCTTCGGAATCATTCCGGAATCCAGCGTCGGGAGGATTTCTCGCAGATGCGAAGTGGAAATCCTTGACACCAGCGAATCGCGGTTCGGCCAATCCGTGTAGAGACCCTCGACATTAGTCAGAATCACCAAACGGTTCGCGTTAATTGCCGATGCCAGTGCACCTGCTGCCGTGTCGGCGTTGATGTTGTAGACCTCTTTGCCATCAGCGGACGGCGCAATCGTAGAGACCACCGGAATACGTCCGGCATCAATCAGGTCCAATAGCGTTTCCGAGTGCACCTCGGTGATATTGCCGACCAGCCCGATATCTGTTTCCTTGCCGCCGACGTTTACCGTTCGTCGAGTACCAGTGAACAGGCCACCGTCCTCACCAGAGGTACCCACTGCATAGGGGCCGTAGGCGTTGATGAGGTTCACCAGTTCGCGGCCGACCTGCCCGAAGAGCACCATGCGGACAATTTCCATGACCTCCGGAGTCGTGACACGGAAACCGCCTCGGAACTCTCCCTCCAGCCCCAGGCGCTTGAGCATCGACGAAATCTGAGGGCCGCCACCGTGGACAACCACCGGCTTCACCCCCACGGTGCGCAGAAAAACCATGTCCTGCGCGAAGGCCTTCTTCAGTTTCAGGTCGGTCATCGCGTTACCGCCGTACTTGACCACCACAATCTTGTCGCGGTGGTGCTGCAGCCACGGCAGTGCTTCCGCCAGCACATGTGCCCGCTGTTCGAAGGACAGCCCTTCGGTCAACTGGTGAACCATTGCAGAGTCTCCTCAAAACCTTTACGACGAATATGCCGAGTTGATGTGAACGTAGTCGTGGGAAAGGTCAGTCGTACGAATCGTGGCCTCTTCCGGATTACCAGTACCGAGGTCAACCTCCACGGCAATGTCCTTGCCGGAGAGATCCACTTCACGAGCATCAGGCGTGCCACCGGTATCGCGACAGACTACATGACCGTTGAAGGAAACAGTGATGTGCTCCGGATCCATATCCACCGGTGCAGTGCCGACAGCCGCCAGCACACGACCCCAGTTCGGGTCCGAACCGAACATCGCACACTTGAAGAGGTTGTCGCGGCCGATGATTCGAGCAGCTACCAGAGCATCTTCAGCACCACCGGTGCCACGCACGGTCACGGACACACGCTTGGTCACGCCTTCGGCGTCCGACTGCATCTGGCGCGCGATGGAATCACACACACTGAGCACTGCCTGGTCGAGCTCCTCCTGCGAGGGCTTCACACCAGAGGCACCGTTGGCCAAAATGATGACGGTGTCATTGGTGGATGTGGAGCCATCAATATCTAGGCGGTTAAACGTAACCTCGCTCGCCTTGGCAATAGCCTCGTGCGCCATTTCTGCGCTTACCGACGCATCCGTCGTAATCACACCGAGCATCGTGGCCATCGACGGGCTAATCATGCCAACACCCTTGCCCATAGCGCCGACAGTGAATCCGTCACCATGCGCAACGGCCTGCTTTGCCACCAAGTCAGTGGTCAAGATGGCTTCTGCTGCAGCCGTACCTGCGGCGGCATCGGCGCCCAGTTTCTCAATCAGCTTCGGCACACCCGCCAGCACAATGTCCATCGGCAACCGGTCACCAATCAAGCCGGTGGAACAGGCGCCAATCTCGGTAACGTCGACGCCGAGCCCATCTGCGACCTTTTGGCAGACTTCGAGGGCGTCGGCAATACCCGGCTGACCATTGCAGGCGTTGGCATTGCCGGAGTTCAGCACCACTGCCGACAGCTTGCCGTCAGCGATGTGCTTCTTGGATACCGCCACCGGCGCAGCCTGGACACGGTTGGTGGTAAAGACAGCCGCCGCGGTCTTCTCCGGCCCCTGGTTTACGATGAGCGCCATGTCCGGGTTTCCGCTGACCTTGATGCCTGCAATGACACCGCTGGCCGCGAACCCCTGAGGTGCACATACGCCGCCTTCGTCACCGGCGACGTTGACGAGACCTTCTTTTTCTTCCTTCATCATGGGGCAACTCCTACCAGTGGAAGTCCTGCAGTTTCATCCTGTCCAGTAACCAAATTCATGCACTGAACTGCGGCACCACCGGTGCCCTTTGTCAGATTGTCAATCGCCGAGGTCAGCACCAGGCGCTTGGCGCGTTCATCTACCTCGACCTGAATCTGAACCAAGTTAGAGCCAATTACCGACTGTGTCTGCGGCAGCAGCCCTTCGGCCAACACCTGCACAAACGGCTCATCCTTGTAGAACTCGAGGTAGGCTTCCCGTGCGGCTGCCTCCGTAACCCCGTCGACAAGCGGGGCGGTAATAGTGGTGAGAATGCCGCGCGACGTCGGGGCGAGTACGGGCGTGAAGCTGACGGTGAGATCCTCTGCGTACGGCTTGAGGTTCTGCAGGAACTCTGCGGTGTGGCGGTGCCTGCCCGCAGTGTTGTAGGCGCGGAGATTGCCCATAACCTCGGACCCGAGCAGGGGCACAGCCGCCTTCTTGCCCGCACCGGAGGTACCGGTGATGGAAACAACGGACAGGTCCGGCTTAACCAGGTTCTTTGCAACTGCCGGCAGCGCCGTAATTGTCCCCCCAGTGGGGAAACAACCCGGCACAGCAATGCGCTTCGAAGCAGCCACTACTTCCCTGTTGCCCGGCAGCTCTGGAATACCGTAAGTCCAGGTACCGGCGTACTCCGAGCCGTAGTAGTGCTCCCACTCAGCGGCATCCTGCAGGCGGAAATCCGCGCCGCAGTCAATAATCACCGTGTCATCCCCCAACTGCTCTGCAATCGCAGCCGAATGACCGTGGGGCAGCCCGAGGAACACCACGTCATGTCCAGCGAGTGTGTCACCATTAGTCGGCTCAATACGACGGTCAGCCAAAGGTGCCACATGAGGCATAATGTCGCCCACACGAGCACCCGCGTTGGATGCTCCCGTCAGTGCGCCGATGGTTAGCTCGCCGGAAAGGTACGCCGGGTGCGACAGCAGGATGCGGAGGATCTCTCCTCCTGCGTAACCGGTCGCACCGGCAATGGCAACGGAAATACTCATGTCAAACATTCAACACTTTTATTCACTGCGTTGCAAGATATTCATAGAATTCGTTGCCAAAGTGCTGGAATCCTACCAATGTGACGTGAGTGATTTATGAATATAACGCCGTCGTCGGTACATACACTTCGCTCAACCAGCACACCGGACTACTCAACGCCGGGCTACTCAACGCCGGACTATTCAACTACGACGCTTGACTCCTGGCTCATCACACCATCTGCCCACTGCGCCACCGATGACGTCGTGGTGTAGAGATAGTAACCCGACTCCTCCGGTGCGACGCTGCCATCAAAAGCCACCGCACCCGAGAACACCGCGGCCAGCTGGCCGTCGATAAAGAGTGGTCCGCCCGAATCGCCCACCTGCAACGCCGCGGGTCGCTCCATGTGCGCCAACACTGAGTCTTCCCGCACGCACTGCTGATACTTCACCGGGCACATCGACGCGGTGACGGTCGCCATCGGCAGCGCGCCATCCGCAACATCGCCGAGCAGCGATCGCCCATAGACCGTGCCTGCCGTTTCTTGCTCCGAAAACGCTTGACGACGTTCCATTGCGGGATACTCCCGAAGAGCTGCATCGCCCGCAAGGTGAATAAGCACTACGTCACCGCTGGGCGCAATCTCCCAGCGATCAATCGGTACACGCCGGGCATCCGGGCCGGAACCGACCTCGACTTCCCCAACCTGCTGCGGGACATCACGCACGCAGTGAGCTGCGGTCATTACCCACTGCGGGGCGATTGCAGTTCCCGTGCAAAAGTTTCCGGTATGGGGACTGGTCCGGACCATGACCGACACCACGGAGTCCGCCGCCGCACTGGGCGCAGCAGCCTCCCCACCAACCAGCGCAGCCGCACTCGGCGCGCCGGTGAGCAATAGACCTGCCGTGACAGCAGCTGCAGCCACAGTCGCCGCAGGCTTCGCACTGCTCACAGCGCGCGCTCCGACGCGCTGCTCTCGTGCCTCTGCGCTATTCAGCCTGTTGTCGCGGTGCCGCAAGATGCCAATCATGGGTATCTCTCCCTGGGGCCTCCCCTTTTAGCCGCGCAGCTGAGCGCCGTGACGGGTAGTGGCCAACTCAATGGCCGCCTCGCGAGCTGCGGAAGCTTCCTCTTCCTTCAGCGTACGGTCCGGTGCGCGGAAACGCAGGGAGTACGCCAGTGAGCGAACGCCTTCGCCCATCTGCTCGGAACGGTAAACATCGAAGACACGGATGGATTCGAGGAGCTCACCGGCACCTTCCACCAGAGTCTTCTCCACCTCTGCGGCAGAGACCTCATCGCTGACAACAAGCGCGACGTCCTGGTGGACGGCCGGGAACGGGCTGAGTACCGGCGCCGGCAGGTGCTCCGTCACTGGCAGTGCATCGAGATTGATCTCCATAGCGCAGGTGCGCTCCGGCAGACCAGCATCCTTGCACACCTTCGGGTGCAGCTCACCGGCGTGGCCGACGACCTCGCCGTCGACAAGCAGCTCAGCGCAGCGGCCCGGGTGCCACGGCAGCACCTCAGCGTTACGGATCTCCAGCTCGACGTTGGCAGCGCGGGCAACAATGCGCGCGGCTTCGATGGCGTCGGCGACGGTGTACGCGGCCTCGTCACCCCACGGGCTATCCAGGCGGATACGACCGCAGGCGACAGTGGCGACGTGCAGCGGCTGCTCCGGCAGCGACTCCAGCAGCTCGGCGCGCTCGGCCTCGCTCGGCAGACCCGCGGTAGACGGCATCGGCGAGACACCGTTACCGCGCTCGATGGATACCTGCTCCACACCGTAGAGCGACAGGTCGACCTGGCCGCGAGCAACATTGCGCTTCAGCGATTCAAGCATGGACGGCAGCAGAGTCGTGCCCAGCTGAGCGTGGTCGGACTCCAACGGGTTGATGACCTTGACGGTGTTACGACGCGGGTCATCAGCGTCCAGGCCCCAGACGTCGAAGACATCGTTGGCAATGAACGGTGTCGGCAGAATCTCCAGGTAGCCATTGTGAGCCAGCGCGTGGCCGACGAAGCGGCGACGCAGCTGACGCTCGGTCAGACCGCGACCGGCCGGGGCGATTGGGAGGATAACCGGAATGTCTTCCAGGCCCTCCAGACGTAGGATCTCCTCAACCAGGTCAGCGGACATGGTCAGGTCCGAGCGCCAGGTTGGCGGAGTGACAGCCAGGCGGTCACCGTTGTCGACGACCTCGCAACCGACCTCGCGCAGGCGTCCAATGACGGTCTCACGCGGGTAATCAACGCCCGCAACTTCGCTGGCGCGGTTGACAGCAAAGTCAATAGTCGGCATGGTGGCAACCTCACCGAGCAGGGTGCGACCAGTGTCGATAGTGCCGCCGGCGATGTCAGCGAGCAGCTGGCAGGCCAGATCCAGAGCCGGCTCGACCAGAGCGGTGTCCACGCCGCGCTCGAAACGTCGTGAAGCCTCGGAGCTCAGCTTGTGGCGGCGACCACTGCGGAAGACATGCAGCGGCGACCAGTTGGCGGCCTCGAAGACCACATCGGTGGTGTCGTCGGCGATCTCGGAGGTGAGACCACCCATGATGCCGGCCAGCGACTGAATACCATTGTCGTCGCAGATGACAACGTCTGCCGGGTCGAGCTTGCGGTCCACGTGGTCGAGGGTGGTCAGAGTCTCGCCGGCCTTAGCGTTGCGGATGTGCAGGCCACCAGCGATCTTGGAACCGTCGAAAGCGTGCATCGGCTGACCGAGCAGTAGCATCACATAGTTGGTGACGTCCGTGGCCACGTTGACCGGACGCTGACCAGCCAGCAGCAGGCGGCGACGCATCCACCACGGGGTCTCGGCGTTCGGGTCGATGCCGGTGACTCGGCGCAGACCAAAGCGGCGGGTGTCGGTGTCCTCGTCGATAGTGACGTTCAGGACCTCACCTTCGACCGGCAGCTCGTTGACCTTGGCTGGATCGGCGAAGTCGAGGTTGAAGGCGGAGCAGATCTCGCGGCCCAGACCGCGGGCCGACAGCGCGTAACCGCGGTCCGGGGTGATGTTGACCTCGAACTTCTCGTCATCGAGACCGATGAATTCCTTGGCGCACGAACCCAGCTCAGCTGGGGCCGACGGCAGCGTCAGAATACCGGCGGAGGAATCGGTCATACCCAGCTCAGCTTCGGAGCAGAGCATGCCGTTGGAAATCTTGCCGTAAGTCTTCCGTGCGGAAATCTCGAACCCACCCGGCAGCACGCAGCCCGGCAGCGCGACGATAACAATGGAGCCCTCTTCGAAGTTGCGGGCACCACAGATGATCTCCTGCAGCTCGCCGGTGCCATTGGCATCACCGACATTGACCTGACAGAAGCGAATTGGCTTCTTAAAGCCCTCGAGCTCCTCAATGTGGTCGACGCGACCGAAAACCAGCGGCCCCTCGACCTTCTCCAGCGGCTCGTGCCCCTCGGTTTCAAAACCAACGCGGACAAAGCCCTCATCCAACTCGTCCGGGGTAACGGACCAGTCCGGGTTGATGGTGTTCTCTGGGCCGCGAACGATTTCAGTGACCCACGACTGTGGAATGAACATGTAAGTAAAACTCCTATCTGTAGGTCAGTGAATTAGCCGCGGATACCGAACGGCTGCGTGAAGCGGACGTCGCCTTCGACCATGTCGCGCATGTCGGTCAGGCCATTGCGGAACTGCAGGGTGCGCTCCAGGCCCATGCCGAACGCGAAGCCCGAGTACACCTCCGGGTCAATACCGGAAGCACGCAGCACGTTCGGGTTGACCATGCCGCAGCCACCCCACTCGATCCAGCCTGCGCCGCCCTTCTTATTCGGGAACCAGACGTCAACCTCAGCGGACGGTTCAGTGAACGGGAAGTAGTTGGTGCGCATGCGGGTCTTGGTCTCCGGACCGAACAGCGCCTTTGCCATGTGATCCAGCGTGCCGCGCAGGTGCCCCATGGTCAGGCCCTTGTCCACAGCGAGCCCCTCGACCTGGTGGAAGACCGGGGTGTGGGTGGCATCGAGCTCATCGGTACGGAAGGTACGCCCCGGGCAGATAACGTAAATTGGCAGGTCACGCGACTGCAGAGTACGAACCTGAACTGGAGAGGTGTGCGTACGCAGCACCTGCTTGGATCCTTCCGGCGCAATGTGGAAAGTATCCTGCAGGGTACGAGCCGGGTGATCCGGCAGGAAGTTCAGCGCGTCAAAGTTGAAGTACTCGGCTTCGACCTCCGGGCCCTCGGCAACTTCCCACCCCATGCCCACGAAGATGTCACCGATCTGCTCGGACAGGATAGTAATTGGGTGCATACCGCCACGCTGGCCTCGCGTGGTGTCCACCGACACGTCGATGCGCTCCGCGACCAGACGGCGCGCGTTTTCCTCTTCCTCCAGCACCGCAAGACGCTCTGCATAGTGCTTCTCGACGGCTCCGCGAACAACATTCACGCGACGACCAGCATCCTTGCGCTCAGCCTTCGGAATAGAGCCCAGCGCGCGGCGAGCCTGCGGAATGTAACCTTCATCCCCCAAGTGCTCACGACGGGCGGCAGAAAGCTCATCCAGGTTGCCGGCAGCGTCAAAGGCATCCGTGGCCTTCTGCGCAGCCGCCTGGAGGGCGTCCTCGGAAAGATCGATAGGATTTGGCGAATCGCTCACGTGTCAACCACTTCTATATAGGACTATCAGTTCTTGTGATGGAACAATCATAGTCGAGGATAACTGCACGCGTGCACGCACCTCACCATCGAGGTTTCCTACTTACCCCGAACCGTCTCCCACAGGCACATAGCCGCTGCGGTGGCGAGGTTCAACGACTCCGCCTCGCCCTTAATCGGGATGGCCACACTCGCCCCCGCCGAGGCCGTAATCTCCTCCGACAGGCCATGTGCTTCGTTGCCAAAAAGCCAGGCGACGGGACCGTCGGGAAGCGCATCAACGCCGAGCGTGAGAGCGCCATCCATCGCCGTGGCGAGGGTGGTAAAGCCCGCTTCCCTGACTTTCTCCATAACGACATCAATATCGCGCTCGCGTGCGACAGGGGTATGAAAAACAGAACCTGCCGACGAACGCACGGCCTTAGAATTCAACGGGTCAACCGAATCGCCAGCAAGGATAACCGCACCAGCTCCGAGAGCATCAGTCATACGCACAATCGTGCCGACATTACCCGGGTCATTGCACTCCACCGGAATCACCAGACAGCCGGACTGCTTTCCAACCTCAATGGCCTCTTCCAACGAAATGGACACCGCACCTGTGTCGCAGACAGCGAAGAGTCCGGTGGTGGTGACAGTTTCACTTAAAGAGCGGGCGGCGGCGGCGTCGATAAGCGAAACAGACTTACGCTGCGTCCCCGATTCGAGATACCCCGTGAGCAGCTCGCGGAACTGCTCGGCGGCGGCAGCGGTGACGAAAATTTCTACGACAGCCTCTGCGCGGATAGCCGCATCGACGGAATTGAAGCCCTCGACGAGGAAGCGCCCGGACTTCTTCCGCTTGGCCGCACGGTGGAGCTGAATAGCCGCCGAGACGCGTGGAGTGCGGGGAGTAAACGGCTCGTCGTTGAAGTACAGCGCAGAGTTCATAGTGATTAATCCTAGTGATGCGGCTCGGGATTCATAACCGCCAGCAAGCCAGTGCGGATACGAAAAACCACCGCCGAGGTTATTCGTTAACCCAATCGACGGTGGTTTTTCAAAGATGTTGGCAGGCGCACTGCCAGTAAGCAGGCGCTTGCCGACGCTACGTACGAGTTACCTCGTAGCTGCTTTACTTAGCAGCAGGAGCGTTGACGTCCTCCGGCAGAGCGTCCTTAGCGACCTTGACCAGAGCAGCGAATGCCTGCGGGTCGTTGACAGCCATCTCAGCCAGGTTCTTACGGTCAACCTCAACGCCAGCCAGGTTCAGGCCCTGGACGAAGCGGTTGTAGGTGATGTCGTTAGCGCGGGCAGCAGCGTTGATGCGCTGAATCCACAGACGACGGAACTGACCCTTACGGTGGCGGCGATCGCGGAACTCGTAGGTCTTGGAGTGGAGCATCTGCTCCTTGGCCTTGCGGTACAGGCGGGAGCGCTGACCACGGTAGCCCTTTGCGGAATCGAGAACTTCGCGACGCTTCTTCTTAGCGTTAACAGACCGCTTCACACGTGCCACGGTGATACTTCCTTTTCGTTGTCTTTAAGAACTAGTGAAATTAAGAGGGCGATTGCCCCTGGGACGAGGCTTGAAAAATTAAGCCTTGCCCAGCAGACGCTTGACGCGCTTGACGTCCGACTTAGCAACGTCCGTGGTGCCCTTCAGGCGACGGGTACGAGTGGACGGCTTGCCCTCCAGGAGGTGGCGGCGGTTAGCCTGCTCGCGGCGCAGCTTGCCGGAACCGGTAACCTTGATGCGCTTTGCGGTGCCCTTGTGGGTCTTCTGCTTCATGTTAAAACTCTCCCCTACCGATCTTTGACGCTCGTGGCGCAAAAATCTCGTTTACAACCATTTCTGGTCAGGTCGGTTACTTCTTACCCTTATTCCGAACCGGCCCCAGGACCATAGTCATGTTGCGACCGTCCTGCTTCGGGCGAGACTCGACAATGCCGTACTCTTCGACATCGGCGGCCAGACGCTCCAACAGGCGGAATCCCAGTTCTGGACGAGACTGTTCACGGCCACGGAACATAATCGTGACCTTGACCTTCGAACCCTTCTCCAAGAAACGAACAACGTTGTTCTTCTTGGTTTCGTAGTCGTGGTCATCAATCTTCGGACGGAACTTCTGCTCCTTGACCACAGTCTGCTGCTGGTTCTTTCGAGCCTCGCGTGCCTTCTGGGCTTGTTCGTACTTGAACTTGCCGTAGTCCATAATCTTGGCGACCGGCGGCTTTGCTCGCGGAGCAACCTCAACCAGGTCAAGGTCTGCTTCGTAAGCGAGCTTGAGTGCGTCACCGGTGCGGACAACGCCCACCTGCTCACCATTCGGTCCTACAAGGCGGACTTCCGGTACTCGAATATCCTCGTTAATACGAGCTTCAGCGCTGATGTGGCCTCCTAGGTTGAACCTGAACAATCTTCGTTTCAAACCGCGATAGCAAGCGGGAAAGGAAGAAAAGCCACGCGTCTACAGCGGATTACTACACACTGTATAAGGACGCCTTCCAATCGTGCGATGTGACATCACCGATTAGGGTGGACCCCGGCGCTACCGTAATTCTTTGGCGCACCTAGGGTGGGACTTAAATCCTCTTCGCTGCCGAATGCAACTAAATGCTCCCCGAAGGCAGCAAGCATCGCATTCTGGCGGTCGTAGACGAGATGTTAACACAGCTGTTCTCGCATACCAAAACCGGCTCTCACTCCGGGTTATTCACCATCGGCACCCGACGCGATACCAAGCGTCAAAAAAATTGCAATCCGAATTGTAATCAGATTGGTAGATT
Organism: Corynebacterium jeikeium; assembly: GCA_003955985.1. Lineage (NCBI taxonomy): Bacteria > Bacillati > Actinomycetota > Actinomycetes > Mycobacteriales > Corynebacteriaceae > Corynebacterium > Corynebacterium jeikeium. The sequence goes on from CP033784.1 coordinate 1,548,672, forward strand.
CTCTCCATAGTTTTTAGGCCAAACACGATTAAAGTCGTCACCATGAATACTGGCTCCAACGGCTTTGGCCCTAAAGCCGAGAACACCAATCCTAATCAGCACTCCGCCCGATACGACAAGCCTCCGACCGGCGATTTTGTCCTGACCGGCGACTCCGTCTCAGAGCTTTCCCATGCTCTGGCAGATTTGGAGGCCAGCTCGCTTCGACTGGCTCAGCTCACCCGTACCTGGCAGGTGCGCCTTTCGCAGGCAAGCGGGCAAGCGCCGACTGCACCGAGCGCGCCTCAAACTACGGGAACGGAGTTTGCGTCGGTACCTAAAGCGGTACCTAAATCGGCGCCTGAGCGGACACCTCAAGCGCCGCCCCATGTTGCACCCCAAGGGGCACCTCAACACAATCCGCAGCCACCGCCAACACAAGCGGACTGGCGGAATCAACCAGCTCCCCTGCCACAGAGCGGCGCAACTGCGCAGCCGATGTTCGGCTTCCCCTCTGCCCACCAGTGGCGGCGGGATTCGAAGTCGCCGCAGTCTTCTCCCTTGCCGCAGTCTTCCCCCTCGCCACAGTCTTCCCCAACCGGCTCGGCCCCGCCGCCGAAGCTGCCGGAGGCACCGCGTGAACCTCGCGAGCCCCGCGAACCCTGGTGGCGCAACGAGAAGGCGATCATCAAGATTATTGCCATCTTCGGTGGTCTCATTACCGCTGCCGGTATCGCGTTCTTCGTCGCGGTTGCAATCCAATCCGGTCTGATTGGACCGGCCGGTCGTGTGGTTCTGGCTTACTTGTTGGCCACCGTGCTCGCGGTCGCGGCTGTGCGAGCGCACCGTCGTCAAGCACCACTTGCTGGCGTAACGGCATTGATTGCGACGTCGCTAGCCGCTGCGCACCTGACAACGATGTCGATGTCCTACCTCCTCGACTGGATTCCGGTGGCGGCGACGCTGGTCATCATGCTGCCTTTCGCCGCCGTCGGCCTATACGGCGCGCGGTGGACAAAGTCGAGTGCAACCGCCGCGTGGGCCATCACAATCAACACCGGATTAATGCTGTGGGCGACGATCGGCCTCGACTTCCACGCCCGCCCGCTGAGCTCCTCGCTCGCGCAAATCACCCTTCAACTGATGGTCATCGCCGCTATCGTCTGCCTCCTGAACGTCCCCTTCCGGAAGTACGTAGTCGCATTCCTGCTCGGCGCAAACGTTCTCATCGGCGTAATCACGACCAACAATGCACTGGTGATGCCCGCAATCGCCGCACTCACCATTGCCCTTTTCGTGTTTGCCCAGTTCGGCCCGCTGGCGATGGCTCGCCAACTCACTCCCGAGCTTGACGACGAGCCTTCGGAAACCAGCACCTGGGAAGACGATCTGGTCACCATCACGTCAGTAGTTGCCTTCTCGACTCCGGTTGTAGCTGCAGTCCCAATGGTCAACGCCACACAGTCCGCCTCCAGCCTCTGGCTGCTGTTCTACGGCGGATTCGTGCTGTTCATCGCAATTGCTGCAGTATTCCTTTGGAACCGTGCCATCTTCCGCTATCTCGCCCCAATGGCCTTGGCCACGGCAATTCTGCCCTGGCTAGCGCTCGCGGTGGCAGGCCCGGAAAGGAGCTCAGGAGCCGATACTGGAACCCACACTTGGGGTCTCATCCCAATCTCCATCGGTGCCGCGCTCTTTGTCTGGGCGCTGGCCACAGCACCGAAGCACGGCGCGATTGGCGCACGACTACAGGCTCCTGAACCAACCCAGGATGCCGTGGCACCATATACAAAGATTGCGGCACTGACCTGGCTGCTCGGCGCAACGGTAGTACACCTCTACATCCTGCCCGCAGCGTTGAATGCCGGTGCCGCAGCTGATTACTCGGCAACGTGGGCAGAAACGCTTTCGCTGTTGTTCCTGCTGTGCGCCGATGTCGGCCTGGCCGTGACGGCAGCGAGGTCGCAGCTACCGCCAGCTTTTGCACTGATTGGCCTGGCTGCACTGGGTATGCCATTTATCGTGCTGCTCACGACTATTGGCGTGAGCTTCAACGCCGCACACATGTTGCTGAGTATTTTCTGGGCCACGATTGCCGGCATGCTGGTGCTATCGAAGAGGTTCCACCACATTCCGGCGCGACTGGCAGCGGGTTTGACGATTGCGGCGCTGTCTATCGTCAAGCTGATCTTCTACGACATGGCAACGCTCGATGGCGTTATCCGCGCCTTGGCGTTCCTCGGCTGTGGTCTGATTCTGCTGGCCATGGCGGTCTCCGGGGCGAAGCAGAAGAGTGCCGAGGAGCCGGCGGCACCGGAGCGTGACGGCACCGCCAGCGATACTGACGCTGCCGGCGCTGCTGCCGACGCTGCCGGTGCGAGCGGCGCAGCAGATGCCGACCCCGCTGCTGACAGAATGGAAGGCATCACCCGCACCGACGGTCCTGGAATTTCCGACGGAAACGAGCCGACTACCTAAGCTACTTAAGCAGCGGCTTCAGGTACTGCCCGGTGTGGGAGCCGGAACAGTTCGCGACATCCTCCGGCGTGCCCTCTACAACCACGGTGCCACCGCCGGAGCCGCCTTCCGGCCCCATGTCGATGATCCAATCCGCAGACTTGATGACATCCAAATTGTGCTCAATGACAATGACGGTGTTGCCCTTGTCCACCAGGCCCTGCAACACCAACATGAGCTTGCGGATGTCCTCAAAATGCAGCCCCGTGGTCGGCTCATCCAAGATGTAGACCGTCCGGCCATTGGAGCGCTTCTGCAGCTCACTGGCCAACTTCACGCGCTGAGCCTCACCACCCGAGAGCGTGGTTGCCGCCTGCCCGAGACGGACATAGCCCAGGCCGACGTCGACAAGCGTATTGAGATAACGCGCAATCGACTGAATCGGCTCGAAGAACTCCGCTGCCTCGGAGATGGGCATGTCCAGCACCTCAGCGATGGTCTTGCCCTTGTAGCGAACCTCCAGCGTTTCGCGGTTGTAGCGCGCGCCATGGCAAACCTCGCAAGGCACGTAGACATCCGGCAGGAAGTTCATCTCAATTTTGATGGTGCCGTCGCCCTTACACGCCTCACAGCGACCGCCCTTGACGTTAAAGCTGAACCGGCCCGGCTTATAACCGCGAACCTTGGCCTCTTGCGTCTCTGCGAAGAGGTTGCGGATTTTGTCGAACACGCCGGTGTACGTCGCTGGGTTGGAACGCGGGGTGCGACCAATCGGCGACTGGTCAACCTGCACCAGCTTGTCCAGCTGATCCAGCCCCTCCACGCGGCTGTGTCGACCCGGCACCTGACGAGCACCGTTGAGCTCATTGCTCATCACCTTGGCCAGAATTTCGTTGACCAAGGTGGACTTGCCTGAACCGGAAACACCCGTCACACAGGTCAACACGCCGAGGGGGAACTTCACGTCAATCTTCTTCAGGTTGTTTTCGCGAGCGCCCTTGACCGTCACCATGCGCGACTTATCAATCGCACGACGGTTCTCCGGCACCGCCAACACCCGACGACCCGAGAGGTACGCACCTGTCAGCGACTCTTCGCAGTCAACAATGCCCGACGGTTCACCCTGGTAGACGATTTGTCCACCGTATTCACCGGCCTTGGGCCCAATGTCGACCAGCCAATCGGCCTCGCGAATCGTCTCCTCATCATGCTCGACCACAATCAGGGTATTGCCCAGGTCGCGCAGGTTCTTCAGAGTCTTGATTAGACGACTGTTATCGCGCTGGTGAAGACCAATCGACGGCTCATCCAAGACATAGAGCACGCCGGCGAGCCCCGAGCCAATCTGGGTGGCCAGACGAATTCGCTGCGCTTCACCACCGGACAGCGTGCCCGCCGAACGAGACAGGGACAGATAGTCCAGCCCCACATCCAGCAGGAACTTCAGACGAGCCTGCACCTCACGCAGAACACGCCCGGCAATCATTTCCTCGCGCTTGCCCAAAGTCAGCGAATTCAGGAATGCCGAGCCATCGTGGACCGACAGCTCTGTCAGCTCGGCAATATTCTTCTGCCCGAACTCCGCCGAATCCAACGTCACCGAAAGAATCTCCGGACGCAAACGAGTACCGCTACATGCCGGGCACGGCACCTCACGCATGTACCCCTGGAAACGCTCCTTCTGAGAGTCGCTCTCCGCCTGTGACAGCTTGCGGTGCAGGTACGGCATCACGCCTTCAAACGGTGCGGTGTACTGGCGAGTACGGCCGTAGCGATTGCGGTAACGCACCGTGACCTTGTGGCTGGAACCATGCAGCAGGGCCTTGCGCTGCGGCGCTGTGAGGTCTTCGAAAGGCGTGGTCGGGTCGAAGCTCATCTCGGTGGCGAGGCCTTCAACCAGCTTTTCAAAGTACTTCTTGTTCAGCGTCTGCCGCCACGGCGCAATCGCCTCAATCGTCGGCAGCGACGGATCTGGAATCACCAGGTCCGTGTCCACCTCCAGCTTGGTACCGATACCGTCACACTCCGGGCACGCACCATACGGCGAGTTAAAGGAAAACGACCGTGGCTCCAACTCATCGATAGCAATACGGTGCCCATTCGGGCAGGCCATCTTCTCCGAGAACCGCTGGGTTCGACGCGGGTCGTCCGCCTCTAGCCCGACGGCGTCGATGACCACGACGCCGTCGGCAAGCAGAAGCGCCGTTTCGACGGAATCGGTGAGCCTGCGCTGCTGCGACTCCTTCACCTGGAGACGGTCAATGACCACGTCAATGTCATGCTTGACCTGCTTCTTCAGCTTCGGCGGATCCGTCAGACGGTGCATTTCACCATCGACGATGACACGCGCGTAACCCTCGAATGCGAGGCGTTCAAACAGGTCGACGAATTCACCCTTGCGCGTGCGCACGACGGGTGCGAGGACCTGGAATTTGGTGCCCTCCGGCATTTCCATGACCTGATCGACGATCTGCTGTGGAGTCTGTGAGGAGATTACTTCCCCACAGGTCGGACAGTGCGGTGTACCGGTGCGCGCGTAGAGAAGACGCAGGTAGTCATACACTTCAGTGATGGTTCCGACGGTCGAGCGCGGGTTGCGGTTCGTCGACTTCTGGTCGATCGACACCGCCGGCGAGAGCCCCTCAATCATCTCTACATCGGGCTTTTCCATCTGCCCCAGGAACATGCGCGCATAGGAGCTCAGCGACTCCACGTAACGGCGCTGGCCCTCGGCGAAAATTGTGTCAAATGCCAGTGACGATTTACCCGACCCCGACAGACCTGTGAAAACCACCATCTTGTCTCTGGGCAAATCGATGTCAACACCCTGCAGGTTATGCTCGCGGGCGCCTCTGACCACTAGACGTTCAGCCACAGTGGGAAACCTCAATTCGTCGACGATTCACTGCCGACTAGTCTACAGTCCATAACCAATTTTTCGCACATGTGTTCAGAGACTCGTGGTTACGTTGCGCTCCTAGCGCGCCGACAGACACCTCATTACCCTGGGGCGCATGAACGACGACATTACAATCAGCCCTTACTCCAACTCGCCGAGAACGCGCGGCGTTGAGCGCATTGACTACGGCAATGTCACTATTTATAAGACCTCCGTCGGATCGATGGACAACAACGTCTACCTTTTGGTCGACTCCCGCGAGCCCGACAATTCCCTACTTATCGACGCCGCCACCGACGCCGACCATCTAATCCGCCTGGTTGAGCACGTCGGCGCGCAGGTCCGCACGATTGTCACCACGCACTCCCACGGCGATCACGTTCAGGCGCTCGGCGAGCTCCTGCAGTCATTCCCGGCCCGCCACATCACGTCCAGCCTCGACGCTGCCGACATTCCCGAGCCCGCCGACCAGCAGCTCGACGGCGGCGAGACCATCACGTTCGGCGAGGACATCACGCTGCCCACGTTCATCCTGCGCGGACACACCAAGGGCGGTCTCTGCCTCGACCTGTCCGCCAAAGAAGCCGGCGCGCTTTCCGAGGGCACCCCGTCACACCACCTCTTCGTCGGTGACAGCATCTTCCCAGGCGGTGTCGGCAAAACGTACTCGCCCGAGGATTTCACGCAGCTTATCGACGATGTCGAGAGCCGCCTCTTTCACGTCTACCCCGCCGACTCGGTGATTCACCCCGGCCACGGCAAAGACACCACAGTTGGTGTCGAGAGCCCCGAGGTCGAGAACTGGCGCCAGCGTGGTTGGTAGCGCTGGATGAGCGTGGTCGGTAGTGCTGGATGAGTGTGGTTGGCAGCGCTGGATGCAGCCGGAGCTTCTGAAAAACTCGTCATTCCCGCGACATAAATAGGCCGGGCTGCGTAGGATTAATAGTGAATTACAGCGACCAGATGGCCAAAAACACGGTTTCACCTGGACGACAAAGGAGATGGAATTTAGATGATTCGCAAGTTTGCCCGACCAATGCTGGCCTCGGTTTTCGTTGCCGACGGTGTCGACACGCTGATGAACCAGAAGGATCATGAAGAGGGCGCACGCGACCTGATTGCCCGCGTCCGCTCCGTAACCCCGAACCAGTACAACAAGTACGTGCCAAATAGCGAGAAGCTGGTTGTCCAGGTCGTCGCTGGCACCAAGGTTGCCGCAGGTTCCCTCTACGCTCTGGGTAAGGCTCCACGCCTGTCCGCCACCGCTCTGGTCGCTGCACAGGTTCCGACGATGCTGGCTCGCCACGCATTCTGGGAGACCCAGGATTCGAAGGAGAAGGCAGCTCGCCGCACTGGTTTCCTGACCGACATCGGTCTGCTGGGTGGCCTCTTCCTGGCTACCGCTGACACCGACGGCAAGCCGGGTGTCGCTTGGCGCGCTGAGAAGGCAGGCAAGCAGCTGAACAAGAAGGTTCAGGCTGCCCTGCCGACCAAGTCTGAAACCGAGCAGCGCACTGAGGAAATCAGCGCAGCCTTCGCTTCCGCCGGCGAGAACGTCCGCGAAAAGGCTGGCCTGCTCCGTGACCGCGCTTCTGAGGCCACCGATGGGGCTCGTGAATACGTCGAGGACAACAAGGACGGCTGGCGCGAGCAGCTCACCGACGCCTTCGACACCGCTAAGAGCTACGTCGAGGACAACAAGGACGACTGGATTGCCAAGGCTACCGAGCTCGCTGAGGACGCTCGCGACTACGCCGAGGACCTGGGCAAGGATCTCAAGAAGGACACTCGCAAGCAGCGCAAGGAACTGCGCAAGCGCGCAGCCAAGGCTTCCAAGGAGGCCAAGAAGTCCGCAAAGAAGGCGCAGAAGCGCCTGCAGTAAGTTTGCTGCCGCAGTTAAGGCGGTATACTTAAACGCTCCCCACGCCACTACGCGTGCGGGAGCGTTTTCATATTTTTATATTCATTCAGCACATCAGTTAGCACTAATTCAGCGATTCGTTGAGGAGACCAGGTTGGCGTCGCGCGCATCCGAGCCCGGGCAGGACCAGACAGGCCGCATTGGCCACACTGGCCAGGCAGGTCTGCCGGACCAAGCAAGTTCAGCACCACAGCGAGAAGAAGAGAGTACCCTCGCTGCCGAACAGGCCTACGTCGACCGTGCGTTCAGCTTCCTCGACCGGGCACGCGAGCGCGACCAAGAGTACCTGCGCCAGGTCATGCTCATCGACGACCCAGACCCGCAAGCCCGCGTTGAACGCGAGGTGGAATACCACCGACTACAGGCTAATCTGGACCGCTACCGCTCAGCCGAGATTGGCCTGGTCTTTGGTCGAATCGATATCGATGACACAGATCCCGACAATCCTTTGGCAGAGGAAGGGCCGGGGGCGACCGTCGATAAGCGATACATCGGGCGAATCGGCCTGTCCGATGAAAACGACGACTACCGCACGGTCATCATGGATTGGCGTGCCGACGGCGCGCGCCCGTTTTACCTGGCCACGACCGCGCATCCCGAGGGAGTCAGCCTGCGCCGACACCTGCGCACGCACGGCCGGAAGGTCCGCAGCATTGACGACGAATGGCTCTCCGGCGAGGAAGCCGACAGCGCACACGAGACCGAAGTTGAAGCGGGCGTCGGTGGCGAATCGGTGCTGCGGGAGGTCATGAATCAAGCGCGCACCGGCCATATGCGCGGCATTGTGGAGACCATTCAGCGCGAGCAGGACCTCATCATCCGCGACTCCACCCGCGGCACCCTGGTCGTCCAGGGCGGTCCCGGCACGGGCAAGACGGCGGTGGCGCTGCATCGCGTCGCGTGGCTTCTCTACACCTACCGCAATCAACTGGCGAAAACCGGTGTCCTCATCATCGGCCCGAACACAACCTTCCTCGACTACATCTCGCGCGTGCTGCCGAGCCTCGGCGAAACGGGCGTGGTACTGACCACCATTGCCGATCTCTACCCCGGCGTGCGCGGTTCCAACGCGCTTATCGACGGACACAACCCCGAACCCCTGGTTGCGCAGGAAGTTAAGGGCTCGATTGAGATGCTCACTATCCTGCGCGAAGCCGTGCGGGCCTACCAGGAGCTCCCCGCGGAACCTCTTGAAGTCCGGAACGACAACATCACCCTGACGATCACACCTGACATGGTGAAAGCTGCACGCACGCGTGCGCGGCGGACTCGGAAACCCCACAATCTGGCCCGGCCGATTTTCCGCGATCACGTGGTGGAGCTCCTGGCCGCGCAGATGGCCGAGGTCATCGGTGCCGATCCGCTGGGCGGCGAAAACCTCCTGTCCGTGACCGACATTGCCGATCTACGCGACGAAATCGACGAATCCGGAGCAGTTGCCGACATCCTCGATGAGCTGTGGCCTGCGCTTACGCCCGAGCGGGTGCTGTCGGAGCTGCTGAGCTCTCGCGAGGCCATCGACTACGCCGCCACCGATTACGACGAGCTGACGCGCGAGGCTCTCTACCGGCCGGAAGGCACCGACTGGATGCCTTCCGACGCCCCGCTTCTCGACGAGCTGGCGGAACTCCTCGGCCCAGTTGGTGACGCGGAGGCCGATGAAGAGGATTGGCAGGCCCGCGTCGAGGAAGCGCAGGGCGCGTTGGATACCCTGTCCAGTTCTGCGTCCCAGGATCTTGACGACGGCTTCGAGGCCGAGATCTTGTCAGCGTATGACGTCATCGATGCCGAGGCACTGGCCGAACGCCACCGTGAGCGCGACCTGCGATCCACCGCCGAGCGGGCGGCGGCGGATCGCCTGTGGGCCTACGGCCATGTCATCGTCGACGAGGCTCAGGAACTCTCCGCGATGGCCTGGCGAATGCTGCGCCGCCGCAGCCCCAACGGCTGGATGACCCTCGTCGGCGACGTGGCCCAGACGGGCTCCCCCGCAGGTGCCGCGACCTGGGATGATGTGCTGGAACCCATCATCGGCTCGAGGTGGCATCTCCACGAGCTGACCGTCAACTACCGCACCCCAGCTGAGGTGATGGAGGTCGCCGCCAGCGTCCTGGCCGAGATTGATCCGGAGCTGGAGGCACCGCAGTCGATCCGCGCGACCGGCCGCAAGCCTGTCCAGGCTCGCACCGTGACGGAGGCTCTGGCGCATGTGGAGCAGGTTGCGCAGCCGGACCGCCTGGTCGCTGTGATCGCGCCCGCCGAGTTGCTCGAAGCCACGCGCGCGGAGGTGCGGGATTTTCTCGGTGGTGGAGCTGATGGAGATGGTGACCCTGATGGTGCTGGCGGGGCTAGTGCCGCCGATGACGCACCTGCTACTCGCCCCAGCAAACTCACCAACTGCGCGGTCTACGACATCACGACCTCAAAAGGCCTGGAATTCGACGAGGTCATCGTCGTTGCGCCCGACCAGATTGTGGCGCAATCCCCACAGGGGCTACAGGACCTGTACGTTGCACTGACTCGTGCGACCCAGGGGCTAATTGTTGTGGCGCCTCAGCAGTCGAGCGTTTTGCCGGAGCTGCAATGGTTAGAATGACGAGGATAGTGCCGTACAGAATGAGTGAGACATTATGTCCCAAAACTATCTACCTCAGCTAGCTGAACTTCGCGCACGCCGTCTCATTGCCCAGAGGTTAGCTGCAAGTCAAGCACGCAGCGATTGGAATACAAACCTCAACTCGCCTGCATTATCAGCAACGCATGGCATGGTCGCTCTACAAGGGCAGAATTATTCGAACGGTGTTAATGCCATCGCCCTACGCAGTGGCAGCACCACCGACGATGTTTTAGCAGCCATTTCTTCTTACGACATCGTTCGCTGTTGGTCTCAACGAGGCACCCTGCACTTTGTTTCAGCGCAAGACGCGGGAGCAATTATGAGGTTGACGAATCCGCGCATCGAAAAGGCAGCAGCAAGACGTCGTACGACACTCGGGCTTTCTCAAGATGATGTGCAGACCGCAAGGGCAGCATTTCATTCCGAATTGCGCTCACGTGGCCTGTCCGACCCGCTGACTCGGACTGAAGCCTATGAGGTTTTCGCAGATCATGGAATAGACCCCACGGAACAAAGAGGTCCTCACCTACTGCGCACATTCGGCGGCGAAGGCGCTGTCGTCCAAGGGCCACGAAAAGGATCCGAAGATACCTTCGTCCTGCTTGCCGACGTAACTTTCAAAGGCGGCCTCTCAGCAAATACCACGGAGGGCTCCAGCACAGAACACTCAGCTGAATCCACGCTGGCCGACATTGCCTGGCGCTATGTTAATTCCCGCGGACCTATCTGTGTAGCTGACTTCGCGTGGTGGCTGGGGCTGACGAAAACTCAAGCGAAAAAGGCCTTTAAGCTTATCGACCACTTAATAGCTCCTTTCTCCCTCGATTCCTCTGCCTCTCCGCACACGCCAACTGACACAGAATTCACCGGCGAAGGACTCGCACAAAATGAGTACTTCATGCCGGCATGGCAGCAGAACGTAGCTGAGGCCGAGCTTGAAGCCGCGCTTTCACTGACGCTTCGACTGCCCGCTTTTGACGAGTACCTCATGGGCTATGGCAGCCGTACCGAAGTTCTTCCTGAATCCCTTCGCAACCAGGTCTTAACCAGAAACGGAATTAGCTGGCCTTTTGTAGTTGAAGAAGGGGTTATCACCGGCCGACAATAGAAAAACCGGCACCTCAACTAAGAGATGCCGGTTTAAAACGAAAGCTAAATTGTTAGCTGACGGTCTTACTAGCTCACCGTTTTGTTAGCTCACAGTGTGAACAATCATGACGTCACAGTCCGACTGACGAGCAACATCAGCCGGCACGGAGCCCAGCAGACGACCAGTCAGCGAGTTAATACCGCGGTTGCCAACCACCAGCAGGTCAGCGCGACGGTCAGTGACCAGAGACATCAGAGCCTCAACCGGGGAGCCGGAACGAACCTCGGTCTCAACCTTGGTAGCGCCGACGGCCTCTGCGGCCTCCTTAGCAGCAGCCAGGTTCTTCTGAGCCGGGTCATCACCGAGGACCTGAACCGAATCCTGGCGCAGGGTCTTGGACGCATCCTCTGCAGTCTCGTAGTAAGCGCAGCCGATAACCAGGGTGGCATCGAAAGCCGCGGCAATCGAGGCAGCGCGCTCTACTGCGAGCAGCGACGACTTAGAACCATCCGTGCCGACAACAATGGTCTTGTAATCACTCATGAAAACTATCCCTCACTGTGGAAGTTGCATTAAAACAGTTCATCGTGCGTAACGCCGTCGTTGCCCCGAACCCACTGGCCAGAGCCACTTTCGCGAATACACTGTTTTACTTCCCACAACAGTAGCAAAAAACTACTCGACACCGGCCTCAATCATCCCCTTAAGTTCCTTCTTGAGGTCGAAAATCTCATCGCGCAAGCGCCCCGCGAGCTCGAACTTCAACTCTCGCGCAGCCGCGGCCATCTGCTCCGACAGGTCCGCGATAAGCGCCTCGAGCTCCGCCCTCGGCATCTGCTTACCGCTGGCACCATCGGCCGCGCCCGAGCCGTCGGCACGCGAGAGCAGCGCATCAGCGGCCGCACCGGTCTTGCCTTCGTAATCGGTGTCAGCGTTGTCGTAGACCTGATCCAGAATGTCCGCGATCTTCTTGCGCAGCGGCTGCGGATCGATGCCATGCTCAGTGTTGTAAGCAATCTGCTTTTCGCGGCGGCGCTCCGTCTCGTCGATGGCGAACCGCATGGAATCGGTGATCTTGTCGGCGTACATGTGCACCTCGCCGGAGACGTTTCGCGCGGCACGACCAATCGTCTGAATCAACGAGCGCTCCGAACGCAGGAACCCCTCCTTGTCGGCGTCGAGGATTGCCACCAGCGAAACCTCGGGCAAGTCCAGCCCCTCGCGCAGCAGGTTAATACCGACCAGCACGTCGTACTCGCCGAGACGCAACTGCCGCAGCAGCTCAACGCGTTTGAGCGTATCCACATCCGAATGCATGTACCGCACCTGCACGCCATTTTCGAGCAGGTAGTCGGTCAGATCCTCCGCCATCTTCTTCGTCAGGGTTGTGACGAGAACGCGCTCGTCACGCTCGGTGCGCTTTCGGATCTCGCCGATCAAATCATCGATCTGCCCCTCAGTAGGCTTAACGACGATCTTGGGGTCCACCAGCCCAGTCGGACGAATAACCTGCTCCACATACTCGCCACCGGTCTTTTCGAGCTCATAGTCACCCGGCGTTGCGGACATGAACACGACCTGGCCCACGCGGGCATCGAATTCGTCGAACGTCAGCGGGCGGTTATCCAACGCCGATGGGAGGCGGAAACCGAAGTCGACGAGGTTGCGCTTACGGGAGGCATCGCCCTCGAACATGCCGCCAATCTGCGGCACGGTGACGTGCGACTCATCGATGATGGTGAGGAAGTCCTCCGGGAAATAGTCAATGAGCGTCGCGGGGGCCGAGCCCGGCGCGCGACCATCGATGTGGCGCGAGTAGTTCTCAATGCCGGAGCAGAAGCCGACCTGTTCAATCATTTCGAGGTCGTACTCCGTGCGCATGCGCAGACGCTGTGCTTCCAGCAACTTGCCCCGGTTTTCCAGATCCGCCAGGCGTTCGGCGAGTTCGGCCTTGATGTCCGCGACGGCCCGTTCCATCCGCTCCGGGCCTGCGACGTAGTGCGTAGCTGGGAAGATGCGCAGCTCAGGGACTTGGTCGATGACGTCGCCTGTGACTGGATTGAGGTAGTACAGCGAATCAATCTCGTCGCCGAAGAACTCCACCCGCACGGCCTTTTCTTCGTAGGCCGGGATGATATCGACCACGTCACCTTTTACTCGGAAGGTGCCGCGGGTAAAGGCAATGTCATTGCGGGCGTACTGAATGTCCACCAAAAGGCGCAGGAACTGGTCGCGGTCGACTTCCTCGCCCTCCTTCAGCCACACCGAACGGTCGAGGTATGACTGCGGGGTACCCAGGCCATAGATGCAAGAAACAGAGCTGACGACGACTACGTCGCGACGCGACAGCAGCGCTGAAGTAGCCGAGTGGCGCAGGCGCTCCACGTCCTCGTTGATGGAGGAATCCTTTTCAATATAGGTATCGGTCTGCGCGATGTAGGCCTCGGGTTGGTAGTAGTCGTAGTACGAAACGAAGTACTCGACCGCGTTGTTTGGCAGCAGGCTGCGGAGCTCATTGGCCAGCTGGGCCGCAAGCGTCTTGTTCGGTGCCATGACGAGGGTTGGCCGCTGCACCTTTTCGATCAACCACGCTGCGGTGGCTGACTTACCGGTGCCCGTGGCACCCATCAGGACTACCTCGCGCTCGCCTCTATCTAGGCGCTCCGACAGTTCCGCGATTGCCTGCGGCTGGTCGCCCGAGGGCTCGAACTCGCTGATGACCTCGAAGTTTCCCTCAGCGCGCTCGACTTCACCGACGGGACGGAACTCCGAGTGTGCGAGGACGGGTTGCTCTGCTGCAAATGCCATAGTTCCCAGCGTAGCGAAGGCTGTCTTGAAAGCGGCTGGTTACGTTACTTCCTGGGGCTTTGGGCTGTCCAGGGCTAGGGTCCAGAGCCTAGGAGCGGCTGTCGAGTTCCGGTCCAACATTAAAATCGGCACAGATTTGGACAAGGCTGGCATAAAGTCGGTGCCAGGCCAGCAAAGGCGGGTTCCGCTTCACCAGCTGGCCCTTAGTGCGCATGGACTGACTCCTGGTGAAGCGCAAGCCGTCTTATCGATGGTCCGCGGCTGCGGCTGCGAGGCTGCGAGGCTGCAAGGCTGCGGGAGGCCTGGGTTATCCACACCCTGAAAGTTGTCCACAGATTGGACGTGGAGCCTCTCTCGCAGCGAAGTCCCTGGGCCGAAAAAGCTTAGAGTCCCGACCATGGGAAGTTTCACCACGGCCGAGTTGCGTGCACTCGGCATCGGAGAGAAAAAGACCAGAGCCCTCCTACAACAAGGCAGGCTAACTAAATTGGTACGGGGCCTCTACATTGACGACCACTCTCCCGCCTCAGTCGCCCGAGCAATCACGGGGCATTACAAAAGCATTGCGCTAAGCGGTAAAAGCGCAGCTCAAATCCACTTGAGACTTCCCCTGACACTTCCTATCCAGGCAGAGGGCGCGGGATCAGTTCAGGCCGAGACCTTCTCCATTAGGCACAGCCGCCTGCCGGCCTGCACCAGAATCGATGGCATACCAGTTGTCGAAGCCCTCTGGGCAGCACGCGCTTCAAAAGACTATGCACACAGAATCCTGGAAACACACTACGCCGGCCGGGACGGCGAGAAGCGACTCAACCACGACCTCAGCCGGATGCGGAAGGTCCCTGCATGGCTGCGTGAAACCATCGCTACCACGCCGATTGGCTCATGCAGCGAACTCGAGCGCAAGCTGGCCCGTCCACTAATCAAGCGCGGGTACCGCATCCGAATGAACCAGTACATCGGCCCCTACTGCTTCGACATCCTGCTTGACCAGTGGAAAATAGCCATCGAAGTTGACTCAGAGAAGTACCACGCCAACGAGGACTCGTTCATCACAGATCGCTGGAAGACCAACTCCGGCACGCTGCACGGCTGGATAGTCCTGCGGTTCACGGACTCATGCATCAATTGGAATCTCGACAGCGTCCTCGACGAGATCGAGCAGGCAATCCGATGGGTACAAAAGCGCCGTCCCCGCGTGGACTATAAACCAGGATGGCCTGCCTGTCAGAAAGTTTGGGAATGGAATCCAACGGTTGGCTACGCCAATAAGCAGCGATAAACAGCCGATATCGCAAAATAAACCGCCATCCATTTGCCGAATTGTTATTTATTTTGTAATGAAAACTGCCCGCACAGCAACTAGCCTGGCGCCTATGAACACCTCGCGCCGCACACCAGTCCACACGCACGCTACGACTCGCCCAGGTTCCACCACTCGAAAAGCAACCTCACACCGAGCCCTTGTGGCCGGTATCCTCGCCACCACCGCATTGGCTTTCACCGCCTGCTCAACACAGGAAACCGAAGCAGCGTCCGAATCTGCTACTCCGGTTGAAACCACCACCGTTACTCAGCCCGAGGATGGCGTATCTGACAAGGGTTCGGGCAACACGCCTAACCCAACCGGTTCCGCACCGGACCAGGGAGGCGACACAACGACGGCGGAGACTGGTGGCACGTCGACGTCGTCAAGCGAAAGCGGCGACAACGGCGACGGGAGCGAGCTTCGTCAGGACATGACCGCTGAGATCTACAACAACCCCTCGCCGGGATCCACCTTCACGGCGGCGGGCGAACAGGCAACCACCTGCATCTACGGCGATGGGTACGGCCTCAACCTCATCGCGGCGGGGCCAAACACCAGCTGCGACTTTGCGAAGGCCGTATTCAACCAGCAGACCGAGGGGCTTAACGCCTCGGAGGACAATATCCGCGACCGCCTGCAGCCAAACATCAAGGCCAAGAGCCCCGCGACCGGGAAGACCTACGACCTCAGCTGCAGCACACAAGACGACGTTGTCGTGTGCACCGGCGGCAACAACGCGAAGATTTACATGTACTAGCGCACCAGGTGGCGGTCGGCAGTCGGTGCAACTGCTGGCCGCCAGCCGCGATTCGCCGATGGGGAATCGCAACAAGCCCGCAAACTCCCGCCTACAGTGAAACCATGACAGTTTCCCGCTTGCGCCCCTTCGGCGAGACCATCTTCGCCACCATGTCCCGCCTCGCTACCGAGCACGAGGCGATCAATCTTGGACAGGGCTTCCCGGATTGGGATGGGCCGGACGAGGTGCTCGCGGAGGCGCGACATCAGATAGCTGGAGGAAACAACCAGTACGGCCCCGGCCGCGGCATGAAGGTGCTCCGCGAGGCTATCGTCGCCGATCGCGCCCGCCGCACGGGGCAGGTCTACGATGCCGACACCGAATGCCTCGTCACGGTCGGTGCCACGGAGGCGATTGCCGCCACCACCTTGGGGCATCTCGAACCCGGCAGCCACGTCATCGTCATCGAGCCGTACTACGACTCGTACAAAGCCGCCATCGCACTGGCTAACTGCACATATACCGCGGTGCCGCTCATCCCCGCAGCTTCCGGCACGGCACGCTCCTGGTCGCTCGACCGCAGCGCGCTTGCCGATGCCGTCACCGCCAAAACGGCCATGATCATCATCAATTCGCCGCACAACCCCACCGGCACCGTCCTCGCGGACGAGGACTTGCAGGCCATCGCCGATGTCGCCATCGCAAACCATCTACTCGTGCTTGCCGACGAAGTCTACGAACGCCTGTACTTCAACGGATTGTCACACTCTTCCATCAGCGCTCTGCCCGGCATGCGCGAGCGGACCATTGTCGTGTCCAGTGCCGCAAAAACCTTCAACGTCACCGGCTGGAAGATTGGCTGGGCGCTCGCCCCGACTGAGCTACTCGATGGCGTCGTCAAGGCCAAGCAGTTCTTGAGCTATGTCGGCGCCACTCCCCTTCAGCCCGCAGTCGCCCGTGGCCTGCAGGAATGTGCCCCATGGGTGGACGAGCTGGCAGGTCAGCTCGAGGGCAACATGCGGCTCCTCGCCGAGGGCTTGGAGGGCCTTGGCGCCGATGCCTTCACGCCGCAGGCAGGGTATTTTGTCGTCGCCGATGTCTCGAGCTGGGGGCTTGGCGACGCCCTGGAGACCTGCACCCGCCTGGTCAAGGAATGCCGCGTCGCAGCCATCCCCGTCACCGCTTTTGTGGATGACCCAGAGTCAGAAAAGTACCGCTACCTGGTGCGGTTCGCTTTCTGCAAGCGCGCCGAGGTGATTGAGGAGGCTATCATCCGGCTGCGGGATTATCTTGCTGCCCGGCCTGCAGCTGGCGAATCTGATTCAGCGGCTGAATAATCCGCTCCCAAATCCGGTCGACCTGGCGCACGAGGTCCTCCTCGGTGCCTGAGTTTTCCAGAACCACGTCGGCGAACTGCAGGCGCTTGTCATCGCTGATTTGCTTAGCGATGCGCTGCTTCGCATCCTCTCGGTCTACACCGCGGCTTTCCACCAGACGGTCGAGACGGACCTCCACCGGGGTATGCACAACTACGACGAGGTCCTGTGCTTCCGACTGCCCCATTTCAATCAACAGCGGAGAGTCAAAAACAATGATGGCGTCACCTGCCGCGTTGAACTGCTCTTCGGTGCGCTGCTCAATACGCGGGTGAGTGATGGAGTTCAGCAGCTCCGTCTTCTCCGCGGATACGAAGGCCCGCTTCGCAAGCTCGCCGCGGTTGAGGGAGCCGTCGTCAAGCACAATGCCCTCGCCGAAAGCTTCGGCGAGTTCGGCCAGCGCCGGTTCGCCGGGTTCGACGACGTCACGAGCAATCTGATCAGCGTCGATGATGACGGCACCGAGCTCGGCGAACCTACGGGCGACCGTAGATTTTCCGCTGCCCATGCCACCGGTTAGTCCTACTTTGAGCATGTCTCTAAGGGTACGTGGACACGCCCCGGCACGTTAGTGCTTTACGACGAGATCCTCGATGCGGTGGCCCTCTTCGACGGGATCCGGGTTGACTGGGGTCGGCGCGGTGCCGTTACCGAATGGGCTGCCGCCAAGGGCCTCACGGCCGTGCGGCTGGAGCAGGTCGGAGAGCTCCGGGCCCTTCGGGACAATACCTAAGGGATTGAGGTCGCGGTGGACCTCGTAGTAGTGGCGCTTGATATCGACAAAGTCAGTGGTGTCGCCGAAGCCCGGAGTCTGGAAGAGATCACGCAGGTAGTTGTATAGAACCGGCATCTCGGAGATCTTATTCCGGTTGCACTTGAAGTGGCCGTGGTAGACCGCATCGAAGCGGATGAGGGTCGTGTAAAGGCGAATGTCGGCCTCAGTGATGTGGTCGCCCATGAGGTAGCGGCGGGTCTCTAAGCGCTCAGATACCTTGTCTAGGGCACTGAACAGTCGGTCGTAAGCTTTGTCGTAGGAGTCCTGTGAGCCCGCGAAGCCGCAGCGGTAGACACCGTTATTGATTTCGGTGTAGATGAACTGCATAAGCTCATCCATTTCCGCACGCAGCTCCTCCGGGTAGAGATCCGGGGCGCCGTCACGGTGAAACTCGGTCCACTCGGTAATGAAGTCCAAGGTGATCCGGGGGAAGTCATTGGTCACGACCTCGCCCGACTCGATCTCGACGATGGCCGGAACAGTAATGCCACGCTGGTAGTCCGGGAAACGCTTGAGGAATGCCTCCTGCAGGCGCTCGTAGCCGAGTACTTCATCGCGGCCACCTGGGCCTTTGTCGAATGTCCAGGAGCGGGCATCGTGCACTGGCCCTGGAATTCCGACTGAAATTGCATCTTCCAGGCCGAGCAGCCTGCGAACGATAAGTGTGCGATGCGCCCACGGGCAGGCGCGAGCTGCAACAAGGCGGTAGCGACCGGCTTCAACGGGCCACGTCTTAATTCCGTCGCCTACCTCGCGACCGTTCTTAACAATGCGGTCGTTGATATAGCGGGTGTCGCGGTTAAAGTCCTTGCCCTCCTGGGAGTACACACCACCGGTGGAGTGGGAGGAATCCTCTACCTGGTTAGCGTTATCTACCTGCTTGGCTTCGTCCTTTGTTGTCATGTCACCAATCATATGGGCAGAAAGATAGGCTGTCAACGGCAGTAAAGACCGCCAGAGCCACCAAAATCGACAGGGCCACCAGGACATTAGAGTCATTAGGGCCATTAGGACGGCTTGCGCTTCGCCAGCAGCCGGTTACTGTGCAGCAAACTACTTCTGGTGAAGCGTAAGCCCGCTTTAGGCAACAGCGGCGCCACCTTTATGGCCCAAAGCCCCAACACCAGGACCAAAAATGCAGCAAGCCCCCAAGCCGCCGCTATAAGAACAAGGCCGAGCAGGTGCCCGTCGTAAAGCAAGGGTTAAGTAAAGAAAAGTGTGTCCGCATGCCACCATAACCCCAGACCACACACCACAAATCACCAAAGAATAGCTCCCCGAAAGCTATTACCCACACCATCCCGCACCTCCGGCCACATTTGTGCTAACCGCACACCGGTTGGATTAAAGGATGACCACCAACCGCCCCAGCTGCCCACTATGCGGCAACAACACAAAGAAAAACGGCACCACCAGCAAATCAACCACCCGTTGGCGCTGCACCCACTGCGGACACTCCTTTACCCGCAACACCCAAACCCACAACAAAAACACCGCCACCATGGCTTTGTTCATCCAATGGGCCACCGGCACCCAATCTCTAACCACCTTCGCCGCACACCATGGCGTAACCAGGCAAACCATGCACCACCGATTCCGATGGTGCTGGTGGATCATCCCCACACCCACCATCGGCTCATTCCGCATCCATGACCAAATCTTCCTCGACGCGACCTATCTAAAGTCCGGATGCCTCCTGATCGCAGCCAGTAAAACCCACGTCATCAACTGGACCTGGGCCAGACACGAAACCACCGCCGCCTACACCGAACTCCTACGCCCCATTGCCGCACCACTAATCGCAGTCACAGACGGCGGACAAGGTGCCCAATCAGCCATCCACCACTGCTGGCCAACAACACGCATCCAACGCTGCCTCGTCCACGCCCAACGAACAGTCCGCCGCCACACCACCAGCAACCCCCGCACCGATGCCGGCAAAACCCTCTACCGCCTAGCCCTGAAACTCACTCGCATCACCGACCTTGACCAAGCATCCACATGGGTCACCCACCTGCACGAATTCGACCACACCTACCGGGAATGGATGAACGAGAAAACCACCATCAAAGACCCCGCTACCGGCGCCTACACCAAGGTCTACACCCACCAACGCGTCCGAGCGGCCTATCAATCATTGCTATCTCTGCACCGCAGAGACCTGCTGTTTACCTACCTGCAACCCCCACCAACAACCATCGACCCCGACAACCTTGCAGCAACAACAAACAGCCTCGAAGGTGGCATCAACGCCCCCATAAAAGAACTAGCCCGCAGACACCGCGGACTATCACTACCGCATCAACGCACAGTGATGGATTGGTGGCTGTATCTACATACAGAAGTCCCTGACGATCCAGTCAAGATCGCCAGGGACCAACGATGGGGTCAAGACGCACTTTCCACAGCAACAGACCTGATCACCCACAACACCACAGCCACTACCAATGACATCGGTGCACCAGCAGAATACGACACCGCCATCGACACCAGCTACCAACACAACCTCGGCATCCAAAAAGGCTGGATCAAATAACCGCAACACGCCCGGAAAAGACACACTTTTCTTTACTTAACCCTAAAGCAAAGAAGGCACGAAAAAGCCCCAGCGAGGAAAACCTCGCCGGGGCAATTTCTCAAAGGGACGTGTAAGCCCTTAGCGGTCTAGCTTAGTTGCCAGCCAGCTTCTCGCGCAGAGCAGCGAGCTGCTCGTCGGAAGCCAGGGTGCCGCCTGCATTGTCTGCAGCCGGTGCGGCCGGAGCAGCCGGAGCTGCCTCGCCGGACTCGGAGGAGTAGTTCGAAGCGGTCTCTGCAGCCTCGGCAGCTGCAGCGCGGTGACGCTCGATCTGGGCAGCGTGCAGCTGGTGGTGACGCTCTGCCTCTGCGTAGCGAGCCTCCCACTCTGCGCGCTGGGTCTCGAAGCCCTCCATCCACTCGTTGGTCTCCGGGTCGAAGCCCTCCGGGAAGATGTAGTTGCCCTGCTCGTCGTAGGAGTCGCCCATGCCGTACTTGGTCGGGTCGAACTCTTCGGTGAAGTCCTCGTCAGCCTGCTTGAGGGACAGGGAGATACGACGACGCTCGAGGTCGATGTCGATGACCTTGACCATGACCTGCTCGTCGACGGAGACAATCTGGTCCGGAACGTCGATGTGGCGGGAAGCCAGCTCGGAGATGTGAACCAGGCCCTCGATGCCCTCCTCGACGCGGACGAACGCACCGAACGGAACCAGCTTGGTGACCTTGCCCGGAACAATCTGGCCGATTGCGTGAGTGCGGGCGAAGACGCGCCACGGATCTTCCTGAGTAGCCTTCAGGGACAGGGAAACGCGCTCGCGGTTCAGGTCGACCTCGAGAACCTCGACGGTGACCTCGTCGCCAACCTGGACAACCTCGGACGGGTGGTCGATGTGCTTCCAGGACAGCTCGGAAACGTGAACCAGGCCGTCAACACCGCCGAGATCGACGAATGCGCCGAAGTTGACGATGGAGGAAACGACACCCTTGCGGACCTGGCCCTTCTGCAGCTGGTGCAGGAACTCAGAGCGGACCTCAGACTGGGTCTGCTCGAGCCATGCACGGCGGGACAGAACGACGTTGTTGCGGTTCTTGTCGAGCTCGATGATCTTGGCCTCGATCTCCTGGCCGATGTACGGCTGGAGGTCGCGGACACGACGCATCTCGACGAGGGAAGCCGGCAGGAAGCCGCGCAGGCCGATGTCGAGGATCAGGCCGCCCTTGACGACCTCGATGACGGTACCGGTAACCGGTTCGTCGTTCTCCTTGAGCTGCTCGATGGTGCCCCAAGCACGCTCGTACTGAGCGCGCTTCTTGGACAGGATGAGGCGGCCTTCCTTGTCTTCCTTGGTCAGGACCAGCGCGTCGATCTCATCGCCAACTTCGACCACTTCGTCAGGGTCGACATCGTGCTTGATGGACAGTTCGCGGGAAGGAATGACACCTTCAGTCTTGTAGCCGATGTCGAGAAGAACCTCGTCGCGGTCAACCTTAACGACGGTGCCTTCAACGATGTCACCATCGTTGAAGTACTTCATCGTCGAGTCGACAGCGGCCAGGAAATCCTCAGCGGTGCCAATGTCGTTGATGGCAACCTGAGGGACGTTAGAAGTGGACATATAAGATGTGCTCCGAAGCGGATAGAAATCGAAAAACGGACAATTTCGGCCTTGCCCCTCAAAGAAACCCCTGGACAACCGGGCCAAATCCGCTTTCGGCGAATCTCACCATTGGCAATTAGTTAACCCGATGTCCATGAAGCTCGAGGCTGCAAAGTCGGCACGCTAATGCATACCTAGCGAACAATACCGATTTGAGCTGCGACATTCAAGTCCGCAACACATCCGCGGCAAGCCCGCAACAAGTCCGCCGACCAGCACTACGGCCCGACCTTCGCACCACTAATGCGCAGCAGTATCCCAATTCACACCAGCACCGATAGAAACATCCAACGGCACCAACAATTCAGCCGCCGAGTCCATCTCCCGATGCAGCAGCTCCTTGATGGCCGCCTCTTCCCCATCTGCAACTTCAACAACCAATTCGTCATGAACCTGCAGGAGGACACGTGAGCGCAACCCGCCCCGTCGTAAAGCATCGTCGACCCGGAGCATTGCAATCTTAATAATGTCTGCCGCCGAGCCCTGGATCGGCGAGTTCAATGCCGCGCGTTCCGCGTTATCGCGAGCGATGCGGTTGTCGGCGTTGAGTTCCGGCAGGTAGCGACGACGATCGAACATCGTGGCCGTAAAGCCGTCCTTGCGCGCCCGCTCAACAACCTTGTGCAGATAATCGCGCACACCACCGAAGCGCTCGAAGTAGTCCTCCATGAGCTTCTTCGCCTCGCGCTGCGGAATGTCGAGCTGCTGAGCCAGACCAAAAGCGCTCAGACCATAAGCCAATCCGTAGCTCATCGCCTTTACACGACGACGCAGCTCAGGCGTAACCTCATCGATGCCGACGCCGAAGACCTTCGAGCCGACGTAGTTATGCAGGTCCTCGCCCTGGCGGTAGGCCTCAATCAGCCCCGGATCCTGCGATAGGTGCGCCATCACGCGCATCTCAATCTGCGAGTAGTCCGCGGTGATCAGCTGCTCATAGCCATCGCCGACCACGAACGCCTCACGAATCCGTCGCCCGAACTCCGTGCGCACCGGGATGTTCTGCAGATTCGGCTCCGTCGACGACAGACGCCCCGTCGCCGCGACCGCCTGATTAAAAGTCGTATGAATACGGCCATCATCAGCGACAGCCTTAATCAGCCCCTCCACGGTCGACTTCATCTTCTGCGACTCGCGGAACTTCAACAGGTAATCCAGGAACGGATGCGGGTTGACCTTCGCCAGCCCCTCAATTTCCTTCGCCGCCGTGGAATAGCCCGTCTTCGTCTTCTTTGTCTTGGGCATTCCCAGCTGGTCAAACAGGACCTCTTGCAACTGCTTCGGCGATCCGAGATTCAGCTCAGGCTTATCGACGAGGTTGCGAGCCTCACTCTCCGCCTCATCGGTAGCCGCCTGCGCCTGCTTTCGGAGCTCCTCGAGCGCATCAACATCGACAGCGATACCGGCACGCTCCATCCGACCCAGCACTGGGGCGAGCGGGACTTCCAGGTCGGCGTACACACTGTAGAGCCCGGCCTCGTCGAGTTCGACAGCCAATCGCTCAGCCAGGTCGATGACGGCGGCGACATGGGAAGCGTCTTCGGCCGGGCCATCGAGCAGGGTCATCTGGCCCTCGGCCTGCGAAAGAGTCTGGCCCAGGTGACGCTGGACGACGTTGTCCAAGCTGTAGCTGCGCTGGCTTGGGCGCAGCAGATACGCAGCCAGGAAGGTGTCGTGGATGACCCCGGCCAGCTCGAAGTCGTAGTTCCAGAGTGCATGCATGGCCGTTTTAGAGTCATGCACCAGCTTCGGATGGTCGCCAGCGAGCCACTCGCGCAGTGCGTCGGCATCTTCGGCGGAAAGATCACCCAAGTCGAGAGAAACAGCCTGGCCGGAGGTCTTGCCCTTCTCATCTGCGGAGCCAATCATCAGGGTGTGCTCCCCGACCTGCAACGCGGCCGGCTCGTGCAGATTATCGAGCCAGGCAGCCAGGGCGCCGTCGTCAAGCGAAACAGCCTCGAGCTTTGTCGCACTGTCGCTGGTGGAGGCGGTGACGCCCGCGCCTTCGATGGAAAGGGTGCGGAACACGCGCTCGCGAAGGTTGTCGCCGAATTCGAGGCGGTCGAAGAAGTCGATGATGCCCTGGGCGTCGGCGGGACGGAGCTCGAGCTCGTTCGGACCATACGGCAAGGGCAGGTCCTTGACCATTTCGGTGATGTCGCGGTTCAGCTGGACGTTTGCGACGCGCTCGCGGAAGTTATCGCCGACTTTGCCGCGGATTTCGTCAGCGTGGTCGATGAGGTTTGCCAGCGTGCCGTACTGAACGATCCACTTCGTCGCTGTCTTCTCCCCGACACCCGGAATGCCCGGGAGGTTGTCGGAGGGGTCGCCGCGGAGAGCCGCGAAGTCCGGGTACTGAGTCGGCGTCAGACCGTACTTCTTCTCGATAGCAGCAGGCGTGAAGCGATGCAGCGTGGTGACGCCGCGCATTGGATAAAGCACCGTGGTGGTGTCGTTGACCAACTGGAACGAGTCGCGATCCCCGGTGACGATGAGCGTTTCGAAGCCCTCAGGCTTGGCCTGGGTAGCCAACGTCGCGATAATGTCGTCGGCCTCATAGTTGTCCTTTTCCAGCGTGACGATGCCCATCTCTTTCAGCACCTGCTGAATAAGCGGCACCTGACCACGGAATTCCTCAGGAGTCTTCTCACGCTGAGCCTTATACTCCGGGAAGATCTCGTTGCGGAAGGTCTCGCGGGCGACATCGAAGGCGACCGCCACGTGCGTGGGCGTTTCCTCGCTGAGGATATTGGACAGCATAGAAAGGAAGCCGTACACCGCGTTCGTTGTCTGACCACCGGTAGTTGAGAAATTATCCACCGGAAGGGCAAAGAACGCGCGGAAGGCCATGGAATGACCGTCGATAAGCATGAGGGTCTTCTTCATGACATCCCAGTGTAGGAAAATATTGAACAGCGTAGGAAAACTGAGATACGCGCTGAGGAATCGCGAGCTGCGGAGGATGAGCTGTTGGCCAGTCAGCTTCAGTGAACAATAATTACGGTAATCAGGCTGTATTTTGAAACGAGTTCAGCAGCCCCTTAGTCCACCTGAACAGTGATTCGCAAGAGTGAGCCTCTCGAGCGTCGCTTGGCACCTGGTTTCAGTTTCCGAAATGCTGTAATCCAACTTTAATATTCGCCTTATTTTCCTGGAGTTTTTCCATATTTTCCAGCGATTGGTCAACAACATGCACGGAACCTGCCCCAAATGAGGCACCTCGAAATTACCCCCTCTTTGAGGTGGCCGCGAAAACATATCGCCACGTCCTGCGCATGCCTCTGAAATCAATTGGCGTAGTTACGCTTTCATGGCTTTAGACTCTTCAGCATGAGTGAGTTCGATTCGACCGATTTCCAACGGAGCGCCCAGTCCACCCGCGAGCGCATCATCGCGGCTGCAGCTCGGCACTTCGCGCGCAAGCCTTTGCGAAGCGTGCCGCTGAAGGAAATTGCCAGCGATGCGGGCGTTAGCGCGCCGCTCATCATCAAGTACTTCGGCTCCAAAGAAGGTCTCATGGCCGAACTGATTGACTTCAGCCAGTTCAAAGGCACACTCAGCCGAGCTCCCTTCAATGAACTTGGCCAGCGGATGGCCAGCGCTATTTTGACTGGTCAAGGAATGGCCGGACAGTCCATGATTCCGCTGATTGTCGGATCCCTCGACTCCGAGGAAACCGCAAAAGTCATTGCCGAGCGGTTCAATGAAGCTGTTGCAGATGACTTGATTCGCCGCGTCGAAGAGGACGGACCGGAAGACGTTAGCCACGACGCTGCTGTGCACCGCAGCCAGATGGCTATTTCCCTCTGCGTCGGATACCTAGTTCTTTCTGATACTGGTCTGATTGATGAGGCCAACGCGCCGAGGATTTCGGTTGAGGCCCTGGGCAGCTGCCTGCAGCAAATCATCGAGCACGGCTAAGAACTGAGCACGGCCAAGGAAGCAGCTCCACTGCCCACTGCCTACTGCCACCACCCACTGCCACCGACTACTCCTGCGTAACTCACTGAATCAGCAGCGCCACCCCAGGCGCTGCTTTTTTGTTTTGTGTCCTTAATCGCACCCCGAAGCCACTAATACACACACGGAAATACGCTTCTTCTCAGGTGGAAGACATACAATGGCCTGCGATGTCTACTGAAAATACGAGCGCTCCTGGCGCAGAGTCGACCACGCTGCCGACCACGAGCCCCTACTCT
The DNA here is from genome assembly GCA_003955985.1 of Corynebacterium jeikeium. Taxonomy (NCBI): domain Bacteria; kingdom Bacillati; phylum Actinomycetota; class Actinomycetes; order Mycobacteriales; family Corynebacteriaceae; genus Corynebacterium; species Corynebacterium jeikeium. Next base: position 1,575,016 of record CP033784.1, read on the forward strand.
GAAATCCCGAAGCCGACCCCGCTGGGTGTCATCGCCAACGCAGTTCGCGGTGGCCTCATTGGTCTCGCCGAGACGATTCCGGGGGTCTCCGGCGGCACGCTTGCGCTGATCACGGGCATCTACGGACGCCTGATTGAATCGGCCAAGCGCATCACCGATCTGCCGCGGGCAATGTCGAAGGGCACCTTCAAGGAGGACCTACGCAGGATCGACTGGTGGCTGCTCATTCCGGTGGCTATCGGCATGGTTGCCATGGTCTTCTCCATGGCAGGCGTCATGGAGAACTTCGTCACCAACCAACCAGTCGCTTCCCGAGCACTGTTCATGGGCATGATCGCCGCCTCGATCACCATGCCGCTGAACGAGCTACCGCCAGGCGCTCTGCGTCAGCCGGGCATGCGCGGCAAGGCCATCGCCGTCTTCCTGTTCTTCAGCATCGCCCTGTTCGCGCTTACTTCCCTGCCACAGGCCGCACCGACGCAGCCGCCTCTCTGGCTCGTACTCATCGCCGCCTCGATTGCCGTGTGCGCACTGGTTCTGCCGGGCGTTTCGGGCTCTTTCTTCCTACTGGTCATCGGACTCTACGCACCGACCATGGGCGCAATTCACGACCGTGACTTCGCCTACATCGGCACGTTCTTCGTCGGCGCGCTGATCGGCATCGTCCTGTTCATCCGCCTCCTCGAATGGCTGCTGAGTACGCACCAGGCGCTCACGTTGGTCGCCATGTCCGGCCTCATGCTCGGTTCACTGCGCGCTCTCTGGCCGTGGCAGACCGAAAACAACGAGCTCCAGGGCATCGGCTCCGACTGGGGACTCGCCCTCGGACTGTTCATTCTCGGCGCCGCAATCGTCAGCGTCGTCGCTTATGCGCAGCGCCGTTTTTCTAATTCGGGGTCGATGGACTAAACTAGTCAAAGTCGCTTCGATAGAGCATTTTCGCTTATCGACGGCTTTGCGCCCCTGTAGCCCAATTGGCAGAGGCAACGGATTCAAAACCCGTCCAGTGTGAGTTCGAGTCTCACCGGGGGCACGATTTTAAAACCCGCCTTCACCTGACTTTTAGCCTGGTGGGGGCGGGTTTTTGGTTGGGTTAGTATTCACTATCTTTCACTCTTTTTCACGCACTTTCACGTACTTTCACGGGTATTTTGCACCAAAAATGAGCCAAAAAAGAGCCACGTATTGCCTGCTGAATCCTGCGTTAACTCCTGGGTGAATCTGTTTTTGGGCATAAGAAAACCCCGCCACTACCGATTGAGTGAACGGGGCAGTGCCATGGCGGGGACTCGCACCCCGCGAATGTGGCTACTCCATGGCTTTTGAGTCCGTTGATTTCAACAGGCGAGCATACGCTCTGAAAACTTCTTCATCGCCATCGACGTACTCGGACATCCCACTCAACAAAGCTTGCCGCTGCTCTTCTATGATGGAGACTCGAAACTCAGCGATGTCTTCTGCAAGATAGGTGGCTGCGACTGCGTAGCGGCGCAGTGCCGCGGTTACTTCTGATTTGCCGCCGCGGTCGCCGATGCGGGCGCGGTTGATAAACGGCACGAATTGTACCGCGCCGAAGTTGTGCTGCAGACACTCGCTCAACTGCCCGGTCACGCATTAAAAACTGCCGAGACGGTTTCCGCTTCACCAACAGCCGTTCAGTGTGCAGCAAATGCATTCTGGTGAAGCGGAAGCCGTTCTTTTGCAGCAGGCATCCAACTGGACTCTGGCCAATTGGCGTCATCAACAAACGAAGCCCGCTGCTACAGGTTATCCACCGCGTACTGAGCTTCCTCCGGAGTAAACTGCTCGCCGTATTCCGACGTCAGCTGCTCGTAAACCGCATCCGGGGACATCGCCATCGAATCCTGGTAGATTCTCGCCTTTTCCAGTGCGTTCTTATTCCAGTCCGCATCGAGATTGTCCATTGCATACTGGGCTGCCTCCGGTGAGAACTTCTCGCCGTACTCCGAGGTCAGCTGATCATAAATACCGGCCTTCGACATGTGCATGCGATTCGCGTAAATCTCTGCCTTGCGGAGAGCATTCTTGTATTCGGTCGGGACCTTCTCATCCTGCTTTTGCTGCTCCCCCGTCTGACCTTGCTGCTCATCTACACCTGCCTCGGAAGACTCAGCGAAATCGGCATTCTCAACAGTCCCAGAATCAGCCGCAACGGCAGTCTCCGAACCAAAGAGAGATGCAGCTTCAGAATCGGAACCCGACTCAGTGTCACCGCCACCAGTCAAGCTGGCCGCCACAGCGAGGACCACGACAGCGCCCGCGGCAATACCACCCCATTTGAAGCAGCCACCCTTCTTCTTTTCTTTCGGAGCCGGAGGCATCTGCCCCGCTGCCGACGGACCCTGCGGGTAGGGCTGCTGGCCGAGCGGATCCTGCGGGCTGTGCTGGTAGGACTGCTGCCCCAGCGAATCCTGCGGATTCTGGGAGCCGTACGGATTCTGGGAGCCATACGGGTTCTGTGGACTCTGCGGGTTCTGGGGGAAAGTGGAATCGGACATCGTAAGAAGCCTCCTGCGTAGAAGTTGCAATAAACGAACAGCTCTCTGTCGTCAGTTGGAACTATCCCAGGAACTCCGGATTCAACTTTCCGCACTACACAAATATTTTCGATTCGCGAACCATAAGGCACCACTGAAGGTAAGAAAAAACCAGGCCTCTACCCCATAGAACAGGGCTTGGAACTGGTTAATCTCTTTAAAAACTAACCTTCAACCCCGGCCAGCGCTTACTCAATATCGGCAAATAATATCGCCAACATTTTCCAAACCAATAGAAGGCCAAAAGCGGCCAAGGCATGGAGCCCCTCCAACGACAGCCGCCCATATGGAACCCGACAGCACATAGACACCCCACCGAAGGCACTTCCTAACAAAGATGCTTCCGAGCAAGCTCGATGCACACCTTCATCACAAACGACGCAGCTGAGTAGCCCTTAACACAAACGATGCCATGGCAGGACTCGTCGAACTCGGCAAAAGCCGGGGTTCCGGCATCACGCCCGCGGCCGCCAGCCCCACGACACTTCCCAAATCCCCGCTCCCCCAACCGCAAAGATTTTATTTTCCACCCCACTGTCCATATAATGAGATACCAATCCCGCATAGCAAGACTGGTTTAGTTTTTACGCACACCACTACGTATCACCTGCCAAGCTTTGCTCCCGGCTTTACGCACTGCCCACCAGCAGCTCACGCCGCGGTCGAGTTTTCTCAAAGTACAAAGTACTCAGTACTCAACACGTTTTGGACTGTCATCATGCCTGCTGCGAATTCCCCCTCTAGCTCCTCCGCCCACACTGCGAACGCGAACTCCGCTAAGACGCCACTTCACGCAGTACCGGAGGACACCGCCCCCACAGATCCGTCGACCATCACCGATGCGGAAATCTTTGAGGCACACCGAGGCGGCAAGCTCCGCTCCCACTCCACCATGAAGCTCGAGACAATTCGCGACCTCTCCATCGGCTACACCCCAGGTGTCGCTCGCGTCTGTGAGGCCATCCACGAAGATCCGGCTCTGGCCCGCACCTACACCTGGACCGGCCAGAACGTCGCAGTGGTTTCCGACGGCACCGCCGTGCTTGGCCTTGGCGACATCGGGCCCAAGGCCGCGCTACCGGTGATGGAAGGAAAAGCCCAGCTCTTCGAGCAGTTCGCCGGCATCTCCGCTGTGCCAATCGTCCTGGATACCCTCAATACAGAGGAAATCATCCAGACGGTCAAGGCGCTGGCGCCGTCGTTTGGCGGAGTGAACCTCGAAGACATCTCCGCGCCTCGCTGCTTCGAGATCGAGCAGCGTCTCGACCAAGAGCTCGACATCCCCATCTTCCACGACGACCAGCACGGCACCGCCATCGTCATCGCCGCCGGCCTGATCAACGCCTGCAAGCTGACAGGTCGCAGCTTCCAGGATCTCCGCGTGGTCATCTCCGGCGCTGGTGCCGCTGGTGTCGCTGCGACGAAGATGCTGCTGTCCGCTGGCATGTCCGACATCGTCGTCGTCGATTCGCGCGGCATCATCCACCCAGACCGCGAGCCACTGAGCGACATCAAGCAGTGGGTCGCCGGCATGACTAACCCGCGCGGTATCACCGGCGCGATCAACGATGCGCTTGTCGACGCTAACGTGTTCATCGGCGTCTCTGCCGGCCGTATCGGCGAGGATGCGATTAGCCAAATGGCCGCTGACCCGATTCTGTTCTCGCTGGCCAACCCGATTCCGGAGATTCCGATGGAAGTCGCCCGCAAGTACGGAGCCGTCGTGGCCACTGGCCGCTCGGATCATCCGAACCAGATTAATAATGTGCTGGCCTTCCCGGGTCTGTTCCGTGGCGCACTGGAGGCGGGTGCCAAACGGATCACCGAGGCCATGAAGCTGGCTGCTACTCAGGCCATCGCAAATGTTGGCGTAGAGGACCTGAGTGCCGACCGCATTATCCCGTCGGCGCTGGACCCGCGCGTCATGCCAGCCGTGGCGAAGGCGGTCCGCGATGCTGCGCTGAGCGACCTGGCCTCCGGCGCGGTCGGCGCGCTCGATGTCACTGGCAATGGCTTTGCTGCAGCTGAAGCGAACTAGAAAACCCGCGCTGACTATCCCTCGGGAGGTCTGAAAAGTGTGCGGTTTTCCTGCACCAGCCTAAGACGCAGCTGAATAGGGGTACCGAATTTAAGGTATCCCTGTGCCTAGGTAACATATTCAGATATGAAAAGACCCATCGCATTGGCGGCTGCCACGCTGACTGCGACCTTGTTCTTAGGGCTTACAGGCTGTGTCACCAATGACGAAAGCGGTAACCCGGAGGGCTGGTCAGAGATCAAACCGGCAGCGGTCCCCGAACTGGCGAAACAGGTCCCAGCAGATCTTCGTAAGCGCGAAGTATTGCGCATCGGCACCAACCCAACATTCGCCCCGGCAGAGTTTAAGGATTCCGCCGGTTCCATCATCGGTTTCGACATTGACCTTATGCGGGCCATGGCCAGCGTCCTGGATTTGCGGCTGGAAATCCAAGAACAGGATTTCGCACTGATTCTTCCGGCCCTGTCGGCCGGCGCAGTTGATGTTGGCGCCTCCGGCTTCACCTCAAATGAGGAGCGCCGCAAGACCTACGACTTCGTCGACTACCTGGATACCGGCCTGCAGTGGGCACGTCGCCCGGGCAGCGACGCCAGCTCCGACAACTACTGTGGCAAAACTGTCGCCGTTCAGCGCAATACCGTCGCGGACATGGAGGACCTGCCGGTAAAGAATCAGGATTGTCTGGATCGCGGTTTGCCACCAATTAACAAATTGGCCTACCAGGATGCCGGTACCGCCGCTACCACTGTGGTGCTGGGGCGTGCTGACGCGCTGGCAGCTGACTCACCAGTCAGTGCCTATGCGGTCAATCGCTCTGAGGGCAAACTCGAGCTTGCCGGAGATATCTACGATGGTGCCCCGTTCGGCTTCGCTATTCCGAAGGATTCAGAACTTGGCCCAGTGCTGCAGCAGGCACTGCAGTACCTCATCGACAACGGCCAGTACAAGCAAATCCTGACCACATGGGGTTTGGAAGACGGTGCTTTGGAACGCGCCACTATTAACGGAGAGGAACTTTAAGTGAGCGACTCATCTGCGTCTGGCGCCCGCTACGAGGCCACACAGGCGGAACTCAACGAAGAAATTAAGGCCAAACCGCTGCCGCACCCGGGTCGCTGGATCACCGCAGCAGTGCTGCTGGTGCTCTTCCTGTGGTTCATCATCGGTGCCGCCCGCAACGAGGCCTACCACTGGGATGTTTACTTCCAGTACCTGTTCGACACACGAATAGCCGCTGCCGCTGGCTGGACCATTGCACTGACGGTCTTGGCCATGCTCATCGGTATCGTCGGCGGTGCTATCGTCGCCGTACTCCGCATGTCGGACAACCCCGTGCTGTCCACTGTTGCTTGGTTCTACCTGTGGGTTTTCCGAGGAACTCCGGTCTACGTGCAGCTGGTCTTTTGGGGCCTCCTCGGCACTATCTACTCGACGATTGACCTGGGCGTTGCCGAGGTTGATCTCAGCACCGTCCTGTCCAATACCTTTGTGTTGGCGTTCGTCGGTCTCGGCTTGAATGAGTCCGCATACATGGCTGAAATTGTCCGTGCCGGCATCCAGGCTGTCCCGGAGGGCCAGACCGAAGCATCGAAGGCACTGGGTATGAGCTGGTGGCAGACTGTCCGCCGCACCATCTTGCCACAGGCTATGCGCATCATCATCCCGCCGACGGGCAACGAGTTCATCTCCCTGCTGAAGACCACTTCGCTGGTCATCGCAGTGCCGTTCTCGCTGGAACTCTACGGCCGCTCCACGGACATCGCCAATGCGCTGTTCCTGCCGGTGCCGATGCTGCTTGTCGCCGCCACCTGGTACTTGGTCATCACATCAATTCTGATGGTCGGACAGTTCTACCTTGAGCGCTACTTCGCCCGCGGCGCTACCCGTCAGCTCACCGCCCGCCAGCTGGCCGCGCTTGCCGACGCCGAAGGTGTGCCGCTTGCAAATGCTCGCGTTGTCGATAAGGACGAAGAGCACTTCTACCGAGAGGATCCGCAGTAAATGACTACCAAAGATTTGATGGTTGAGGCGCAAAAGGTTCGGAAGAACTTCGGCCGTCTCGAGGTCCTCAAGGGCATCGACCTGGAAGTTCCACGCGGTACGGTTACCTGCCTCATTGGTCCTTCGGGCTCCGGTAAGTCCACGCTGCTGCGCTGTATCAACCACCTGGAGAAGGTCAATGCCGGCCGTCTCTACGTCGATGGTTCCCTGATTGGCTACCGCGAAAAGAACGGCAGCCTCTACGAGATTTCCGCCGCAGAAGCTGCCCGTCAGCGTCGCGATATCGGTATGGTTTTCCAGAACTTCAATCTGTTCCCGCACCGCACGGTGCTGGGAAATATCACCGAGGCACCGGTGCTGGTAAAGGGTGTCTCTCAGGAGCAGGCTGAAAAGCGTGCCATGGAGCTGCTGGAGACTGTTGGTCTGGCGCACAAGGCCGATGCCTACCCTGTTCAGCTCTCGGGCGGTCAGCAACAGCGTGTTGCCATTGCTCGAGCCCTGGCCATGGAGCCGAAGCTAATGCTCTTCGATGAGCCGACTTCCGCTCTTGACCCCGAGCTCGTCGGTGAGGTTCTCAACGTCATGCGTGGTCTGGCCGATAAGGGCATGACCATGGTCGTCGTGACGCACGAGATGGGCTTTGCCCGTGAAGTCGCCGACCAGGTCGTGTTTATGGCTGACGGCGTGGTCGTGGAAAAGGGCACCCCGGATGAGGTGCTGGGTAATCCGCAGCACGAGCGCACCCGCAACTTCCTGTCTTCGCTGTTGAAGTAACAGCAAGGAGAGGCTGGCAAGCGGAACAGCAAGCCTAAGCGCCAAAAGTTGCGGAGATTCCGCGAAACATAGTGACTGCCGCGCCGGTAGTCGCCAGAATGACCGCGAGCTTTCGGGCTTGCACAATGGGCACTCGTCGGGAAACGCGAGTGCCCAAAAATATACCCACAATCATGGCAACCAAACACAGCGGCCAGAGGATAACCGGTGTGGTGGCGAAGACAGATACGTCACCGCTGATTTCCTTGAACAGCAAGGACAACGCGCCGGAAACAAAGAAGAGCGGTTGCAGGGTGGCTGCAAATGTCTGCGCTGGCCAACGGGAAGCCTGTGCGTAAACGGTAATGGCTGGGCCCGCAATGCCGGCCAGGGTATTCATAAAACCGCCGGCCACGCCTGAGGCAACGGCGTATTGTGGGCCGTCGACACGCATGCGCTGAGGCATAACGGATGTCACTAGCAGCGCGAGTAGCACGAGCCCGCCGACCAGCACCTGGAGTGGACCGCTGGGCGTGTTGTGAACCACCCAAGCGCCGGGGAGCGCGCCGAGAGCCATCACCGGGCCAATCAGCCAGAACTTCTTCCAATCGACGTTTTCTCGCACCGAGATGGTCTGCATGATCGCATTGACCGATGCGAGCACGTTAATAATCAAAATTCCTGCTACGGGACCTGCAACCAGTGAGAGGACCGGACCTCCCAACAGTCCGAGCCCCATACCGGCTATTCGCTGCATCAGGGCCCCGACAAAAATCGTTGCCACGATAAAGACAAAAGCCCACACTGATAACTCCATGGGAGGGAGTTTACAGCGTGGGCTTTTCGGCTATTCGACGGGCGGGGTCGCCGAGGATCCGTCGTAAAGCGGAAACGTTAGCAGACTAGATGACGCCCTGAGCCAGCATTGCGTTAGCGACCTTCTTGAAGCCTGCGATGTTGGCACCGAGCACGTAGTTACCCTCGTGATCGTACTCAGCGGCGGTGGTTTCGCAGTTCTTGAAGATGTTGGTCATGATGCGCTTCAGGCGCTCATCGGTGTAGGAGAAGGACCAGGAATCGCGGGTAGCGTTCTGCTGCATCTCCAGAGCGGAGGTTGCAACACCGCCAGCGTTGGCAGCCTTGCCCGGCGCAAAGTGGACACCGTTGGCCTTGAAGACCTCGATAGCCTCCGGGGTGGACGGCATGTTTGCGCCCTCAGCAACGAAGCGGCAGCCGTTGTCGACCAGCAGCTTGGCGGACTCGCCATTGAGCTCATTCTGAGTTGCACACGGCAGTGCGACATCAGCCTTGAGCTCCCAGATGTTGCCACCCTCGTGGAACTCAGCGCCCTCAGCCTCAGCGACGTACTCGGAGACGCGAGCACGACGAACTTCCTTGATTTCCTTCAGCAGCTCGACGTCGACACCGTTCGGGGTGGAGACGTAACCGGAAGAGTCAGAGAAACCGACGACGGTAGCGCCGAGCTCCTGAGCCTTCTTAATGGCGTAGATGGCGACGTTACCGGAACCGGAAACGATGACCTTGGCACCGTTGATGTCAGCACCGTTGGCCTTCATCATCTCTTCAGTGAAGTAGACACAGCCGTAACCGGTGGCCTCGGTACGAACCAGGGAACCGCCCCAGGTCAGGCCCTTACCGGTGAGAACGCCGGACTCGTGCTGGTTGGCCATACGGCGGTACTGACCGAACAGGTAGCCAATCTCGCGGCCGCCGACGCCGATGTCACCGGCCGGGACGTCACGGTACTCACCGATGTGGCGGTGCAGCTCAGTCATGAACGACTGGCAGAAGCGCATGATTTCTAGCTCGGACTTGCCCTTCGGATCAAAGTCGGAGCCACCCTTGCCGCCACCGATCGGCAGGCCGGTCAGGGAGTTCTTGAAGATCTGCTCGAAGCCCAGGAACTTAATGATGCCGAGGTTCACGCTCGGGTGGAAGCGCAGACCACCCTTGTACGGGCCCAGCACAGAGTTGAATTGAACACGGAAGCCACGGTTGACCTGGACCTTCCCCTGGTCATCGACCCACGGCACGCGGAAAATGATCTGACGCTCCGGCTCACACAGACGCTGAACCAAGCCGTAGTCACCGTAGTGTGGGTCCTTTTCCAGGACGACCTTCAGCGACTCCAGAACTTCTGCCACTGCCTGGTGGAACTCCGGCTCACCGGCGTTTCGGGTGAGAATCTGGTCATAGAGTCCCGAAACCTTCTGCTCGATATTCAAAATAAACCTCTCTGCGAAACCATTATGGCGCCCACGAAGAACAAACCGTCAGCGGTTGTAAACCACTTCCCGGTTGCCGTAACTCGGTGGCACAGGTTGTGTGCACAAGGACTGGGCAACTGTAGATATTGAAGCGGACATAATTATACAACGGCATATTGCTGGGAAAACTCGTAGCGATTTGCGCTACACCCGTTGGCCAAGCCAATCACTGACTCTGTGGAGGCTTACACTTTTCACGAATTAGGTAGGAAATTACCTAAATACGGCAACATTCCAGGGATACGTCGCAACAGATTCGAGCATTTCGTCGAACTCACGCAGCACTGGGTCCGGGGGCAATTCTGCACGCGGAGTCAGTAGCTCAGAGAGGTCCATAGCGAGTTCATTGAGAGAACCGCCGTGCTGATCGAAGCTCAAGAGATAACGGAATACCTTCCTATCCCCCAACGGCTCCTTCGGGTTCTCACGCTCCCACTGCTCCACCAACTGCGCGTCAGTGTCCGCCGACGCCACCGAAACATCCACGTCACTAATTCGCCCGGCGCGGTCAAACTCACTCAACTTGGTACGAAATGCCTCGGCCAGCGCCTCCGATTCGGTCGGCTTCACCAGGCAGTGAAAAACAATCTTCGACATAACTTCACAGGCTAAGCCACGCGAGACGGCCAGACAATAGCTAACCGTCGTCAAGCCCTGTCCCCCTACATTGGCGCGCCGACCGCCAGCAAAGACGTAGTGTTGGACTTATGCAGGCTTTCAGCAATCCCCTCATCACGCTTGCCGACGGCACGGTGAAGCAAGTCAATCCTTTTTCCGGTACCCAGGTGTGGACAGTCCCAGGTCGTGGCAATCGGCCGTTGGGAATTAAGCACACGGATCCGCAGCCATTGAGCGAGGAGGATTTTGGATCCCGCGACTCCTTTGGCTGGAACAACCTGCTGCAAACCCCGCCGGAGAAGGCCCGCGTTGTCCTCGACGAATCGGTATTCGGCGGCTACAGCACGGTGACCGGAGTACTGCCCGACCAGCTCTTCGACACCACCGCGGAGTTCCGCCGCGTGCCCAACCTGTTCGAGATCGTCTCCTATGACTATTGGTCGGAAAACTATGGCTTCGAGCCCGACCGCGAAACTCAGCAACGTATGGAGGCCTACCTCGATGACCCGAAGGGCCGCGAGCACGTGCTCAATATCATTCGCACGCGCTACCGCGCCGCTGGACGCAGTGAAGAGGAAATCAGCGCGCTTTCCGACGAGGAATTGCTGCGCCGCGCCCCAAGCTATTTCGCCGGCGGCCACGATGTGATTGTTGCCCGTCGCCACTTTGTCGACGGCGCTACCCACGATAATCAGCTGGCTTCTTCTGGCACATTGAGTGTTGCCGAGCACCGCGCACTTATTGCGTTTACCGTCGAGTCGATTGCTGACCTGTACCGACGTAACCGCTACGTGCGTTATGTGGCCGCTTTCCAAAACTGGCTAAAACCGGCAGGCGCAAGCTTCGATCACTTGCACAAGCAGCTTGTGGCCATCGATGAGCACGGTGAGCAGCTCAAGCGCGAAGTACAGGCGGTGCGCAAGAACCCGAATATCTACAACGAATACGCAGTGGACTATGCGGCCCGCCACAACCTGGTTATCGCGGAAAACGAGCACGCGGTGGCTTTCGCAGGATTCGGACACCGGTACCCGACGCTGGAGATCTTCTCGAAGTCAGATGTCTGCGAACCGTGGCTGCAAACCCGGGCTGAGATCGACGCAATGTCGGACCTGATTCACGCATGTCATGCAGCTGCCGGCCCCACTATTCCGTGTAACGAGGAATGGCACCACCGCCCTGTCGATTTGGATGCCCGCATGCCGTGGCGCGTAATGATTAAGTGGCGCACCTCGAACCTGGCCGGCTTTGAAGGTGGCACCAAGATTTATCTGAACACCATCTCCCCATGGGATCTGCGAGACCGCGTTGTCCCGGAGATGTACCGTTTACGGGAGACCGGAAAGATCTCGGACAGCATCCACATTGCGACCGAGTGCCAGTGCCAGCCAAACTCGCTGAAATACAACCCGCTCGTTGAAGACGGGTCGCGGCTGTAGTTCTCTGGCACAGAGTAGAGAGAAGTTAGGAGTCTTAAACCAGGTGAGCAACAATGAAGCACGACTGAGCCGCATTCGCGACCTCATCGCCGCCCATCGAGTGCCATTGGACCGGCAGTGGGAAATCTACCGCTACCTGCACCAGCACCCGGAGCTATCTCAGGCGGAGGAGAAAACTGCCGCGTATCTGGCCGGTGCTCTTCGCGACATGGGCACTTACACAGTGCATGAGGGAATCGGTGGTCACGGCCTCGTTGGTGTCATGGAAAATGGCCCCGGCCCTACCGTGCTGTTCCGCGCTGATATCGATGCGCTTCCCGTTTTCGAGGAAACAGGTGTGGACTTCGCTTCCTCTGCTACCGGTACCGCCCGCGATGGTTCTGCCACCGCCGTCATGCACGCCTGTGGCCATGACATGCACATGACGGCCGGTCTTGGTCTGGCTAGCCTGATGGCAGCAACTAAGTCTGAGTGGTCGGGTACTTACATTGCCCTGTTCCAGCCCGCCGAGGAACTGGCCTGCGGTGCACAGGCCATGATTGACGACGGCCTGGCAGACCTCATCCCCACCCCAGATGTGTGCTTCGGCCAGCACATTGTTCCCGGCCCCGCAGGTCAGGTAATGACCATGCCCGGCCCGGCACTTGCTGGTTGTGACACTATTAGCATCACGCTGACAGGTCGCTCCGCACATGGGTCTATGCCGCACAACGCCATTGACCCGACATACTTGGCTGCCGCAGTCGTTCTGCGCTTGCAAGGAATTGTAGGGCGCGAGATTCCTCCCCACGAGTTTGGTGTTTTGTCCGTCGGCACGCTGCAGTCCGGCAATTCGAATAACACAATCCCTGGCCAGGCCAAGATTGTGCTGAACATTCGCTACTACTCCAACGATGTGCGCGCGAAGCTCATTGCGGGCATTGAGCGCGTTGTTCGTGGCGAATGCCTGGCTTCCGGCACTGAGGTTGAGCCTGTGATTGAGTACTCCGATCACGGCGAAGTCACTGACAATGATCCGGAGGCGTTTGCCACGATTCGCCCGGTCATGGACGCTGTGCTCGGCGACGATTCCACCGACGCTGTGCCGTGGACCGCATCGGAGGACTTCTCAGACCTGCCGCGTGGACTGAACTGCCCATATGTCTACTGGACCGTTGGCGCCACACCTCGGGATACGTGGGAAGCCGCCGTTGCTGCCGACCGCGTGGTCGAAGACGTACCGTCGAACCACATGCCGACATTCCTCCCGGATTTCAAGCCGACGGCTACCTCCGCGACTTCTGCCGCCGCTGCCGCCGTGCTGTCCTACTTGGCAAAGTAAGGGCTGTGTGCCGGCCGCTTGCCACCGCGCACCGCGCCAAAAAAGACAGCTCAGTTTTCGGGTTGTCAGTTTTGCTACTTAACCCCCCAGGTCGAAAGGCTCTTACAAAAAGCCGGTAAGCCCCAAAAGGACTTACCGGCTTTTTCAAACGCGCCAGAGAGCTAGCGTGCGTCCTCGCCAATAACGTGGACGTGAATCATGTTGGTATTGCCCTCATTTCCTGGAGGGGTACCAGCAACAACGACCAGCGTGTCGCCAGCGTTGTAGTTTTCCATGGTCAAGAGCTGCTCATCGATGACCTGCATGATCTCATCCGTGCTGTTAACCTCGCGCACCAAGAAGGTCTCCGCACCCCACGTCAGCGCAAGCTGCGAACGAACCTGCTGATTCGGAGTGAATACCAGCAGCGGCAGGCGAGAGTGCAAGCGTGCCACACGGCGAGCGGTATCACCCGAGGTGGTGAAAGCAACCATAGCGCGGGCATTCAAGCGCTCACCGATATCGCGAGCTGCGTAGGAAATCACACCACGCTTCGTGCGAGGCATGTGGGTCAGCGCAGGAACTTCCCCCTCGCGCTCAGCGGCGGTGACGATGCGAGCCATGGTCTTAACCGTGGACTGCGGGTACTTACCAACCGAGGTCTCACCCGAGAGCATCACGGCATCTGCGCCATCGAGCACAGCGTTGGCCACGTCGGAGGCCTCCGCACGAGTCGGGCGCGAGTTCGAAATCATGGAGTCGAGCATCTGGGTGGCGACGATGACCGGCTTGGCGTTCTCGCGGGCAATCTGAATAGCGCGCTTCTGAACCAGCGGAACATCTTCCAACGGCACCTCAACACCAAGGTCACCACGGGCGACCATCACGGCATCGAAAGCCAGGATGATGGCCTCGAGAGACTCGACTGCCTCTGGCTTCTCCAGCTTGGCGATAATCGGGACACGACGGCCAACCTCATCCATGACCGCATGGACCAGTTCGACGTCGGAAGGCGAACGGACGAAGGACAGCGCGATGAAGTCGACTCCCAGCTTCAGAGCGAAGCGCAGGTCGGCGATATCCTTCTCTGACAGAGCCGGCACCGAGATGTTCATCCCCGGCAGGGAAACACCCTTGTTGTTCGAGACCGGACCGCCCTCGATGACACGGCACACCACATCGTTGCCATCTACCTCGATGCACTCCAGGCCCACCTTGCCATCGTCGACAAGCAGGCGATCGCCCGGACGGGCATCGTCAGCGAGATTCTTGTACGTGGTGGAGACGCGGTCGTGCGTGCCTTCGACATCGTCGACGGTGATGCGGACAATCTCGCCGTCAGCCCAATACGTCGAGCCTTCCTTAAAACGACCGAGGCGAATCTTTGGTCCCTGCAAGTCGGCGAGAATACCGACGGCATGTCCCGTAGCGTCGGATGCTTCACGCACCCAGTGGTAGTTCTGAGCGTGGTCCTCATGCTCACCGTGAGAGAAATTCAGGCGGGCAACATCCATGCCGGCGTTGACCAGCCCGGTAATCCCCTCCAGCGAAGCAACTGCTGGACCGAGGGTACATACAATCTTCGTTCGTCTAAGCACGGCCTCCAGCCTAGTCCCTTAACGGGCTATGCGTCAGTTGGAAGCACTGTGAGCTTCAGCAGCCTCGCGCTCTCCCCCGACTTCAGCTGCGGTTTCGCGGCTCTTGGACCGCAGAATCCACAAAGCAATGACAGCGCAGAAAAAGACCACGAGCGACGTGATGTTATTAATACGCACACCGAATATCAGCGTTGCGTCATCGACGCGCATGAGTTCAATGAAGAAACGCCCCAAAGTGTAGGCCGCGACATAGAGCGCAAAGACGCGTCCTCCGCCCATCTTGAACTTTCGGTCCGCCCACACAATGACCAGACAGGCGAGGACGTTCCACACCATCTCGTAGAGAAACGTTGGATGCACCACGGCCAGCACTTCGCCTGTCGACGTTCCGGTGACGGGGGCAACCCGGCCAAACTCATCAACTCGTTGGTAAATTTCCAGGCCCCACGGAAGTGACGTTGGGCCACCGTAGAGTTCCTGGTTGAACCAATTGCCCAGACGCCCAATGGCCTGTCCAAGGATGATCGCGGGTGCGGCCGCGTCAAGAACTGGCGCAAACGGCACCTTTCGCCACTTAGCGACCGCCCACGCGGCCAGCACCCCCAGCGCCACCGCTCCCCAGATGCCGAGGCCACCATTGGTGATTTTCAGTGCATCGGCGGGATTGGCGCCGAGGCCGAAGTACTTCTCCCAGTCAGTGGCGACGTGGTAGAGACGGCCGCCGATAATGCCCGCAGGAATAACCGCAATGGCAATGTCGTGGACCAACTCCGGGTCTCCACCCCTGGCCGCGTAGCGGCGCTGCATCCAATAAATGCCGACGAGTACGCCAACCAAGATGGAAATCGCGTAACCACGCAGTGGTAGCGGTCCTAACTGCCACACCCCCTGCGGCGGAGAGGGAATGTTGGCCAGATACGTCGTTGCAGTTTCAGCGAGAACAAGGGTGGAACTCATAAATGCGCTAGCTCTCTCCTCGTACGCCCGCGGCGAGTTCACGGGCGAGCGTTACCAGGTCATCGGTGCTCTTCATCGCGGCCTTGATCAGTGCCGAGCCAACGATTACGCCATCCGCAAACTCGGCAATCTCCGCGGCCTGTGCCCCATTGGAGACACCCAAACCGACGCACACCGGTGTATCGGTGACCTCGCGCGTGCGGGCAACCAACTTGCCGGCGGCCGAGTCGACGCTAGCCTGGGCACCTGTGACACCCATGTGGCTGGTGGCGTAGACGAAGCCGGTCGACGCGGTGGCAGTTAGCTGCAGACGCTCGTTGGTCGATGACGGGGCCACCAACATGATGTTGGACAGACCATTGGCCTCAGCTGCACGCTGCCATTGGCCGGCCTCCTCGGGGATGAGATCCGGGATAATGGTGCCCCGACCACCAGCGGCGGCCAAGTCCTCGGCGAAACGCTCCGGACCATACTGGAGAATCGGATTCCAGTAGCTCATGACCACACAGGTACCGCCGTGCTCGGTGACTTCGCGAACCACCCGCATAATCTCACGGGTACGGAAGCCCGCATCCAGAGCCACGTTGGCGGCATCCTGAATAGTTGGGCCATCCATCATCGGGTCGGAGAAAGGCAGACCAACCTCGATGATGTCGGCGCCAGCGTCGACAATCGCCTTGATGTTCTCAATCGACTTATCGGTGGTCGGGAAACCCGCTGGGTAGTAGCCGATAAATGCTGCGCGGTTTTCCTCACGGACCTTGTCAAAGACGTCACTCAGACTCATTTAGGACTCCTCCATCAGATCAAACCACTTAGCAGCGGTGTCGACATCCTTGTCACCGCGACCGGAAACATTGACGATAATCAGCGGCTTACGGCCCAGCTCTTCATTCAGATCATCGCTGATGAGTCGGGCGGCAGCTACCGCGTGTGCGGACTCGATAGCGGGCAGGATGCCCTCCATCCGAGTCAGATCCTGGAATGCCTGCATCGCCTGGGTATCGGTCACCGGCAGGTAGGACGCGCGATCAATATCAGCCAGGTAAGAGTGCTCCGGGCCCACGCCCGGGTAATCCAGACCCGCGGAAATCGAGTGCGACTCTGTAATCTGACCGTCCTCGTTCTGCATCAGGGCTGCGAAGGAGCCCTGGAACACACCCGGATTACCGGCGGCCGAAATCGGTGCTGCATGGCGACCGGTCTCAACACCGTCACCGCCAGCTTCAGCGCCAATCAGTCGAACCGATTCATCATCGATGAAGTGGTGGAACGCGCCGATCGCATTAGAACCGCCGCCGACACAGGCCACGACAGCGTCGGGAAGCGAGCCGGTCTCCGCGAGAATCTGCTGGCGTGCCTCGGCGCTGATGATGCGCTGGAAGTCGCGCACCATTGTTGGGAACGGGTGCGGGCCGGCTGCAGTGCCGAAGCAGTAGTAGGTGTCATCGGCGTGTGAAACCCAAAAACGCATGGCCTCATTGATCGCGTCCTTGAGAGTCTTCGAACCAATCTCGACCTCGATAACCTCGGCACCAAGCAGGCGCATGCGGGCGATATTGAGGCGCTGGCGGATTGCGTCGACCTTGCCCATGTAGATACGGCAGTTAAGGCCGAGCAGCGCACAGGCAGTCGCGGTTGCGACACCGTGCTGGCCGGCACCGGTCTCGGCAATGATGTTCTTCTTGCCCATGCGCTTAGCAAGCAGAACCTGCCCCAAGACGTTATTAATCTTGTGGCTACCGGTGTGATTCAAATCCTCGCGCTTGAGCCAGACGTCAGCGCCGATATCAGCGGAGAACTTCTCCGCGTAGTACAGCGGCGAGGGACGTCCGACATAAGTACGCTGAAGCCGGTCGAGCTCATCGAGAAAATCCTGATCAACGCGGGCCTTCGCGTAGCCATCGGTGACCTCACCGATAACGGCCATCAGCGCCTCCGGCACAAACTGGCCGCCCCACTTACCCCAGTGCCCAATGGCATCTGATTCGTGGTTCGTTGTCTCCGCGATAACCTCACCCATCGTGGGCAGGCGGTCACCGCGGGCATCATGATTCTTGAAATCTTGGTCACTCACAGTTATCTATTGTGGACTATCCCCACCGGTTGCGGGGACATAAGGCCTAAGAAACTGTGGTGTGCCAGCACAACAGGTGTGACACGCAACTAAACTAGGCGCAGTTCGCAGCGCGGTACAGCTGCTTATCGCAACTGCGGTCTATCACTACTCGCTGCGGAGTGTCGGGTGGACACCGGCGGCAACGAGACGTCGGCAAGCCTCACCCGG
Source organism: Corynebacterium jeikeium (assembly GCA_003955985.1). NCBI lineage: Bacteria > Bacillati > Actinomycetota > Actinomycetes > Mycobacteriales > Corynebacteriaceae > Corynebacterium > Corynebacterium jeikeium. The sequence continues at coordinate 1,592,853 of CP033784.1, forward strand.
CTTGCCCGCGGTAACCAGGCCCTCGCCCACCAGTACCGCGTCGGCGCCGTGGGAGGCGTAGTAGCGCAGTTCCTCCGGCCCCTTGACACCGGACTCTGCCACCTTCACAACATGATCCGGCAACATCGGCGCAAGGCGTTCGTACACGGAGAGATCCACGTCGAGGGTCTTTAGATTGCGGGCGTTGATGCCGAGGATCTTGGCACCAGCGGCCTCGGCGCGCTCGACCTCTTCTTCGGTGTGCGCCTCAACCAGAGCGTTCATGCCAAGCGACTCGGTGCGATCCAGCAGGGATTCCAGCGTCGGCTGATCCAAAGCGGAGCACATCAGCAGCACCAGGTCGGCACCGTGTGCGCGGGCCTCATGGACCTGGTACGGAGTGACGATGAAATCCTTGCGCAGCACTGGAATGTTGACCGCGCGGCGCACGGCATCGAGGTCGGCGAGCGAACCGCGGAAGCGGCGCTCCTCAGTCAGACAGGAAATGACAGCCGCGCCACCCTGCTCGTACTCTGCCGCCAAGACCTCCGGCGAAGGGATGTCAGCCAGCTCTCCCTTCGACGGAGAGGCACGCTTGACCTCTGCAATCACCTGCACCCCGGGCTTAGCCAGTGCCGCCACGGCATCAATCGGCGACGGCGCCTTCAGCGAGAGCTCCTTGATTTCACCGTAGGAAATCTTGGCTTCCCGAGCAGCGAGATCTTCCCGCACGCCCTCAATAATCTTGTCCAGAACGTTAGCCACGGCCTTACTCCTTATCCAGATCCGTAGGATCTACACCGGCATCCAAAGCATCCCACAGAACTCGACCCGACTGTGGGTCTTCCTCCAGGTCCTCGGCGATACGCTGACGGCGTACCTCCGGGGTCTCATACGCGCTGGACTTCTGCTTCTTCACAGTACCCGGTCGACGCACCAACAATACCGCCCCGACCAGCGCCAATGCGCAGCACAGCAAGGCCAGGGCTGGCCCCATCGCATGCACTTCAATCGCTGAGATCTGCGCCCAGTCTGCCACAGTCACCGCATCACTGGCGCGCTGTGAGGCGCTTCCCGATGTCAACAAATCCAGTGCCCGCTGGGAGTCCACACCGTCTTCTCCGCTGGCAAGCAAAGTCATCGGAGTCCACGACGCCGCAATTGCGAGCACCGCCGCGAGACCACCGACGATACGGCGGCCGAGTGCGCCCAAAATGGTGGTGGCAAACAGCGCAGCCACCATTGCCAGTGCAATCGACGTCAACTCTGGAGCCCAGACAGCGCCCACCAAATCAGTGGTCGCCGGACCAGACTTGTCATCAACAGTATCGACCGTCAGCCACGCACTTCGGCTGCACAACCACATTCCCGCCGCGGCCACACCAATGAGGCCACCGGAGAGCATCGTTGTCGACTTCATCGAAAACCTAGCTCCTTTCCGCTGGGACTAGTGTCTCAGCTGCCGCGACAGCTCGCAGCACGGCCGCGGCCTTGTTGCGGGTCTCTTCATCCTCTGCCGCCGGGTCAGAGTCACTGACAATTCCGCCGCCAGCCTGAACGTAGACCGTATCACCCTTCTTCACACCCGTGCGGATGGCAATTGCCTGATCGGTATTGCCCCGGAAGTCAAAGTATCCAACGGTGCCGCCGTAGACACCCCGGCGCGTGTCCTCGAACTTGTCGATAATGCTCAGCGCGGAAGGCTTCGGCGCACCTGAGAGCGTTCCCGCTGGGAAGGTGGCCGCGAATGCGTCGACAGCCGTGGCGTCGCTGGAAAGCTCGCCAGTGACGGTAGAGACCAGATGCATAACGTGACTGTAGCGCTCAATATGACGGAAGTCGTGCACAACAACACTGCCCGGGCGGCAGACACGTCCGAGGTCATTGCGACCAAGATCGACGAGCATCAAATGCTCACTATTTTCCTTCTCGTCTGCCAGCAAATCAGCTTCCAGCGCATTGTCCTGCTCCACCGTGGCACCGCGCGGCCGTGTGCCCGCAATGGGGTTGGTGATGACCTCACTGCCCTGGACTGCCACGAGTGACTCCGGGGAGGAACCGACAATTTGGAAAGCAGTATCGGAGAAGTTCTTGGTTGGAACGTTGACCAGGAACATGTAGGGCGACGGATTGGAAACCCGCAGGATGCGGTAGATATCAAAGGCGGAGGCCTGCGTGTCCATCTCGAACCGCTGCGAGAGCACAATCTGGAACGCATCACCAGCTCGGATGTGGTCTTTGCATCGCTCAATACGATCCATGTGGTCCTCGGCGGCGCGCTGGCGACGAATCACTGGCTCTGGGAAGCTAACTTCCGCCGGACGCAGATCAGAAGGCTCTGACAACCGCTCCACCATCGCATTGACACGATCACAGGCGGTGTCATACGCCTGATCAATCCGCTCGTCCGAGCCATCCCAGTTGACTGCATTGGAAATCAGCCACAGCACACCCTCGTGGTGGTCAAAAGCAGCCAGGTCCTCCACCAGCAGCTGCATGAGCTCCGGAATCTGCAAATCATTGTCAGTGGTATCCGGCAGTTGTGGCTCGATGTAGCGGACAATGTCATGCCCGAAGTAGCCGACAAGACCAGAGGTGAGCTTGGGCACCGAGGCATCGTCGGCAAGCGGAAGTTCCGTGTGCAGCAGCTCCAGCGTACGACGCAGAGCATCCAACGGATTTCCGCCCTCTGGCGCACCCGACGGCGCATTGCCAATCCAGGTTGCCTCCCCCGCATCATCCACCGTCAGCGCGGCGCGACTGCCGCAACCGATAAATGACCAGCGCGACCACGACTGCCCCACATCGGAGGACTCCAGCAAGAAAGTGCCGGGACGATCGGCCGCGAGCTTGCGGTAGGCCGACAGCGCCGTTTCGCCGTCCGCCAAAACCTTGCGAACCACGGGCACGACCCGATGGTGTGCAGCCAGTTCACGAAAGCGCTCACGCGTGGTCATGGTGATACGAGTCATAGCCGCTATTGTGCCACGCACCCCGGATTGCACATCACTTAACCCCGGACTTCACCGGAGGTAGTCGCGCTTGACGACGAATTCCCCACCTCGGCAACCCGGATCGACTGATTAGCCCTCGAACACGGGATGCACGTCAAAGCAGCTATGCGAGCCAGTGTGGCATGCCGCGCCGTCCTGCACTACCTGCATCAGCACGGTATCGCCATCACAGTCCAACGCCAGCGATGTCACGGTCTGGAAATGGCCACTAGTAAGCCCCTTAATCCAGTACTCGGACCGGGAGCGCGACCAGTAGGTGCCGCGCTTGGTAGCGATGGTATATGCCAGTGCGTGGGAATCCATCCACGCCATCATGAGCACGCGGCCAGTGGATTCCTCCTGCACAATAGCGGGAATCAAGCCGTCAGCGTTGAACTTGGCGATGTTCGCGATATCTGCTGGGAGCGTGTACTCACGCGGATCGTCGCCGGCGCCGTGAGCTGCAGCGCCCGGGGCTAGACCAGTCACTGGCGCACCTCGATTCCCTCGCGGGCCATCTCTTCCTTAACCTCAGCAATGCTGACCTCGCCGAAGTGGAAAATGGATGCGGCCAACACCGCGTTGGCGCCGGCGCGCACTGCTGGCGGGAAGTGCTCTGCCTTGCCCGCACCGCCAGAGGCAATCACCGGGACGTCGACGGCAGCGCGGACTTTCTCCAGAAGCTCCAGGTCGAAACCGTCCTTGGTGCCGTCGCCGTCCATGGAGTTCAGCAGAATCTCGCCGACCCCGAGCTCCTCGCCGCGGCGTGCCCACTCGACGGCGTCGATCCCCGCCGAGCGTGAACCACCGTGCGTCGTCACCTCGAAGCCCGACGGCTGCGGCGTGCCTCCCTCGGGAACGCGGCGGGCATCCACCGACAGGACGACACACTGCGCACCGAAGCGGCGCGACAGCTCGCTGAGCAGTTCTGGACGTGCGATCGCAGCGGTATTGACACTGACCTTGTCAGCTCCGGCGCGGAGCAGCTGATCGACATCCTCGACGCTGCGCACGCCACCGCCGACCGTCAGCGGAATGAAGACCTCACTTGCGGTGCGACGCACCACGTCGAGCATGGTGCCACGGCCATCCTTGGAAGCCGTGACATCCAGGAAGGTCAGCTCATCAGCGCCCTCCTCGCCATAGCGGCGAGCCAGCTCCACCGGATCGCCGGCATCACGGAGATTCTCAAAGTTAACCCCCTTGACGACCCGCCCATTGTTGACATCCAGGCAAGGAATCACGCGTACTGCCAGAGACATAGTTTTTAAGTTCTCCTCGTGTTAGCTCAAAGTTGTGGATCGACGGTTTGCGCAACCACCCAGCTCGGGACGTCGCCCACGGTTTAGCTCCGGAAAGTCTCCGGACGACCCAGTTGGTCAATAATCGACCGCAGCGTGGCATGAACATCGCGAGTTCCCGCCAGCACGCCTACGGAATCATGCCGCCAAGGATTGCCCGCCAAGTCTGTGACCACGCCACCGGCTTCGGAAATCTGAAGTACACCAGCTGCGTTATCCCACACATGCGGTGAGAAAGTCACGGTGCCGCCGAATGCCCCCATCGCGGTGGAACCCAAGTCCACTCCGACAGAGCCAGTAATTCGGATCGTCGGATAGCGTTCGCCCACCTTTGACAGCAGCAGTTGACGCCACTTGCGCGGGAGTGTGCCGTCGGTACTCGCGATGACGGACCCGAAGGCAATCGAAACCGGGCGGCCGGCCTCGGCGTCGATGTTGACGCGACGGCCGTTGACGAACGTTCCGCCACCTTTAGCTGCGGTGATACGACGGCGCAGCAGAGGCATGGAGGTAATTCCAACCACCGGCTCCCCCTCATGCATGAGTGTGAGCAGCATGGCACACAGCGGAAAACCGTTGGAATAGTTCGTGGTGCCGTCAATCGGATCGATGACCCAGGCGGTATGTTCCTCGGGGACTTTGCCACCGAATTCCTCGCCGTAGACGGGCAGCCCAGAATACTGCGTGAGGAGCTTGCGCAGACGACGCTCAATTTCCAGGTCAGTCTCCGTCGCGAAATCTCCGCGCGGCTTCATGACAACCGGGTCCGCGCCCACCTGCTGCGTGAACAGGCCTTCAACCTCATCGAGCGCCGCTTCAGCAATAGCGAGCATCGCCCGCGGTTCCAGGGCATCCATACTTTTCTAAGTCCTTCATCCGCCGTCTCAGCCGGGGTGCCGTTTGCTCGTTAACGCTTTCGCTTGACGACGTCTCCCCGGTCCGGCCACGAAAGTGTTCTTTTTAGCCGCGAGCTACTGCCAGGGCCTCTTCCAGGGTGAAACGCCCTGCGTAGAGCGCCTTACCCACAATTGCGGAGTCAACGCCCTCATCGACCAGTGTGGCAATAGCTGCAATGTCGTCCAGGCTGCTGACACCGCCGGAAGCGACGATTGGAGCATCGGTAGCAGCAGCGACCTCGCGCAGCAGTTCCACATTCGGCCCCTGCAGGGTGCCGTCCTTGGAGACGTCAGTCACCACGAAACGGGATGCACCCTGAGCATCCAGGCGCTCCAGCACCTCCCAGAGGTCACCGCCGTCGGAGACCCAGCCGCGGCCGCGCAAGCGCCACTGCCCCTCTTCGTTAAGAACATCCAGACCAATGGCTACACGGTCGCCGTAGTTGGCGATAACCTCGCGGCACCACTCCGGATTCTCCAGTGCGGCGGTGCCAATATTGACACGGGCGCAGCCGGTGGCCAGCGCAGCTTCGAGCGAAGCGTTGTCACGGATACCGCCGGAGAGCTCTACCTTCACGTCGAGCTTGCCCACAACGTCGGCAAGCAGGTCGTAGTTCGAACCGCGACCAAACGCGGCGTCGAGGTCGACCAGGTGGATCCACTCAGCGCCTGCGTTCTGCCAATTCATGGCAGCTTCCAGCGGTGCACCGTAGGAAGTCTCGGTTCCAGCAGCACCCTGAACAAGGCGCACAGCCTGGCCATCGGCTACGTCTACAGCGGGCAGCAGGGTCAAACTCATGGGGGCTCTACTCTCTTCGACTTTGGGCGTTGTGGCCATAGTCACCACGACGCTTGTTGCTAGTTATCTCAGTATAGGTGGTCTAGGTGGCGAAATTCCGCCACCTACCAGGTAGTGCGGTTAGGGCAGATACTACCGATTGGGCAACTACAGCGTGTCCACCCAGTTCTGCAGCAGCTTCAACCCTGCTTCACCAGACTTCTCAGGGTGGAACTGCGTGGCCCACAGCGGACCGTTTTCCACGGCTGCGATAAACCGATCGGATTCGTGGGCAGACCACGTCACCAGCGGCGGAGCGATGCGAGAATCCGTATTAAGGTCCCACTTGCGCACACCGTAGGAGTGGACGAAGTAAAAACGCTGATCTTCCAGTCCCTTAAACATCTTTGAGCCTTCCGGTACTTCAACCGTGTTCCAGCCCATGTGCGGCAGAATCGACGCCTCGAGACGCTCGACAGTACCGGGCCATTCACCACAACCCGGGGTGCCGGTGACAGCTGCGGATGCGTCGGTCTCCGCTGCGTGGATGCCGTCGGCGTACTCGACGCCGCGGTCAAAGAGCACCTGCATACCGACGCAGATTCCCATCACTGGTCGACCACCTGCGAGTCGAGAGCCGATCAGGCGCGGCCCTTGTACTCGATGCAAACCCTCCATGCATGCGGCATAGGCGCCGACGCCGGGAACGAGCAGACCATCGGCCTCCATCACGGTCTTCGGATCGGCGGTCACAATAACCTCGGCACCCGTGGTGGCCACAGCGCGCTCAGCTGAACGCAAATTACCGGAGCCGTAATCAAGGATGGCAACGGTCGGGGTCTTCGTCGAAGGTGAGACTTGTTCCATAGTTGGACATTTTAAGGCGCTGGGAATCGATGTTTGCCACTTACCCCAAGAAAACTGCCTGGATAGGCAGAAGCACTGGTATACAACTACCGAATACTTTGGTAAACTCAAGGTTAACAACAGGTTAACTAAGTTATTGATTTATCCCTAATACCCCTGATTACTTTTTCACAGAGAGGCTCCGACGCCATGACTACCGCATCCGTTCTTAGTAAATCATTTGCCATTGTCCGCGAGGACCTTCACCGGCTCTACGGTGCAGCCTGCGATGCTGCGACCATCGATTCCATCCTCGACGATGTCATTGCAGAGCTGTCCAACTCTGCGAAGGTGACTAACTTCCTCCCCGTCCTCGCCGAACGCGAGGCCACCGAACGCATCAAGGCCGCGAGCGGATGCAAGGACTTCGCCCCGCGCCAAGAGATTCTCTTTGCCGATAGTCGCGGTTCCGGCCGTAGCCAGATTGCCACTGCCCTGGCCTACCACCTGGTTGGTGACGAAGTCTTTATCCGCACTATCGGCCTCAATCCAGAGGATGGCCTGAACCCTCGCGTCGTCGCGGCTCTTCACGACCGTGGCGTGGACACCTCACGCCTCACCCAAAAGGCGATTACTCCCCGCGTTTCCCACCGCGCCGATGTTGTCGTGCTCATGGGCATCGACGAGACACCAGCAGTCCCCGGCGACCGCTACGTGGAATGGGATGTCGCAGATCCGGACAGTCTCACAGACGATGAGCTGCAGTCGCTTATCGACGATATCGAAACCCGCCTGCGGGCTCTCTTCACCGAGATGGACGTCGCCGTCGCATAAACAGGCACGGCTGACCCCACACCGGGGGTTGCATCTAATAACCAAAAGAGTGGCTGCGCAAGAACTTGCGCAGCCACTCTTTTTCAAACGTCTCTTTGTATGTAGTTACTTCTTCTTGCGGTCCCGAACCGTCAAACGCGTCACTGCATTCTTTGCCGGGCGGGCAACACGCACAGCGGCCTCCGGCGTACGACGCTTCACGGCATCCCCCAGACGACGCAGCGTAGCGCGGGTGTTCTGGTACTCCGCCACGCGGTGCTTTCCGATGATTCGGTCGAGCACCGCACCAATGAGGCCAACTGCCAGCAGAGCTGCCGCAAAGGCAAAGACAGCCGGGTACGGACGGAGTGCAGCCGCGGCTACGGCTCCCAGAACGAACGAGCCGATACCAGTGCCCGAGTCAAAGGACATGTTCCAGAAGGCACTGGCCTCAGCAGTACGGTCACGCGGCAGGCGGGCAAACATCAGCAGCAGAGCCTCATTTTGCACTATGCCGAAGCCCGCGCCGTAGAAAACGGCCGCAACCAGCAGCAGCCAGGCCGACAAATCAAAGAGAACCACGCCGGACATCATCAGCAGACCAATAAAACCACTGATCAATGCCGGAATCAGCAGAATTCCAGCCTCCGACTTCCGGTCGGCGTAGATTCCTGCGAAATAACGGAACACCATCTGCGCGCCACCGAGAACAGACAGCGACAGGCCAGCCACAACCGCACCGGAGACCAGATCGATTTCGCGAGCTGCCGGGGCAAGGAATGCGGAAATACCACCAAAGCCCATCGCAATCGTGCAAATTGCGAGCGCGGGAATGGCCACCAGCTTCCATGTGGCAACGTGCTCAACGGGGCTCGGCTGAGTTGCTGCAGATCCGGGCACAGGATCGCCGACGTCTTCCTTGCCGCCCTTGCCCTCCTTCGGCGCTGGCTTAATCTTCGGGATAAAGAGTGCCATCAACGAACCGACAAGCGAGATGACGGCGCCCAAGACATAAACAGGGGTGTAAGAACCCGTCTTGTCCGCAATGATTAGTCCTAGTGGCAAGAAAATGAGCTCAGATAAACCAACTGCCACACCGAGAACGCCAGAGGCCTTACCCAGAAATTTCATTGGCACTAGCTCGGCAATCAATGCGGACTCGGCGACAGTCAACGCACCGAAGCCCATACCGCGGAGAACCGCAATGATGAGCACCAAAGCAGCATCGGTGCCAAAGATGTGCAGAATCGTCGGCAAGCCCAGAAACAGACCTGAAATCAGCATGGTCATGCCGTAGCCAAGACGGCGACACATACGTGGAGTCTGCGTCTGTGTGAGAACGGTAGCGGCCATAAAAACACCGGTGTAGGCACCGGCGAGCGAGGTTCCACCGCCATCGTCAAGAATTGCCTGCGGAATGACAGGCATGAGGAGTGACCAGCCACCGAAGGCGGCCATCACGGCGACTAGCGTAGGTACTAGTCCGGGCGCTTTCCACATGCTGTCCAGTTCGTCCAACTGCCTGCGGTCCATCACCCGGGACGCCATTTACTCCATCACTCCTATCAACCACAAAATTGCGCCGGCGAGCGCGATCACAGATAAGAGACCAAGGACAATTGTTCCGACCCTCGATCCGGATTTATAGAGTGACCATGTTCCGCCCACCAGCAGACCAGCGACAATGAACAAAAAATAAGTGCTCAGCGTCGATGCGGTAGACACCTGCGCTAAAAGCACGTCTACAGACGTTGTTACCATCGATTCCCCTAAAATGCCAGCTAAGGCGGATTTTCCGGTTTCCTACAGTGGCCGTCTACTTCAGCTGCGACCTACAGAGTGCCCTTGGTCGACGGCACACCGTGGACGCGCGGGTCGTCCTCGACGGCAGCACGCAGGGCACGGGCCACAGCCTTGTACTCAGCCTCGGTGATGTGGTGCGGATCGCGCCCGTAGAGACAGCGAACATGCAGCGCAATACGGGCATTTAGGGCGAAGGACTCAAAGAAATGCTCGTTGATAACCGTTGCGTAGTGACCACCAATGACGGCAGTCAACATCTGCTCTGGTTCGCCAGTGCCAACGAAGTACGGGCGACCAGACACATCAACCACTGCGTGTGCCAGCGTTTCATCCATCGGGATATAGCAGTCACCAAAGCGACGAATACCAGACTTGTCCCCCAACGCCTGGGCGAAGGCCTGCCCCATCACAATGCCGGTATCCTCCACCGTGTGGTGCGCATCGACCTCGGTGTCGCCGTTGGCGTGCACAGTCAGGTCGAAGCTGCCGTGGGAGCCGAAAGCGGTCAACATGTGGTCGAAGAACGGCAGACCGGTCGAAATATCGGTCTTGCCGGTGCCATCGAGATTCACCGAGCAGACGATGCTCGATTCGCGGGTGGCGCGCTCGACACGGCCAACGCGCTCAGTGCGCTCTGCCTCCAGATGGTCCTTATCACTGAAGTGCATAAGTCAGATCTCTCCTTGTAGTGGGATGTACCGGCAGCATTTCGCTTAAGCCAGCGCGGTCGCTGCCAATTTCTTGGCCGCCGCCAGCAGCGCATCATTTTCGCTGGGCAGACCAATAGTGGCACGGAGACGACCGGGCACGCCAACATCGCGGATGAGTACTCCCTCATCCAAGAAGCTCTGCCATGCCGTCGCGGCATCGGCGAAACGACCGAAGAATACGAAGTTGGAGTACGAGTCAATCACGTCGTAGCCATAGCTGTTCAGGGCGGCTACGACGCGATCACGCTCGTCGGCAAGCTTTGCGACGGTCGACAGCGTCGCATCCGAGTGGCGAAGTGCAACCGTGGCAGCGGCCTGCGTCAACGTCGACAGGTGGTATGGCAGACGTACGAGCATCACAGCATCAATAAATGCCGGGTTAGCAACGAAGTAGCCGAGGCGGCCTCCGGCGAAGTCGAAAGCCTTGCTCATCGTACGGGAGACAACCAGCTTCGACGGGAACTCAGCCAGCAGCGTTGTCGCCGACGGCTCCTCAGTGAACTCGGCGTAGGCCTCATCGACAATGACGATGCCCGGCGCGGCTTCAATAATGCGGCGCAGGTCAGCGAGCGTGGTCAGATTGCCAGTCGGGTTGTTCGGAGTCGTGATGAAGATGACGTCAGGACGGTGCTCGGCAATGGCCGCGAGCGCACTATCCATGTCGATGTCGAAGGTCTCCGGGTCGCGGGCGATGCCGATGAACTCCGTCTGCGTGCCGGACGAGAGGATCGGGTGCATCGAGTAGCTGGGCACAAAGCCCATTGCGCTGCGCCCCGGCCCGCCAAATGCCTGCAGCAGCTGCTGGAGAATCTCATTGGAGCCGTTGGCGGCCCATACCTGGTCGACGGTGATGTCCACGCCGGTCTGGCGGGTGACATAATCGGCGAGTGCGCTGCGCAGTGCTACTGCGTCACGGTCCGGGTAGCGGTTGAGGTCAGAGGCGACCTTCTCCACTTGCGCCACCAGGTCGGCGATGAGGTCATCGGATGGCGGGTACGGGTTTTCGTTGGTGTTCAGGCGAACATCGACGTCGAGCTGCGGGGCACCGTAGGCTTCCTCGCCGCGCAGTTCGTCGCGCAGTGGCAAATCTGCCAGCGCCAACTTGGCTACCGACGGCTGTGGCTGATTCTCAGGCTGGTTGCTCATTAGTTGTTCCCCTTTTCTGCGCCATTGTCCTCGGAGCCGAGAAGCGTCTCAAAGCGGGCACGGATGGCCTCGCCGTGCGCTGGCAGTCGTTCTTCGTTGGCCAGGACTACTACGCTGTCGGCAACTTCCTTCAACGCGGCCTCGTTGTAGTCAATCATGTGGACCGACTTGAGGAAGGTGTGCGTTGACAGGCCCGAGGCGTGGCGGGCGGTGCCGGAGGTCGGCAACACGTGGTTAGAGCCGGCCGAGTAATCGCCCAGTGGCACCGGCGAGAAGCGACCGATGAAGATTGCGCCGGCATTGGTAATGCGTTCGGCATCGGCCTGCGCGTTTTCGGTGTGGATCTCCAGGTGCTCAGCGGCGTAGGCATCTGCAACCTGGATGCCGATATTCATGTCGTCGACAAGCACGATGCCAGACTGATCGCCGGTGAGCGCCTCGCGAACGCGGTCGGCGTTCATGGTGACCTCGTAGCGGTTTTCGACCTCGCGGTCGACGGTGGCGGCGAAATCGGCGTCGTCGGTGATAAGCACGCTGGCGGCCATGACGTCGTGCTCAGCCTGGGAAATCAGGTCGTAGGCGACGGAGACAGGATCAGCGGTGTTATCTGCGAGAATGGCAATTTCGGTCGGGCCAGCTTCGGCGTCGATACCGACGACCGAGCGGCACAGGCGTTTGGCGGCGGTAACGAAGATGTTGCCCGGACCGGTGACCATGTCGACCGGCTCGAGGCTCTCGTTTTCATCGCCGTATGCGAGCAGTGCGACGGCCTGTGCACCACCGACGGCCCACACCTCGGTCACGCCAAGCAGCTTGCAGGCAGCCAGGATGGTCGGGTGCGGCCAGCCGTCGTTGTCGGCCTGCGGCGGAGAGGCGACGACGAGGGACTCCACACCAGCTTCCTGAGCTGGGATGACGTTCATCAATACGGACGACGGGTAGACGGCGTTGCCCCCGGGGACGTAAAGACCGACGCGCGAAACCGGAATCCACTTCTCGCGGACAATGCCGCCGGGCAGAATTTCAACAGTCTTATCATTCGGCTTCTGAGCAGCGTGGAACGCGCGCACGCGCCCGATGGACTCCTGCAGAGCAGAGCGGACATCGTCTTCCAGCGCAGCTTCCGCGGCATCGATAACCTCCGCTGGAACGCGCATGGATGCCGGACGAATACGGTCAAACTTCTCGGAGTACTCCATCGCCGCTTCCACACCACGGACTGCCACGTCATCGACAACGGGCTTGACCGTGGGAATCATCGAATCAACGTCTGCCGCACCACGCGGCAACACTCGACGCAGAGTGGCGGTGGTGGGAGTCTGACCGCGAAGATCAATAGTGGACAACATAATTAATTAGTAACCGCCTATTCGCACGATGGATTCATACGTGAGCACTTCAGAGTGACAAAGAAATGACAACAAAGTATTGAAAATCTGGGTCAAAGCCAAAGACTTTATCCACGGTTTTCGCTACTATTCGCCCTTAAAGGCACCCTTGAGTATGAACTAAGCATATCTTTCTCACGTTAGGTTCATACCGATTGCCCCATTTAACCCCTCATACTGTGGCGCAAGTTAGCTCCGCCACAGTGACCCATTACAGTGTTAAGGAAAGTAGTAACCAGTCGTAGAAAGGTCAGCTGTTGAACCAGGAAGGAAACAGCCCGGATTTGCCGGAGCTCGTCGCAGCCTATGCAGACGCGACCGCAGCCGACAATTCCCTGGCCACGCGCCAACTGGAATCAGTTTTCGCGCATCATTTCTACAACCCACAGCTCTTTTCTGACCCGGAAGCCCACGGCGTTACCGAACACGTCGGCGCGTTTTACCGCATAGTCCGCGAGGTCACCGAATCGCTCGGCATGATGACGGCTGCGCACGATGCCGCCCTGAACTGGATGGTATGGGCATCCGATAACGACAACGTCCCGGAGTACTGGCGCGCCCGGGCACGGCTAGCGGCGGATGAAGCCCGCCGCTACACCACCTTTATCGCCGATGGCCCCACCTCTGCTGCCGCAGAGACCGAAATCCCACTCATCGCACGCATGAGCAGGGAGATCACCTCGTACCGGGCACTCGTGCTTGCCGACGATCTGGATGCCCCAACCAGCAGTCACAGCGCGGTGACCACGGATGCGGATGGGCCGCGGCCGCAGGAATCGTCGGCAAGCGAAGAAGCGGAGGAGCCGTTTAGCCCACGCCAGTGGAAGAAGCGGGCGGCACTGACTGACGCGCTGATTCGGATTGCAAGCGCCCTGCGAAAGGTCAACCGCGAGGACTTGGCACGGGAGCTGCACGAGATGATTCGTGCACTGCCAAATGAGGATAAGTTTGAGTCGATTGCGCTGGCGAAGACTCTGACGGAGGCATCACTGCTGCACCGAGCCGGGAAAGTCGTCGACGCAGCGCGACTTTGCGCCTCACAGCTCAATGCAATCGGTAACCGCTCCGTAATCGCGGGCCTTGAGCTGAGGCAGAATTTGGCACGGTACTCGATAGAGACAGGTAATAGCGATACCGCGTTCCGAATGCTGTCAAACAACGTGGCAGTCGCGGACCAGCACAGACTGGACACTGACTATATTCTCGCGGTTCGTGAGATGGCAGACATCAACTTCGAGGTGGCACACAACAAGCCCGATGCCGGGGAGATGCTGAAGCTAACTCAGCGCGCCCAGGATGTGTCGGCAGACTACCCCAACTGTGAAGTCACCATGGAAATCGCGCTGCTGAAGGCAACGGCACTGTACGAGCTCGGAGATTTCCACCATGCCGGCCAGGAAGCGGAGTCGGTTGCAAAGTGGTCTGAGCCTACCCAGGATTCCGCACGTACTGATTTTTCCTGTGCCATTGCGGCGGAATCGGCAGTCCAAGAGGGCAATACTGAGCATGCCGCAGTACTCTTCGACGCACTGGCCGATATTCGTGCCGGATACTCGTCCCCGATTTCGCCTGCGGAAACTCTGATGGATGCCGCACTATCACTCAGTAACGTGGGCGCTACAAGTGAACTGACTGACCACCTGATGGAACGCTCACGTGGCTACGTGGTTGGGTCCTGGGAATCGGCCAAGTGGCATGAAGCACAGGCGCTGTTGTGCTGGTCTGTGTGGGACAACGACGGCGTGTACAAGTACGCCGACGAAGCTGCCGAGCTTTTCTTAGAAGCCCACGCCCCTGCCGACGCCGCCCGCACACTGACCATCGCGGTGCGTGCTGCTGCTAGTGATAACAATGAGGAACGCGCCCGCCGGTTCGCGGTTCGCATCGGCGACCTAGTCGGCCCGGATCACCCGGTGCGCGATGAAGTTCGTGGACTAATGCGTAGCTTTTCAAACCCGGCTTAACAGCGCACCCGACTGCACAGGTCTGAAAAACAAAGCAGTTTTTGCATCTTCCCGATGCCACGGGCGAAGATAGTCCAATGGTCTGGTGGGAAGAAGAAAACTCTGAGTCTGGAATTCAAGTTGGCGATTGGGATACCGGCATCGCGGCCGACTACGCGTCAGGGAATTCAGAAAACGCATCAGCAACGGAGAACTCGTCCGAACCCCTGGACTTTCCTCCCCTGCCCAATCCGCTAAAGGCATTACCGGACTCACTTCCGGAGCTGCTGGTTATTTCCCGCAGGGCCGGTGCCACGCTCGACCACGTCACCAGTTGGCGCGCTGTCACCAAGTTCGCCCACACGCATTGGTTAGCCGACGCGCCTACCAACTCCCCCGATGTCGTTGGCGAATTCCACGCACTCAGGCACGCAGTCGCCGACCAACTGGAATTAGTAGAAGAAGCCGCTGCTGCACGCGCCGAGTGGCTGCGCTGGGCAACTGAGGCCAACATCCGCCCCGCGATCTTGCACGCACGCTCCTACGGAGCATTCGCCGAGGCAGAGGCCTTCATCGACGCCAACCCAGGTGATGCCATCACCGGCCGGCGCCCCGAGGACTCCGAAATCCCCGAGCTGATCAGGCTTACTAAGGACATCGTCGCCACCACTCCACAGCCCGGGGAGGCCTATTACTACCTGGTCAGCGCGGCTGTTGCTGGTGCCGCAGCATCGCTGGCGCGCCGGGCGGAAATCGCCGGTCAACTCTCTGAATGGTCCGCACGCTGGGCACCAAAGCGAAGCAGTTTTGATGACCGCAAGCTATTGGAGGCGCAGCTCGCGCACAGCCGTGGTGAGCTGCGCAGGGCCGCCCGCATCGCAGCCAGCGTCGCGGCAGCCCCTCAGTCGGAACCCGTCACCACGACGATTGAAGCTCGCCAATTCCTGGCTTTCCTCTCTCTGGAAGCTGGTGAGGAAGCGGAGGCAATCCGCCAGCTACGCCCAATCGTGCAGGCTGGTCTCGATGCAGGACTCACGGTCGCGGTGCTTCGCAGCGTGCGTCTGCTCTGTGCGCTTCTCAACGCCCACGGCGATTTCGCGGAATCCGCCGCAATTGCCCGCCGCGCGCTCGCCAGCGCCGAAGGCATTCCGGTCAACCCCATCACCATGGATATCCAGCTCGTTCTGGCCCGCAGTCTCCTCGACGCCGACGAGGTTGACGAGGCGCTGCGCTTTGCCGAACCAGTTGCGCACTGGTCAGCATTTACCGCCGATGAAGAACGCACCGACGCGGCTTTTTCTATTGCCTCCGCAGCCGCGGGTCTCGGCAATAATCCCCGCCAGGCGGCAAAGCTGCTCATCGAACACGGCGAGCACCTTGAACGCAACGGCGATACCAAGGGCGCTGCCAAGGCCTACCGCCAGGCTGCACGTTCCATCATTCATGTCATTGACCTGGTCATTTCCGAAGAGGGCTCCGAATTCACCGCCGAGATCGTCTCCGAGGACGCTTCCGCCGTCATTGACCACACGCTCAACGAGGCTGAGGACCTTCTGCTGCGTTCTCAGAAGCTCATCTCCGACGACTGGTCACTCGCCGACTGGCACGACGATGCCGCCTACGTCTTCTACTCCGCTGGCCGCGACACTTTGGCCATCAACCATGTGGAAGCCGCCGCGAAGGGCTACCTGCAGTCCGGCGATGGCGAGGAAGCCGCCCGCGCGCTGCTGGCGGGGGTTCGATACCGTCTCGACGCGGGTGATTCCGACGGTGCCGCCGCCTACGCCCGGCGCGTCGAAGAGCTTCTGCCCCGCGACGTGTGGGAAGGCCATCCTGTTCTCGATGCCCTTGACGTCATCATCATTCAATCGCTTGACGACGAATACTAGCGCCCCGCCCACTTCGGTGCTGGCGGTGGCACAAAGTAGAGTGTTAGGTCATGACTACTTCTGGTGATTCCGCGACTTCTAGCCCGCAGCAGCTTTTCGACGCCGCCACGGCATTGGCTGAGGAAAACAACCTCTGGGAAGCAGCCCTAACTCTGATGCAGGGGTTCGAGGAGCTCGGCGACGAGGCGGATGCTCCGCAGACCGACAGTCTGGGGCGCCCCATCCGTGGCTCTGCACCGAAGCTGATGGACAAGGCCGCGGACTGGTTGGATTTGCTGGATAACCTGGAGAAAGACGGCTTCGAGCCGACTGCGGACACCCCTCCGCGCCACTTGCGCTGGGCGATGTGGCACACCTTGAACGGCCAGGCAGAGATTCGTCGAGGACATCAAGGGCGCGCCATTGATCACCTGGAGTTGGCGGCGGGACTTTTCCAGTCCGATAACCTCAATATCCAGGCCGTGCCTCTGCTTGCACAAATTGCACAGTGCCACCTGCATTTGGGCGATGTCGCTGCTGCAGAGAAGGCGCTTTACCGCGCACAGGAAACCTGTGATGAGCAATCGCGGGAGCGCTGGGGGTCGGCACTAAGCGAGATTGGCGCGGAAATCGCCCGTCGCTTGTAGGCGAAGCTGCGAAGCGATACCGGGGGCTGATTCAGCTACTGCTCGTCGAAGTCGAGTCCGACATCGAACACCTTGGCCGAGTGGGTTAGCGCGCCCACAGCCAGGTAATCGACACCACAGGACGCGTACTCACGAGCCACATCGATGGTCAGTCCACCAGAGGACTCAAGCTGCGTGGCCGGAGAAATCTGCGAGCGGCGCTGCACCGCAATCTGGGTCTCCCAGACCTCGAAGTTGTCCAGCATGACGATGTCCGGCTTCATCGGCAGGATCTCATCGAGCTGTGCGAGGGTATCGACTTCCACCTCACACGGCAGCTCCGGGTACTGATCCCGCACCCTCTTCAACGCACCGGACACGGAACCGACAGCCACCACGTGATTGTCCTTAATCAGTGCTTCATCGCCCAAAGCGTAGCGGTGGTTAATTCCGCCGCCGCAGGTCACAGCATACTTTTCCAGGTTGCGCAGCCCCGGCAGCGTCTTTCGGGAATCGCGCACCCGCGCACCGGTGCCGATAATCGCGTCAGCCCACTGGCGCGTCGCAGTAGCTACACCACTGGCGTGCGTGAGGATATTCAGCATTGTCCGCTCAGCAGTCAGCAACCCCCGAGTCGGCGCAGAAATCGTTGCCAGCACTGTGCCAGGACGCACCAGGGTGCCATCTTCAACGTGCTTTTCGACGGTGAACTCACCCGAGATGACCTCCTGCAGCGTCCACTCCACCGCATCGATTGCCGCGATAACGCCCTCTTGCCGGGCCACCAGGCGGGCGAGTGCCTGCGCAGATGCCGAGACTGTCGACAGCGAGGTCACATCCGGCCCGAAGCTCATGTCTTCCTGTAGTGCCGTCCGAATGAGGCCACGGGTGATGTTTTCGTTCAGCACCCCGCGCAGAGTGTCCTTCTCAAGAGTCATGGTTAGCTAATCCCCATCCTTTTCAAACCAAGTGTGGCACCCCAAAGTATATGGTCGTGCCAATGCTGCTTCGACGACTTTCCTTGCGGCCACGACCTGAACCGATTGCGGGAGCCGATCGATAACCGCCAACGCCTGCCGCAAGCTCTGCTCATTACGCGTTACACCAGCGCCTTCCTGCATCGCCGTCTGCAACCGGAAAAGCTGCCGTGGTTCCAGTTCTGACCGTGGCTGAGGCAGGCTTTCAACGGCCGCTGCGAATTCCTCGTCCCCGACCGGCACAGCGTGTGTTTCAGCGACTTTTTCGACCACCCGCTTGCCGACGACCAGGCCCTCCAGCAACGAATTGGAGGCCAACCTGTTGGCACCGTGGAGCCCTGTTGCGGAGCATTCGCCGGCCGCATAGAGGCCCGGCACACTAGTTGCACCGAATGGGTCGACGGCAATACCACCACAGGTGTAGTGGACCGCCGGGGCCACGGGAATGAGGTCCTTGGTCGGATCAATCTCCGCTGCGGTCAGGCCCGCTGTGATCGTCGGAAAGCGGGCGGCGAAGTTGTCGATGTGACGTGCGTCGAGGAAGACGTGGTCCTCGCCGAGCTCGCGCATGCGAGTCGCGATGGCGCGCGAGACGATATCGCGCGGAGCCAGGTCCCCGCGAGGGTCAACGCCGGCGGTCACACTGTTGCCCCGGGAGTCGACGAGAATGGCTCCTTCACCACGGACAGCCTCGCTGATGAGATGGCGTCGGCCGGTGCCATCTGATGCCGAGCGCTCGTCATAGAGCACCGTCGGGTGAAACTGGATAAACTCCATGTCCCGAATCTCCGCGCCAGCATCGGAGGCCATGCCGATAGCCTCACCGCGGGCACCCGAGGGGGCCGTGGTCGCGCGGTAAATATGGCCCACGCCGCCGGTAGCCAGCAGAGTGGCGCCTGCTCGAATAGCTCCACCCCCACGGGGATCCGCTACCAGCGCCCCCAGCACGCGGCCGTCTTTGCCAACGATGAGCTGGCGCGCTGTGGCGTTTTGTAGTACTCGCACGCCGGTAACTGAGGCTTCTAGGGCGCGCTCGATTTCAGCACCAGTGGCGTCACCGCCGGCATGAATGATGCGCCGCGCGTGGTGTCCGCCCTCTTTGGTGCGGGAATATACGGCCGGGTTATCCCGCGCCGGGTCGAATGTAGCGCCTAGCCCTATCAGCCACTCGGTCGCCGCAGCGCCAGCACGGATGATAGAAGCCACGGCCCCTTCATCGCAGTGGCCGGCACCGGCATCGAGAGTATCCGCGATGTGGGAATCAGTGGTGTCATCGAACCCATTGGCCACATGGCCGCTGGGGTCGTCGTCAAGCCCGACGACCGCGAGCCCGCCCTGTGCGAGATTCGTGGCCGCATCGGCGAAACGTAGCTGTTTGCGGGCACCGACGCGCCACTCGACGCTGTCGATAACCAGCACGTCGAGGCCGAGCTCAAGGGCCCGACGCGCAGCACTGAGCCCTGCGACTCCCCCGCCGATGACGAGGAAGTCACACGTCAGTGTCCAACTGTCGAATGATGGGCGCAGACCAAACGTGTTACTCGCCTCCGCCTGGGTTACCGATGGCGATCATGCGCTCGACAGAAGCGCGCGCCTTGTCGGCGACATCCGGCTCGACATCGACTTCATCAGTGCCCTCAACGAGGCAGCGCAGCAGAGCCGCCGGAGTGATGAGCTTCATGTACGAGCAGGAAGCGCGGTCGTTGACCGGCTCAAAGTCGACATCCGGCGCGGCCTTGCGCAGCTGGTGGAGCATGCCCACCTCAGTGGCCACGAGCACCTTGCCGTTGGGCTTGTTCTCCTTCAGCTTCTGCGCCTCGGTCAGCATCTCGCCGGTGGAGAGCATCTGCACGCGCTCGGGCTCGATGGTGCCTTCACCTGCGAGGTAAATCGCAGAGTTCGCGCAACCGCACTCCGGGTGAATGAACAGCTGCGAATCGGCGTTCTCTTCCGCGCGGTGCGCGAGTTCCTCACCGTTGATGTTGGCGTGGACGTGGCACTCACCAGCCCATACCTTGATCTTGTCGCGGCCGGTCTCACGGCGGACGTGTGCGCCGAGGAACTGATCCGGGTTGAACAGGATCTCCTGGTCTTCCGGGATGGACTTGACCACGTCGACGGCGTTGGAGGAAGTACAGCAGATGTCGGTCAGAGCCTTTACGTCTGCCGTGGTGTTGACGTAGCTGACTACCAGTGCGCCGGGATTCTCTGCCTTCCACTCGGCCAGTTCATCTGCGGTGATGGAGTCCGCCAGGGAGCAGCCGGCGCGCTCGTCCGGAATAAGGACGGTCTTCTCTGGGCTCAGAATTTTGGCGGTTTCCGCCATGAAGTGGACACCACAGAAGACGATGACGTCGGCATCGGTTTCCGCAGCGATGCGGGAAAGTCCGAGGGAGTCGCCTGTGTAATCGGCAATATCCTGAATCTCCGGCAGCTGGTAGTTGTGCGCAAGAATTACGGCATTGCGTTCGCGGGCGAGGCGCTTAATCTCCTGGGCCCAGCGCTCATCTGCAATTACGCCACCGTAGCGGCCATCTTTATCGACTACCGATTCGTACAGATCCGATTCAAGGCGCGGCAGGCTGGAAGCATTGGCCGCAAGGCTGGTATTCACGGAAAACTACGTCCTTACTTCAATGGGCTGTGGCTACGACCGGAGAAAACGCCGTCACCGTTACCGGCAACGGTCCCCGGAGGCATTCGCAGCGGACTCAAACGGGCAAGTGCAAGAGACCTAAGCTCGCCACACAATATCGAAAAAGCCCCTAATCGGGGCGAATACTGACATCGAGGACGAACCTATTTCCCAAAATTGTAAGGCTTGTATAAGCCTATTTCCCAATAACTACCCCTGTTCAGTAGGAATTAGTGCTTTACGACGGCTCCCGCGCAGAACCTCACCGTCTCACTTAGTGACCGAATCTGCGTCCGCAGCATTGTCTGCAGCGCTCTCGTTGCCTTCCGTGAAGTCCGTTTGGAACAGCACCCGGGACCACAGTGCGAGCATGGCAACCAGTGGCGCGACCAGCAGTGCTACATAGGTTTTGAAGTCTGGAATCACCGAGAACTTATCGCCCGGCTGCATTCCCGCCAGATCCGGCTGGAGCAATGCCGCAACCGACTGACCGACGAGGTACGTCACTGCTGCGCTCATCAACGCGGAGAAACCTGCCCATCCAATTGCCGTGAGCATCTGCACAGGAGTCGTGATGGCACGGTTTCGGAAGGTAGTAATTCCCAGCACCAGGCCGCTGATGGCATTGACAGCAACAAACCAGAGCAGCCCGATAAAACCAGCGTCAACGGTTTCCTGAATAATCGCCAGTTGGTTATCTGGGAGCATTTGCACCTGCTGCTTGGGGCGCAGGAATGCCCAGGCCACTCCGGCTATCGTTCCCGTTACAACGGAGAAGAGAACAATACCCGAGGCCATTGCCACGCTCTGCTTTTCAACGTGCGGGACTCGGGTATTTTTCATGGTCATAGTTGACTAACTTACCTCACGGCGCACATCCAGTACTAGCGTGCCCGAATGGCGCACTAGCACAATCAGCGCCTTTATCGCTGCTCCAACATAACGGAGTCCACTTCGCCGTGGCGCGAGCACTTTGCAGTCCAGCCGTCCGGACGCACCTGCACCACCATCCGGCGCCCACAGAGCTGGCAGAACCGAGGCGCCTCCAGTCCAGCCTTTGCACCATAGGAACGTTCGCGCACTTCACCAGCTTCGAGGTCGGCGCCGGTAAAAGGATCGAACTTGGGCTCATCTCCCAGCACCATGGCCTGGAGCAGCTCTGTGGAGTCGACTTTCTTACTCCGCGGCGAGCGCGGGCTAGATGTCCGAGGCTTAGACAGTTGCATTGAGAGCCTTAATTGGGAGTCGTACCTTGCCAAGCATGTCTAGATCCTGCTCCGCCGGACGGCCCAGAGTGGTCAGGTAATTACCGACAATGACAGCGTTGATACCGCCGAGCAGCCCCTTTTCTGCACCCAGGTCGCCCAGGGTGAGCTCACGACCGCCAGCAAAACGCAGGATGGTCTTCGGCAGTGCCAGACGGAAGGCACCGATGGCACGCAGTGCGTCCTTGGCTGGCATCGGCTCGCGACCGGCGAACGGAGTGCCCGGGCGGGGGTCGAGGAAGTTCATCGGCACCTCGGTCGGGTTGAGCGCCGCCAGGTCCTGAGCAAACTCGGCACGCTGCTCAAGGGTCTCTCCCATACCCAGGATGCCGCCACAGCAGACCTCCATACCGGCTTCGCCGACCATACGCAGGGTGTCATGACGCTCTTCCCAAGTGTGGGTGGTCACGACCTGCGGGAAGTAGCTCTTAGCGGTCTCAAGGTTGTGGTTGTAGCGGTGAATACCAGCCTTGGCCAGGCGATCCACCTGCTCCTGCGTCAGAATGCCCATCGAGGCAGCCACATTAATGTCCACCTCTGCCTGAATGGCGGCGACGGCCTGTTCCATCTGGCTGAGCAGTCGCTCGTCCGGACCCTTTACTGCAGCAACGATGCAGAACTCAGTCGCACCCGACTTTGCAGTCTGCTTTGCGGCGTCCACCAGGGCCGGGATATCCAGCCATGCCGAACGCACCGGGGACTCGAACAGACCCGACTGCGAACAGAAGTGGCAGTCCTCTGGGCAGCCGCCAGTCTTCAGCGAGATAATGCCTTCAACCTCGACCTCTTCGCCGCACCACTTCAAGCGCACCTCATGAGCCAGTGCCAGCAGATCCTCGATGCTGTCGTCATCGAGGTTCAGAACTGCCAGGGTCTCCTCATAGTTCAGCCCCTCACCGCGGCCGAGCACCTTTTCGCGGGCGAGTTCCAAAATGTCCTGCTGCTGTTGAGTCATGGGGGTGATGCTCCTTGAGGCTGGGGATAAAACTTGAACACTGTTTTAGAAGTTGTTCAGTTATCAAACTTAATACCGCGTCTACAGAATGTCGAACAGGGTTCAATTCCCGTCGTGGCGCGGATTTACTCTCCACATTTCAGCCTTGAGGCATCTTCCAGATGATTCTTCTTTCGTCTACGGTAGGCAGTGTGCAATTGACCAAGGACATCATTGTCGACGCAGCTCTTACCATTCTCAACGAGTACGGACTCGGCGATCTCACGATCCGCCGCCTGACTCGCCACTTGGGTACCGCCGCTGGCGCAATGTACTGGCACTACCCTTCCAAGCAGGCACTGCTGGGTGCCGTCGCTGACCGCATCTTGGCTCCCTGCACAGAGTTTTCCGCCACCGGCGATTGGCGTGCCGACATCGAAGCCGTCGCCGAGCTGCTCTACTCCTGCCTCACCGCTCACCGGGATGGCGCCGAGGTCGTCTCGGCCGCACTCGCTACGGGCACCGCCACGATTCGCCCCGAACAACTGCTTGCCGACGTCCTGGAGAATGCCCCCGAAACCTCCATTAGCACCCCATCAGCGGCTGATACCGCATCCGTCCTCGTGTACTTCATTCTCGGCGCGACAGTCGACCAGCAGACAGCCATCGCGCTTGACCTGAACGGCGCCAAGGGCGTTTCCAACAAGGGCGACACCAGTGGCGAGAACGCTGATGATAAGGATGTTGAGGTCGAGACTTCCTCTGAAGATGCTGCTGCACAGGCAAAAGAGCTCGGCCGCCAGCGCATCGCACTGGGAACCGAGCTCTTTATCGCCGGAATTGCGGGGGTTGCGGGGACTAAGGGAATTGCAGGTCAGTAAGCCCCGCTGAAACAATCACGCTCACGGTCAAGCCCCAGCGTTAGAGCACCAGAGCTGCTACCCAACCAGCTGCCAGCAGCGGCAGGTTGAAGTGCAGGAAGGTCGGAATAACCGAATCGCGAATGTGGTCGTGCTGCCCGTCGGCATTGAGACCCATCGTCGGGCCGAGCGTCGAGTCCGATGCCGGCGAACCAGCATCGCCCAGAGCACCTGCAGTACCAATGATGGCGACGGTAGCCATCGGCGAGAAGCCCAGCGATACACACAACGGCACATAGATGATGGCGATAATCGGCAGCGTCGAGAAGGACGAACCAATACCCATCGTGACCACCAGACCAACGACCAGCATGGCGAATGCAGCGGCAGGCTTGTTGCCCGCAAACAGCTCTGCAGTAGCGGTCACCAGCGGCTCGATCTGGCCGGACTCCGACATCACCGAGGCGAAGCCCTGTGCAGAAATCATGATGAAACCAATCAGGGCCATCATCTTCATACCGGCGGTGAACACGTCGTCCGCCTCACGCCAGCGCACGGCGCCGGTGAGCATGAAGATTGCCAGACCAGTGAGTGCACCAATCAGCAACGGATCGGCATCGGTCTCCATAGAATTCATCACAATCTGGACGACGAAAGTCACCACGATTGCAACGAGAGCGACGATAACTCGGTACTTCGACACCGGTTCGTCAGACTGGGTTTCTGCGTGTGAGGACTGGGCAATCGGCCGATCTTCGTAATGCCGTGGCTTCCGGTAGGAGAAAAATACGGCAATGGCCAGACCGGCCAGCATGCCGAGAGCCGGGATGCCCATCGTCATCATGATGTTGATATTGGAAACATCAAGGCCAGCATTCTCGATGTTCCCCAGCAGGATGTCGTTCAGGAAGATAGAACCGAATCCGACCGGAACCCACATGTAGGTGGTGACCAAACCGAAGGTCATCACACTGGTAATCATTCGACGGTCGATGTTGAGGCGGTTAAATACCGGCAACAGCGGCGGAATAATCAGCGGGATAAACGCAATGTGAACTGGGATGAGGTTCTGCGACATAATCGCCATGGCCAAAATGCCGGCGACCATACCCCACTTGGTCCATGCCTCTGCCTTAGATTTAGCGCCTTCATCCTCCGTACCGATCTTGGCAATCAGCCAATCGGCCAGCAATTTGGGCAACCCAGAGGATGCCACTGCCATGGCAAAGGCACCCAGCATGGCATAGCTCAGGGCAATCTTCGCACCACCAGAGAGGCCTTCCTGGAAGGC
Source organism: Corynebacterium jeikeium (assembly GCA_003955985.1). Lineage (NCBI taxonomy): Bacteria > Bacillati > Actinomycetota > Actinomycetes > Mycobacteriales > Corynebacteriaceae > Corynebacterium > Corynebacterium jeikeium. The sequence continues at coordinate 1,617,905 of CP033784.1, forward strand.
AACCATTGTGGCATCGAGCCCCATACCGGCGGAAAGACCACCGACTAAGGCGCCAATAAACAGCGCTAGCACAACGTGTACCCGGCAGACCGCCAGGATTAGCATCACCAAAACGGCGAGAAGAACGGCATTCATAAGGAAAATATTAAGGCAACCTTAAGTATTTCCAGCAACCGGGGCTAGAAAGACTTCACCCCAAAATCTTTACACCCCGGCTAATGCGGCTAATCAATCGAGACGAGTCCCTGGCCGCCCTGCACTGCGTCGCCGACTTCGACATGAATAGAGCCGACGGTGCCTGCAGCCGGGGCCGTAATCTCGGTTTCCATCTTCATTGCCTCGAGAATGAGCAGCACCTCCCCAGCCTCAATCTTCTGGCCTTCCTCGACCAAAATCTTGCTGACCGAACCTGCCAGTGGCGCCACCACCGAATTGGCGGAGACACCCGAGACACTAGCGGTGGCCGGCTCAACGGAAGCGCTCGACGATCCACCCAACACGATGGGCGAAAGACGCTTGGGCTCCTCAACTACTTCAACGTCGACATCGTAGGCAATGCCGCCGACAGTCACTTTCAATTTCATGGCTCAACAATCCTCACGTAGCAAAAGTCAATGAGTCAGACTCAATTAAGTCGGGTATCGAAAATTTCCAACTAACGCAGGTTGCGCTGCTGCTGGATCTGGCGTCCCTGCGCAGCCCACGTCTTATGGCGGTTGTATCGAATTGCCTTCACCTTGCCGCGATTGCCCAGGTACGCAGACACTGCTGCCGAAATGGCGATGACAGTATCCTCGGGGATATCTGCGTCCACGCGTTTGCGCAGTTCAGCCAACTCGCTCTCTGCCTGATTCAGTCGTGCCGTGGCCTTCTGCAAGCTTGTCGAGGTCGCATCCAACCGGTCGGTCAGTTCAGCGACGAGCGCTCGCAGCTCCTTAATCTCACCGATGCCGTCAGACATTACTGTGGCCCCAATCCGTGCTTCTTGGCCGGGCGAACCTCCCGCTTGTTACGCAGAACCGACAGTGCGTCAGCCACACGCAGGCGGGTTTCCGCCGGGTCAATCACGTCGTCGACCAGTCCGCGCGAGGCGGCGACATACGGCGTCGAGAAGCGTGTCTTGTATTCGGCGATACGCTCGTCGCGCACGCGCGCCTGCTCTTCCTCGTCGCCCGCGGCGGCAATTTCCTTTCGGAAGACCACGTTGACCGCACCCTCTGCGCCCATCACCGCAATTTCCGCGGTCGGCCATGCGAATACGTAGTCCGCGCCGAGGTCCTTCGAGCACATCGCCAGGTACGCACCGCCGTAGGCCTTACGCATGACGACGGTCACCTTAGGCACAGACGCTGCGGAGTATGCGTAGAGCATCTTTGCGCCGTGGCGGATGATGCCGCCATGCTCCTGGGTGACGCCCGGCATGAAGCCAGGAACGTCAACCAGGGTGACCAGCGGGATGTTAAAGGCATTGCAGAAGCGGATGAACTTTGCGCCCTTGTCCGAGGAATTGATGTCCAGCACACCGGACATCACGTTCGGTTGGTTGGCGACAAAGCCCACGGTACGACCCAAAACTCGACCAAAACCAACGACTAGGTTGGTGGCAAAACCCGCCTGGCACTCGAGGAAGTCGCCATTGTCGGCGATACGGATTATGACCTCGCGGACGTCGTAGCCCTTCTTGCCATCGACGGGGACGATGTCGCGGAGCTCTGGATCCGGCTCGGCGTCGAATACCGGATCCACGATTGGTGGCTCTTCCGTGTTGTTCTGTGGCAGGAAGCTTAAGAGCTTCTGCGCAATCAGGATGGCCTGCTCGTCATCGTCGGCAACGAAGTCAATATTGCCGGCCTTGGCCATGTGCGCATCAGCGCCACCGAGCTGCTCGGAGGTGATTTCCTCGCCGGTCACCGACTTAATAACGCCCGGGCCGGTGATGAACATCTGTGCCTTGCGAGTCTGAATGATGAAGTCGGTCAGCGCTGGCGAGTAGGCAGCGCCTCCAGCACATGGGCCTGCAATGATGGAAATCTGCGGCACCAGACCGGAAAGCCAGACATTGTTGTAGAAGACCTGGCCGTAGCCCGACAGAGAGTCAATCCCCTCTTGAATGCGAGCACCACCGGAGTCGTTGATAAACACGAACGGAGTGCCGTTGTCGGCAGCAGCGCGCATGGTGGCCGCAACCTTGCGGGACTGCGTTTCACCAGCGGAGCCACCCATGACCGTGAAGTCCTGGGAGGCCACGTGCACTGCCCGGCCGAGAACCGCGGCAGTGCCGGTGACCACACCGTCGGCAGGCGCGTCGGCAGTATCCATGCCGAAGTCGGTGGTGCGGTGAGTCATGAACATGCCGGTTTCACGGAAAGTGCCCTCGTCGACGAAGTTGTCGATACGCTCGCGGGCAGTCATCTTCCCACGTTCGTGCTGCTTGGCCTGGCGGGCTTCACCGCCACCGGCCTCAACACGGCGACGCTGAGCATCCAAATAATCCAGGCGCTCCGCCATCGAGGCGTCGACGCCCGGCGCGACGGCATCCGCCGAATTCGGCTGGTTTGCTGAACTTTGCGACATTGCTATCTCTTCTCCCGATGTTCCTAGGCGGGTTCCACCTGGACGGTCTGTGAGCGACCGCCAACGGTGACCTTGTAGCGAATTGGCTCGCGAATGGCATTGGCAGCACCTGAGGCTTGCTCCGCCTCGCGCTTGAGCTGTTCGGCAGTCTTACCGACGTTCTTCGGCCCTTCGCCGCGCGTGGTGAAGAATCCCGGTGCGACGGATGGGAACAGTGCGTTGGTCAGGACGTCCTCGGCGGTGCCGTTGTAACCGTCGAGCTCCTTGGCCTGCTTGACCAGGTCGTCCCACTCTGGTTCGAGGAGATCAGCCGGGCGAACCGTGATTTCTTCCTTCTTGGTCTGTTCCGCTGCCTGCTTAATCAGCTCTGGGTTGCGCTCACCAGGACACTGCCCGTAATAGCCGAGCATGAGGTCGGCGAACTCAGCCGTCATAACCTTGTAGCGTCCCATCAGTACGTTAAACACAGCTTGCGTGCCGACGATCTGCGAGCTCGGAGTCACCAGCGGCGGGTAACCGGCGTCCTTTCGGACAATCGGTACTTCACGCATGACCTCTTCGACGCGGTCGCCCGCGCCCTGGGCCTTGAGCTGGTTTTCCATGTTCGACAACATGCCGCCAGGAATCTGCGACATGAAAATGTCGGTATTGACCAGGGTTTTCGACTCGAACTCTGCGTACTTCGGACGCACCTTGCGGAAGTGGTCACGAATGGTGATCAGATTATCCATGTTCAGGTCGGTGGTGTAGTCGGTTCCCTCCAACATTTCCACCAGCGACTCGGTCGGGTTGTGTCCCGGCCCCAGCGACATCGACGAAATTGCTGTGTCCACGACATCCGCACCAGCTTCGATGGCCTTCATCAAAGTCACCATGGTGACACCGGTAGTCGAGTGACAGTGGACATTAATCTGGGTGTCCTCGCCGTAAGTTTCCTTGATGCCGCGGATGATGTCGTAAGCCGGCTGGGGTTTCAGCAGCGCTGCCATGTCCTTCAACGCAATGGAGTCCGCCCCCATATCCAGTAGACGACCAGCGAGCTTAACGTACCCGTCGACGTCGTGAAGCGGAGACGTCGTGTAGCAGATCGTGCCCTGCGCGTGCTTGTCGACGTTCTTGACCGCGCGCATGGCGTGCTCGAGATTGCGTGGATCGTTGAGGGCGTCGAAAACACGGAATACGTCCATGCCGTTTTCAGCGGACTTTTCGACGAACTTGTCAACCACCATGTCCTCGTAGTGGCGGTAGCCGAGGAGATTCTGACCGCGCAGCAGCATCTGCAGGCGGCTGTTCGGCATCAGTTTGCGGAATGTCCGCAGTCGCTCCCAGGGGTCTTCGTTGAGGAAGCGAATGCAAGCGTCGAAGGTTGCGCCACCCCAGCACTCCACACTCCAAAAACCGGCCTTGTCCATTTCTTCACAGACATCGACCATGTCTTCCATAGCCATTCGCGTTGCCATGAGGCTCTGATGAGCGTCTCGGAACGCTACTTCCGTTACACCAATGGTTCGTGGACTCATAATTCCAAAAGTAAAGGCCTTTGGGAATCTTCGCGCGTTGGTGACCGCGAATATTGGGGATTCGGCGCCCACCAAGGTGCGTTTAGAGTGTCAAATTGCCCACTTGCAGGGTTAAATACTTATTTTCGCGCGAACTTTACACGCTTAACCGTTCAACTCGACTTTTTGTCTGGGGGTCGTTTTTGCGAAGTGCGCTCGGCGAATAGGACGGTTTGCGCGCCCACACGGGACTGAAAATGGCTCATGTTTTTTACAAAGCGGTTAAGGTAGTCACATGAACCAAGCAAATACAGTCGGCGATTATCAAGTATGGCCGGGTGAGCCTTACCCGCTCGGATCTACCTACGACGGCGCTGGCACCAACTTTGCGCTCTTTTCCGATGTTGCGGAAAAGGTGGAGCTTTGTCTGATTAGCGCCGAAGGCGAAGAAACACGCATTGCGCTGGAAGAAGTCGATGCGCATATCTGGCACTGCTACATCCCGTCCATCATGCCGGGTCAGCGCTACGCCTACCGTGTACACGGCCCATTCGATCCGGCAAACGGTAAGCGTTGTGACCCCAACAAGCTGCTGGTCGACCCATACGCCAAGGCTTTCGACGGCGAATTCGACGGTCACCCATCACTGTTCAACTATGACATTCATGACCACTCGAAGCGCAACACCGAGGACAGCCTGGGGCACACCATGACCTCCGTGGTCATCAACCCATTCTTCGACTGGGGCGCTGACCGCGCACCTCGCACGCCGTACAACGAGACCGTGATTTACGAGGCCCATGTCAAGGGCATGACCATGACTCACCCGGAGATTCCTGAGGAGCTACGCGGTACCTATGCCGGTCTCGCTCATCCGGCGATCATTGACTACCTCAAGGACCTTGGTGTCACGGCTATCGAACTGATGCCTGTCCACCAGTTCCTCCAGGACGACCACCTGCGTGAAAAGGGGCTGCGCAACTACTGGGGCTACAACACCTTCGGCTTCCTGGCGCCACACCAGGACTACTCGGCTTCCCAAAAGCCAGGCGGCGCAGTCAGCGAGTTCAAGGGCATGGTGCGCGCATTTCACGATGCGGGGATTGAGGTTATCCTCGACGTGGTCTACAATCACACCGCTGAGGGCAACCACATGGGCCCAACCATCTGCTTCCGAGGCATCGACAACGAGGCCTACTACCGTTTGGTCGAGGGTGACCGCCAGCACTACATGGACTACACCGGCACCGGTAACTCCCTGAACGTGCGCCACCCGCACTCCCTGCAGCTGATTATGGATTCGCTGCGCTACTGGGTCTCCGAGATGCATGTCGACGGCTTCCGCTTCGATTTGGCCTCCACCCTGGCTCGAGAATTCCACGATGTGGATCGCCTCTCCGCCTTCTTTGACTTGGTGCAGCAGGATCCGATTGTCAGCCAGGTCAAGCTCATCGCAGAGCCGTGGGATGTCGGCGAAGGCGGCTACCAGGTCGGTAACTTCCCACCGCAGTGGACTGAATGGAACGGTAAATACCGCGACACTATCCGCGACTTCTGGCGCGGTGAGCCATCCACGCTCGGCGAGTTCGCTTCGCGTATCACCGGTTCCTCGGACCTGTATGCAAACAATGACCGCCGCCCAACTGCGTCGATTAACTTCGTGACCGCGCACGACGGTTTCACTCTCAACGACTTGGTCAGCTACAACGAGAAGCAGAATATGGCCAACGGCGAGGACAACCGCGATGGCGAGTCCCACAACCGTTCGTGGAACTGCGGTGTGGAAGGCCCGACCGACGACGAGCGCGTTCTTTCTCTGCGCTCCCGTCAGCATCGTAACTTCCTGACCACTCTCCTACTGTCCCAGGGCACTCCAATGATTAGCCACGGCGACGAAATGGGACGTGGCCAGAAGGGCAATAACAACGTCTACTGTCAAGACAACCGTTTGTCATGGGTGGACTGGAATCAGACTCGTACTAACTCTGAACTGGTCGAATACACCCAGTTCCTGACTGAACTGCGTGCGGAACACCCAGTCTTCCGGCGCCGCCGCTTCCTGCGCGGTGGCCCGCTCGGTGCGGAAACCGATGATCGTGACATTGCCTGGCTGACCTATGAGGGTCGTGTCATGACTACCGATGACTGGAACTTCGACTTCGGCAAGTCGTTGATGGTCTGGCTCAACGGCGATGCCATCACTGAACCTGATCGCCGAGGTCACCGGATTGAAGATGACTCCTTCCTCCTGTGCTTCAACGCCCACCACGAGGACATCATGTTCCAAATTCCGGGCACCGAATACGCACACAGCTGGGAAGTCATCATCGACACCACAGAGATTACGGGTCGACCGACTCGCGAGCGCATCGTTGAGCCGGAAGGCGAGCTCCGCGTGCCGGCCCGTTCGACCATCGTGCTGATCGAGCGCCACTAGCCGCGTCCGCGTTGGATCCTACACAAAAAATCCCCTGTCGGCGGAAGACTTTTCTTCCACTGACAGGGGATTTTCGGCTCTGAGTTCAACTCAAAACAGGGTTTGGGTCAACACAGCACTGCGGGAGCCGAGCTGGCGTGAAGTCTTCTTACGCAGATGCGCGCATATTAAACTCCGCCTGAGAGTTCAACCAGTACTCCGGCTCGGTGTCAAAGTAGTCGGACAGTCGATTTGCGAGGTCAGTGGTGACCGCAGTGCGGCCGGTGCGAAAGCGCTCCAGAGTTGAGCTTGGCACGCCGATGGCAAGAGCCAGTCGGTAGATAGAGAGGTGTCGCGGCTCGAGGAAATTATCGTTCAAGATAGAACCAGGGTGCACAGGATGCGTGCTCAAAATGTTTACTCCTTATTTCATCGCTTCACTGGCATACGTTGTTTCCGCTTTGCCCTTCGCTTGAGCTCGAAAGCTCGAACGACCAGTTACCGCCGTTCGTCGAAAAGTATAAGGAGCGCCCGCTCAAAATGCATCCGGACATTTAACCTCCCAAAACATGTGGTTTTCAGGGGTACAGACACCCCCACTGTCCGAACACTCCATAAATATTCCTATTTCTGTGGACATTTCCACATTGTCGGAAGCCACATGTACTCGGCTAGAACCGCAGGTACCGCAGCCTCTATGGGGCTCAATCCGCCATCGGCGCTACCATCTAGTGCATGACTACGACCACGCCATCCTCCGAGCCCGCCGTCGTCTTCGAGCTCACCGGCGACACGGTGACTATTACCGCAGATGGGCTCCGCCTTACCCACACCATCAACACGGCTAGCACCGCCCCCGCGAAGCCCCTCCCGCTTGCCGACGTTGCCGAGGTCGCATCGGCAAGTAAAAACGGTGTCTACACTCCGGCCAACCGCTTCTTCCCCGGCACGGTAGACCTCGGAGTAACTTTGCCCAAGGCCCGTGTGATGTCTCATCGCCAGGCAGCGGCGCAGTTGCTGGCAGACCTCATGGCGGAGATGGCCAAGAATCCGGAGTTCTACAGTTCAGCTGATGCTTTTACTTCCACGTTGATGCCGTGGGTGGCACAGCGCGCGGCGGTCACCGAAGGCGTGAGTGTGGTTGAGGGCGCGGGCGACGTCGTAAAGCGCTCTGTGCCTTTTGCGCCGCTTCCTTCGGGGGATGCGGTTGCGGTGTCGGACATCGCACCGTTTGCGGCGTTCGATGTAGAGACAGCGAACGAAGACACCGGTTCGATTGTTCAGCTTGGCGTTGCGGTCGTGCGTGGCGGGAAGGTGACGGAGCGTTATTCCTGGATGTGCCGTCCGCCAAAGGGGTTGGAGTATTTTGATGAAGCCAATGTCGCGATTCATGGCATCACGGCGGCAGATGTGGCCGGTGAGCCGTCATTTCCGGAGCAGCTGGCGAAGTTTGTTGACGTCGTCGGGGATTTGGACGTAGTTGCTCACAATGCGCGGTTTGATTTCACAGCCCTGTCGCGAGCGTGCCGGGCGGAAGGAATTCCAGCACCGAAGTTGAATTTTGCGTGTACTTATATGTGGGCTCGGCAGATGCAGTTGGGGCTGCCCAACTTGAAGCTGCCGACGTTGGCGGAGGCCGCTGGAGCGTCGCTGGAGAATCATCATGATGCGACGGCGGATGCGGTCGCGTGTGCTGAGGTGGCGCTGTGGTTGATGGAGCAGCAGCGTGCGACCTCTGTTAAGGATTTGAGTCAGAAGGTCTCGCTGAGCTTGGGCCAGATTGGCAGTGGACGAGTGCGGATGGTGCGCTATGACCCGTCTGGTGTCGCCAGCACTGGAGCCGGAACCAACGCGGGCACTGGTGCTAGTGCTGGTGCGCAGTCCCGCAGTTCCGCGCCGTCACGTCGGCCGCGTCGCAATGCGAAATGGGATGCAGCCAAGACACCGGACACCATTCCAGACCCGAATCCGGACGCGGATCCAAGCGGCCTTCTGTACCAGCAGCGTGTGACACTGACGGGCGATTTTGCACCGTATGACAAGGGTTTTCTGTGGGACAAGATTGCCTTTGCAGGTGCGAATATCAATAAGGGTGTGACGAAGAAAACAACCATATTGGTCGCCGGTCCGTGGGATTCGGTGACGTCGAAGGAGAAGAGGGCTCGACAGCTGCAGGCCGAAGGCCAGGAAATCCAGATTTGGAGCGAGAAGGAGCTCTTTACTGCACTCGGGCTGAATCCGGAAGAGGATGGCGCGTCCGAAACAGGAGACACTGCGGAAGGGACACCTAGCGCCAGCGACGGAAACAACTCCAGTGAGTCGGTTCCGTTGTTCGGTTCCACTTCCCTGCCCGGCGATGACGGAATGCCGCCCTTCTAGGCCACGTTCACGGAAAGAAATTCCATTCGGACGGCGGGCGCAGGCTCTGGGTCTAGCTGCTGCCACAGCGGTCAGGCAGCAGCTTTTCCTGGTGGGCGGTATAAAGGGGAACATGAGTCGCCGACCAATTACGTCCACCTACCGTCTCCAACTCCGTGGCCCCAAGGCCGATCCAAACGGGCGCGCTTTCACGTTCGCTGACGCGGCTGAACAGGTCGGCTACTTGGCAGACCTCGGAATTTCACACCTGTATCTGTCGCCTATCCTCACTTCCGTACCGGAGTCGAACCATGGCTACGATGTCATCGATCCGACGACTGTGAACCCGGAGCTCGGCGGCATGGAAGAGCTGCAGAAGCTCGCGCAGGTGGCGCACAAGGCCGGTCTGGGCATCATTATCGACCTGGTACCGAACCACCTCGGTGTGGAGGAGCCCAAGCTCAATGCCTGGTGGTGGGACGTTCTGACCTATGGCAAGGATTCTCAGTTCGAGCCCTACTTCGACATCGACTGGCACGAGGACAACGGTGCCAACGGCAAGATGGGGTTGCCGATTCTGGGCTCCCCGGAAGATATCGACAAGCTGGAGCTCGACACCTCTGGCGACGAGCCACTTCTGCGCTACTACGACAACACATTCCCGGTGCGCCCTGGCACCGAGGACGGCACCCCGCAGGAAGTACATGATCGCCAGGCCTATCGCCTGATGTACTGGAAGGACGGGGTCATTGGCTACCGTCGATTCTTCAGCGTCAACGGTCTGGCCGGCATCCGCCAGGAAAACCCGGTGGTATTCGAGCACACACACCGCATCATCCGCGAGCTGCTAGCTGCGGACATCATTGACGGTGTCCGCATTGACCACCCGGATGGCCTCAGCAACCCATTCGGATACCTCAGTGAGCTGCGCCGTCTACTCGGCGATGACAAGTGGCTGGTTATCGAGAAGATTCTGGGTGCCGAAGAGCCACTGGATCCAAGGCTCCAGGTTGACGGCACCACGGGTTACGACGCCCTGCGTGAGTTCGACAATGTCTTCGTCAACCGCGACTCCCGAGACGCCATGAGCATGTTGGCTCTGCAGCAGTCCGGCTCAACCTGGGACAAGACTGCCGTGCAGGCAACCGCACAGGCTCTCAAGCACGATGTCGCTGCTCACGAGCTGGCTGCGGAGGTCCGTCGTCTAGCGCGTGCCCTGCGCCGCGATAACTGGTCTATCAGCGGTACCAGCGTCAGCGATGAGGTACTTATCGACACCATCTGCAAGCTGGTCGCTGCCATGCCTGTCTACCGTTCGGACTATGTCTCCCTGTCGCGAGTGGCTTCCACGGTCATTGGCGAAATGGCAGCGCGTTTCCCCTCGCGCGTCTTTGCTCTCGACCTCATTTCGGCAGGTTTGGTAGCCGGTGGTGAGGCCGCCACGCGGTTCGCGCAGGTCTGTGGTGCGGTCATGGCAAAGGGTGTCGAAGACACCACCTTCTACCGCGCCTGTCGCCTGATCAGCCTAAACGAAGTCGGCGGTGATCTCGGTCGCTACGGTATGTCGGCAGCGGAATTCCACCTGTTGCAGTCGGAACGTGCTCGCCTCTGGCCACGAACCATGACCACGCTGTCCACGCACGACACCAAGCGCGGCGAAGATGTCCGAGCCCGCATTCTCCAGCTCTCCGATGTCTCCGGCGACTGGGCTGAAAATGTTCGCAACTGGATGGCCATCACCCCCGCCCCGGACGATGCCACCGGCTACTTCCTGCTGCAGAACATCATCGGAGTCTGGCCGACCGACGGCGTAATTACCGATGAACTGCGCGAACGCCTCCACGACTACGCCATCAAGGCTATCCGCGAGGCAGATGTGCACACCTCCTGGACGGAGCCGGTCGAGGAGTTCGAACTCGGCATCCGCAGCTGGATTGACGCGCTTCTCGACGGCCCCCTGACCGACTCCATCACAGAGTTCGTCCGCTCCATTGCGCCAGCTGCCCTGACCACGTCTCTGTCGCGCAAGCTCCTCCAGCTTGTCGGCCCCGGCATCCCCGATACCTACCAGGGGACGGAGTTCACCGAGGACTCCCTGGTTGATCCCGACAACCGCCGCTTCGTCGACTACGATGCGCGCGTCGCGGCGCTGGATAAGGTTGCCCGCGATGAGGTCACGTCGGTGACTAAGAGTCCAGAGCACCCAGCTGAGCTGCCGGAGGACTTTACGGATGCCGATGCGGACGTCGCAAAGCTGATGGTGACTCACCACGGCGTGAAGCTACGTGCGGAGCGCCCGGAGTCCTTCGTCGGCGGTGCCTACCAGCCAGTATTCGCCGTTGGTGTGGGCGAGCGTCATCTGGTCGGCGCGGCGCGTGGACCGAAGGGCGAGCCGGAAGATGTTATCGCGCTGGTGACGCGCCGTCCGCTGGGGCTGCAGCGCGAAGGCGGTTGGGGCGACACTACAGTGACACTTCCCAAGGGGTTTTGGACCGACCGTTTCACCGGCCATACCTGGTCGGGCACCATCGCCGTGGCTTCTCTGTTCAGCTCCTTCCCAGTAGCACTGCTGGTACGCGAGGACGATGACGACTAATCGGATGAAGGATTCGCTTGCCGACGATTCCCGCGAGCAGACCCGCAAGGCTCAGTTGGCGGAGGATCGAGAGGTTACACGTGCGCTGCAGTCGAAGTACGACTCGTGGGCAACTCGGCACCCCACTGCCGCACAGGACTTTGTCGATGCGATTAAAGAGATTCTCTCCGATGCCGGTTTGGCCTTTGACAATGTCACGGCGCGGGTGAAGTCTTTCCGCTCATTGCGGCAGAAGGCCCTGCGTCGTGAAGCGGACGGCAGCTACGTCTACCCTGACCCGTGGCACGATATCCACGACATCATCGGCGTGCGTGTAACCACGTACCATTCGACGGAGATTCCCGCGATTATGGATGCGCTGGGAGATTCGCTGACTGTGCTGCGCACGATCGACAAGACCGCGGAGACACGAATCAGCGGCCGGTTGGGATACGGCTCCCAGCACTTGATCTGCAAGGTGTCGACGGCGGCGCCGTCAGAGCTAGCTCCATATGCGGATATGCAGTTTGAGGTGCAACTGCGCACTGTGCTGCAGCATGCGTGGGCGGAATTTGAGCACGATATTCGTTACAAGGCCCCTGAGGGAGCGACAGACCCGCGGATTGATAGAGCTTTTGCGCTGGCCGCTGGCCTTATTGAGCTCGCGGATCAGCAGTTCGACCAAGTCGTTGCCGTGCTGGAGGAATCTACGCCAGACGATTCCGCGCAAGGAGAGGGCGAACAGCCCTCAGTTCCGGCAAAGACCACAGCCGATGACATTGTGGTGACTGAGGAAACCCTACCCGGAGTGCTGACGATGTTGCTTCCCGATGCACCCCGCTCGAAATCAGAGCATTACGGCTGGGCAGAAGAACTGCTGGAGCGCAATGGCATTCGCACTGTCGGGCAGCTGCGAGAGCTACTTAATCCACAGCGCCTCAGTGCGGTAAGCAAGGCCATGAAGTACCGCTTTAACCCAGGCCATGTGCGTGTTATCGATGACCTACTACTAGCGGCTCGCGGTGAAAAGCACATCAAGGCCACTGCAGATACCAGCCATAACCCGAAGCGTCGACCAGCCCGTTTGCGCGCACGGTTGCAGCAACTAGCGGAGGCCGGGATGCCTATGAGCGACGTCCCCGAAGACGATCGAGCTGACGGCGATCGCGCTTCGTAGGCCGCCCGGCACCGCGATCGCGCATCGGCATCGATGCGAGAATCTCCCTCGGAGGCGGTGGCGGAGAGTGGTCGATATAGCACTGCCTGGCCACCGGAGCTCCGACCCGCTTCTTCACCGTCTTGGTGACCTCAACAATGTGTTCGCGGTGGTTTGCCCACAGTCGCACTCTGTCCCCTGGGACGACTAGAACTGAGGGTTTCACGGCTTCGCCGTTGACTTTGACGTGGCCGCCACGGCACGCATCTGCGGCCAATGAGCGAGTTTTCAGCAACCTGACCGCCCAAATCCAGGCATCAATACGCACTGGCTCGGTAGACAATTGCTGCTGAGCAGGCATTTACTGCGGATCCTTGTAGTTCACAATCCGCTGAACCTTTTGCCAATTGAGAAAACCACCGACCAGGCCGACTACTGCCAGGATGAGGAATAGAGACATGCTTCCGGCTAGAAGTCCGAGCACTGCACCGCCGACGACACCACTGCCTGCCCATACAACGGCATTGCGGGAGTACTTTCGCACCGCGTTCTTGCGGAGCTCAATGGGGTTCTGAGGTTGGGGCTGAAGCTAGCTCATGGAGTACATATTAGAGCGTTCTGGTCGCCCTGACGCATCGCATAGGTCGATAGGGCGTACAATTCGGGAAAAATTTCTACAGCTATAGCAAACCTGCTAGATATTCCTATTTGGGTAGGTAATTAACACAATGGCGTAGGTTAATTGCTAGTGTTAGTCCTATGACAGAAACTGTCCGCCCCCGCCACCGCATGGTCGACCGCGTTGCGGCGATCCTCGAACTCGTTGCGCGCTCTAACGAAGGTCTAACCCTCACTGACATCGCCCACACGCTGAACTATCCGCTCAGTACCACGCAGGGCCTTGTCAACGGTCTGACTGTGACAGGTTACCTTGACGAGTCCAACAAGCGTTACACGCTCGGCATGGCGCCGTTTCTGCTCAATGTCATGGCCGGTCGTCGCATGGTCAACGTTCCGACGGCTGAGCTCGAGGCGATTCACAACGAAACTGGCTTGATTACCGTGCTGGCACTGCCGGTTGGTGGCAAGCTTTTCTACCTCAAAACCGTCGGTGAATCCATGCGCTACCAGTACCTGACGGAGAACTTCCTGCCGCGCTCGCTGTTGCGCACCTCTGCAGGTTGGGTTTTGATGAGTCGGTTTGAAAAGCGCGAACTGTGGTCCTACCTGAACTCCGCGCGGCCGGAAGACCAGGTCTATGTGGATGATTTCCTCCGCCAGGCCGGGGAAATCGCAGAGACCGGCGTCTGTGCTGCCCCGGGTATTGCCGAAGGCGGTGGCGTTGACGGTGTCTCTATCGCAGTGGAGGAAGACGGTGCTACTGTCGCGGCAGTCTGCGTCTTCGGTCGGCCAGAAAAGATTGCGGAAAATAAGGACGAGCTGGTGGAAATTCTCAAGCGCCATCGCGGCGCACACAACGGCGAGGAATCCCCGAACCAGGGTTAGTGGCTGTTAAGCGCGCAGCTCCCACCAGATTTCGCCACCGTCCGTAGACGGCTCGCTAGCTCCCTTAGTCAGCGCCTGCATTTCGCCGTCAAGCTGGGCAATCCCATCGGCAGTCACCGCGATGGAAAACTCCACGTTCTGGCCCCACCGCGTTTCCACGATCTCATAACCACGAGCACGCAATTCCGCTTCGATGCGACCGGCATCTGCGGCGGAGACACTCACTACCCTCAAGGCTCTTTGCACGCGTCGCATGCGCGTGACTTTTTCTAGACACTCTAAGACCGAATCCGAATAGGCCCTCACAAGCCCACCCGTGCCTAATTTGATGCCGCCAAAATAGCGGATCACTACGGCGGTGACATTCGTCATTCCAGAGCCCTGGAGCACATCGAGCATCGGGCGCCCTGCCGTGCCACCAGGTTCACCGTCATCTGAGGATCGCTCCACCCGATTCCCTCCGACGACCTCATGAATGTATGCGCTGCAGTGGTGGCGAGCATCCGGGTACTCCGCCTTGGCCAAATTGATGACCTCTCGGGCGCTGTCTTCGTCGTCGGCACGCGCGATCCACGTAATGAAGCGAGATTTCTTAATCTCGATTTCATTCGTGACGATGTCACCGTCGGCGGGGACAATCAGCTCGATGTCACGCTGATTCTGCGTCGCTTCGGTCGAAGTGGATGGCTCGGTGGTCATAGTGTCCATTGTTGCCTATGGGCTTAGTGCACACCCAATCACCGCCGCTCGGTACTTTTCTCGACCTCACCTTTGACTCCCCTCGAATCCGCGGTGTTCGAAAACGTTTCCCTGTGCCCATCCGCTGACTGACCTACCATGGTGCCCATGAGCAACTACCGAGTCTGGGCCCCGTACGCTTCCGAAGTCCGTCTGCTGTTGGGCAATCCTGACGCGCCAGCGATTTTGGATATGCATCCCATCGCTGACGCGACCGATGACTACGGCGCCAACTCTGGTTGGTTTGAAGCTGATGTGGCTCGCACACCGGGGGATCGCTACGCATTTTCGCTGCGGGCACATGCGGGATACGGCGCGCCTGACGACGAATCGGGGGACCACTCCTCCCCCGCTGTCGGTGACTGGACAATACCGCTGCCAGATCCGCGTTCCCAGTCGCAGCCGGATGGTCCGCATGGTTTCTCCGAGGTCGTTGACCTGGGTGCCTATAAGTGGAAGGACTCGGCCTGGTCGGGCCGGATTCTGCCAGGAGGTCTGATTTATGAGCTGCATGTGGGCACCTTCAGCGATTCTGGTGATTTCGAAGGTTTGGTGGAACATCTAGACCATCTGATTGAGCTGGGGGTAACACATATTGAGCTGATGCCAGTGCAGCCTTTCGGTGGTGACCGTAATTGGGGCTATGACGGTGTGTCCTGGCACAGCGTGCACGAGGGCTACGGTGGCCCGCGGGGTCTACAGAAGCTGATTGATACGTGCCACCGAAAGGGTTTGGCTGTCATCTTGGATGTGGTCTTTAACCACTTTGGTCCAGACGGCAACTATGTGGGATTTTTCGGCCCCTACACCGCTGGTGGCTCGACGGGTTGGGGTGAGGTTGTCAATCTCACTGGCGACAACTCTGATGAGGTGCGTGCGTATATTTTGGATGCAGTGCGCCAATGGCTGGTGGATTACCACGTCGACGGTCTTCGTCTGGACGCAGTCCATGCCCTGCATGACGAGGGGGCATTCCACATTCTGGAGCAGATGCAGGTTGTCGCAGACACTGTCGCAGCCGAGACTGGTATTCCGCGTTCTTTGATTGCAGAGTCCGACCAGAATGATCCGCGTTTGGTCCGCCCGCGCGCTGCCGGCGGCTTTGGCCTCAACGCTCAGTGGGATGATGACGTCCACCATGCACTGCACACGCTAGTATCTGGCGAGGACCACGCCTACTACTCAGACTTTGGGTCGGTGGAAGCGCTAGCTAGTGCTTTGGAAACTGGCTTCTGGCATACGGGCACAATGTCGACGTTCCGTGGTCGCACTCATGGTCGTCTCTTCGACCTGTCTGTACAGCCCATGCATGCTTTCGTAACGTACACGACCACACATGATCAAACGGGTAACCGCGCTGTCGGTGACCGTCCGTCGATGAACCTCACCCCGGCGCAGCAGGTTTTAAAGGCAGCAGTTATCGCCTGCAGTCCTTTCACCCCGATGCTCTTCCAAGGTGAGGAATGGGGCGCCTCTACCCCGTTTGCTTTCTTCTGTTCCCATGAAGATCCGGAGCTGCAGCGGCTCACGCGCGAGGGACGCCTACGTGAGTTTGCCCGTGCCGGGTGGGATCCGAAGGAGGTATCCGACCCATCGGATCCAGAGACCTTCCACCACTCGAAGCTCAATTGGCAGGAGGTCTCGGAGGACTCGCACGCCACTATTCTGGCGGCCTACCGCGATCTCTTCGCGCTGCGGAAGTCCCACCCGTCGCTTCGCACTCCCTGGTCGGCATCTGTGGTGACTGAGTATGACGAGGACAATCGTTGCCTCGTCGTTGTGCGCAGCCAGGATGAGCGCGAAATGGGTGCCCGAAACTCGGATGCCTTTGAAACTGTCGCTTTGGTTGCGAATTTCTCCGACGCCGAAACCAGCGTCAGCCTGGATTCCGAGTTCGGTTCCGCCCACCTGCTACACACTTTTGAAGACGCAGCAGCCAGCATCGTCAATGACGAAGCTGCCGGTCCCGAAATCTCGCTTCCAGCGTGGGGCTACGCTGTCGTCTCGCTCAGCTAGTCAGCCGGACTTTCAGCCTCGGTGTCGGACTCTTCCTCATCCGCCGCACCCAACTCGGGTGCTGGCCACGGCAACTCGGTAACGTCACCGTGGAGGACGTGAGCCACCAACGCGTCTGCGATGAGAATATCGCTCATCACCAACGTCGGAACCAGGTCCGCCAGCTGAGCCCACATCGGAATCAGCTCACGGACAACGGCGACACTGGCATCAGAGTTCTCAGCCTGAGTACGAGCCAATACGCGGGCAGCCACTGCAATAAGCAGTGACGTTCCCGGCACCAGAGTCCAGTGCAGCGAAGGATCATCCGCATCGATGCCGTCGAGCTTGTGGAAGCGCACATTGACCGCCTTGCGCAGTCGTGGAGACGCCTTCGACACCGTCTTAAACAACACCCGAGAGGCGGCGGCAAGCTGGGTCATGACACCGGATTCCACAATCTCAGCACGATTGCGTACCACTTCATAGATTGCCGTGAAACGAGCGTCATCGTCGGTCAGCGGACCCGGGACCATGCGGTAAGGATCAAAGACCTGTGACAAAATAGCGCTGGCCTGTGCTTCAGGCAGCGAGGTAATCTGCACCGAGCTCTGGTCGATAGTAGCGGACTCCAGAGTGGTGTCCTGGCCGCTGGCAGCAATGTCCAGCAGTCCCTGGCCACCAGTTGTGCGCAGGTAATCCAGCTGACGAGAACGGTCCACGCTCTCATCAGTGAGATCCGCCAATGCTGCCAATGCACCGAGCCACGGCACACGGCGACGCCCCGGCACTGGCTTAGTAGCGCTGAAGTCTCCCAGCACGAGTCCGGAGGCGATAAACATACCCGGCTGATCGTCGAGCGCGATGACTGAACGGTTCAACGCTGCCAGACCGGCGCGTGGTTCGGCACACAAGATCGCACCCAACCTAGGTGCGGCCAGCAGCGGATTCGCCTGCACCATGTCGGTTGCACGACCAGCCCGCAAGGTCGCCAGTAGTGTCCACAAACGTGCGAGCTGATCCTGATTTAGCTCGCCCCACAGTTCCTGCGCGCGAGCAACGGGATCGGTGTCCTCGCCATCGAGGTCGATAGCCTCTGCATCATCGACATGATTCAGAATGGTCGACCCGGCCGCCGGCCACTGCGGGTGGCGTTCCTTTTCCACACCGAGAGTCACCTGCGCGACAAATGGGCCAAGGCCGCGGAGTTCGGCGGGAAGCTCGCATTCGCCCTCTACGACTTCCAGGGCGACGGGTTCGCGCCACGGCTGACCGGCGGCCCAGAGCCACAGGGTCATCGGCAAGTGCGAAACGTCGTCAGCGACATCAACCTCGATGATGTCAGTGGCTTCATCGTTGAAGGCAATCTGGCGGATGGCATCGCGGGAGGAAGCCTCCACCAGTGGTACAGACAGGCGCTTCCGTCCCGTCACACGTGTCCAGTCCAAACTGATGCGCAGGGCCTTCAGCAGGGAGATACGGTCGGCAAACTTGCCGAACTCCGCGTAGCCAGTATCGCCGAAACGCTTGATGGGGACACGACAGATGTCGCGCTCACCGCTGGAAACTGCAACATGCGCATGGCGCAACTCGCCCGGGGCATTGACGACAATCTTGCCGAAGGCATCGACACGCTTCGGGCGGGTGACCAATGTAGTGGTGCGGCGGGCGACGGATTCGTCGGCAAGCGGAACCTCAAACTGCAGCGTGCCTGGCGTGACCTGCAACTGCAGCCATGCGCCTTCTTCGGTGGAAAGCTCGACGGTACCTGTGACTTCGTCCGCCCCGAGGCGTACGATAGCGGGCTCGGCGTCAAGCGGCTTGTCACCCGAGACAACGCGGATGTCGGCGGGGCTCAGCCCGTCGATGGTTGGGATGCGGAAGCCGTCGCCACCACCGCTGTAAGTAATCGTGAGGTCTGCCTGCTCGGCAATGGCGAAGTGCTTCTGGAAGCTGCGGCCACGCGGATTGACCAGGCGAACCACGAACTCGCCGACCCACGGATAATCATCATCGGTAAGGATCTCAACCTCGCCACCCGCGGCGGGCACCTCGAGGTCATAGACCATGACGGAATCCGTGGTAAACGCACCATAGCCACCAAAATCGGTGACAATGGCGCGCCAGGACTCGTCCTTACCGGACAGCGTCGGCGGGAACACAGCGACCGGCCCACCGGCGTAAACCGGGGTGCCGTAGGCAGACACCGTGCCGTCGAGACGTGCGTGGGGCATGGTCATTCGCGGTTGCCGCTGCGGTGATGCCGAGCGAACCTCGCCAGCCGCCCCGGACCGACGAACCTGAACTGCATGAACATCGCGAAGGTCGATCTCAGCGACTTGCCACAGCTCCCAGTTAAATGGGCGCGGGTCCGATAGCAATGGCACCTCAGCGCCTGTGACGGGGTCAACGAGTGTGGCATCAACCGGGTAGACCACCGTAGCGGACGTCGAGTGTAGCGAGACCTTGTCTGTGACTGACTGACCGTCGGCACCGAAAATGAGAATCGGGTCCTCAGTGCTAATCGCGGGGACTCGCCAGTGCTTCTCATCGCCGATTTCCACCAGCACATCGCGCACCGGCTCATCGATGGTCACCACTGGACGCGGCAGCGAATCCTGCAGGCCCACCACCGGCGTCGTTGCTACCGTGCCGCCGAAGGTGACACGCCAGGTCCGTCCCGCCGGATCCAGCGGCGTCGGTAGCTGTACGCCAACGGTCTGCGTCAGCTCATCGAAGTACAGCTGCGGGCGGCCGGTCGTTGCCACCACGCCCACGGCTTCACGACGATTCGCAGTACCCGCCGGACGCATACGCAGCTCTTCACGCGCAGCGGCCACCAGAATAGGCGGCAGCCCCGCATCGAGCTGGCCGAGTTCTTCCCGAGCCTCCCAGTTGGCCGGATCAGCGGCGGTGGCAATGGCATAGCCGAGGGTTGCCTTAAACAACTTGTGCGCCTGACGAGGTGCCGTCCTGGCCAACTGACGCAGCGCCAGTGGGTAGACACCATCTTCCGCCTCTGCGATTTCGGTCAGCAGCTCCTCGAGCAGCGGATGAACCTTCGACAGCGCCTGTACCAGGTCATTTGATGAAGGGTCGGATAGCTCCGATACGCCCGCAAGCTCCTCACAGCGCTCGATAATCAGTGGCATCACTGATAGCTGCACACCCGCGTGCAGAAGAAGCACCTGCGCTGCCCGCTGCAGCGGATCCGCGTCGGCCTGGCTGCTGTCGACGTCGTTAGGCAAACCAGCATTGGCCAGCATTGTCGGCACTGCGGCGGCGAGGTGCTCGATGAGCGCGCCGGTAGTGTCAGCGTCTGGATCCAGCTGCAGAGCGGCTGGCCAGTCCAGCCACATTTCGCTTGCCGACGCAACACGCGCGGCGCGTCCTACCAGCGAGGCAAGGGTGACCAGCGGGTGATTGTCAACGACACTCTTCGCAGCTTCAATATCGGCAGCAGTACCACCCACCAGATGATGGGCCAGGAGCGTTCCCAGGAAGCGGTCGATACGCTCAACCTCGTCCATCGCCAGCCCTGACCAGACAAACAGTGGCTCAACTTTGGCCTGTGTGGCGGATTCCAGCAGACCCGGAATCCGGGTGGCCAGGTCCTGCTCTGCGGCAGCCAGCCACATTTCGACAATCACGGTATTTTCCACTCGGACACCCTGGTCGACACTGCTTGCCCCAGTCATAGTGGGTGGACGCTCCCCTTCGCTACAAAGCTTGCTCGAAAAGATTCATTTAATTAACGAAGCTGGGAGGACTTCCTCGGAGGTTTCCCAGCTGGACCCAGCAAGTCTAGGTCAAAAAGTCATACTCTGGTGTGCCGGGTACCAGTCGGCGGCACTTCAGCGGCGAGGCATCCATGCGTGCCAGCAATTCCTCGAGGTCAGAGGCACGACGTAGCTCAATACCGACAAGAGCCGCGCCAGTTTCGCGGTTGTTGCGCTTGAGGTACTCGAACTGCGAGATGTCGTCATCCGGGCCGAGAACATCGCTGAGGAACATACGCAGCTGGCCGGGCTTCTGCGGGAAGTTGACCAGGAAGTAGTGCTTGAGGCCGCGGTAGACCAGCGAGCGCTCCATGATCTCGGCATAGCGCAGCACGTCGTTATTACCGCCCGAGATGATGCAGACAACAACCTCGTCCGGTTCAAACTGCATCTGCTCCAGAGCTGCCACAGACAGCGCACCGGCCGGCTCAGCGATGATCCCTTCGTTCTGATAGAGATCCAGCTGCGCCTCACAGACCGCGCCCTCCGGCGCAATCATCGGATGAACGCGGTTGCGGTTGGCCTCCAGGATGTGCCATGGCAGGTCACCGAAACGGGCCACCGCGGCGCCATCGACGAACGGATCGGTGTGCCCCAGCGTAATCGGGCCATTGTTCTCCAGGGCTGCGCGCATGCAGGCCGCACCCGCAGGTTCCACACCCATGACCTGGGTGTTCGGCGACATATCCGACAGGTAAGAGGTGACACCGCTGAGCAGACCACCGCCACCGACCGGTACGCAGATGGTATCCAGAGTCAACCCCTGACCGGAGAGCTGCGCAATAATTTCAGCTGCGACAGTGCCTTGTCCGACGATGGTGTTGAAGGAGTCGAATGGCTCCACCATGGTGGCACCAGTGCGCTGTGCGTCAGCACGCGCCGCAGCGGCGGCCTCATCGAAGGAGTCCCCGACAACGACAATCTCAACGGCATCGCGGCCGTGGTAAGCGATACGGTCGCGCTTCTGCTTCGGCGTGGCATTGGGCACATAGATGCGCCCCTTAATACCCAGCTGGCGGCAGGCATATGCCACGCCTTGAGCGTGGTTTCCTGCAGATGCCGCAACGACGCCTGCTGCTCGCTCTTCGTCGGTAACCTGAACCATGGCGTTGTAGGCACCGCGAATCTTGTACGAGCGCACGTCCTGGAGGTCTTCCCGCTTGAGGAATACCTTTGCACCGGTGATTTCGGAAAGACGTGGGCTGAACTGCAGCGGAGTGGCCGCAATAACCGAAGAAATTCGTGCCTGCGCAATCTGAATATCGGCCGCGTGAACAAGTCGGCGTTCGGTCTGGGAAGCAGGCACAGAATTCTCACTCATGAGCTATGACTCTACTCGGTCATACAACCGGTTGCGACAATCAGGGCCACGATAAGCTACCCCAAAATGCTGGCCCCAATCGTCGCCTTCAGATCACCAATCAAGCTGGCGTCCCGGTCAACCCGCAAGTGCTCGCCGAGAACCAAAGTGGTGTGGGAATCGCCGTCGACAAGCTTGAGGTAAACGTCGGAGTCGCCTGGGTTGTCCAGCAGTACTGACTTCAGCTTGGCAATCATCTCCGGAGTGCACTGATCAGTGCGCATGGTCAAACGCAGCGGCGCCGAAGTGGAGCCATTACGGCCAAGATCCGGCAGCTTCAGGTCATCACAGACCACACTCATGCGGTCATCGCGGTACTGAACGCGAGCACGAATAAGCACAATGGCGTCTTCAGCAATGCTGGTGGCAATCATCGCGTAGGTCCTCGCAAAAGCCATGACTTCCACGCGCGCGCCGTTGTGGTCCTCAATACCGATAATCGCCCAGGGCTGACCGTTCTTATTCACGCGACGGTCAACGCTAGAGACAATGCCACCAATAGTGATTTCGGTGTTGTTAGCGACTTCCCCACCGACGACCGTGGTCAAAGCGGTATCGGTCTGCGCGGCCAGCGATTCTTCGAACCCATCGAGTGGATGACCGGAGACATAGAGGCCCAGCATTTCTCGTTCCAGGGTCAGCTCGTGCTTGCGATCCCACTTTTCATCCGGCACACGGATTTCAAAGATGCTCTCCGATCCGGTGTCCTCTTCCCCACCGAAGCCCGCAAACAGGTCGAACTGTCCCTTGTCTGCAGCCTTCTTGGTCGACAGCACCGAGTCAATGGCTTCTTCGTGAATGAGCGCAAGGCCCTTTCGTGGGTGCCCCAGCGAGTCGAAAGCGCCGGCCTTAATCAGCGACTCGGTGATGCGCTTGTTACACGGCAGCGTCTCAATCTTGTCCAGATAGTCCGAGAACGACGTGAACTTGCCCTTCTCCTCGCGCGTCTTCACAATCGACGCGACCACATCATGGCCGACGTTGCGGATAGCGCCAAGGCCGAAGCGAATATCCTCACCGACCGGCTCGAAGTCCATACCCGACTCATTGACATCCGGCGGCAGCACCTTAATGCCAAGGTGGCGACAGTCCGACAGATAAATAGCCAGCTTGTTCTTATCATCCGCCACCGAGGTCAACAGCGCCGCCATGTACTCAGCGGTGTAGTTGGCCTTCAGATACGCGGTCCAGTAGGACACCAGGCCGTAGCCCGCCGCGTGAGACTTGTTAAACGCGTACGAAGCGAAGGGCAGAATAATATCCCACAGCTTCTGGACAGCATCCTTAGAGAAACCATTTTCCAACATGCCGCCTTCGAAGTTCACGAACTCCTTGGCCAGCACCTCGGGCTTCTTCTTACCCATGGCCTTACGGAAACCATCTGCTTGGCCCGCGGTGTAATTCGCCAGCTTCTGCGAGATCTTCATGATCTGCTCCTGGTACACAATCAGGCCGTGTGTTTCTTCCAGGATTTCTTTCAGCTGCTCATCCAGTTCCGCGTGGATGGCGTTATAAGGCTTGCGACCATTCTTAATATCCGCGTAGTCAAAGTGCGCGTTCACACCCATCGGCCCCGGACGGTACAGCGCCAGCGATGCCACGATGTCGTCGAAGCCCGTTGGCTGCATGCGCTTGAGCAGCTCACGCATTCCGCCACCATCGAGCTGGAACACGCCGAGGGTGTCACCGCGTGACAGGAGCTCATAGACCTTTGGATCATCGGTCTGAAGGTCATCGAGCAGAACTGTCTCGCCTCGGTTGGACTTGATGTGCTCAATACAGTCACCGATAACCGTCAGGTTTCGAAGACCCAGGAAGTCCATCTTCAACAGACCGATGGCCTCACACGCCGGATAGTCCCAGCCAGTGATAATCGCGCCGTCAGTCTGTCGCTTCCACATCGGGATGTGATCCAAGAGTGGCACCGACGCCATCACCACGGCACAAGCGTGCACGCCGGTCTGCCTAACGACGCCCTCGAGACCACGGGCTGTCTCGTAAATTCGAGCCACATCCGGGTCGGTTTCAATAAGCTGACGAACCTCGGCGGCCTCGCCGTAGCGTGGGTGCTCCGGGTCGACGATGCCGCTCAGCGGAATGTCCTTAGCCATAATCGCAGGTGGCAGCGCCTTAGTAATGCGGTCTGCAATCTGGTAACCCGGCTGACCGAACTGCACACGCGCCGAGTCCTTCAGAGCCTGCTTGGTCTTCACCGTACCGAAGGTGACCACCTGCGCCACCTTGTCTTCGCCCCAGCGATCTGCCGCGTAGCGAATCATCTCATCGCGGCGGCGGTCGTCGAAGTCGATATCGATATCCGGCGCGGACGGACGCTCTGGGTTCAGGAATCGCTCGAAGAGAAGACCGTGCTCAATCGGGTCGATATTGGTAATCCACGTCGCGTATGCAACCAGGGAACCGGCAGCGGAACCACGCCCCGGACCGACCTTGATGCCCACCTCACGGGCATGGCGAATCAACTCCGCAACGATAAGGAAGTACGACGGGTAGCCCTTACCGTCAATAACCTCAATTTCGTACTCCGCGCGCCGGATGTACTCCTCCGGTACCTCGCGCCCTTCAAAGCGCTTGCGCAGCCCCTCCATCACGTTGTGATGCAGCCATGTCGTCGGCGTCTCCCCTTCCGGAACGTCCGCCTTCGGCATGCGATCGTGCGGGTGCTCCTCCCACAGCTCGTCGTAGTCCTCGACGCGCTCTGCGATGAGCAGCGTGTTATCGCAGGCACCCGGGACTAGGTGATCCCAGGTCGCGCGCATTTCTTCGGCGGACTTAATAAAGTAGCCATCACCGTCGAACTTAAAACGGTCCGGGTCATTGAGCGTCTTGCCCGTCTGCACACAGAGCATGGCCTCGTGAGCCTTGGCCTGGTCACGGGTGACGTAGTGGCAGTCATTCGTAACCAGTGGCGGCAGGTTCAGCTTCCGGCCAATCTCCAGTAGCTCACTGCGCACGCGGGTCTCAATATCCAGCCCGTGATCCATCAGTTCAAGGAAGTAGTTTTCCTTGCCGTAGATGTCCTGCCACATCCCGGCGGCCTGCAGAGCCTCGTCGAACTGCCCCAGACGCAGACGCGTCTGCACATCACCCGACGGACACCCAGTGGTCGCGATAATGCCCTCGGCGCGTTCTGCCACCAACTCGGCATCCATACGCGGGTACTTACTAATTTGTCCCTCATACGATGCCATCGACGACAGGTAGAACAGGTTCCGCAGGCCCTGCGCATTCGCAGCCAACATGGTCTGGTGCAAGTAGGAGCCACGACCCGAGACATCGTCTCGACGCTGATGCGGTTCACCCCACTGAATGCGCTTTTTATTAAAACGGCTCTCCGGCGCCATATATGCCTCAATGCCGATGATTGGCTTGATGCCCTTGGACTTCATCTGCCGATAGAACGCATTCGAGCCAAACATATTGCCGTGGTCGGTGACACCGACCGCAGGCATTCCCTGTCGCGCAACCTCGTCGGCAAGCAAATCGATCTTCGCCATACCGTCGAGCATGGAGTACTCGGTGTGATTGTGGAGGTGCACGAAGGAGGAGTTAGCCATGAGTCCAGATTGTAGACAATCCCCCGGATTGAACACGATTCCTTCGAACACCCAAAATGAAGCAGCCCCTTATGCCTGCACAGTTATAGCTAAAGACGTGTGCAACATCACTCTTACTTTTCCTTTACTTTTCAAAACCAGTTAACAATACTCGACACCACGGTTCGTGAGGAAGTTCTCATGTTTTCCTCGCGGCCACAAAGAAACGCACTGCCCTCGAGCAAAGAACCAAAGGAGCAATACAGTGTTCGCACCACTTTCCGATGGCCACTTCACCTACTTCCCCAAGCCCGAGCTTGACGAGGTTCTTGCAACCATCGACCGCCGCCCAGTTGCCGCCGGCTACCTCATCGATGGCGATGTCATCACCTCCAACATGGATGCCGCCCGCTACAGCTGGCTGGTCTAAAAGGGCGCAGACCTGGAAAATTCTGACTTTCTTTTCAAAATCAAAGACAGTACAGGTTTTCAATGATTACGTTTTAGGGCATGAAACTTTCTCGAGCTTCTGCCCCGGAGTCCTCGGACACATCCCGCCCGGCTCCGACATCGATGTCTCACCTGCCTGAAGCGCTGCCGCCGCAGACGCCCCAGACAGCCCGCCCGCCACTAGCTACCGACACGCTGCTTAACTGCACTTCCCTTCCTGCAGTCGTCGTCGACCTCGCGGCGGTCGAAGCCAATGCCCGCGATATGCTCCGCCGTGCAAACGGGATGCCTATCCGCGTGGCCTCGAAATCGATTCGCATTCCACAGCTTATTTCGCACGTCCTGGCCTTCCCCGGTTTCCAGGGCGTGCTGGCATATTCACTGGCAGAGGCGCTGTACCTATTCCGAGAAGGCATTAGCGACGACATCGTCGTCGCCTACCCAACTCTTGACGCCCGCGCTATCTCAGAGCTTGCCGACGATGATGCAGCGCGTGCCGCCATCTGCGTCATGGTTGACCGTCCCGAGCATCTGGAGGCGCTGGCGTCGTCGGCAAGCGAAAATGCGCCAATCCGCGTGTGCATGGACGTCGACGCATCCTTTCGTCCCCTCCCCGGCGTGCATATCGGTACGCTGCGCTCAAGCCTGTTCTCGCCGAAGCAGGCAGCGGCGTTTGCCAAGCAGATTATTGCCCGTCCGGAGCTGCAGCTGGCGGGAATCATGATGTATGAGGGACACATTGCCGGAGTGGGCGATGCCGGAGACTCCCTGCGTGCGCGCGCAATTCGAGTGATGCAGGCCGTCTCAAAGAAGGAGTTGGCGAAGCGCCGCGAGAAGGTTGTCGCTGCAGTCGAGAAAGTGGCGGGGCCGCTGGAGTTTGTCAACGGTGGTGGCACGGGGTCGCTGGAGTCGACGTGCGCCGAGGCCGCAGTCACCGAGGCAGCGGCGGGGTCGGGGTTCCTGGCACCAACCCTCTTCGATAACTATCGCGCATTCAATCTGCGCCCGGCGTCCTGGTTTGTGTTGCCGGCGACGCGACGTCCTAAGAAGGGCGTGGTCACGGTGTCCGGCGGTGGTCGAATTGCCTCTGGACCGGCGGGAGATGACCGGCTGCCAACCCCCTGGTACCCCACTGGCCTGCGCTACGCGGCAGAGGAAGGACCAGGTGAGGTGCAGACTCCGCTGCTCGGCAAGACCGCCGACGCAATTTCGCTGGGAGATCCCGTGTGGTTCCGCCACGCCAAGGCCGGCGAAATAGCCGAGCACACACAAGAAGTCATTGCAGTTCGAGATGGCACCATCATCGCCCACTGGCCCACGTACCGAGGAAAGGGATTGATCTTCACATGAGCAATTCACACAACAACGCCCGCTTCACAGTCTCTACAGTTGAGTCCCGAGTACCACGCGTACGTCGGCGTGCGCAGGCGAAAGCCGTCGCCAACTCGCATTGGAGCAATTGGGCGCACACGCAATCGTGCACCCCGTCCTACACTCATCAGCCGCACGATGATGAGGGCGTCATCTCGGTAATTAAAGCGGCGAAGACCGAAGGGACTACGGTGCGCCCGCTGGGGGCCGGTCATTCTTTTACTTCCGTGGCCACCACCGATGGGCACCGCATTCAACTCGATCGCTGCTCTGGTCTGGTCGAGCTCGACGCCGTCAACCAGACCGCTACGCTGCGTGCCGGCACTCGCCTGCGCGACACTCCAGGTATTCTGCGCCCGCTCGGTTGGGCACTTCCCAACCAGGGCGATGTCGATCCGCAGTCGCTGGCCGGTGCTATCTCTACTGGCACGCACGGAACCGGGCTTGGATTCACCGGTTTCGCAGGCACCGTGAAGGGATTCAAGATTGTCACTGCGGATGGCGTCGTCAGGCACTGCCATCCGGACGCTGAGGGAATCGACGGCGAGCTCTACCGCCTCGGCCGGCTGGGACTGGGTGTCTTCGGCGTGCTTACGGAGGTCACGATGTCCGTCGTGCCAGCGTTTGATCTGCACGCCGACGAGCACCGCGAAGAGTTTGATTCCCTGCGCAAGAGTTTCGCCGAGCGCTGCAAAGAAGCTGACCACCTGGAGTTTTTCTGGTTCCCGGGACAGCGCGAGACGCTGGTCAAGCACAATACTCGCATTGAACCGCAGCGCCACCGCCGCCCGAGCCGCAATAGCCTGAAGCAGCGCCTGGGCAGCGCGCGTACGTATCTTAACGACGAAGTCGTCAACAACATGGGACTCTTGGCGTGCTGCGAGATTGCTAAGGCCATTCCCGCTACGACCGATACCATCAACCGGATTGCCACCAACACCGTGCCAGAGCGCAGCTACTCCAATGAGGCGCACAAGGTCTTTGTCTCGCCGCGCCGAGTGCGTTTTTCCGAGATGGAGTACTCCGTCCCGCTCGAGGCCGCTTCCGATGTCCTCGGGGAAATCCGCGACGCGATTGCCCGCAAGAGGATGAAAGTCTCCTTCCCCATCGAGGTGCGCTCCGCGAAAGCCGATGATGTGGCCCTATCCACTGCGTACGGTCGCGACAGTGCCTACATCGCCATCCACCGCTACTGGAAGGAAAATTATCGAGAGTACTTCAACCTCATCGAGCCGATTTTCAAGGCCCACGAAGGTCGCCCGCACTGGGGCAAATTGCACACGCTCCGCGCGGAGGATTTCGCGGAACGTTATCCGCTGTTCGGCGAGGTCCAGGCACTACGGGAAAAGGTCGACCCGCAGGGAATCTTCCTCAACGAGCACCTGCGCGAACTTTTCTGCTAATTATCTGCCGGCTTTACGACGTCCCGGGTAACCGCCCCATCCGTCTGGTCGGCGGCATCGTCGGAAACCGCGGCCGGTTCAACACCGGCCTTGCGGAGTTCCCGGCGAACCCGACGCTGCCGGAGCATCTTCAGGATGAGGTCGCAGATGAACAGCGCGACGGCACCCCAGATGATGAAGAACCCGATCCAGCGCTCCGGTTCGAGCTGCTCGCCCAGCACAGTGACTGCCAGGGTGATTTGGAGAACCGGAGTGAGGTACTGCATCAGACCCAAGGTGGCCAGCGGCAGGCGTTTGGCACCTTCGCCGAAGAGCAGCAACGGAATGGCGGTAGCAACACCGGCGCTCATCATGAGCAGCATGTGACCAGTTCCTTCGGAGGTAAAGGTGCTCTGCCCGTTGTAGGTAAACCAGAGGATGTAGGCCAGCGCAATCGGTGTGATTACGGCGGACTCGGCCGTCAGCGAAGCTGCGGAGGAAAGCGATACCCGCTTCTTCATTAGTCCGTAAAAACCGAAACTGAACGCCAGCGCCAGCGCACCCAACGGCGGATGTCCCACACCGATTGTGAGAACAATGACCGCAATGGTTGCCAGGATGACACTGCCGAGCTGCAACCGCGAGATGCTTTCACGGAAGAAAATCATCGCCAACAAAACGCTGACCAGCGGGTTGATGAAGTAGCCGAGCGCGGCCTCCGCCACCTGCCCATTGTTGACCAGGTAGACGTACACACCCCAGTTGACGGAGATCAACAGTGCGGCAATAAAAATAGTGCCCCAGGTCTTGGCACTCGCGGCCTTCAGCTCTGGCCATGCGCGCATGAAGCTGAGGGCAATGACCATAAAGACAAGGGTCCAGACGAATCGGTGCGCCAAAATCTCTACGGCCCCTGCTGGTTCCAGCAAGGGGAAATAGAGCGGAAACAGCGCCCACAAAAGGTACGCACCGAATGCCTGAATCACTGTTGACTGACTCCTTTTCGTTCTTGTTGAAACTGACTGCGTACTGACGGCAGAGTTCTAGCCGCTTCATCCTAGTCGTTTGGATTTGGGCGCTTGGTTCTGGCTTTTATTAGTTCTGGCCGCTTAGTTCTGGCTCAGCCCCGGCGCAAAGAGAGGATCTTTATCCGTGAAGCCGGAACTCAGCACCGGGCGAATACCAAAACGGCCACGCGCCGCATCTGATGGCAGCGCCTCGACAGCTTTCACATCGGGCATTTTCTTGACATCCATCAACGATTCAGCGTCACCATAGACCAGTAAACCGTTGAAGCCGAGCCGTTCGTCGTCAATCGCGACGTCTGCGTAAGCAGCCGCTAACTCCAGCTGATCTTGCAGCAGCTTTTCTTCGCTCGCTGTTTTACTCGGCTGCGGCAAATACCGGGTGCTCACACCGCCGATGATTGCAGTCGATACTCGCAGAGAGGGCTCTTTTTCATAGACCTGTGCCGCTTCTTGCGCATCGAGCAGCCGGTCAAAAGTCACCAACGCCCAGAACTTCGGGTCCTCTACGACTGGCTGGCCGGTCTTTAGCCGGTAGTCCTCTTTCTTCATATTCGCGAGGGACTCGTCGGCACGCTCTACGTACTGCTCGGTTGCTTCCCACGGGTCCGGGCCGAGCGCATCGCCGTTGAGATTTTGCGGCTTGCTTACCCGATCGGAGGTCGAAGCGACTGCTAAAACAATCACCAATACGACAACACAGAAACCAGAGATCAGTGCCATCACTGGCGAAATACTGCCGTCACCAGTGCTTTTCGCGCGAGTTTCACGGCGTGGTGGGTTCTTGGATCCCGATGGGGTCTGCGTCATGCGCTCTGCCTCAAAACTTCCAATGCGTGGTTCAAATCATCTGGGTATGGACATTCGATTTCCATCCAGCGCCCATCTGCCGGGTGGTGGAAACCAAGCGAGACCGCGTGAAGCCACTGGCGGTTGAGCCCCAGCCGCTTGGCCAATGCCGGATCGGAACCGTACATGGGATCGCCGCAGCATGGGTGATTCAGCGCAGAGAAGTGCACGCGAATCTGGTGCGTGCGCCCAGTCTCTAGATTCACCTTCAGCAGCGTTGCTGGGGCGAAGGCCTCAAGCGTTTCGTAGTGCGTCACAGCATGCTTGCCATCCTGGCGGACGGCAAAGCGCCAACCCGCCGAAGGATGACGGCCAATCGGCGCATCAATTGTCCCCGACAGCGGATCCGGATGCCCCTGAACCAGAGCGTGATAGGTCTTGGACACCTCACGGTTTTTGAACGCCCGCTTGAGCACGGAGTAGCCCCGTTCGGAGCAGGCGACAACCATCACGCCAGAGGTGCCAACATCGAGGCGATGCACGATGCCTTTTCGCTCGGGCGGACCGGAGGTAGAAATGCGGAAACCAGCAGCCGCCAGTCCGCCGATAACCGTTGGGCCTTCCCAACCGACCGACGGATGTGCGGCCACACCGACAGGCTTGTGAACAGCCACCAAATCGGAGTCGTGGTAGAGCACGTCCATGCCCTCGACGAGTTCCTCTTTGGGAACCAATGGCTTTTCCACCGGCGGCAACAACACTGAGAGGAAAGCGTTTTCTTCCAATCGGTCGGACTTACCAACGCTCACGCCATCGACCGTGATGTCCCCAGCCGCTGCCAAATCAGCCACCGCTGTGCGCGAGAGTCCCAGCAACTTAGCCACACCGGCGTCTACCCGCATACCGGCCAAGCCCGGTGGAACGGGCATCTGCCGGGTTTCTCGGTCGGGCTGGTGCGCTCCCCCGAGTGCTGCACCGGTATTTACTGCATTGTCGTTCACTGCTGTCCTCCCTCCGCCGACTGCTTCTGATCCGTCTGGGAAGATTTCTTCTCCGCTGCAATCTGATCAGCGAAGAGATCCGGCTCCTTGGAAAAAACCATCCAGATAACGAGGATAATAACGCCCACTGTAATCGCGGAGTCCGCGATATTAAATACGGCAAAACCCTTAACCGACAGGAAATCGACGACGTGGCCGACGTAGAAACCGGGTTCCCGAAACAGCCTATCGATGAGGTTGCCCAGCGCACCACCAGCAATAAGCCCCGCCGCAGTCGCCGATATAGGACTGCGCAGCCAATGGGAAAAGCACATCACAGCCAGGATGTAAACCAGCTGCAACGTGGTAAAAACCCAGGTGGCGTTCGTGCCAAAGGAAAAGGCTGCACCGGGGTTAAAAACGAGCCGCAACTCGAAGAGATCGCCAATCACCTGCACCGCAGGACGGCCATCGAGAGTCTTCAAAGCGATAATCTTGGTCAGCTGATCGATAATCGCAACTGACACAATAACCGCAGCGAGAATCCCCCGCCGCGGGAAATATGTCCTCGTTTCCTTCTTAGTCACTGTCCCATAATGGCCTAACAAACCCATATTCAGCCAACTGACACCGCCCGGGTGGTTCCTATCCACCACGAAACCGGTACGCTAACCGGTGTGACTCGACGTTTCCAATCTCAGTTTGTTCCGGCCTCCTCCTCTTTACGACGTGCAGGAGGCACCACCTCCTCGTGGTTCCGTCGACCTAGCCGCAGCGACCAGCCTGGTCACACCAAGCGTGGCCTGCTGGCGAGGGTCGGCACCGCTGTTGTTGCCGCTACCACTGTGGTGTCACTGGCCGCGTGCTCGTCGGAAAGCTCGGTGAAAACACAACCCGTGGACGTTGCACAACCCAAGGTCGAATTGACCAGTGCTGGTAGCGGTGAGCTGGCGAGCGTGCGCTGGAAGGACGACGGTGCAGAGCAGGAGTCGACCGTGGCGGTGACGCAGGGCTTCGCGCAGCGTGGCGGAAACGCCGATAGCGACCAGACGTTCCCGGACACCCGCCTGGAAATCCCCCTGACCAGCACTGTTACCAGCGATAACGATACTCGTGTGGTGACGTCAGAGGTGGGTAAGCCACACGGCTCCAACGATGAGCTGAATGAGGATATCGCGACCGCGCAGGGCTTTATCTCTGATTGGTCAACAACGGCCACTGGTGAGGTCAAGGAACTCAAACTGGGAGCGCCGGAGAAGGCGACCGACACCGCTCGCGCTGGTGTGGAGATGGCGCTGCAACAGCTGCATTCCGTACCTATCGTCTTCCCCTCCGAGGACATCGGAAAGGATGCAACCTGGACGGTCGAAAGCGAGGTCGAAGGCCAGACCACGATGACGCAGAAGGTGACCTATACCCTGCTCAGCCGTGCGGGCGACATTGTTAATTTGAAGGTCGATGTCAAGCAGGTGCCGACCGTCACGGAGTTGGACACTGGCGGCGAGGGTGCACTGAAGGTTGTCGAGGCCACGACTGACATGCTTGCCGACCGCGTCACCATCGACCTGACTAAGCCGCTTCCGATGAAGGGCAACATCGACTTTGTGACCTCCGTGACCTACGGCGACGGCAACTCCGATGTGCGCATCACTCAGCAGACGCACCGCGGGCTGGAGTTTAAGGACGGCAGCGGGTCGAAGAAGTAGCCCAGAGTCCAGAAGAAATAGCTCTGGCCAGCGCAAGGTTAGAAGACGAGAAAGTGTCTAGGTTTATGTCACTTTTCTGCCCAAAAAATGGGCGGAACTGTCATAAACCTAGACACTTTCTTTTGTCTGCCCCAGTGCACCCGACCGGGCTAGGCTGTGATGCCTGGGCCAACGGCACCTAAGCCGGGGGAGGCGGAGGAGGCGCGTCCTCCGCCGGAGCCGGAGCCGGAGCCGGCGCAGGAGGCGGGACCTCCTCAGCCGGCGGTTCAGGTGCAGGAGGCGGAACTTCCTCAGCGGGTGGTTCGGGCGCCGGAGCCGGGGCTGGCTCCTCGACCGGTGCTGGGGCCTCCTCAACCGGAGCCTCTTCAACTGGAGCTTCTTCCTCCGGCTCAGGTGGCGGCGGAGGGGTTTCGCCCGGCGCGAGGCAGAACCCCGGCTTGTGCTCCGGATCAAGCGTCGATGCCAGGTTGCAGGCCCATTCCTTGCTCAGCATCCAACGGCCATCCCTGTAGATGAAGTCCACCTGATCCACGAGCATCGGATCTTCCTCCTGGCGGAGGATATTGACACCGGCCACGGCCTGCTTCGTCGTGAAGCCGGGCGTGATCGGATCAATGACATCAAAGCTGATTTCCTGCTCATTGGCACTATTGGTGACAATGTCGAAGAAATCGCCGGCAGTATCGCCGTCCTCGATGGTCAGCGCCTTTTCCTCGATAGGTAAATCGGGGTTGATAAGGCGTGCGAGGACGTCGTTAAGCTCTGCGCGCGTCGGCAGCATGATGACGGGTTCCGCCGAGCTGGATGTCTTCGATTCAGTCGTCGGCGCTGCAGTATTGCCACCACCGCAGGCAGCGAGCCCAAGTGCGCTGACCGAGACCATTGCCGCTACTGTCACACCACGCGCTGTGCGCCAACGCATTCCGCTAACGCGCTGGTTGCAGGGGACTTTCATATGTGCACTACTCCAATAAAATCTGCATGAAGATTCGCTGGCTTCACGCCTTCCATAATCCTACACAAGGCCAAAACAACGCCTAGGTAAGATGGTGGACATGTCGACTCAGGATCATTCCCCGGCTAGCTCGGCCTCGTCTAGCACGGCCTCCCCTCGCCGAATCGTTGTCATCACCACCGGCGGCACCATCGCCTGCACCACAGATCGCAGCGGTGCGCTAACCCCGACCATCTCGGGCACGGAGCTCGTCGCAGCGGTCGCGCAGCGTTATCCAGAGGGCATGTTAGAGCTGGAGGTTCGTGAGCTCGGGATGCTGGACTCGTCGAATCTCGCGTTCACCGACGTTGACCGTATTCTCGCCACTATTCACGAAGTGCTTGACGACGACTCCGTGGACGGTGTCGTCGTAACTCATGGCACGGACACGATGGAGGAAACGGCCATGGCTGCCGATATTTTCCATGCTGACTCGCGTCCGGTTGTCTTTACTGGTGCACAACTTCCCTATGATCATCCGGAAACCGACGGACCGGGGAACCTCTTTGAGGCCGTGACCATTGCTTCCGATGCCTCTGCGCAGGGAATTGGCGTTCTTATTGTCTTTGGCCACGCAGTCTTGCCGGTACGAGGTGCGACGAAGTGGCACACAACCGATCCTTTGGCTTTTGCCACTAATGCACCGGAGGAGCCGGTTCGTCCAGATCCGCTGCCTCTGGCGGCTTTGGCGGGCTCGAAGGTAGAGATTATCCCCGCCTACTTGGGTGCAGATGGATCACTGCTGGATTCGGCAGTCGCCGCCGGTGCACGCGGCATTGTCGTAGAGGGCCTGGGGTCGGGCAATGTCTCCGATGAGTTTGCCGCTGCCATTGACCGGGCCATTGCGGCTGATGTGACCGTCGTGATGGCAACGCGCGTTCCGCGCGGTGATGTCCACGGCGCCTACGGCGGTGCCGGTGGCGGTGCGACGCTGGCTCGGCACGGTGTGATTAGCGCTGGTTGCGTGCATGCACCGCAGGCGCGCATCATTCTCGCCGCCGCGCTGGCTGCGAATGTGCATCCGCAGACGCTGTTCTAATTCACGCCTCGATGATGCGGATGATTTTCGCCGGGTTTCCAGCCACGACTACGCCCGCGGGAACGTCCTTAGTCACCACGGCACCCGCGGCGACCACAGAATTGTCGCCGACGTGAACACCGCCCAGGATGATGGCTCCGCCACCGATCCAGGCATTGCGTCCGATGATGATTTCATCTCCAGACTCTAGATAAGCGGCGCGGGCCTCAGCTCCCAGTGGGTGTACTGGTGGAAGCAGCTGTACGTTGGGCCCGAGCTGCGCATAGTCGCAGATTGTCACCTTCACCACGTCAAGTGCGGTGAGCCCAAAGTTGATGAAAACGTTGTCGCCGATGTGGATGTTATCGCCGTAGTCCAGGTAGATCGGCGGGCGAACGGTGCTGCTCTCTCCGAAAGACCCCAGTGCCGGTGCTAGCACTTGCTGTGCTGCCTGCTGGTCTTCGCGGAATGCGACCTCAAATTCAGCGGCCACCTGGCCAATTCGCACGTTCAGAGCCTGTGATTCCGGATGATCGGCGATATACCACTGACCGTTCAGCATGCGCTGGCGGTTATCCAGACCGTCGTCGGGAAGTGTGGTCGACG
Organism: Corynebacterium jeikeium; assembly: GCA_003955985.1. Taxonomy (NCBI): domain Bacteria; kingdom Bacillati; phylum Actinomycetota; class Actinomycetes; order Mycobacteriales; family Corynebacteriaceae; genus Corynebacterium; species Corynebacterium jeikeium. The sequence goes on from CP033784.1 coordinate 1,653,736, forward strand.
GATTCGGATCTCGATCGGTGTTGCGCAACGAGGCGCGGCGAGCTGCCTCGAGCTCTGCAATGCGGGATGCGGTAGTCATAGTGCCCTAGTTTACGGATAGCGCATAAACAGAGAGCCGCGAACGGCACTGAGGCAGTCAGCCATATCAAGCATCCGCGTCGGGGCCGAGATCGTCTTCGCTTTCCCGCTCAGGTTGCGGCAAGTCGAGAGCTGCTGCTTCGTCGGATGCCAGCCACTCCGGCCAGTCCAAACTGCACACCGCGGAGCACGGACGCAGCTCCGGGTCGTCTTCCTTCAACGTAATCATGCGCCCGGGGCCACTGGTGCGGCTTTCAAAGCGGACGGTCACAATCCCGTGCCCCGAACCCTGCACCCAACCATGTCCATACTCGCTGTGGTGTACGTCCGAGGTGGGTGCCCACTTGGAGTCGGAAAGCCGAACGGTCGGCAACGCACCGGTTCCAGATAGCTCGACCAGGCCGGCGGGAGCGTCGGAAAGCGCAGGTGCTGGCACTCGATCTTCGACGGTGATAGCGCGGTCGAGCTCAGGAAACAGGACTTCTTGTATGTGCGAATCCAGCCCGGAGAAACCGACGCCCACCAGTCGCACTGGGCCGACCTCCGCGGGCGTGAACGCGATTCGGTGCGCCACGGCCATGAGGGTGTCGAAATCCTGTGTGGCATAGGCGAGTGTCTCAGATCGGGTATGGATGCTCAGGTCAGACAGACGCACCTTGCAAGTGATGGTGCGGGCACCACGGCCATCTTTTTTGAGCCGTCGAAAAGCGGACTCACCCGCGCGATCGACGGCGGCGTGGAGCTGGGCCTGCGACTCCAAATCCTCAGGATAGGTGTACTCCGCCGATACAGACTTGGCGACATCGCGCTCCTTAACCGGCCGGTCATCTGTCCCCTGCGCCAGCTGCCACAGCATCACACCGGTTTTGGATGTCAGCGAAACCTCGACATCGCGCTGGGACATGGCGGCAAAATCACCAATCGTCTCCACGCCCAGCGTGTGCAATTTTGCAGCGGTGACAGGGCCAATGCCCCAGAGCTTCTCTACCGGCAATGGGTGTAGAAGCTCGTGATTGCGTGCGGGGTCCAGCACGTACACGCCATCGGGTTTCGCCAGGCCTGACGCAATTTTCGCGAACTGCTTGCCCGCGCCCGCGCCTATCGACGAGGCCAAGCCGGTCTCCCGCCGGATATCTGCCCGCAGTTGCTCCGCCCAGGCAATGACCTGCTCCTTCGAGGCTCCCTGAAGCTCTTCGGGTTCCATGAAAGCCTCGTCGACGCTGAGCTGCTCGACCACGGGCACGCGCTCGCGGATTACAGAGAACACGCGGCGCGACACCGGCCCGTAGATGCCCTTGCGCGCGCTGACCGTCACGGCGGTCGGTGGCATGAGACGACGTGCGCGAGCCATCGGCATAGCCGAGTGTGCGCCGTACGCGCGGGCCTCATAGGAGGCACCGGCGACCACACCTCGACCGCCCAGTCCGCCGACGAGAACTGGCCGCCCGCGCAGAGTCGGGCGAGTGAGCTGCTCGACGGACGCGAAGAACGCGTCCATGTCGATGTGCAGAACCCACCGCCCGGAAGTCGGCATAGAGATTACTCTCCCCTACTGCTTGGCAATATCCGCCGAGCAGCCGTCCGCCACGTCGTAGCTCAGCGACTCTCCGCCAGCGACGACCTCGAAAGCGGTTGCGAGAACCTCGCGGGCGATGAGGTCAGCGTGGCGGTTGGCCCACTCCTCACGCTCGGCCGGGACCTGCAGCTTCACCGAAATGCGGTCGGTGACCTCAAGGCCAGCGTTCTTGCGGGCATCCTGCAGACCACGGATGCGGTCAGCGGCCCAACCACGGGACTCCAGGTCCTCGTCGAGCTCAGTGTCAAGCACGACCAGACCATTGACGCCGTCGACCTCAGCGGTGGAATCCGGCGAGATCGCGACCAGGTTGCGGGTGTACTCGCCCTCCTGCAGCGGAATGCCATCGGCGACAACCGCGCCGTCGACAACCTCGTAGTTGCCAGACTTCACAGCCTTAATGACCTTCTGGACGTCCTTACCCAGGCGCGGACCGGCCACGCGAGCGTTGACGGAGACCTCGAATCGTCCCACCGAGTCCACGTCGGAGGTGAACTCCACCTTGTCGACGTTGACCTCGGAGGAAACGATGTCGGTGTACTCACGCAGACGCTCGGCATCCGGGAATGCCAGGGTCAGCTTCTTCAGCGGCAGACGGTTGCGCAGCTGGTTGGCCTTGCGGATGCGCGATGTTGCCGAGCAGACATTGCGGACAATGTCCATGGACTCAACGAGTTCGTCATCGGTCGGCAGCTTGTCGACGTCCGGCCAATCCTCCAGGTGCACCGAGCGGCCGCCAGTGAGCGAGCGCCAGATGACCTCGGTGGCCATCGGCAGAAGCGGAGCAGCCACACGGGTGAGAACCTCCAGCACCGTGTACAAGGTATTGAAGGCCTCTGGGTGCTTGACATCGCCGGCCCAGAAGCGGTCGCGGGAGCGACGCACGTACCAGTTGGTCAGTGCGTCACAGAACTGACGGACCTCATCGGTGGCAGCAGCAATGTCAGTGTTGTCCAGGCACTCAGTGACAGCACGGACGGTTGCTGCAAGCTTGGCCAGGATGTACTTGTCCAGGATGTTGTCGGAGTCCACCGACCACTCGGCCGGCTTGGAGGCGTAGAGCTGCAGGAACGAGTATGCGTTCCACATCGGCAGCAGCGCCTGGCGTACGCCCTCGCGAATACCCTGCTCGGTGACAATCAGGTTACCGCCGCGCAGAATCGGGCTGGACATGAGGAACCAGCGCATGGCATCGGAGCCGTCGCGGTCGAAGACCTCGTTGACGTCCGGGTAGTTGCGCTTGGACTTACTCATCTTGTTGCCGTCATCGCCCAGCACGATGCCGTGAGCGACAACCTTCTTGAACGCCGGGCGGTCGAACAGTGCAACCGACAGGACGTGAAGCAGGTAGAACCAGCCGCGGGACTGGCCGATGTACTCCACAATGAAGTCGGCCGGTGCGTGGGACTCGAACCACTCCTTGTTCTCGAACGGGTAGTGGAACTGCGCAAACGGCATGGAACCGGAGTCGAACCAGACATCCAGGACATCCGGGACGCGGCGCATCATGGACTTACCGGTCGGGTCGTCCGGGTTCGGGCGAACCAGCTCGTCAATCTCCGGGCGGTGCAGTGTGGTCGGGCGAACGCCGAAGTCCGCCTCCAGCTCATCGAGGGAACCGTAGACGTCGACACGCGGGTACTCGTCGTTGTCGGAAACCCACACCGGAATAGGCGATCCCCAGTAGCGGGTACGGGAGATGTTCCAGTCACGTGCGCCCTCGAGCCACTTGCCGAACTGACCGTCGCGGACGTGCTCCGGCATCCACTCAATCTCGTTGTGGTTGAGCTCCACCATGCGCTCGCGGATCTTGGTAACGGACACAAACCAGCTCGGCAGTGCCATGTAGATCAGCGGCTCGCCCGAACGCCAGGAGTGCGGGTAGGAGTGCTCGATGGTGCGGTGCTGGACGACGCGGCCAGCGGCCTTCAGGTCACGGATGATGTCCTTATTGGCGTCAAAGACCAACTTGCCCTGGTACTCCGGCACCTGCGAAGTGAACTTACCGTCCATGTCCACCGGAATGATGACATCAATGCCGTATTCATTACAGGTGTTCATATCGTCTTCACCGAAGGCCGGCGCCTGGTGGACCACACCAGTACCGTCCTCGGTGGTGACATAGTCCGCCACCATAATCTGGAAAGCGTTCAGGTGATCTGCGAAGTAGTCGAAGATCGGCTGATAGGTCAGGCCTTCCAGGTCAGCACCAGCGAAGGTAGCCACGACCTCGTGTTCCTTGCCCAATTCCTTGGCGTAGGCACCAATCAGTGCTTCTGCCAGCAGGAAGGTCTTACCTGCAAACTCCGGCACGGAGGAATCCTCGCCGACCTTAACTACGGCGTAGGTGACCTTCGGGTTCACGGCCAGACCAAGGTTGGACGGCAGCGTCCACGGCGTGGTGGTCCAAGCGATAGCCGCAGTGTCAGCGAGCACCGGGTTGTCCGCCAGCGTCTTCTCCGCTGCCGAGCCCGCCTTGGCGCCGGTGAACGGGAAGGTCACGGTCAGGGTCGGGTCCTGCCGCATCTTGTAGGAATCATCCAGGCGGGTCTCCTGGTTGGACAGCGGGGTGTGCTCTGCCCAGGAGTACGGCAGCACGCGGAATCCCTGGTAGACCAGGCCCTTGTTGTAGAGCTCCTTGAAGGCCCAAATCACGGACTCCATGTAACTCATGTCCATGGTCTTGTATCCGCCGTCGAAATCAACCCAACGCGCTTGACGAGTGACATATTCCTTCCACTCGCCCGCGTACCGCAACACCGACTCAGCGCAGTACTTGTTGAAGTTAGCCAGACCCATTTCCTCGATCTGGCCCTTGTCCTTAATACCGAGCTGCTTCTCTGCCTCCAGCTCAGCCGGAAGACCGTGGCAGTCCCAGCCGAAGACGCGACCAACCTGGTAGCCACGCATGGTCTTGTAACGAGGGACGATGTCCTTGACGTAACCGGTCAGCAGGTGACCGTAGTGCGGTAGACCGTTGGCGAACGGCGGGCCATCATAAAAGACGTATTCGTCAGCACCATCACGCTGATCGATAGAGGCCTGGAAAGTGCTGTCCTTGCCCCAGTACTCCAGAACCTTTTCCTCCAGTTCCGGAAACTTCGGGCTGGAGGTGTACTTACCAAAGTCAGCAGTGCGCGGATACGCGCCACCTGCCGGAGTGGCCTCAGCAGAGGCATTTACATCGTTCGAATTAGACACCGTTTCTACGTCACTTCCGTGGTCGAACATCATTAATACTCACCACGGGGACGCATGCCTAGCCCCTTCAGCGTTGTTACTGGTGACGCTGAAAAGGAGTCTCGCGCGGTACCACCCCGCTTGGCATCACGCTTTACGACGGTTCTTGCGAACAAGAACCATGCGGTTTCACGCGATAGCCCGCTTATTTAATAAGGCTTTGTAACGGTGCCAAACCGTTCGGTTCTACTGGGCCCATTTTCTACTGGACTGTTCTTCCGAAACGCTCCCCGGTGATGGCCGGCTCATTGCGCGTATGGGTGTCAGTATAGCAGTGTCTCAGGCAACTACTACAACCCTGACCGGAACAAAGAATGCGATTGGTTCGCAGGGAAAGATAGCAAAAACCACCGCGCTCTGCCTCCCCTCTCTGGGGAGCCGAGCGTGGTGGTTTTCTACGTGTTGGCTACGTAATTAGTTGTTGTAGCCGTCGGCCGGGGCAGCCGACTCGCGAGAGTTCAGGTCGTCGAGCTGGGACTCCAGGAAGGTCTTCAGGCGGGTGCGGTACTCGCGCTCGAAGATGTGCAGCTCCTCGATGCGCCCCTCCAGAGCGGTCTGCTGCTCCTTGACGGTGGTCATGATCTCGTGGTGCTTGCGCTCTGCATCGTCCTGCAGCGCGGTTGCCTTCTGCTGCGCTGCGGTGATGGTGGCGTTAGAGCGAGCGTCTGCGTCGCTGATCATCTGCTCGCTGCGCTGGCGAGCGTCAGTGAGGGTCGACTCAGACTCGTTGCGGGCATCAGCCAACAGCTGCTCACTGCGCTCCTTGGCATCAGCCAAAGTTGCTTCTGCCTCATTGCGAGCGTTGGTGATAGTGCGCTCGGCCTCTTCATTGGCCTCTGCCACGGTGCGGTCAGCGTTTTCACGAGCCTCGGTGACAAGCTTGTTGGCCTCAGCGTCGGCGTCAGTGGTGACGCGATCAGCGGTGTCCTGAGCAGCCTGCAGGATACGAGCAGCGCGGAGGCTAACTTCCTGCGACTCGGTGCCGGTGCTTGCTGCAACTGCCTGCGGCTGCTCCGCAGCTGCGGAGGAAGCCTGCTGTGCAGAAGCCTCTGCCTCAGAAGCACGCTTCTCAAGAGCATCCAGACGATCCTGGTAGTGAGCCTCAATCTCCTGCTGCTGAGCGCTCAGGCGCTCGTTGTACTCAGCGCGCAGCTCCTGCTCAATTTCCTTGCGCAGCTTGTCCTCATCGACAGCCGGCGCCGCAGCGGCAGCACCGGAAGCAGCGTAGTCTGCGCCGCCACCCTGCTCTAGCTGACCTTCAAGGTCCTCAACGCGCTGGCGCAGCTCAGCGTTTTCATCCTGGAGCTCACCCAGTGCGTCCTCTACGAGGTCGAGGAACTGATCGACCTCGTCCTCGTTGTAACCACGCTTGCCAATCGGAGGCTTGCTGAAAGCCACATTATGCACATCAGCCGGAGTCAACGGCATGGTGAGTTCCCCTAACACTTTGAGCGGACAGTTCTTAAGAAATCTTAAGAGAATTATTTCCAGTAGTACTGTTTACCCGGCCAATCCTACCTGCTCTAGTCACAGTCCTCACCCCATTTATTTTGGGCAGGACTCTATCCCCCACGTTCTAACCAATGGCAAAGTTCTAGTAAAACGTTAAACCTCGCCCTTACCCTGCACCTTTAGCCACAGAACTTTACCCCCGACACAATAAAAACCCATTGGGGATTACATTCCCCAACGGGTTCCTATTATTGCCCCCGATTAACACCCCCGGTAGCAATTCAATGCCCGAGAACATCACATTCGGGACAGTCAAAACAACACAGCTCCACCGAAATCCACATTGTGGACCCCAAGCAAACAGTTAGCGATATTTACACCACCGCGCCGAGAGCTACCTGCAGCACCATTCGCAGAATCATAAGGATGAAGAACAAAACAAGCACAGACATGTCCACCATCACGTTGCCCATCGGCATAGGCGGGATGAGTCGGCGCAACAGCTTCACCGGCGGGTCGGTAATGACAAAAACAACTTCGCCAATCGACGAAAACACCCTGCCTGGTCGCCAAGAGCGAGAAAATGACTGAATCATTTCAATCACAATGCGAGCCAACAGCAGATAGGTGAAAAGCTTCAGCAGGATTAGCAGAACTAGCAGTAGTGAAGACACGAATAAACAGTCTAGCTAATTAATCGAAATACGAAACACTAACAAGCCATGCGAGCCGGCTGACTAGCCGGACATCCGGTCGAACTGGCCCTCGTTGACATCGCAGCCATGCGGGTACAGGGTGAACACGGAGCCGTCAGCCTTGATTCGACCGCGCAAACCGAAAACCAGTCCAGCAACGAAGTCGACATAGCGCTTAGCCTCAGATGGGTCAAGCTCACTCAGATCGAAGGTGACAATGTCACCGTCGCGGAAGTGCGAACCGATGTCCGGAGCCTTGGAGTACTTGTCCTGGAAACCACTTTCCGGCTTGATGAAGACCTGCTCCGGTTCCTTGGTCTCAGCAACGGAGTGCAGGTTGCCGTAGCGGTAGTCCTCCTCGCGGGAGTTCACACTTGCAGCCTCACGTGGAGCCTCTTCGCGCAGCTCGTAGCGGTGACGCTCCGCACGACGCGAGTCGGCATAGGAGTCATCAAAACGCTCCTCGTCCCGGCGGTCAAACTCGTCGTAGTGCTCGTCGTAAGCCGCGTCATCAGTCGGGGTAAGACCGAAGAAATTTGAAACCCCACGGAAGAAATCAGCCATCTTCTGCTACGTCCTTCTTAGTGTGCGAATTTAAGTCTGTGCTACCCACAACCTACCGGCTGGGTTGGCAATATCGCATAGACACGCGCAAATTTGGCGCGCCAAAATTACAACTTTGAAACTTAGCCCTGCTCAGGCAGGATTACGATGCCCGCCTGACGGCCAGTCTTCCCCTCCCGCCGGTAGGAAAAGTACTGCTCATTGTCAATAGTGCAGCTGGGCTCGACATTGACATGCCGTACACCGAGGTCATAGAGCTGACGCATCAGGCCGGCGCGCACGTCGACACCGGCAGTCCCCTGCTTCGTTCGCATCTTCGCTCCGGGCAAATGCTTATCGACGTCATCGGCCATCGACTCAGGCACCTCGTAATTGTGGCCAGAAGCCGCCGCACCGAGAAGCGCATGGATATTCTCGGGCGTGGCACCGAGCTCAATCATCTTCTCGACAGATTTACGAACGATTCCGTTGCGGGCACCGGTCCGCCCTGCGTGTACCGCAGCGGCGACACCCGCATAATCGTCGGAAAGCAAGACGGGAACGCAATCGGCAACGAGCACTACCAGCGCGAGACCCGGCGTGGTCGTGACGATGGCGTCGGTAGCCGAGACAGGCTCAGTTTGTGGTTCGTTGACGACGGTGACCGTGTTGGTGTGAAGCTGCTCCATGTAGACGAAGCGGGCACGGTCGATTCCCAGAGAATCGGCCAAGCGCTGGCGGTTGCGTTCGACTGCGGACGGGTCATCGCCGACATGATCTCCAAGATTGAAGGAATCATATGGTGGCAGCGAAAACCCGCCGCGCCGATTCGTCAGAATTTTTCGGCTGCGGCGGGATTCAGTCATGATTTCTTAGAAGCCCCACTCCGGCAGGTCACTGGAAGCCTGGTAGCCGCCACGACGGTCGTCGCGGTCATCGCGGTGAGCACCACGGTAGTTGCGGTTTTCCTGCGTACGCGGTGTCGGGTTATCGGTGAACAGACCACCGCTGTTCGGGTTGGTGCGCGGGACAAAGCGGTCGCGATCCTCACGCTCGCGTGGCTGTGCGACCGGGCGCTCTTCCTCCGCACGCGGGGCCGGAGCGCCGAGGTTGTCACCGCCCGGCAGTGCGCTGCCCTGTCGCGGTGCCTGCTCAGCGGCCGGACGCGCCTCGGCATCCTGTGCAGCCGGACGTGCAGCGGCACCTGTGGCTGGCTTGTCCAGCGGGTTGCCGTTACCCTGCTCAAAACCGGTAGCAATCACAGTGACGCGAACTTCGTCACCGAGGTTGTCGTCGATGATGGTACCGAAGATGATGTTGGCATCCGGATCAGCCTTTTCCTCCACGATGGACGCGGCGGCGTTGACCTCCATCAGGCCCAGGTCGGAGCCACCGGCGACGGAAATAAGCACACCCTGTGCACCATCCATGGTGGACTCCAGCAGCGGGGAGTTAATGGCCTGAGTAGCGGCGTTCATCACACGGTCGTCGCCGCGCGCGGAGCCAACGCCCATCAGAGCCGAGCCAGCCTCAGCCATTACCGAGCGGACGTCGGCGAAGTCGACGTTAATCATGCCCGGAATGGTAATCAGGTCAGTAATACCCTGGACACCGTTGTAAAGAATCTCGTCAGCAAAGCGGAACGCGTCCATCATGGACAGATCCTGTTCACCAATCTGCAGCAGACGCTGGTTCGGAATGGTGATAAGGGTGTCACAGACCTCCTTGAGGGTTTCAATGCCCTCGGCGGCCTGGCGCGCACGGCGCTTGCCCTCGAAGTCGAACGGCTTGGTTACCACGCCGACGGTCAGGGCACCGGACTTCTTGGCGATGCTCGCGACAACCGGAGCTGCACCGGTACCGGTTCCACCGCCCTCACCTGCGGTAACGAAGACCATGTCGGCGCCCTTGAGGGTCTCTTCAATCTCGTCCTTGTGGTCTTCCGCGGAAGTGCGGCCAACCTCGGGGTTAGCGCCAGCTCCCAGGCCACGAGTTGCCTCACGCCCGATGTCGAGCTTGACATCAGCGTCGGAGAACATCAGGGCCTGCGAGTCGGTGTTGACTGCGATAAATTCGACACCCTTCAGCCCCTCCTCGATCATGCGGTTGACAGCATTGACGCCACCGCCGCCGACACCGACGACTTTGATAACGGCGAGGTAGTTATTCGGGGAGGTCATTGCGCGTTTCTCGCCCTTTCCTATAGGTCCTAAATAATTTCATCTAGCCACGTTGCACATGGGCCACACGACAGCATTGGCACTGCCGGGCGGTACAGCTCTCCATGACACCGCACGGAAGAAGTGCATCATGGCCGAAAAGCTGTTGACCCCATTGTGGTCGAAAACTGCAAATAATTCAGCGACCTTTTAGCGCGTGTCGCGACCTTAAACCTGCACTTGAGGGATAGTGTTTAGCCACAGAAATCACTCCAGGCACCACCATTCTCTACTCTCCCTTAGCAGCGGGTAGTCGGGGGTTGGAGACATTCCAAATCTTCTCGCCACGGTTCAACACAATCTCCGTCGCGCGTGCCTTTTCTGCCGCATTATCCGAGGACCCGAAGTACACCTCGTATCCATCGGTCAGAAATAGCTTGATTTCTGCCTCGGAAGGCGCACTAATCCGCTCCACACGGTGCGCGACGGGCTCCGGCAACGCCTTGACGACGTTCAAAACCGCCTTGATAACGCGCGGTTCGGGGTCAACTTTGCCGTCTGTTGGCTCATCCACACGAGGTGCATCAACAACCTCAATGACACCCGGCGGCGGGGCTGCCGTGACGAACTCCTGACCATTTGCGGAAAAAAGGTGCTCTCCGTCAGTGGCACGGACAAACACCACCGGGGTGAATTCCCGTACCGAAATAGTCACGCCCTGCGGCCACGAACGACTGACCGTCACGCTATCGACCCACGGCTGCCCCGCCACGGAGCGCGCTGAGGCATCCGTGTCCAAGCGAATGAGCTTTTGATTCTCGGAGATACCACTGGCCTCGACAATCGCGTCTTTATCCCCGTGGACGACGCCCTCAACATCGATGTTTTTCACAACCAGCCACGGCGAAAACCACACCACCGCTGCAACGATGGCGATAATCGCGACCAGGCCACCGCCGATGAGCCAGCCGCGTCGCGGGGCGCGCGCTGAACGCCGACGCCGCGACGCTGTTGTGCCCCGGCCTGCACCATCGGTCTGCTGAGATTGCTTTCGGCTGGTTTTCACAGTGCTACGACTCCACCTGTTCGTCGTTGTCTCCGCTGAGCTCGCGCACGATTTCGTCGGCAAGCATCGTCACAGAGCCAGCGCCGATGGTCAGAATGACATCGTGCGGTTCGGCGATTTCGCGAACGCGAGCCGGGACGCTGGTGAAATGCGGCTCATACATCACAGGGATGGTCATTTTGTTGGCAATGAGCGCGCCGTCGACGCCCGGCAGTGGCTCCTCGCGGGCGCCGAAGACATCGAGCAATACGGCCTTGTCCGCCAGAGACAGGGCGGCAGCGAACTCGTCGGCAAAGTTGCGAGTACGCGAGTACAAGTGAGGCTGGAACACAGCGATGACCTTGCCACGACCGGCCTCGGTGACCAACTCCCGAGCTGCGCCCAGAACTGCGGAGACCTCGGTCGGGTGATGCGCGTAGTCGTCGTAGATACGAGCACCAACAAATGGCCCCTCGCCGATACTGCCGTGGTAGTCAAAGCGGCGACGAACACCGGTGAATTCACCGAGACCGCGCGCCATACGCCCCAAATCTGCCCCGACGCAGTCGCCACCGACCATTGCAGCCAGCGCGTTGAGCGCCATGTGACGGCCGGGCTGATGAAGTTCAAACCTCACCGATGTCGAGCCAACAGTGGCCTCCACGCGGGCACCACCACCGACCGGAGTCCAGCCGTGCAAAACGGCACCGACCGGCAGCGTCGGGTGTTGAGCCAAGGCTTCTTCCCCACCATAAGCCAGCACGTTAATGCCGCGCTCCACCGCGCGCTCGCCCAATGCGGCCGCATGCGGATCCTCAGCACAGATGACCAGATGACCGCCATCCTTAATGCGCTCTGCAAAAGCGTCAAAGACGGCGTAGTAGGTCTCGTCGTCACCGAAAAAGTCAAGGTGATCGGGCTCGATGTTGGTAATTACGGCCACTTCCGGCTGGTAGGTCAACAGCGAGGCATCCGACTCATCGGCCTCAGCAACAAAGACATCGCCACTGCCCTGGTGAGCATTGACACCGGCCTTGCTCATCAGACCGCCAACGGCAAAAGACGGATCCAAACCAGCTGCCTGCAAAGCCGCGACGGTCATCGACGTAGTCGAGGTCTTGCCGTGAGTACCGGCGATCAGGAGAGCCTTGGAGTCCTGCATCAACAGCGCTAACACATCGGAGCGCTTGAGCACCGGAATGTCCAGCTCATGTGCACCGGCCAGCTCCGGATTCGTCTTCGGGATAGCAGCGAAGGAAATGACCACTGCGTCCGGCAGCTCTCCCTCGCCAGCAAGCTCAAGATTCGCACGGTCATGGCCAATGGCGATGGTGGCTCCCATCGCACGTAGTCCCACCACCGCGCGGGACTCCTTGACATCGGAACCGGTAACACGAATGCCACGAGCCAACAGGATGCGAGCGATACCGGACATACCGGCACCGCCAATGCCAATCATGTGGACACTTGCGGGCAGCTCTCCCGTTACCGGCTGAAAGTCATCGAAATTAACGTTCATGTTTATGCTCGCTTTACTTCTTAGAGTTCACAGCCGCAGACAGCACCCGACGGGCAATGTTCTCCGCAGCGTTACCATGTCCAATGTTGGCCAGGGCGCGGCGCCCGTCGGCAAGCTTTTCTGGGGACGTGACCAGCGGAATCACGATATCCGAAACTGATGCCGCAGTCAGCGACTCGTCGGCGATGAGAATACCGCCACCAGCATCGATGACATCGGTGGCGTTGAGCGCCTGTTCCCCATTTCCGTGTGGCAGCGGTACATACACCGCAGGCAAGCCGACAGCTGAGACTTCAGCCACCGTCATCGCACCGGAACGGCACAAAATCAGGTCGGCGGCGGAGTACGCCAGATCCATCCGGTCGATGTACGGCACAGCGACATAGGGGGCGTCCTCGCGGATAGCCTCGACCTCGACGTGATTCTTCTTGCCGTAGGCATGCAGTACAGATACACCGGCGTTGGCGAGCTCTGCGGCTGCACCGGTAACAGCTTCGTTGATGGAACGTGCCCCCTGCGAACCACCGGTGACAAAGAGCACCGGTCCCTCCTGCGGTAAACCGAAGAACTCGCGGGCTTCGGCACGCTTGGCATCGCGGTCCAACGCCGCGAGGCTGGCACGCACGGGATTGCCGACGACCTCGGCCTTCAGGCCAGAGCCAGTCACGGCGGCCAAACCGACGCCCCCGAGTGCGACACCGAGCTTATTGGCCAGGCCCGCACGGGCGTTGGCCTCGTGAACCAGGAACGGAATCTTCTTCCCCGCACGGCACGCCATGTAGGCCGGTGCCGATACGTAGCCGCCAAAACCGATGACCGCATCAGCGTCGATACGCTTGAAAACCTTGCGGGTCTCACGCACCGCACGAGCGACGTTGAGAGGCAGCTTGAACAAATCCGCAGTCGGCTTGCGCGGCACCGGCACTGGCGGAATCAGCTCCAGGTCATAGCCTCGCGCCGGTACGAGGGTCGACTCCAACCCCCGATTCGTACCGAGTGCAATGACGCGGGCTTCCGGCTGCAGGTTCAAAATCGCATCCGCCACAGCCAATGCGGGTTCGATATGGCCAGCCGTACCACCGCCGGCCACCACAATGGTCGGAGCAGAGCCATCTTCCTTGAGAAACTGCTCAGACTCCGAAGCGCCTTTCGCCCCAGCGGCTGCGCCCAGATTCTTGTCTGCCATGGTGTTATCGATTCCTCCTCCGCGGTGCTGAACCGCCGTTCCTATTGTTTCGGCCCGGGCGCTGGCGCGAACGCGACTGTCCGCCACGGCCTTCGCCCCGAATCCTACTGCCCCGGCCTGAGCTTGACGACGACCAGGAGCCCTGTGACCGTCCAGCCCGCGGCGACCTCGCCGTAAATCCCCGCGTCCGTCCGTTGTCACTACGAGGGGAATAATCCACTTCGCGGCCACGAACGCTGCCCGAATTTCCGGAGCTGCCGGAGGTTCGGGAGCCACGCTGCGGGGCGGCACCTCGACCACTGCGGCTGCCTCCACTACGGCCGGCCCGATTGGGTCGGTCAGCTCGGCCACTGTAGGTTTCCCGCACCTGCGCTCCCTCGCCACGAGGAGTACGCGCTCCACTGGTCACCACGGGAGGACCGAAGCGTTGCGGATCGCGATGGGCACGCACCTTCGGCGCGTGGCGACGCGATTCGTCATATGGGATTGGCTCCGGAATACCCAGGAACCTGTCCAGCCCCGGACGTCCCGAAGTCTGCATTGCAGAGACTGCTTCCGATTCGTGGCGGGCACATGTGGCCAGCAGACCCATCGAGAACAACGTCACCATCGCCGATGTACCACCGGCGGAAATCAGCGGCAGCTGCAGACCAGTCACTGGCAACGCACCAACGACGTAGCCGATGTTGATGAAAGCCTGCACCACGGTTGCAGCAGTAATCGTGCCCGCGAGCAGACGGAGAAACGGATCGTTCTGACGACCGGCGATACGAAGTCCCACCCAGCCGAGCGCTGCGTAGAGCAAAATAACCATCAGCGCGCCGAGGAAACCAGTCTCCTCACCGATAATGGCGAAAATGAAGTCATTCTTCGCCTCCGGTAGGTATCCCCACTTCGCGCTCGACTGACCGAGACCGACACCGGTGAGAGATCCGTCGGCAAGCGAAAGAAAGCCCTGGTAGGACTGGTAGGCATCGCCCTGCACGTCGTTGAAGTTACCAAGCAGCGAGTCCAAGTAGACCCTGATTCGAGCCGAACGGAAACCCGCGGTGACGGTGAAGATCACCAGGGCGAACGCCGCAGCGGCAAGCAGCCCGGTGATGAATACGCGCGGCAGGCCAGCGAACCACGCCAACGCCACCACGACAAACGCCATAGAAGCAACCATGCCGAGGTCACGCTGCAGCATCACCAGTGCCAATACCACGAAGCTGACCGCACCGAACAGCCCGAACAAATCGGTATAGGACACAGCAGTGCGGACCTTTTCAGCCAGCAGCTTCGAACCCCACAGTGCCAGCGCAATTTTCGCGATTTCTGATGGCTGCATGGTGATACCACCAATACTCAGCCACGAACGCGCACCGGTTTCCTCCAGGCCGATGCCGATACCGGGGATAATCACCAAAACCAGCAGCACAAAGGACAAAATCAGCGCTGCTGTCGATAGCGAGCGAATCAATTCCACCCGCATTCGCAGCACGATCCACATGGAGATAAGACCCGCCACCACCATGACCAGCTGACGGATGAACACCGACCACACGCTGCCCGAGTCGTTACCCGCGATGGCCATGGATGCCGACAGCACCATCACCAGGCCTATCGACGTCAGCAGCGCGACGATGATCATCAGTAGGTGGTAGTCGAACAGCGGACGCGACTTCCAGTCGTTGAAACGCTCCACCCACGCCGGCCGTTCTCGAGCACTAGAGCTTGACGACGAAGGCCGCTGTGAACTGGTAGCCTTCGTCCCCTTTTGTGCCGTCGCGGCGCTAGCGCTTAAATTACGAGCCTTGCGGGAGTTATCCATCAGTTGACGTCACCTTCTGCGCCCATTGCGCGAACAAGTCGCCACGTTCAGCCATACCGGAGTACATGTCCAAGCTGGCGGCAGCTGGTGCCAACAGCACCACATCCCCAGGGTTGGCATATTCACTAGCTGCCATACAGACCTTTGCCATGGCATCGACCTTATCGGTGTCATCAATGACAACGACCGGCACAGCAGGTGCGATGCGGGAGAGCGCATCGCTGACTAGTTGCCTATCGACGCCCAGAACCACGGCGGCCTGCAGGCGATGAGCATGCTTCGCCACTAGCGGAGAGATTTCCGCGCCCTTGAGCTGACCACCGACGATCCAAACGACACGCTCATGACCGGACAGTGCAGCGTCGGCAGCGTGGGGGTTGGTGGCCTTGGAGTCATCAATCCACACGACATCATTTGCCTTATGGACAATCTGACCGCGGTGTGCGCGAACTTCGAAAGTCTCCAATGCCGCTGCAATTTGCTCCGGTGAGGTACCGATACTGCGCGCCATCGCAGTGGCGGCCACCGCGTCGAGAACACCTGCCCGGCCGGGAGGAGAAATTCCCGCTACCGGTGCGATGACAATGCCCGGACCAGAGTCGTCAGCTGCGGCATCGCCGCCGCCAAAAGCGCGGTCGACAATCATGCCGTCGCGAACTCCGACCTGGTGTGCCTCCGGGGGACCATCGGTAAAGCCCACGACGGAGTTGCCGAGCTCGTCGTTTTTCAGCATCTTTTCCACGTGCTCGACGACATCTGCGTCATCCGCACCGTAGATTGCGACAGTACCGCGCAGCGCACGGGTCTTGTCCAGACCGTAGTTTTCGTAAGAACCGTGCCAGTCGATGTGGTCTTCCGCCAGGTTCAGCAGTACTCCCGCATCTGGGCGAATGTTTGGAGCCCAGTGCAGCTGGAAGCTGGACAGCTCTGCGGCCAAGACCTCGATACGAGGCTCAGCAGTCAGTGCGTCGTACAGAGCCACACCAATGTTGCCCACAGCTGCGCCCTGCTCCCCGAGCATGGCGGCCAGCATGGAGGTGGTTGTGGTCTTGCCGTTAGTGCCGGTGACTACCAGCCAGGTACGTTTCGGCCCCCACAGCTGGGCACAGTCGCCGGCGAAAGCCAGCGCCACATCGCCGAATACCGGGACACCGGCCTCAGCGGCGGCGCCGAACAGCGGACTGGTCGGACGCCACCCCGGCGAGGTCACAATCGCAACCGCGTCGGCAAGCTCGTCGCGAGCGTCTGCGGTCGTGACATGCCGAACCGAAAAGTCAGCGGCAACCAGTGCGCCGAGAGCGGAATCGTCCACGACGACAACTTCCGGACAGCCGATGTCCTTGAGCATCGCAATGGCACCGCGACCGGAAACTCCGGCTCCTGCCACCAGAACTCGACCAGAGCGCACCGTAGCGACTAAGTCGAGATTTCGGATATCGGTGAGGTTGGTCGGGTCTGGTGAGTTAATCATTGAAATACGCCTACCTGAGAGAGCCAGTCACTGTAGAAGATGGCTGCGCCAATCATGTTGAAAATGCCTGCGAGTAGCCAGAAGCGAACGACAACAGTTGTCTCCGCCCAACCTCCGTTTTCGAAGTGGTGATGGAGAGGAGCCATGCGGAATACGCGCTTGCCAGTCGTCTGGAAAACCGCGATCTGGATTGCCACGGAAGCAACTTCCATCACGAAGATGAAGCCAATGATAACCATCAGCAGCTCAGTCTTGGTGACAAATGACAGACCCGCTACCAAACCGCCAAGAGCCAGCGAACCGGTATCTCCCATGAAGATCTTTGCCGGCGCTGCATTCCACCACAGGAAGCCCAAACAGGCGCCCAGACCCGCGACGGAAATAACGGCGATATCCAGCGGATCGCGGACGTTGTAGCAACCGCTGCCCAGCGAAGCCTCGCAAGAGTTACGGAACTGCCAGAAGGAAATCAGCGTGTAGGTGGCCAGTAGCAGCGCGGTGGCGCCAGCGGCCAGGCCGTCAAGGCCATCAGTGAGATTGACGGCATTCGTCCATGCGGCAATGACGATGAAGACAAATACCAGGAAGACAATCATGCCGAACCACACAGGCCCCGGTGCCAGATTCAGGAACGGAATATCTCGAATCAGCGACAAGCTCGTCGAACCGGGAGTCAAGCCAGACGCATCCGGGAACTGCAGCAGCAGCACGCCGAAAATCAGCGCTGCCGCCAGCTGCCCAACCAGCTTCGCTGTCTTGTTCAGCCCCAGGTTGCGTCCTTTGTAGAGTTTGATGAAGTCATCGGCAAAACCCAATGCGCCCATCGCCAGAACCAGGAACATCACCAACAGACCGGAGGCGGACGGCCCCACGCCAGTCTGGATATACGTAACGAGGTGTGAGAGGAAATAACCAGCGACGATTGCGGCGATGATGGCGATGCCGCCCATAGTCGGAGTTCCCCGCTTGCGCAGGTGGCTCTTCGGCCCTTCTTCACGGATCTCCTGGCCAAGACCTTCAGCAGAGAATTTGCGAATAAGCACTGGTGTTAAAAAGACACTCACCAGAAATGCAATCGCACCACTGAGAATAAGTTGAATCACTTACTTTTCCTCTCCGCTTTCACCTTCGGGCGTAGTCCCAACCTTGGCAGCCAGCGAGTCCGCGACCCGCCACATACCGTCCGCATAGGAGGCCTTGACTAACACCACATCGTCCGGACGCACCTCGGCCGCCACCAAATCCGCGGCAGTGGATGTATCCGGCACCCTAGAAGTATTTAACCCCAACTCTTCCGCTTTGTCGGCCAGGGCATGCACATTAGAACTCTCTCCGACTGCAATTAGTCGATCGATGCCGCGGCCCACAAGGTACTCGCCAAGCGACGAGTGCTCATCTTCAGCGGAATCACCAAGCTCACCCATCTGTCCCAGCACGGCCCACGATGAGGCGTCCTGGTGCGTTGGGCCAGCTGCTGTACGTGCCAGAGCATCAATCCCCGCACGCATCGAATCAGGGTTGGCATTGTAGGAATCGTTAATAACGACGATGTTGCCAGTGAGCTGCTGGACATCCATGCGCCGCTCTGACGCTGCCACATGCGCGGCCATCGCCTTTGCGACCTGCTCAGCATCAATACCGGATTCCACTGCCACCGCAATCGCCGCCAGGGCATTGGCCACTTGGTGCGCACCATAGACCTGCAGTTGGATCGGGAATGTACGCCCGTCCGGTACATGCAGGTCAAAAGATGCACGAGCAAGATCGTCGAGCTGCACATTCGTGGCGCGGTAATCCGCGGTTGCGTGGCGTTCGGAGTTCTCATCTGCAGAGAAGAACACCACCTTCGCCTGGGTACGCGGAGCCATGCCAGTGACGTAGTCATCGTCGGCATTAAGTACGGCCACACCGCCCTGCTCCGCAGCCGGCAGCGCTTCCACGAGCTCGCCCTTAGCCTGCGCGATTGCCTCGCGCGAGCCAAACTCACCAAGGTGCGCCGTGCCAACATTGAGCACCGCACCAATAGTCGGTGGCGCAATGCGCGCCAGGTGGGCCACATGCCCAATTCCGCGTGCGCTCATCTCCGCAACCAGGTACTTCGTCTCCGAAGTGCACTGCAGCACCGTGTACGGATGTCCAATTTCGTTGTTAAACGACCCCTTCGGCGCCACCGTCGGACCGTCGGTACGCAGCAGCGTCGCCATCATGTCCTTCGTCGACGTCTTTCCCGCCGAACCCGTCACACCGACGACATGCAGCTGATCCTTCTTCAGCTCGTCGACGACGTAACGCGCCAACTTACCAAGCGCTTCCAGCACCGCCGCCCCGGAACCATCCGGATCGTGTGCAAATGCGTCGGCATTGGAGTCCTGCTTACCAAGGGGCTTGACGACGACCGCAGGTTGCCCAACATCTCGTGCCGCCAGTGCCATCGTCGCTCCAGCTGCCACAGCCTGATCGATGAAGTCGTGGCCGTCGACACGCGCGCCCGGTAGGGCGAGGAAGAGCGAGCCTTCGCGAATCTTTCGGGAATCGAATTCTGCGGGCTGAGTCACTGTGGCGTCATCATTGACGTGGGCGAGTTCACCTCCCACGATGTGAGCGATTTCCGCGGCGGTCAGGGCAATCATGATGTCTATAGTCCTTGTTGGTTAGAGTTCCAGGCGCCTAGTAAAGGATGATTTCTTGATTCTATTCGCTTACCGCGAATGGTTCGCGGTAGGCATGTCAGGTGGTGCGCTTCCTCAGCGATTTCAGCAATCTCAATCAGCGGATCCCTCCAGTCGCTGTGTGAGTGCTTCGGCCAGCTGCTCACGGTCATCGAACGGGTGAATCACGCCACCGATATCCTGGCCGGTTTCGTGTCCCTTGCCTGCCACCACGATGCTGTCGCCGCTGTGGGCAAGTTCGACGACACGGCGAATTGCCTGGCCGCGATCGCCGATTTCCTCAACAACCGTGTCAGAACTGGCCTTGCTGCTGGCAACCGCTTCCTTCGCACCGGCGACCACGGCCGCACGGATTTCAGAGGGCACCTCGGAGCGTGGATTGTCATCGGTGATGATGACGACATCGGCACCGCATGCAGCCTCAGCTCCCATAATTGGACGCTTGGCACTATCGCGGTCGCCACCGGCGCCGACGACAACCAGCACGCGACCTTCGGTCTGTGCACGCAAGGTGGCCAACACTTCAGCTACTGCGGCTGGCTTGTGGGCATAGTCCACCACAGCCAGGAAGTCCTGTCCGCGATCGATGCGCTCCATGCGGCCTGGCACACGCACCTGTGCCAGACCGCTCTTGGCCGCGTCATTGGCATGCCCAATCGCATCGAGCACAGCCCATGCGACTGCGGCATTGGCAACGTTGAAAGCACCCGGCAGAGGAACTTCCACCTCAACTGTGTCAGTGTTGTTTCGCGTTAGCTCCACATGCTGGACACCGTTAGTGGCGACAGTGGCTGCAGCGGCGTGCCATTCTGCAAAGACCTCGGCAGCTGGCGTCTTGTCGGTTACGCGATGCTGAGTATGGACAGTGGTGACTTGGACATCCGGGTCGCCGGCAGCGATATCTGCCATGCGGACACCCCAGTCGTCGTCGATGCACACGACAGCCTTCGGTGCATGTGTCGGACCTTCAGGATCAAAGAGCTTGGCCTTGGCTTGGAAATACTCTTCCAAGGTCTTGTGGAAGTCCAGGTGATCCTGCGAGAGGTTGAGGAAACAGCCGACGTCGAAACTGACTCCGTCTACACGTCCCAACGACAGTGCGTGGGAAGAAACCTCCATGACAACGTGCGTCACACCCTCGGAGAGCATCTGGTGGAACAGGCGCTGGAGGGCTGGAGCCTCTGGGGTAGTCAGGCTCGACGGAACGGCACGGCCATTGATGCGCGTGCCGGTAGTACCAATGATGCCTGTCGAGCATCCAGCTGCCAGGAGCGCGCCCTCCAGCATGTAGGTCGTGGTGGTCTTGCCAGAGGTGCCGGTAACCCCAATGATGGTCAGTGAATCCGAGGGGTGATCGTAGATTTCTGCAGCAACGTGCCCCATGACGGCCCGGACATCGTCGACAACCAGGACTGGTCGAGTCTCCCCTGCTTCCCGCAGGATTTTCAGACCTTCCTCATCAGTCAGGATCGCTGTAGCAGCCGACTGCTGCGCGTAGCGCGCACCATGCGTGCGAGTACCTGGGACGGCAGCAAACATTCCGCCTTCAGGCACTTCGGCAGCGTTGAGTTCGATTGCGGCGATATCCGCTCCTGCCGCCGCGGATTCGGTAATGCCGTCAAGTCGGCCATGCGCGAGGTTACACAATTTCGCAAGGGTGGCGGTCATTGGCTGTTCCCTCTTTCAAGTCAGTCGTTGGTGTACAACAGGTTGGAAAAATTCAAGAGATTCACTTTGCAGAAACCAAAGTAATAAAAGTCTGTGTATTAGTGCTGTCGCGGTAACTTCATTGTGGTGGTGACCTCGTTACGGCTGCAGCAACAACTTGCCCTCGCGGGGTGGCGACGGCGGTACGTTGTAGCGGTTAAGCGCCCAAGCGGCGATGTCCTTAAACAGTGGGGCTGCTGACTGACCGCCGTCACCATGGACACCACGCTGGGGTTCGTCAAGCATAATGCCAATGACAAAACGGGGATCGTCGGCAGGCGCGATGCCTGCAAACGTGATGTGGTACTTGGAATTCGAGTACGCGCCGGTGTCGGGGTCAAACTTCTGCGCCGTACCTGTCTTGCCTGTGAGCGAGTATCCCTCAATACTATTGCCGGCCGCGGTACCCGACTGCTGCCCCGTGGGATCAGACTGCATAACGCCTTCAAACATAGCGCGCACAGTTTGGGCGGTCTCCGGGCTAACCACACGCACTGTTTCCGGGCGCTCTGTTGCCGTCTTCGTGCCGTCCGGGGAAATTGTCGAACGAATCATACGCGGCGGGATGCGCTCGCCATCGTTGGCGATTGCCTGGAAAACTCCTGTCATCTGCAGCAGTGTCATGGCCATACCCTGACCAATGGGCAGGTTCGCAAATGTACCGCCGGACCACTGCGGACGCTGTGGCACAAAGCCGGACGATTCACTGGGCAACTCGATACCCGTGGACTGCCCCAGCCCGAAGAGATGCAGCATCTCAGCGAAGCGGTCCTGACCCAAACGCTCTGCCAGCATTAGGGTGCCGACATTGGAGGACTTGCCGAATACACCGGTCGTCGTGAAAGCTTCCGTGCCGTGCTCCCATGCATCGCGCACGGTGACACCCGCCATATCAATCGTGCCCGGGACCTGCAGAACCTCATCCGGTGTGGTCTTGCCATCTTCGATAGCGGCCGCGGCGGTAATGATCTTTGCTACAGAGCCCGGCTCAAATGGGTTCGATACAGCGGAGTTTCCGATAGTGCGCCCCTCTTCGAGCTCGGCCCCCATATCCTTATTCGGGTTAGCCGTGTCCGCCTGCGCCATTGCAAGCACTTCGCCGGTCTTCGCGTCGAGCACGACTGCCGACGCATCCTTCGCTCCCGAGTTGGCCTTCGCCTGGTTGACCTGCTGCTGGACAAAGTACTGCATGTCGAGGTCCAGGGTCAGCTCGTAAGTCGTACCGTCCACAGCTGCGTGGACATCGCGCGTGGATCCCGGGATTGCCACACCGTTAGAGGCGATATCAATGGTCTTGCCACCGTTAATACCCTGCAAAGTGGCATCACGAGAGGCTTCAAAGCCGAACTGGCCGACGCCATCCATGCCAATCTTGCCGATGACGTTAGCCGCCGTCGCCCCATTCGGGTACTGGCGAATATCCTGACGCTCCGCCACCAGTTCCGGATACTTTTCCACGATGGCAGCGGCCTTGTCCGGGTCGACATTACGCACGAGCACCTCATAGGTGCTGTCCTCATTGCGCAGCTTCTCCAGAATGTCCTTCGAGCTCACCCGGGACGGCGCGCTCATCACCGAGTTCTCCTCGGTTTCGGGTTCCGCTTGACGACGGCGACTGCTTCCCGACTTCTCCGCGTCGATGTCGGCCACGTCGAGTAGCTTCGGCAAATCCTTGGCGATCTGCTCGAGGCGTTCATCGTAGGTAGCGACATCATCCGGGCGCTGCTTATGGGCGTCCCCAATCCACTTGCGCAAAGTGTTCGGGTGAACGGTAATACTGCGTGCCTCCATAGTGAAGGCAAGCTGAGCTCCGTTACGATCGAGAATCGCACCGCGCCGAGCTGCATCAACAACTTCCACCGTGCGCTGATTCTGCGCCGCCGCCGACAGGTCAGGACCTGCGACGAGCTGCACCCAAGCCAAACGGGAGACCAGCACTACAACTGCGATAGCGCCTATAAACTGCAGCCAGTTGCGACGTCGGATGAAGTCCTTATTACTAATGCGCATTTTTTCGCGCGGGGGCACGCTTCGGTTGGTTTTAGCATCGAGCCCCCGGCTGCGCTGACCATCCCGAACGCGACTTTGGCCTCTGCGCTCACGGGATGTAATTCGGTAAGCACGTTCGCCGAAGTCATACCCCCCTCCACGGTTGGGGTAGTCGTCTTCAGATCGAATCATGCGCTAGTGCTTTCTACTAAGTCGATTCTCCCGCGCGCGATAACGTTAGGCGGTATTCCCTGCCATCGCGAGTACTGAATTAATTAGTCTACAGTCGACTGACCAGAAACAGTGGAACCGCCAGAATATCGGACAGTTGGCCAGTTTGGCCCAGTTTGTTTTCTAAGTTCCTACGGTGCTGGAGCTGGCTCGGGTGCCGGAGCTTCCGGTGCTTCCGGCGCCGCGGCTGGCGCTTCTGGGGCTGGCGCTGGCGCTTCAGCCTCAGGCGCGGGTGCCGGAGCCGGCGCAGGTGCTGGTGCGGGCTCATGGTTCTGCGGCGCATACGGAGCGGTTGCCGGCAACCCGTTCGGACGTGGGTGCGCTTCCTCAATGGCCGGTGCCTGCATCCCCGGAACATTCTCGGTGTCCTTCGGGTTCGACGACGGCGCATGCGGAATATTCGGCGACTCGTTATTGAGGTCGACAATCTTCTGCTGCTTCTCATCGCCCGGTCGCACTTCCACGACCTTGCCTTCCGGATCGGTCGTCAAAACGGCAGGCTGCTCCGGATTGACCATGCCCTCTTCCACAGCACGCTGCGCGATAGCACCGGTTGACTTCATGTAAGCAACATCCCGCTCGAGCACCTCCAGCTGGTTACGCAGCTCCTTTTCCTTGGTCTGCGCAGCATCCAGCTGCAAGGATGTCGAGGTCGAAATACCCGACAGCCACATCGCCGCCACGATTCCGGCAACGACGAGAATGATCATCACGGCCGCACCGGCAAACTTGTGGTTATCCCTCGAGGACGTCGTAACGCGACGCCCACGCACCGAGATGACCTGCTGAGAACCTGTGCGCCCAAACCGCCGGCGCTGATAAAGATCCTGTTTCGTGCGGGCGCTGCGACCGCGCTGACGAGTCTTCGTCTTGGCACCGGCGACGGTTGCAGATGCGCCGCGGGAGGTGCGCCGGGTGGGGGCGTGCTCCGTGATTGTCGTTGCCATGCTCGAAAGTTCTCCCAGTACTTAGATCGTTAAGGGTGCGTTTGGTGCGGTTGAAAGGTTTGGGTCAATCGGCTCGAATCCGCTCGATACAGCGAACTCTCACCGGTGCGGCTCGGGGGTTGTCTTCGATCTCGCTTGCCGACGCCTTCTCCGCACCTCTCGTGATGAGAGCAAAGTGCGGTTCATGCCCCGGAAGCTCCATCGGGAGCCCCGGTGGGGTTGTCGACTTCACGCGCTCCGCAAAGTCCTTCTTGACGATGCGGTCTTCCAGACTCTGGTAGCTCATGAACACTGCACGCCCATCGACTGCGAGTGCATTGCAGACCTGTGGCAGTACATTTTCCAGAGCTTCAAGCTCACGATTTACCTCGATACGAAGAGCCTGAAACGTACGCTTGGCCGGGTGTCCGCCCTTGCGGCGAGATGCCGCCGGAATGGTTTCGTAGAGCAGCTCGACCAGACGACCGGAGGTCGTAAACGGTTCCTTCTCCCGCTCACGCAGGACTGCCGAGGCGATCTTGCCGGCGAAGCGCTCGTCGCCGTAAGTCGATAGGATGCGCGCGATATCACCGTGCGAATAGGTATTGAGCACATCCGCTGCGGTAATCCCCTGGCTTGCATCCATGCGCATGTCCAGCGGGGCGTCGACTCGGTAGGCGAATCCACGATTGACTTGGTCAAGCTGCATCGAGGAAACACCGAGATCGAAAAGCGCACCTGCAATGCCCTTCTCAGCGGCGCGGGCGAGAATGTCCTCCGCGCCACTTCCACCCGCGGCTGCAGAAATTTCACCACTGAGCACCTCGGCGAGCGAATCGAAACGCACACGGAACCCTACAAAGCGATCACCGAAGCGCGCGAGACGTTCTTCTGCCCCTCGCAATGCATTGTCATCGCGATCGAGTCCAACAACGCAGAGCTTCGGGAACTGCTCCAACAGGTATTCCGTGTGTCCACCGGCACCAAGAGTGCCGTCGACAACTACTGCGTCGTCACCCAGTGCCTCGATGCCCGGGCGCAACAAATCAGTTACTCGATGAAGCAAAACGGGGACATGACCAAACTCGCCGGACTTGCGATCATCCGCAGGTGCCGATCCGTTCATTTCCCCTCCTCACCGGGTATGTTCGCACTGGTCAGAGAATCTATCGAGTGTATTCCCGGTTTGCTTAACGACGAGTGCCGCGCCAGCAACCAGACCGCACCTCATGAGCACTACTGGGAATGCTGCTATCGGTGCTTAAAACAAAAAGCGGGGATGTTCACAGGGCCCCGCCTGACAGAACCTGGTATCGGGGAAGTACACCAGGGGCTATCAGGCAGAGTCCATGCGGACATTCCCTCTTTTCGGTTATTCCAAGCGGTTTATAAAACGCCGAACAGCGAGTCATCCTCACCTTCGGAGAAATCAGCTTCATGCTCCGCCTGGTAGGCCTCCCAGGACTCTTTGTCCCAGATCTCCAGAAAGTCAATAGAGCCGATAACCACGCACTCCTTGGAGAGATTCGCGTACCGACGGTGATCCATCGATAACGTGATTCGCCCCGAGCCATCAGGACGCTGCTCATCGGTGCTCGCCGCAAGATTTCGGATGAAAGCTCGCGCCTTGGCATTCGTACGAGAGGCCTTAGTAGCCCGCTGAGCTAATTTGACGAACTCCTCTTTCGGATACACCGCCAGAGAATGATCCTGCCCTTTAGTGACCATCAGGCCACCTGCGAGATCCTCACGGAACTTCGCTGGCAACGTCAGGCGCCCTTTGTCATCAAGCTTCGGCGTATAGGTGCCCAGAAACATGCGTCACTGGCCTCCTATCCCCGTGTCAACCTCAATGTCAACGCACAAACGCTTACCGAATTCAGGGATTTAGGCGTTGCCTTCAAGCAGAGCCGGAGGGCTGTGCTTTACCGCAGTGCCAAAATCTCGCCAAACTTTAAGCGCAAATCGGATATTCACTTCTGCAATGTTGACCAACCTCAATCAACATCACGCCCCACTTTACCCCACTATCTGCCACTATCAACACAAGAAGAAGAAAAATAGTCACAGAATCAGCGCAACCCCGCCGCCAGGACATCCACTTTAACCCAATTGACCTGGACTTTTAAAGAATCACCTCGACAATTAAAGCGCGAATAAAAAGTGGGGCACCCACCCGCAACCACGCCGATAACGACGCCACACCAACCACATTGTTAACAGAAAGCAGTTTACGCCCCACTACCCACCACTTACCTGCTAAAAACCATCCAGATTCAACCTGGTCGCCAGACTTAGCGCGTTGACCTGCAATTTTATGTCGCCAGAGCCAAACTTTCGGAGATACCAACAACGACCGCAGATAAGAATTCCTCCATCCCAATAGCTAAGTGGGGGAAAGTGGAGACTCGGGGTGGGGCAAAGTGGGTGAGATCTTGTGGAGACGATTCACGTCTAGAAAAACAAAAAAGTGAGAGCAAGCCATCGCTGGCTTGCCCTCACTTGTTAATTCTTGAGGCTTATCCCCTAACGCCCCTCGAAGCGGCCACGGAAACGCGATTCCAACGTGGAATCACCAGAGGAGCCACGGCTACCCGAGGTCCCTCGACGACTCTTTGCCGCCCCGGACTTAGTCTTTCCAAAGCTCAGCCCCGAAGCAGAACTAGCCTTCTCCTGCTTACCGGCGCCGGTCAGAGCCCAAACGCCGGAACCGAACATAAGGCCAAAGCCGGCAACCGATAACACAATGAACCAATTGCTCACAGAGAAAAGAGCGACGCCGCCAATCAACATCAGCAGACCGAGGAGCATGAGCGCAAAAACCTGGATGGAAAACCCACGAGGTGCGCTGTTTTCCTCCGGAAAGCTGAACGCATTTCCGGCCATCGTCGAACTAAATTTAGGATCCTCAGCGTAGAGTGCAGACTCGATTTCGTCGAGCATCCGCTGTTCGTGCTCAGATAGTCCCACAATTCCTCCATCGCCTACTTGAGCATTGCCCACCGCGATACTGGCGAGCCTTGACCCCTCAACTAACAATGCCGATACAACAAAGTTAATTACAGGCCACGTGCTGCTAACGCGGCGTCCGTTAGCTTCATTCTTACCCCTTCAACGGGCGACCCACCTCTATTGTTCCATGAATCCGAACAATCCCCCATTTATTTAGGAAAGCAACGCTCTAACACGCCCCCACCGGCTTACGCAGCTGCGGGCAGAACACCCAGCTCAGCCCGGACAGCCCCCAAGAATGCACAACTTAAATCCCACAACTCCTGCGCCCGCCGAGAGTCAATGCGACGCGAAATACCCAACCGGACTTCCTCACGCAGCGCGGTGAACTGCTCAAACTTGGTGACCCAGCTATCAAATTCGGGCTGCTCTTTCTTTAAACGCAACCAGGCACTCTGTGTTGCCGAACGACGACGCTTAACTACCGAGCCCGAACGAGCGCCCGAGCCAGAACCCCCAGCCACCGACACATCGTCGCGATTCAACAGCGCGCCTGCGCAACGCAGCGCCGCACAGTAGGAAAGCTCCAACATCTCATCAGAGCTGGCATTCCGAGCATTCGCTAGCAGAGCCTCTGCCCGCCCCAGCAGCTCCAGCGATTGCCTTGAGACACCGACCGGGGCGACCGAACCCGACTGCGAAATCGCCCTAAACTCCACCACGTTCGACCTTGCCACCACCCTGCTTCTCCTTTCACACAGCATTCACATGAGCACGGATTTTCCGCTTCTCCTTAGCGGGATTGACTGCAATCTATCCCCAACCCCGGACTACGCCAGGCATACTTTCGCACAACTGTTCGACTCGATGTTATTGCAGTAATCTCACAACTAAGTTCGTCTAAGTCGCTAATCTGGTCACTGTGAAATACAGCGTGGTTCCGATGACAGCAGGAGACTTCAATCTCCGCCTGCAAGAAGCAGTGGCTCTCTACATCACCGCGATGCAGTACAACCCCGCGATCTTGCCCGGTCGTCTCCACGAATGGCAGAAGCAAACCACTCAACCCGGCTTCATGGCTGCTGCAGCCATAGCTCACCCCGAAGAGCTCTCCCCTGCCCACGCTCTCCGCGACCCGCGCTGCAGGTTGGTCGGCATCGGCTACTGCCGTACAGGATTGGACACGCACTGGTGGTATCGCCAGGTAAGAGATGGACTGCTCATGGACGGGCGCTCGCTACCGGACGTCGTCAAGCTCTTGGGCAACTACGCCGAACTGTCTGAGATTCACATTCACCCCAGCTTTCAGGGGCGGGGACTCGGTAAACGGTTGCTCCACGAGTTGGTCGATTCCCGCCCGGAGACGCGAGTTCTGTTGTCAACCCCGGAATACCCGAATGAGGCCAATAGGGCATGGCAGCTCTACCGCCAATTTGGTTTCAAGGATGTTTTAAGGAACTTTTATTTCACAGGGGACTCTCGTCCCTTCGCAGTTCTAGGAGTAGATCTTCCCCGTGACATCATCACCGAGTGAACCTTCCACACCACGTCGACGGCTTTCGCCTCTGCGCATTGCCACAGCAATGGCCGGAATTGCCGCCATCTTGCCGCTCAGCGGCTGCTTTGACGCACAGGCTGGCATTACCATTTCCGGCGACGACAGGGTCTCGGGCACAATTCACGTAACACCCACGGAGGAAGTCCGTTCCCAATTTGAGCAGTGGCAAGTACCGGAAGATCTCTCCGACCGCGTCTCGCAGGGAGTAATCGACTCCTCCACAGGAAAGATGGAAGTCTCGTTCAACGAGCTGCACTTCATTGAACTCACCGATACGCTCCGACAGCTTTCCGACGATCGCGTAGACATCGACCTAGACCGTACCGGTGGCGGCAAGATTTCGATGAACGGCCACATGGATTTGACTCACCTGCCCGGCGCGAAGGTTGATTTCGTCGTCGCGTTCCCGGAGCAGGTTACTGACTCCAATGGCCGCCAGACCGAACCGAACAAGGTGGAATGGCAGCTCGCCAGTGGCGAGAACCATAATGTATGGGCTTCGTCGCCGGCTGGATCCACCAAGCGGAATCAATTCCTATTATTTGCCGGTGTGACCACAGCCGCCGGTGTCCTAGCCTCAGTGCTAGGTGTCCTGTGGGCGCGAAGAGTTCGCGACATGCAGGACTTTTAGCAATTAAAAACCGCCGCGCAGCATATCCTGGCCGGTGCCCCATTCGGGCGCCATGCCGAGGTTGTGCAAAACTTCCTGGGAGGCGCGAGCGAAGTTCATAGTCATAAAGTGCAGCCCCGGCACGCCTTCGGCGATGAGCCGCTCTGCCATGTTGGTCGAAAACTCGATACCAATCTTGCGAATCTCATCTTTATTGGCCTGCTCGTCACCATCTGCTGCCTTAATCAGGCGTTCCTCCAAATCGGATGGCAACTGTGCCCCGGAGAGCTCAACCTGCCTGCGCACTGAGCGCAGCGATGTAATCGGCATCAGCCCCGGAATGATGGGCTTGGCACCGTGCACTGGGTCGGCTTCCACCAGGCGGTCTCGAAGGCGCAAGTAGTGCTCAATATCGAAGAACATCTGCGTAATCGAGTATTCGGCTCCCGCGCGCAGCTTGGCCAGCGTGTACTGCGTGTCATGGTCCAAATCCGGCGAGCGGTAATGTCCCTCCGGGAACGACGCAATGCCGATTTCAAATTTCTCGAACTCCGGCTCGGCCTTAATTAGCTCAATCAGTTCGCTGGCGTAGTGCAGACCGCCCTCGGTCTCCACCCAAGGGCCAAGCGGGTCTCCCGGCGGGTCACCACGCAGAACGAGCAGATTCGTCAGCCCCGCGCTGAGATAAGAGCGCAGGATTTCCCGCAGCTCGTCGACAGTGTGCTCTACCAATGTCAGGTGCACAAGCGTTGTAAGCGGCTGCCTCGAAACGCGCTGGGCGATTCGCAGGGTGCGGTCGCGGCTAGAACCACCGGCGCCGTAGGTCACGGATGCAAAGGAGGCACCAAGATCATGGAAAGCCTCAGCTGCTCGGAGAAGACGTTCCTCGGCCGCGTCGTCACGCGGGGGCATGAACTCGACCGAGAAGGGAATACTGCCCGCGCTCGGCATTGAAAGCGCCTGGCGGATTGTCACTTGGCGGCCTGGCGACAGTGGCATTGTTGAGGACATAGTCACTCATACTAAGCGGTGTCCTATTCTTGAGTCAGCATTACCCGTCATCGACGAGAGGCTCACATGAGCGAAGAACTGGATTTGGCCGCGCTACAGCCCCGCGAAGTACCAGCTACTGTTACCAAAACGCTGGAGAATTACCTCAAAAGCCGTGGCGACGATGTCGCGTCGGTCGATGCGGTGTACACCGAGGCCATAGATTCGCTCCACTCCTTCGTCCTCAATGGGGGCAAGCGCGTGCGTCCAGCCTTCGCCTGGCAGGGGTGGTTGGGGGCAGGCGGCCTCGAAGGCCGTTTCTCCCCAGCCGAGGATTCCCTGGCTGTGATGAACGCGGTGAGTGCCTTGGAACTCATTCAAGCCTGCGCACTCATTCATGACGACATCATCGATGACGCTGATACGCGCCGTGGCGCACCGACTATCCACAAGGTATTCGAGGCCAAGCACGAGGCCAATAGCTGGAATGGAGCCGCCGACCGCTTCGGTATTTCCGCCGCGATTCTCATTGGCGATGTCGCCCTGACCTGGGCTGATGACATGATGCACTCTTCAGGCCTCAGCTCGGAGGCGCTAACCCGCGCACTTGTCCCCTGGCGGGCGATGCGCACTGAAGTACTTGGCGGCCAACTGCTCGATATCACGGCCGAAGCCAGCCGGGACAGTCGCGTCGAGACCGCTGAGAAAATCAATCTGTTCAAGACCGCCGCCTACACCATCGAGCGGCCGCTCCACATTGGTGCTGCGATTGCCGGCGCCCCAGCGGAATTGGTTGAGGCCTACCGCAGCTTCGGCCGCGATATCGGTGTGGCATTCCAGCTCCGCGACGATCAGCTGGGTGTTTTCGGCGATCCCGAAGTCACGGGCAAGCCTGCCGGCGATGACCTCCGCGAGGGCAAGCGAACCGTACTGGTCGGCCAGGCTTTAAGCCTCTACCTCGATTCCGCACCTGAAAAGGCCCGCTTTATCGATGAACGCCTGGGAGCGGTCTCGTCTGCTGCAGATATTGATGAGCTACGAAATCTCATCGCTGATTCCGGCGCTGCCGATGCCGTCGAACGTGAAATTGACCGCCTGACCAGCCGCGCTTTCTCCACTATCGAGAATGCCGACCTGCCTGCAACGTCGCGCGAGAACCTCATTGCTATGGGCGTTCGCGCCACCGCTCGTCAGCATTAGACCAGGTGTTGCGTAGTCATGCCCGCTGCTTCCCCCACTCGTGCCCCCATTAATTCCCCGCGTCTGCGACGTGCGGTCACTCGTCCTCATAAGGGCTCCAAACCACGACTGACCATCATCGGCGCAGGCCTGTCCGGACTTACCGCCGCGCTCTACGCCATCGCCGATGGCTACGATGTCACCGTTGTCGAGCGGGGAAGTTTCGTCGGCGGACGCTGCGCCAGTGAACCCATCACAGTCGATATCGACGAGCAATCGCTCACCGCAGTCTTCGACACTGGCGCAACTGTATGGACCATGCCCTCGCTTGTCGACGATGCCCTCGCCGCCGTCGGCCTCTACGCGCGCGATATCGACCCGGGTTTTTCGGCCTCCCCAATCACGCCCACCTACCGTGCGGAATTTGCCACCCGCGGCGGACTCGACGTGTTTTCCAACGAAGACATGATGGCCGATGAACTCGCGCGCTTCGGTGCCTCTGACTCCACCGTCGCCGGTTACCGCAAACTTCGCACGTGGCTGCAAACTCTCTTCAATGCCTGCTTCGACAACTTCATGTC
Organism: Corynebacterium jeikeium; assembly: GCA_003955985.1. Classification (NCBI taxonomy): domain Bacteria; kingdom Bacillati; phylum Actinomycetota; class Actinomycetes; order Mycobacteriales; family Corynebacteriaceae; genus Corynebacterium; species Corynebacterium jeikeium. The sequence continues at coordinate 1,685,905 of CP033784.1, forward strand.
CCGCAGCTTTGACCGCGTTACGGACCTATTCACCGGGCCCGGCGCGCTTCGCGACCTCACTACGCTCCTCCGACTCGGTGCCTTCGGCGCCCTCGAACCTAAGATTCGTGCCTTCCTCGGAGATAATGATCTCGCTCGCGTTTTCAGCTTCCAGGCGCTTTACGCAGGTGTGCCTCCCGCTAAGGCCCGTGCGGTCTACGGCTGCATTTCCCACATGGATACCTCGATGGGGGTTTACTATCCGCACTCCCCCGCATTTGGTTCGGGTATAGGCGCCGTCAGCGAGTTGCTCGCCGAGGCCGTCCGTCGAGCTGGCGGAACCATCGACTTCGGCGTTGATGTCACTGGGCTGAAAGTTGACGAAGCAGGCTTTGTCTCCGCCATCACCACGGCAACTGGCGAGCGTCCCACCGATGCCGTCATCGCTACGACCGATTTACCTGTGGTGCAGAGCTGGCTTCACGACGCGGCTACCTCTGCCGCCGGTAGCTCATCGAAGCGGCGAGGCCTTCGGAGCGTCGTAAAGCGGACGGGAGCGCGACGGTTGTTCCCAGTTCGATTTTCTCCATCGGCGGTGGTGGCGCACGGGCTGATTCCGGTTTCGGAGACTGCGACGTGGCCGAAGCGGCATCACCTGATTTCGTTTGGCGAAAAGTGGAACGAAACCTTTGAGGAGATCTCGTCACCGCGTCATGGAAAGCTAATGTCGGACCCATCATTGCTGGTCACCCGGCCTGCGGTGAGCGCGCCGGAGCGTATTGTCACAGATGCGAACGGCGTGCAGTGGGAGCCCGTCAGTGTGCTCGCGCCGTGCCCCAACTTGCAGTCGGCCAATCTGATCTGGTCACGAATCGGTGGGGACTACGTTGCGAAAATAACCGCTGAGCTGGAGCGGCGCGGACTGACCGGGATTTCTACGAAGTGGCGAGTCGGTCGGATCGATACCCCTCAGCAGTGGCAAGAACGCGACATGGGCGTTGGCTCGCCGTTTGGGCTGGCGCATCTGTTCCGACAGACGGGGCCGTTCCGTCCCCGCAACTTCTCTCCGAAGATGCCAAAGAATCTGACGCTGGCGGGATCGACGACGGTGCCGGGGGTTGGCGTGCCGACGGTCATGATTTCGGGACGACTTGCGGCACAGCGGTTTGAAACGCCTTAGCTCATGAATGTCTCCCGGATGTCTGCCGGTGGTCACTGACCAACTAGGATTAATGCATCAGCAATGTATCGATTGTTTAGGTTGACATGAATTTATCGCGGAGTGCTCAGCTGGGTGTCTACGGTGGCATCCTCATTGCTCTGGGCTCCTACGGTTCCGGTGCGAATCGCTACCGTGGCGGCCTTGTCCACGCTCTGGGACTCGACTGGATCACCTACGGTCACGGTCAGATTTTCTGTGAGATTGTGATTTGGGTAGGTATCGCCCTGCTGCTTATCTCGTGGCTGCGCATCGGGCGGGAACTGCTGTTCTCGAAGGGGACCATCCGGGACATTGTGGCCGGTTCTGCCCATGATGGCGACGCAGCAGACGCTGCGGTTCCAGCGAACGCTGGCGGCGATGAGTCCACGTTGCGTCGGTTCAATTCAATCCTGATGGCCTGGGCAATTCCCCTCGCGCTGGCCGCACCGCTGTTCTCTCGCGATGTCTATTCGTATCTCATGCAGGGCGCGATGGTCCGCGATGGGTTTGATCCCTACACTGAGGGAGCTGCAGCCAATCCAGGGCCGATGCTGCTGGAAGTATCCGCAGATTGGCGGAATACCACCACCCCGTATGGCCCGCTGCATCTGGGAATTGGCGAGGTCATCACGCGGATTGTCGGCGACAACATCACCGTCGGCGTGATTCTCTACCGCATTGTGTGTCTGCTGGGCTTCGCCGCCATTGTCTGGTCGATCCCGCGAATCGCCCGGGAGCTTGGAGCAAATCCGGCTTTCGCACAGTGGCTCGGTGTGCTCAATCCACTGGTGCTACTGCATCTGATTGCGGGTATGCACAACGAGGCACTGATGGTCGGATTGGTCAGCCTGGCACTAGTCGCCGCACTGCACATGGAGCGCATGCGGGGTGGCCTGGTCGCTGCTGTCCTCATCGGAATTGGCGTCGCGCTGAAAGCCACCGCTGTCCTGGCGCTGCCCTTCGTCGTGTGGATTGTGTTGACCAGGCGCGAGCCCATCGCCACGGTTCAAGAGATGCTGCGCAAGATTCCGGCGATTGCCGGTGTGGGCATCGTGTTGGTCGCAGTTTGCGTCGGCACGCTTGCAGTGGTGACGTGGCTGACCGGCTCGAGCTGGGGCTGGATTTCCGAGATCAGTGGCAATACCAAGGTGATTAACCCCCTGGCAGCACCGTCAGCGGTCGCTGGTGTGATCTCGGGCGTCACGGCGTGGTTCAACGACGACATCGGTTTCAATGTCATCGTCAGCCACACACGCGTGGTCTCCTCCATCATCATGCTGGTGGGACTCGTGATCTCCTGGTTCTACTTCCGAGCCACCCCTCGTAACAATGTCGCTGGCATGATTGCCGCCTACGTGGTGGCCTGCGTATTTAATGCCGTGGCACTTCCCTGGTACTACGCCAGCTTATTGACTCCCATGGGAACGATTCGCCCGCCACGATGGGTGGTTCAAGGCACCGTGTTGTTCACATTCATCCTGTCGCTGTCCTTCGCCGGCGGCGGCAATCACCGCTTCTACGACGTGCCCTGGATGGTTATCATTACCGTTCTCGGCTGGCTGGCCGTCGGCTGGCTGACCACTGGAAAATTCAGCTGGAAGTACCCGTGGCGTGACGATAAAACCGCCGCAGACACGGATTCCACGGTGGCGCCCCTGTCGCGGTCGACCGAGGTCGCATAGTTGTCCATGCCCACCCCACAGCCTCTCTCGACCATCGCGCTGCCACAGTCCTACGAGCTCTGCCGCGATATTATGGCCTCCCACGGTCGCACGTATTCCCTGGCCACGCGACTATTGGCACCCCGCCAACAGCGTGCGGTGTGGTCTCTCTACGCCTGGGCACGCATCGTCGATGACTACGTCGACTGCCCCGCCGACGCCGACCGCTCCCCCACGCACATCGAAGCCACGGTCACACGTTTAAGCGAGCTTTTCCACTCAGCTGTCGTCATCGGTTCGCTTGACGACGTCCACCGCGACCGCGACCGTGCCGTCATCTCGGCGGCCGCACAGACTTTTCGCGACTACGACATCGATCCACAGCTCTCTGCGGACTTTGTTCACTCCATGTTGATGGACGTGCCCGACACATCGTGCCACATTGCGCATTTTGAAACATGGGAGCAACTCGACTCGTATATGTGGGGCTCCGCAGCAGTCATCGGCCTTGAGATGATGCCCATCCTAGGCACCCGCGCAGGGGTCTCCCGCGAGGAAGCCACTCCCTACGCAGAGCTCCTGGGAAAAGCCTTTCAGGTGACGAATTTCCTCCGCGACATCGCCGAGGATTTTCGCCGTGGCCGTATTTACCTACCACTGAATGAGTGGGAGGCCTTCGGAGTGGGTACCGAGGAGATCGGCTACTGTGCCGCCACGGGACAGACGACCCCGGCGGTACGTCAGGCATTGGCCTTCTTCATCGCTCGCAACCGCGCACTCTATGCCGAAGCCAGCAGCGGCGTGGACATGTTAGAGGTGCCAGGGCGTCAGGCTATCCGTGCCGCGGAGATTCTCTACTCAGACATTCTCGGCGAAATTGAGCGCATGAACTACAACGTCTTTGCGCAACGCGCTCAAGTGGGACGCGCTCGAAAAGCAAAAATCGCCCTCCCGCTGCTTTTCACAGCAGTGGCCGGGCGATTACGACAGGAGCTATCGCGGGCGTAGGACGGCGGGCGTAGGACGCCGTCCGGGTCTTTACAACGCCATAGCCTGTGCGCGGCGCATTACTTCGCGTGCAAGGTGACCGTGCAGGGCGTCCACCGGACGTCCAGGCAGAGATTCATCTTCGGTGAATAGCCACTCCAGCGTTTCTTCTCGCGTGTAGCCGCCGTCGGCAAGCAATGCGAGTGCGCCAGGTACAAAACGCGCGACCTCATCATCTTCAAAGAAGCGGGCGGGAATTTGTGCAATGCCGTCGCGGTGGACTGCAATAAGGCGACCCTCCTGCAGCAACGCGTGAATTCGGGTGACGGTGACGCCAATGAGGTCAGCGGCATCGGGCAGCGCAAGAGTGGGTTCGTCGGCGCTCAGGACATCGTGGCAAGTTGGAATCTTTCTCACACTGGTCACTTTAGCGCGTTGGCCTTGCAGTAGGTACGTCCCCATATACTTATTAGAAGCAACTGATTGGAACAGGGAAGGCTGGTTTATGTCGCAGCTTGTCGAGGGGCAGATTCTCGATGGTCGCTACCGCATCGGAGCCACCATCGCACACGGTGGCATGAGCACCGTGTACTGCGCCACCGATTTGCGGCTCGATCGCAGGGTGGCCGCAAAGGTCATGGATCCGCGTTTTGTCGACGACGAGTCTTTCCGCATCCGCTTCGAACGTGAGGCCCGCGCGGTCGCGCACCTCAATGACGAGTCGCTTGTCAACGTCTACGACCAGGGCACGGACCCGGCGGGGCATGTTTTCCTCATTATGGAATTCGTCGACGGTGGGACCCTCCGCGAACTGCTCCGTCAGCGCGGTCCGATGCCTCCGCATGCAGCTGCCGTCGTGATGCGCTCAGTTCTGCGCGCCCTATCGGTGGCGCATTCCCGCGGCATGGTGCACCGAGATATCAAGCCGGAAAATGTGCTGATTGCCTCGGACGGGCGAGTGAAGCTGGCGGACTTCGGTCTAGTGCGCGCGGCCGCTGATGCCAAGGTGACCTCTAACTCGGTCATCGTCGGCACCGTCGCTTATCTGGCTCCGGAGCAGGTCACGGGTGAATCCATCTCCCCTGCATCCGATGTGTATGCGGCGGGTATTTTGCTCTTTGAGCTGCTTACCGGCACCACGCCATTCATCGCCGATTCTTCGCTCGGCGTTGCCATGAAGCGATTGAACGAAGATGTCCCGCCACCCTCGGAGTTCATCGACGGCGTTCCCGAGGAGTTCGACGAGTTGGTCGCCCGCGCTTGTTCCCGCAGGCCGGAGGATCGGTTTGAGACGGCCGAGGAATTCGGTGACGCACTCGAAGACATTGCGGACAAACTCGCGCTGCCACCATTCCGCGTGCCGTCGCCCGTCAATTCAGCAGCCGCCAACGCTGCCGCCATGGAGGGGCTCACAGAGGACTTCCACCGACCGGGCAACGACCATTTCGATGACAGACACGGCACCGCAGAGACGGCACCCGAGCGCTTCGGTCACGACGGCTATGGCTTCTCGACGGACGCACCCGGTAGCCCCGTTTCTTCCCGACCACCGGGACCACCAAACGTTTTCGATGATTTCGACGACCCGGATGCGGGGCGGACACGCACTTTCGATCGCTATGACGAGTACAACCCCCCTGGCTGGGAATCCCCGGAGCCGTCTGGTGGAGCTCTCGTACCAGCCGACGTTCCAGGCGCTCCGGAATATCCGCTGCCGCCGGACACTCAGGGCCCACAGCACCCACAGCATCCGCAGCCGCGATCTGCTCAGACTCAGACGCCTAAGAGCCGTCGAGCTACCCGACAGCGGACGCGCCGTGGATGTGCATTGTGGCTGATTATCGCCCTGGTTGCCACGTTGGGCATGGGGCTTGGCGCGTGGTGGCTGGGCTCTGGCCGTTACGGCGAAGTGCCCTCTATCACTGGGCTGTCGCAACCACAGGCGATGACCGCAATCAGTGAGGCGGGCTTTGAACCGGTGGTTGATGAGCGCTACGACAACGATGTCGCAGTGTCCCAGATTATTGGCTCGGACCCCCTGGCTGGAGCGCGGGTTGTCCGCGGTGATGATGTTCGCGTGCTGGTCAGCCTCGGCCGCCCGACTGTGCCCGCATATCCCGCGAACCACTCAAAGGAAGTGTTCAGTGCTGCCCTAGCTAAGCGGACGTTGAAAGAAGAGGTCGGAGACCCCGTCTTTTCCGATGATGTCTCCACCGGCGGCTTGGTATATGCGGTTCCTGCTCCAGGACAGACCGTCGAAGTTGGCTCAGTTGTGACTGTGCATTACTCCAAGGGGCCAGCACCGGTGAAGGTGCCAAAAATCGTGGGGCTTCAAGAGGATGAAGCTCGTGAGCTGTTGAGCAAGGCCGGGCTGGAAGTCCGGGAGGTATCGGCGGAGTTCTCCTCCTCTGCTGAGCCGGAAGAGGTTCTTTCCGTGTCTCCTGAGGAAGGCACTGGCCTCGAACGCGGTAGTTCTGTGACGTTGACCATTAACAACGGCATCGAAGTGCCCAATGTCGTGGGCAAGTCGGAGGATACTGCTCGCCAAATTCTGCAGCGCGAGGGCATTGAGGTAAGCGAAGTAAAGGACGCGTCCTCCTCCTCGCGCGACTACGGCCGTGTCGACGCAGTCTCACCGAGTGCAGGTCGTTTGGTTAACCCCAATGATGCGACTGTCACGCTGACGGTGTCCAGAGCAGTGAAGGTTCCGCAGCTGCTGGGTAAAACTGTTGCGCAGGCACGTCGTGAAGCGGAGAAACAGCATCTTCAGCTCGACATCGACGTCTCTGCGAACGAGGAGGATCGCATCGTATTGCAGTCACCCCGACCGGGCGCCAAGGCCACGGCGGGCGACCGCATTTCGGTCAGCACTCTGTAAAAAGTGCAGCGCTCCACTGAACGCGGCGCTGCACCAGCTGGGCTAGTTGTACCTAGCTGAGCTGGTTGCAACTAGTTGCGCAGCATCTCGGCAACCAGGAAGGCCAGCTCCAGCGACTGCTGAGTGTTCAAACGCGGGTCACAGGCGGATGCGTAACGGCCTGGCAGGTCGACATCGGAAATGTCCTGCGCGCCACCGAGGCACTCAGTGACATCTTCGCCGGTCAGCTCCACGTGGATACCGCCCGGGTGTGAACCGATCGAGCGGTGCACCTCGAAGAAGCCCTGAACCTCGTCGACGATGCGGTCGAAGTGGCGGGTCTTGTACCCATTGGAGGCCGAGTAAGTGTTGCCATGCATCGGGTCGCACTGCCAAATGACCTTGTGACCAGAAGCTTCCACAGCCTCAACGATGGGAGGCAGCACGGAGCGAACCTTGTCATTGCCCAGACGCGAAGTCAGGGTCAGGCGACCAGGCTGGAAGAACGGGTCGAGCTTGTCGGCGTAAGTGACAGCCTCCTCCGGCGTGGTGGTCGGGCCAATCTTCACACCGACGGGGTTGCCAATCATGGCAGCCAGGTTGATGTGGAAATCCTCAATGCCACGGGTGCGCTCACCAATCCACAGCTGATGCGCGGAGAGGTTGAACAGCTCCTGGCTGCCATCGTTTTCAGAAAGGCGCAGCATAGCGCGCTCGTAGTCAACAACCAGCGCCTCATGCGAGCAGTAAATCTGCGCGGTCTGCAGGTTCGAGTCCGCAACACCACAGGCAGCCATGAACTGCAGTGCGTGATCAATCTCGCGTGCCAGGTCCTCGTAGCGGGCGCCAGCCGGCGAGTTGCTGACGAACTCACGGTTCCACTCGTGCAGACGGTGCAGGTCAGCGGTGCCCGAACCTGTCAGTGCACGTACCAGGTTCATCGCCGCGGAGGCATTGGCGTAGGCACGCACCATTCGAGCTGGGTCGTGAACTCGAGCTTCTTCGGTCGGCTCAACACCGTTGACCATGTCACCGCGGTAGCTGAGCAAACCGTCGCCGTCGATGTCCTTCGAGCGCGGCTTGGCGTACTGACCAGCGATACGAGCCATCTTCACGACCGGAGTGGATGCGCCGTAGGTCAGCACAACGGCCATCTGCAGCAAGGTCTTCACATTGGCGCGGATGTGCGGCTCAGTATTGGACTCAAAGGTCTCCGCACAATCACCGCCCTGCAACAGGAAGGCCTTACCATTAGCGACGTCGGCAAGCTCCTGACGAAGCTTGCGAACCTCAGGCGCGACCACAATTGGCGGCACCGATTCGAGAATGCGACGCACGTTTGCAGCGGCGCGGGCATCCCAGCTTGGCTGCTGTAGGGCTTGGCGGGATACGACATCAGCAAAGCGCTCAGCCATGTCTCCGGGAAGCGGTGGCAGATCGGGCAGGTCATCTACAGGGAGATCAATAGTCCAACTCACAGAAGTTCATTGTAGTGCCCCTGCCAGAAGGGTGTTAGTCAGGTCACCAAATATTCGAATTCCGTTGCTTAATCAAGCGGCAACTTCTGTGCAATCTTTTGAAACTTCAGCAGATTGTGCTGGGCATCTGCCAGCGCGTCGTGCTTACCTGCAGTCTGTTTCGGCAACCGTGGCTTGCCCGCCATCTCCCAGTACTGCTTGAGTTCACGGGTATAACGTGGCATGAACTGCGGCAGCTTGGTCATATCACCCCAAAGCTGCACCAACGCAATGTGATCGTAGGCGCCTACCCAAGCCCACAGCTCTGGGCTGCCCGTACCGGGTTCGATGAAAAATGCCAGCAGTTCCTCGCGGATCGTGTCCCGGTTCTTCCACAGCGGAGATGAGGGGTTGGGCAGCTGATTGAGCACGTTGGCCCGCACCCACGGGCCGGCCTTGCTCTCATTGAACTCGGTAGACACCGCGTAGTATTCGCGGCCGTCCTCAGCTACGACACCGATGGAGACAAGATCAATAGTCTTGCCGTCTTCAATAAACTCGGTGTCATAAAAATAACGCACGGTGTGGAATCCTCTCCAGCCTCGGCCTCGCGTCGGCTACCTCGCGACCAAAAGACCGTGGAGCCCTACCGAGCAAATCTTACCCATGCACCGAATCGCCATAGGAAGTGTGCAGCCCCACTGTCGCGAAAACTATCTGCGCCTAATTATTCTAGCGAGCGCGTCGGAACCAGCGACGAGGGGTCGGCTTCGGCCCCGGAGCCGGAGTAGTGAGCTCTCCACCCGGTTCGGTTCCCGCTGGATAGCCGGTGCCGGCCTCCAAGGACTTCTTCACATCAGTCGCGTAAGCATCGACATATTCCTGACCAGAAAGCTTCTGAATTTCCTTAATCAGGTCATCCGTCAGTGCCCTGGCCGCTTCATACTCATCGCTGTACTTGGCTTTGTACTCCGACGGATCAATCGGATCACCGATAATCGTGCCGACCTTCACCGGACGAGGAATCCACGAACCAATCGGGTTGGCTTTCTCCGTATCAATCATCGCCATTGGGAACACCGGCACACCGGCCTCCAGCGCGACACGTGCCGCACCGGTTTTACCGCGGTACAGTCGACCATCGGGACTACGGGTGCCTTCCAAGGAAATGCCCAGCAGGTCACCGCGTGACAGCACCTTCAAGCCGGCGTTCAGCGCATCGCGAGCTGCATCACCAGAGGTACGGTCAATCGGCACCTGCCCCACCGAGGAGAAGAAGAACTTCTGGATACCGCCGACAAAGCCCGGCGTGGTGAAGTACTCCGCCTTCGCCAGGAACGTCAGCTGACGACGGCAGACCAGTGGGAAGAAAAAGTGATCCATCACAGCAAGGTGGTTCGACGCCATCAGCGCTGGACCTTCCTGAGGAATCTTCTCACCACCGATGTAGTACGGGCGATTATAGATCCGCAGCCAAGGGCCAATGAGGATGTACTTAAAGAACTTGTACCAGCGATTATTCACAGTTTAAAACTATACAGGTTCAGTTGGTCCGACGATCCATCTCCGCAGCCATTCCCCCACCTTTTCGCGGGCGAATTCCCCTGCAATCCCCAAATTGACGCTTTACGACGATGTCGCACCCTCGGCAGCCACAACGCTGCGCGCAATATCCGCCGCACCAATCAACCCAGCATCCGCACCTAGTTCAGCGACCCGCACATCCGCTACCGGACGATAGCCAGCGCCGGTGAGATTGCGGGCAAACTCGGCCTTGGCCTTGTCCAGGTATAGATCAGACGCCGAGGCAACACCGCCACCGATAACAATCAATTCCGGATCAAAGACATCGCCCACCATCGACAGGCCACGCCCCAGCCAGGTAGCAAAGTCATCAATCGCAGCTAGAGCCAATTCATCCCCCTGGCGAGCAGCCGAGACGACATCGGTACCAGTTACCGAGCCGGCCACGAGCCCGTCGGTAAGCCGCGAGAAGTAGCGACCGGATTCAGAGAGTTCCTGAGCGGTGGTAACCAACGCCGTACCCGAGCAGTAACGCTCCAAGCAACCACGCTTTCCGCAGGAGCAGGGACGACCATCCGGCACAACGGTGAGGTGGCCGAATTCCGGCGCCGTGCCGTACGCGCCACGGTAAATCTCACCCCCCTGCATCATCGCGCCGCCGATTCCCGTACCCAGCGCAAACAGCACCCAATTATCCGCACCGCGAGCCGCACCAAAGCGATACTCACCCCAGGCGGCCGAGTTGGCATCGTGCTCAAGCTGCAGCGGACATGGGAGAAGCAAGGATAAACGCTTGACGACGTTCGCATCGCGCCACGGCAGATGCGGGGCAAAACGAACCGTCTGGCGGTCAGAATCCAAAAAACCAGCTACAGCTAAACCGATGGCGCTGACATCTGGAAAGCGTTCAACCAAGCGCTCGGATGTCTGGACAATGCCACGTTCAATGGCATCCACACTGCCATCAGAACTGGTCTGAACTCGATACAGCACCTGCCCATCAGCGCTGACCACTGCAGCGCGCAGGTTTGTTCCACCAATATCAAAACCGATAGCCGGGCGATCAGCGGCGTCGGACTCGTCTGAGTTCGGATGAATCGGAATATCGGTGGACATAACAGTTGATTATAAAGGGATTGCGCAGGTTCGGAGAATTCGGCGAGCCCGAGCAGCCATGACCTCCCAGGTCCACGACTGCACAACATGCTCCCGACCACAGGCTCCCATCGCCGCCGCGCGCTCCGGATTATCCAAAATCTCAACCAGCCCGGTGGCGACGCTGCGCTTCGAGGCCCCGTCGACAACGATGCCAGTTTCGCCATCGATAACTGTCTCCGGGGCGCCACCAGACTTGCCAGCTATGACAGGGACACCGCAGGCCTGTGCTTCCAAGTAGACAATGCCGAGGCCTTCTACATCAAGGCCACGTCCGCGGGTTCGGGCGGGCATGGCAAAAATGCTGGCCGCATTGTAATAGGCGGGGAGGTCATCATAAGAGACCTTGCCGGCAAAAATAACCTGCTCGGAGACCCCGAGCTTTACTGCCAGCTTTTTCAATTCTCGGTTCAACGGACCAACGCCCACGATCAGCAACCTGGCATCCGGGTGCTGCTCAAGAACCTTAGGCATGCTGCGAATCAGCATATCTTGGCCTTTTCGGCGCACTAGCCGAGAAATACAGACGATAAGCGGCTGGGACTCACCGATTCCGTGGTGCTGCCGGATCTTCTGTCCCGCCTCGGGGTCCGGGGAAAATCGCTCGATATCGACACCGGAAGGCAGGCGTTCAAATGCTGTTTGCGGACCAAAGGCTGCCGCAAATCGACCACGGGTGTAGCGGGAAATATAGGTCACAACATCGGAGCTCTTACCAATGCGCCTCAGCATCTGGCGGGCCAATGGCAGCATCGACCAGCCCACTTCATGTCCGTGAGTGGTAGCAACGATGCGGGTGGCACCTGCGCGACGGCATGCGTCGGCAAGCAAACCAAGTGGCGCGGCGGCACCAAACCATACGGTGTCAATGCGTTCGGTGCGAATAATCTGAGCGGCGCGACGAGCTACGTGCGGCAGTGGCAGCAGCACGGAATCACGCATGCGATAAACACGGTACGGTAGCGACTCGTCGTAGGCGCGGAGCTTTTCTTCGGGGGCTCGCGAGGACGCGAGGACTACGAGGTTCTCCGGATCCAAACGAGCACAGAAATCACGCAGGTAGGACTCGATTCCACCATCGCGAGGCGGGAAGTCATTCGTAATGAGCAGTACGCGCGCAGACATGGAGCCGAGTTTATCTACCTTGACTAAAAGGACGCGAGGTCACCTGCCGCTAGTTAGAAGCGGACAGCGCCTTGGTACGGGCCACCTTGGTCGATGGAAACGACCTGGACTGGAATACCGTAGTCGGAAGCATGGACAATCTGACCATTGCCGATGTACATGCCCACGTGCGTGATTCCCGGGTAGTAACCGATGATGTCGCCCGGCTGCAGCTGGTCGCGGCTCACCGGAGTACCACCGGCGAGCTGTGCCTGCGAGGTCCGCGGGATGGACTTACCAATCTGCTGGTACGCCCAGTACATCAGGCCGGAGCAGTCGAACTCAGAGGGACCAGCAGCTCCCCACGAGTACGGGGAGCCCAGCTTCGACAGAGCGGCATCAACTGCGGCGGAAGATCCGAGCAGTTTGTCCAACCCTTCGGTAATTGGGTTGTTCTTGGAAATCCAAATTTCCCGCTGTTCGGGGCTCAGCGATTCAACCATGGACTTGACATGCTCGGCGCGCTCATCAAATTCGGCGCTGCGCTTGTCCAAATCATCGCGGCGCTTGGCCAGGTCATCGAGCTGCTTGCGGATATCGTCCTGCAGACGCAGCGCATTGGCCTTACCATCCTCGGCATCCTTGCGGGCTTGCACCGCACGGCTGACAACTTCATCGTTGTCGCGGAACATCTTGTTGATGTAACCGGCACGGTCGATAGCGTCCTGAGCACTGGCAGATCCCAGGGCGGCCGACAATGGGTCGACGATTTCACCACGCATCCGCTTCTTCGCGAAGTAAGAAATCTCACCAGAGAGCGCCTTGAGGTCATCCTGTGCTCGGAGAACCTGATCCTCAGAGTGCTTCAGCTCCCCCTCGGCGTGCCGGAGTTCCTCTTCCTTGGCCTGAACCTGGGAATCCAGCTCGGTAACTTCCTCAGAAACCGCTTCGGTATCCCGAGAAATCTTCTCCAGCTCTGCAATAATGCCGTCTGCAGTAGCCAGATCCGGGGCTGGCTGTTCATCCTGTGCAGAGGCAATCGGCGCCAAACCTACGGCGCCAAAGGTTAGCCCAGTCACGACCGTAAGCCCGACTACACCGCGACGAGAGTTGTGGCGACGACGAGAGACACGGTGACGCGACAAATCCAAACCCTTTTCAAGTTGTGTATTCAAATTTCTTCCCCGAAAAACAAAACATCAAACCACTTGACGCATTCGAGCAAATTGTAGCAGCCTTGCCGCGGAACAACACACCGACAAACCGCCAGCGCAAAGGGGTATCCAAAGGGAGTAACCAGGATAGCCCTTCGACTCCACGCATTGCGTAACCGCAGTAGAAAAACAAAAAATGAGGCGAGCGCCCCTATAGTGCTTTACGACGCGCATAGCGTCAGCACCCGGGCGCTCGCCTCAGTGCCCCCTCGGTAAAAAGAGAGCCAAGGCTCTGCGGGGTATCAAGGCCCCGCAGGTTGTCATCCGTTCAAACAGATTAGAAGCGGACGAAGTTGTGAACCGGCATGTAGTTCATCGGAGCTTCCTTGACGACATCGCCGGACTGCGGAGCGTGAATCACGTTGCCGTTGCCGGAGAAGATGCCGACGTGGGTAGCGCCAGAGTAGAAGGAAACGATGTCACCCAGTGCCGGGCTGGAGACCGCGGTACCCTGGGAAGCCTGCGCCTGGGAGGTACGCGGGATCGACTTACCGACCTGCTGGTATGCCCAGGAGGTCAGACCGGAGCAGTCGAAAGAGTTCGGACCGGTAGCGCCCCACACATACGGGGAACCGATCTTGGAACGTGCAGCGGAGACGATAGCCGAACCAGTGGACGGTGCTGCAACGTTTGCAACGCTGCCGGAGGTAACCTCACCTGCGATGTCGTTGAACTTGCCAACAACATCCTGCATACCTGCAACCTGCGGGGTATCGAAGCCGTTCAGTGCGCCCTGGATGTCGTTCAGCGGGTTAGCGTTAGCGGTCGGAACTGCGAGAGCGGTAACGCCGGCGACAGTTGCGCCAAATGCGACTGCGTTGCGTGCAAAGTTAGAACGGCGGTGGTGCTTGCCCATTGTTTTGAAACTCCAAAATCTTCCTGTTTAGCCGACCGGGTTAGCTGACGGGTTCGGAAGAATGGAAGACTTCCTACCCTCCGGGATTTCCCTTTGGGATTCACCCCATGGTTCGAGGTGGGTCCCCGGCTCGAATCCCCTGAGGCTCTCACTACTTAGACCCTCAGGACCTTCGATAAGGCTCTGTGTTTTCTTATCAATGACCGGCACCAACTCAGTGGCCCCGTTTCAATGTCTCGATAAGGTTACGAAATGGCATCAAGTTTTGTCTAGCCGTTTGCCCAGAAAACCGCTCGAGGCCCGGTTGTTACCATCGATAGAACTAAACCGTTACCAAGCTGTTACAACTAGACACTCCCCCTATAGCGGAATAATAACAGTTTGATAAACGTGTCACTACCTGGCATTTTGAAGTCCGCCGAGAACTTTACACTTAATGCCTTAAAGTCGACACATTTTTATCGCGGGCTCAAAACGTGTTTTATGTCACACTCCAGCTTGCAACAGCTCAATTTGCTCAAGTTTCACAGTTTTAACACCACTAGGAGCGCTCAGCATAGGATTATTGACGTGGATTCAGGACAACAGCACTTCCCTCTCGAAGGCACCGTCGATGATTCTCTTTTCAACACCACCTTTGTCGTCGTAGACCTGGAAACGACCGGATTGAAGGCCAAAAACGACCACATCATTGAAATTGGGGCCATCAAAACCCGTGGCGGTAAGACAATTGGCACCTTTTCCAGCTTCATCGACCCCGGTATGGAGATCCCTGACCACATCACATCTCTGACCGGCATCACTACCGCCGATGTTGAAACCGCCCCACAGCTCGGCACAGTTATTACTCAGTTCCTCGAATTTGCCCGGGGAAGCGTCTGGGTTGCGCATAATGCCAAGTTCGATATTGGATTCCTCCGCCAGGCTTGCACAGATTTGGGCCTAGATTGGCCGAGCCCCAGTGTCGTAGACACCCTCACGTTGGCGCGTCGCGTCCTCGACCGCTCACAAGTTGGCAGTTTCAAGCTCTCACAGCTCGCACGGTACGTCGGTTCTCCGAATCGCCCCACCCACCGGGCGCTTGACGACGCAATCGCAACCGTCGACGTCCTTCACTACCTCGTGGAGAGACTAGCTGGCGATGAAGTACAAACAGCGTCCGAGCTAGTGCACTACTCGCCCACCGTCGCTCCAGAGGTTCGTGCTAAACGGCACCTTGCCGATGGAGCTCCGCACACCCCTGGTGTCTATGTTTTTCGGTCAAGAAATGACGACCCCTTATATATAGGTACAGCTCTCGATTTGCGACGTAGACTTCTGCAGTATTTCAACGGTACTGATTCTCGTCGCAAGATTACGGAAATGGTCTCTCTAGCCGAACGCGTCGAGATCATCGAGTGCCCGCACGGCTTCGCTGCAGAAATTCGCGAGGCTCGTCTGATCTCTGCACTCCGTCCGCCCTACAACCGACAACGCACCGAACCAACCCGCGGCTGGTACATCGTCCCCACTAGCCCCGGTCGGCCTGCCAAGATTAGCCGGGCAGTCACCGACGCCCGCAGCCTAGGTCCTTTCCGCACGCGCGACACCGCTACTGCCATCCGCGACAGGTTCTCCGCGCTTAACGACGACTTTGCGATAACAACCGCTCAGATCTCCACCACCGGCGCAGACGAGATCGCAGACATGATTGCAGAGATATCAGCACTTGCCGAAGCACACCGCTTCCAACGCGCGGCAGTGCAACGTGACCGCGCCGCGGAGTTCATTATCAGCTTGGACAAGCAGCAGCGCCTGAGCATGCTTGCAGCCATCCCATCTCTGCAAGCCGCTTTCCCCGATGGCAATGGCGGCTGGCATCTAGCGGAAATTCGCTACGGCAGGTTGGCCGGCGCCAGCACCGCACCACGTGGCGCGGAAATGAACTACATCATCGAGCTCATGGAGAGTTCAGCCCAAACAGTCACTCCAGATGATTCCTTATATAAAGGAGCATCGATTGATGAACTCAGTATTATCTGGAAATGGCTGCAGCGCCCGGAGGTACGAATAAAGCCCACCGGAGGCGAGTATTCCTACCCTAGGTTAGGCGCAGGAAAATACCTTCAGTGGGCAATTGACGCGCAGCAAGCACGTCGTGAAGCGCGACGCGAACCTTAACCCTTCATCGCCGCGGTAAGGATGTCCAGGCACAGCCCCGACTGGAGCGTTTCCTTGACCTCTTCAATGGAGTCGGCCATAGCTTCCTTTAGTGGACGGCCACTCAGACCACGCGAAATGGCGATCGCGGCAGCGGAGTTAAGGATGACTGCATCGCGAATCGGACCTTCGAGTTCGCCAGCCCAAATGCGACGTGCAACATCAGCGTTGTAAGCGGGGTCACCGCCACGCAGCGCGTCAATTTCGGAGTACTCCATGCCATAGTCATGTGGATCGATGACATCTTCGGCAACTTCTCCGTTTTCCACAATAAAGACCTTGGTGGGACCAGTAACGGTAATCTCGTCGAGACCATCGCTTCCGCGAACCACCAAAGCGCGCTGACCACGGCGGGCGAAGGTGTCCGCCATCGTCTCCATCTGATCTTCGAAGGCACAGCCAATCAAGCTCGCCTGCGGGCGTGCTGGATTCGTCAGCGGCCCCAACAGGTTGAAGACTGTCGGAACCGCTAGCTCCTTACGCACCGGTCCAGCGAAGCGCATGGCCGGATGAAAGCGAGCGGCAAAGAGGAAGCGCACGTAGAAATCCGGATGTTCCGGAGAAGTAACGAGACCGTTCTCAATGTCGATGCCAAAGGCCTCCAGCATGTCAGCTCCGCCCGACTTCGAAGAAGCCGCGCGGTTACCGTGCTTGAGCACCGGCACACCGCTGGCCGCGATAACAATCATGGACATCGTGGAGATGTTGACGGTATTTGCGCCATCACCACCGGTGCCGACGATATCGACTGCACCGCGCTCAATAACACCGGCGAGCTGTGGATCATGAACTGGGCGGGCAAATGAAAGCATGCCCTCAGCCGCAGCATCGAGCTCGGCAGCCGTAATCCCCTTGGCGAGGAGACCGAAAGCAAACGTTGCGGTCTGCACGTCTCCGGAAGCACCGGACATGATCTGATCCATGGCGAATCGAATGCCCTCACCGGAAACTTCGCGGCCAGCGCCAATCGTGGAGAGAACATGGCGCCAGTTTTCGACCGCCCTCTTATCGCCGATCTCGCTCATCGCCACTCCCTTCCACTAGATAGTCAAGTCTGTATTCGTACTTTATTAATACAACTGCACCTAGGTACTGCTGGCTATCCCGCCCACCAGGCGCACCACATCACAGGGCTGTTGAAAAAATCCCACCGTGATGTACGTAATAAGACAAGATACCTCCCCCATATATCCAGCGCATCACCAGGTCCACCTTTTGCGTTCACCGAAAATCTCACCCCCATTGGGGCAACTGGAAAAATACGATATTAAACAGAGCCGAACCTGCGATAAACTAACCGACAGCTGATGCCGCAGTATCGCTAACCCAGGTTCACCGGAGGCGAACTTGGCAGTCCAGGGGGATGGACACCACGCACCTCGGCACAACAAAACCCTCGAATTCACCCGCGTCGGATAAAGACACCGGAAAGTTCCCAACAGGGGGAAAAATTAGTGAAATTCTCAGAAACCTTTCCTCGCGACCTGGGATTTTAGGAATTTTTATACAAAAACGGGGGTTGCAACGTGACTACTCCTTAAGAACAGTACATACTGTTAGTTGTGACGAGCGCAGTTGAAAATCAAGGTATGACAGCACCACGTCGTGCTGCGACACTGAACCGACCGAATATGGTCAGTGTCGGCACGATTGTGTTCCTGTCTCAGGAATTAATGTTCTTCGCCGGTCTGTTCGCGATGTACTTCGTGTCACGCGCGAACGGCCAGGGCGATTCGTGGGATTGGGGTACCGGCCACCTCAATGTCCCGTACGCACTATTGATCACCGTGATCCTAGTGTCGTCTTCGTTCACTGCCCAGTGGGGCGTGTTCGCGGCCGAGCGTGGCGACGTTTTCGCACTCCGTAAGTGGTACGCACTGTCCACCGCCCTGGGTGCAATCTTCCTCGTCGGCCAGGCTTACGAGTACTTCACACTGGTTAGCCACGGTCTGACCATTCAGAACTCCATTTACGGTTCGGTCTTCTTCATCACCACCGGATTCCACGCAGCCCACGTCCTCGCGGGTGTGCTGGCTTTCGTTGTGGTGCTTATCCGTACCTCCAAGGCGAAGTTCACCCCGGCACAGGCCACTGCTGCCATCGTGGTCTCGTACTACTGGCACTTCGTCGACGTCGTGTGGATTGGCCTGTTTATCACCATCTACTTCATCCAGTAGGCCGTATTGGCCGTCCTTTGTTTAGTACGGCCTACAGCCCATCCACTTTCCACGAACAGTATTAAAGGGAAAAAGATGGAAAACACTACCTCCGAAACCAAGGACACCACGTCCTTGGCTGCGGTCCCGAAGTCAAAGGGCCGCCGCAAGATGCGCCGTACTGCCTCCGGCATTATGGCTATGGCTCTCGCCCTCACCGGCGCGGGCTTCCTCGCTAATGCTCTGACCCCTGATGCACAGACGGCTACTGCTCAGCAGGATGAAGCCGCAATGATTCAGCAGGGCAAGGAGCTTTACGACGTTGCTTGTATTACTTGCCACGGCGCCAACCTTCAGGGCGTTAAGGACCGCGGCAAGTCGCTGATCGGCGTCGGCGAAGGCTCGGTTTACTTCCAGGTTCACTCCGGTCGTATGCCGATGCTCCGCAACGAGGCTCAGGCAGCACGTAAGACCCCGCGTTACTCCGAAGAGCAGACGCTGGCTATCGCAGCCTACGTCCAGGCTAATGGCGGCGGCGCCGGCATCGTCCGCGACGAGGACGGCTCCATCGCTATGGAGTCGCTACGCGGTAAGAACGCCGGCCCGAACGGTGAGCTTGACAAGGCTGACGTTGCTCGCGGTTCCGAGCTGTTCCGCCTGAACTGTGCATCCTGCCACAACTTCACCGGTCGTGGCGGCGCACTGTCCAGCGGTAAGTACGCACCGGTCCTGGATCCTGCAAATGAGCAGGAAATCTACCAGGCAATGCTGACCGGCCCGCAGAATATGCCGAAGTTCTCTGACCGCCAGCTGTCTGCTGACGAGAAGAAGGACATCATCGCCTACATCAAGAACGCCAAGGAAACTCCGACCCCGGGTGGTTGGGGCATTGGTGGCATCGGCCCAGTTGCTGAGGGCCTTGTCATGTGGATTGTAGGCATTGTCGCTCTCGTAGCGGCCGCTCTTTGGATTGGATCCCGCCGATGAGTAATAACGAAAACAAGAAGTACAGCTCCGAAGAGCTGTCGAAGATGAGCAATGCGGATCTCGCTCGTCTGGGTGCTGAACTCGATGACGTGACCATTGCTTACCGCAAGGAACGCTTCCCGATTGCCAACGACCCGGCTGAAAAGCGCGCGGCTCGTGGTGTCACCATCTGGCTGGCACTGTCGGTCATTCTTGGCCTGGCATTCGTCGCCATCTACCTGTTCTACCCGTGGCACTACAAGGGTCACGGCGAAGAGGGTCTGTGGTTGTACACCATGTACACCCCGCTGCTGGGGATCACCATCGGTGGCTGCATCGTCACCCTGGGTATTGGTGCAGTTAAGTTCACCAAGCGCTTCATTCCGGAAGAAATTTCGGTTCAGCGCCGCCACGATGGTCCGTCCGAAGAGGTCGACCAGAAGACCATCGTTGCCCTGCTGAACGATTCTTGGCAGACCTCCACCCTGGGTCGTCGCTCCGCTATCAAGGGCCTCCTTGGTACCGGCGCCGTCCTGGCTGGTATCGGCATGATCCTTCCGCTTGGCGGCATGATTAAGAACCCGTGGAAGCCACGCCACGACGTTGACGTCACTGGTGACGGCACCCTGTGGACCACCGGCTGGACTCTCGTCGAGAAGGGCCACAAGGTTTACCTGGGTCGCGACACCGGCGCTATCGCTGAAGAGGGCGTACACGGCTACACCACTAAGGGCGTTTCCCGCCTGGTTCGCCTCCGCCCAGAGGACCTGTCCGCAGGTTCCATGGAGACCGTCTTCCCTCTTCCGGAGGAGGACGTCAACGACGGCGACAAGTACTCCAAGGATGCTGATGTCTACGAGGCACACATGCACTCGATTCACGGCTCCCGCAACTCGGTCATGCTGATCCGTCTGCGTTCCCAGGACGCTGAAAAGGCAATCCTGCGCAAGGGTCAGGAAGACTTCCACTACGGCGACTACTTCGCCTACTCGAAGATTTGTACACACATCGGTTGCCCGACTTCTCTGTACGAACAGCAGACGAACCGTATTCTCTGCCCATGCCACCAGTCGCAGTTCGATGCACTGCACTACGGCAAGCCGGTCTTCGGTCCAGCTGCTCGCGCTCTTCCAGAGCTGCCGATCAGCGTTGACGAAGAAGGCTACATGTACGCAGAGGGCAACTTCATTGAGCCCGTCGGTCCGGCATTCTGGGAGCGTCAGTCATGAGTAATCCAACGAAACTAGCAACCGCTGCTAAGAATATGGATGACCGCTACACCCTGTCTGGCGGCATGCGTAAGCAGCTCAATAAGGTATTCCCTACCCACTGGTCCTTCCTGCTGGGCGAGATTGCACTCTACTCCTTCGTAGTCCTGCTCTTCTCGGGTGTTTACCTGACTCTGTTCTTCGACCCGTCGATGTCGAAGGTCATTTACGACGGTGCCTACGCGCCGCTCAACGGTGTCGAGATGTCTCGCGCCTACGAGACCGCCCTGCAGATCTCCTTCGAGGTTCGCGGTGGCCTGTTCATTCGCCAGATTCACCACTGGGGTGCTCTCCTGTTCGCCGTGTCCATCATGGCGCACATGTTCCGCATCTTCTTCACCGGCGCATTCCGCAAGCCGCGTGAGGCTAACTGGGTCATCGGTTCCATCCTCCTGCTGCTGTCCGTGGCAGAGGGCTTCATGGGTTACTCCCTGCCGGACGACCTGCTTTCCGGTGTTGGTCTGCGTATTATGTCCGCAATCATCATCGGTCTGCCGATTATCGGCACCTGGCTGCACTGGATGATGTTCAACGGCGACTTCCCGGGTGACATGATTATCCCGCGCCTGTACATTGCACACGTGCTGATTCTCCCGGCCCTGCTGCTGGGTCTGATTGCCGCTCACCTGGCTCTGGTCTGGTACCAGAAGCACACCCAGTTCCCTGGCGCAGGTCGTACCGAGAACAACGTCGTCGGCGTTCGTATTCTCCCGATCTTCGCAGTCAAGTCCGTTTCCTTCGGCCTGATTACGTTCGGCTTCCTGGCGCTATTCGCTGGTATCTTCCAGATCAACGCAATTTGGAACCTTGGCCCGTACAACCCGGCGCAGGTTTCCGCTGGTTCCCAGCCGGATATCTACATGCTGTGGACTGACGGTGCTGCCCGTGTCATGCCGCCGTGGGAGCTCTACTTGGGCTCTTACACGATCCCGGCAGTCTTCTGGGTCGCCCTGCTCTGTGGTGTTCTGGTTGTCCTGCTCTTCGCTTACCCGTTCATCGAGGCGAAGATCACCGGCGACAACGCCCACCACAACCTGCTGCAGCGTCCGCGCGACGTGCCGGTTCGCTCCGGCCTGGGTGCCATGGCTTTGGTCTTCTACACCCTGCTGACTCTGTCCGGTGGTAACGACCTGATCGCATACCACTTCCAGATCTCGCTGAACGTGATGACCTGGGTTGGCCGTATCGGTCTGATCATCCTGCCTCCGATCGCTTACTTCGTCACTTACCGAATCTGCATCGGCCTGCAGCGCTCTGACCGCGCTGTCCTGGAGCACGGCATCGAGACGGGCATCATCAACCAGCTGCCTGATGGTTCCTTCATCGAGGTCCACCAGCCACTGGGTCCGGTCGACGAGCACGGCCACGCCGTTCCGCTCGAGTACCAGGGTGCTTACGTCCCGAAGACCATGAACGAACTGGGCGCCGCTGGTAGCCCGGGTCGCGGTAGCTTCTTCAGCCCGGACTCCCCGGAGCTCGCCGAAGAGGCAGCTCGTATCGAGCACGAGAACCACGAGCAGCAGGCTCAGATGTTCCGTGACCTCGAAGCTCAGAACGCTGAAGAGCGTCGCCAGCTCGAGCAGTAAAACTCCGCGGTAGGTTTTCTACTGCGCTCAAATAAGACCACCCCGGTCCGCATCCACTTCGGATGTCGACCGGGGTGGTTTTTGTTACCCAGATTCTTCCGATTTCACCTTGACCCCACATATGTCGGATACCAAATCTGCTGTTTACCAGTACTAAAATGGACATATGTCTACCAGTCCCTCCCCCACCACCGATCTTTCGAGCAACGCCACACAGCTTGTCGCCAACGGTGTCAACTTCGACTACGAGGCCACGCCTGTTCTGCGCGATGTCTCGCTCACGCTTTCCGACGGCGATGTCCTCGGTCTGGTTGGAGACAACGGAGCCGGCAAGTCCACACTTCTTTGGCTACTATCGGGTCGTCGTCGGCCCACGAGCGGTACGGTGACTCATATTGGCACGCGTGTGCTCGGCTCTCAGGAGCTGGAAGCGCCTTTCGACTCCACGGTGCAAATGCTTATCGATGAGGCCCTCGGCCCCTCGAAACGTCGTTTAGCGGAGCTAGAAGAAGCAGCTGAGGCGATGGCCTTAGCAAAGACCCCAGATGAGTCTGAGGCGGCAGAGAAGGCGTATTCGAAGGCCTTCTCGGACGTCATGGCTCACGATGACTGGAACGCCGAGCATAATGCGGAGATTGTGCTCGACCATCTCGGCCTGACCGGTACTGCTCCGGACGGCGCTCCCCTGACAGAGCAACTAACCACGGAGATTTCCGGCGGGCAGCGGGCGCGGCTGGGGCTCGCAATTACGCTCATTCGAAAGCCAGAGATTTTGCTTCTCGACGAGCCCACCAACCATCTCGATGAACGCGGTCGCCAGCTCGTGATTGACACCATCCAGAACCACCCTGGAGTGGTTGTGGTGGCAACACATGACCGCGACTTCCTGGATGCCGTTTGTACTGTAATTGGAGACTTGGTGCCGGGGCGCCCTGGTATTGGGCTGTTCCGTGGTAATTACTCCGACTACGCGAAGCACCGTCGCCACCAGCGTGAGCTATGGGAGCACCAGTGGCGCTCGGAGGAGCATGAACGCAATCGGTTGGAAGACACCATCGAGAATGGCGCTCGTGAGGTCTCACCGGGTCGGGAAATGACGGACAATAACAAGATGGCTTATGACCGCCGTGGCGGTCGTGTAGAGCGGCAAATCGCCCGCCGCGTGCGTTCGGCTAAGCAACGGCTGGAGGAACTCATTGAGGAAGGTGTGGAGCGTCCACCGGCACTACTGGGCTTTGATGCCCCGTTGACCGCCCCCTTACCGACCAAGCGCGCTGCTTCGGGCAGCGATGAAGATTTTCACATCAAGATGCGCGGTGTGGTCGTCCCAGATCGAATTCGGGTTGGTTCACTGACTATTCGTCCCGGCGACAAGGTCGTGATCACCGGCCCTAATGGGGCCGGCAAATCTACTTTGTTTAAGACGATCATGGGGCAAGTTGAGACGCAGGCTGGCGAGGTGCGTATCGGCGAGAACTGTCGAGTAGCCATGCTGGCCCAGGAACAAGACTGGGAAAACCCAAAGAAGTCCGCCCGTGAGTTGTACGACCTTGCGCCCTATGCCCGCGTGCCTCTCGACGACTTTGGGTTGCTTAGCCCCAAGGATGCCAATCGCCCGGTAGGAAGCCTCTCCATCGGCCAGCAGCGACGGGTGGCGTTAGCGTTGGTCGTAGCCAACCCACCGGAGATCTTGCTGCTCGACGAGCCTACGAACCATCTGAGTGTGGATCTAATCGAGCAGGTCCAAGACGCGATCGCATCTGCAGAGGGCACAATTATTGTGATTACCCACGATCACCGCATGATCAACTCGCTCGAAGCGCGTCATCTGCAGGTGACTGACGGTGAGGTCATCGAACTACCTAAGGGGCAGAAACCCATCGAATTCGCCTGATGCGGAATCATATATTGACTAAAGATCCTAACCGGCGAGGTAACACCAGTTAGGATCCCCAACTCGTCCAAACAAAAAAGTCTCTCCCACTAACGCCCTTGTTAGTGGGAGAGACTTTTCGGTTATCTACGACTGTGGTTCAGTCTGATTGCACTCGGACTAGTGCTTCTCCGGCGGAGTGATGTACTGAGTGTTGAGCTTGGTGCCGGAGACGATCAGAATTACCGCGCCAAGGACAATCAGCCAGTAGGCCATGAATGCGATGCCGTAGCCCATGAGGAGGATGCCCATGGTCATCACGAACGGCCAAATCGAGCTAGCGGAGAAGAAACCGAGGGTACCTGCACCGTCGGCAATCTCTGCCTCTTCGAAGTCGGCCGGGGTGATGTCGGAGCGGCGCTCAGTGAAGTGGAAGTATCCACCGAGCATCAGAGTCATCAGAGCTGCGAGGACCAGGCCGGTTGCGCCAGCCCACTCGAGGCGACCCTGGCTTTCGTTGATGACGTTACCGGTGTCCTGGAGGTACTGAGTGCCGAAGATGTAGACGACAGCCATGAACCCCAGGAACACGGTAAGTCCGTAGAAGAGCTTTGCTGCAGACTTCATTTGAGAACTTCCTTTAAGTAAGAATCTTGCTGGGTTTACTTGGCGGTCGCGTTCAGGTCAATGGTGTTAGCACCACGATCACCCATGTCGCGGGTGTCGACACGACCGGAGTTGAACGGCGAAGTGGAGACTGCGAATGCCGGCTCACCGATGTGCTTCAGAGCATCAGCGTTAGTAGCTTCTGGGTTCTCCTGGCGGAACTTGATGTACTCGGTGAATGCCTCACGGGAGACAGCACGAATCTCGAAGTTCATCATTGCGTGGTAGGTACCACACATCTCGGCACAACGGCCAACGAATGCGTTCTTGACCTTGTCGCTCGGGTTGTCCTCTGGTCGGTTGGCAATCTTGTCCGAGTCAATCTTTTCGATCTGGAAGACACGGTTGGACTTGTTAGCCTCCGGGTGCGGGAACACGTCGCGCTTGAAGAGGAACTCCGGAACCCAGAAGGAGTGAATCACGTCAGCGGACGCGAGGTCGAACTGGATTGCAGTGTCTTCCGGAACAACGAGGACCGGAACCTCTTCGGTGGTACCGAGGGTCTCAATCTCGTCGTAGTGCAGGTAGTCGAGGCTCTCCTTGGAGCGTCCGTGAACCGGGTGCTCCTTCTGCTTTGCGCGATCCTCAGCGGACGGAACCTCGTGGCCGCCCTCGGTGAAGAACTGCTCATCAGCCGGCTTCTCAATACGACCGTTGTATTCCTCGCCGCCCATCAGGTCAGCGGAAATGTTGGCGTAACCGAACTTCCAGTTCCACTGGAAACCGGTGACGTCGACGGTAACTTCCGGATCCTTATCCAGGGCAGTGACCTTGTCCTGAGTCTGAACCGTGAAGAAGAACAGAGTCATCACGATCAGAATCGGGAGAATGGTCAGAGACAACTCAACCGGAACGTTGTATGCAGTCTGGCGCGGGAACTCGCCCTTGCCCTTCTTTTCAGCCTTCTTAGCTGTGAAGTTTGCCATCGAGTAAAGGGTAACGCCCCAAACGATGATGCCGATAATCCAAGCTGCAACCCAGGTCCAAACCCAGAAGTTACCCATGGACTGTGCTTCCGGGGTCACACCTTCCGGCCAACCAAAGCGGAGCAGCTTGAAGAAGCCGTTCTCCGGAGGATTAACATCGCAGCCGGCAAGCAAGGCTGCGCTACCGGTGGCAACGCCGAGGACGCCGAGCTTACGGGCGACTCCGAACTTTCTACGCTGATTCACGTGTGTCTGCCTTCCTGATCCACACAATTTTCGATAACCGATTAAGGTTTCGTCCTACCCAAGCAGAGTAGTCGATTCTTAAGCTTTCTCCACAATAAATATGGCTGTGGGGTGCCTTTGAGTATATCTGCCCTAATAAAATACTGAGAAAGACCCGCCTATCGGGGGTGGCATTCTCACCAGTTACACCCTGTTGACGCTCCTAAGTCTATGAATTTTTTAGTGTTTGTGCCACGCGCTGACGCACACACCGTCCCGCGCAACCTTGCCCCGAGCCCTAGACACGGCAAACTCAGACATTCTCGCTTTTCCCCAAAAGGCATTAAAGTAGGTGCAGCATTTCTATGTGGCGCCAATCTGGGGTTCAACCCAGCTACTCAGCCACGCGGCGGTCCTTCACGGCCACCGGTTAAGGCGACAACCAGTCGCGCTGAGCCGCTAGCTACGGAGCCGTCGAAAATCCATTAAGTGACACTAAGCGAAAGGTGCGCGCACGAAGCATGTGTGGTCTTCTCGGAATCCTGGCTGCAAATTCTGACGCAGCGGAGCTCGTTCCCGTTGTCGAAAGGGCCCTGCCCTGCATGCGGCACCGCGGCCCTGACGATGCAGGCACGTGGCACGATGAGGACGCAGTTTTCGGCTTCAACCGCCTATCCATTATTGATATTGCCCACAGCCACCAACCGCTGCAGTGGGGACCAGAGAATCAGCCGAATCGTTACTCCATGACCTTCAACGGCGAAATCTACAATTTCGTCGAACTTCGCGAGCAGCTGGAGAAGAAAGGCTATGCCTTTAATACCTCCGGCGATGGTGAACCTATCGTCGTTGGGTTCCACCACTGGGGAGCGGACGTCGTAAAGCACTTGCGCGGCATGTTCGGCATTGCCATTTGGGACAGCGTCGAGCGCAAGCTTTTCCTGGCGCGCGATCCGTTCGGCATTAAGCCGCTCTACTACGCCACCACAGAGCGTGGCACAATTTTCGGTTCTGAGAAGAAGTCCCTGCTCGAAGCTGCGCCGGAGATGGGCATCGATGCGAAAAAGCTGAATAAGCGTGCACTGGAGCACTACGTCGACCTGCAGTACGTGCCGGAACCGGAGTCTCTGCACACTGACATCGTCCGCCTGGAGTCGGGCTGCACTGCCATCGTTACGCCTGGTGGCGAAGTTAAGCAGACCCGCTACTTCAAGCCTAGTTTCCCGATTCAGCCAGTCGCTAAGGGCGCTGAGCAGGACGTTTTTGACCGCATTGCCCGTGCGCTGGAGGACAGCGTCGAGAAGCATATGCGTGCCGACGTCACGGTGGGCTCGTTCCTGTCGGGCGGTATCGACTCCACTGCGATTGCAACTTTGGCTAAGCGCCACAACCCGAACCTGCTGACGTTTACCACTGGCTTCGAGCGCGAGGGCTTCTCAGAGGTCGATGTGGCTGCCGAGTCCGCCGCCGCCATTGGCGTCGAGCACATTGTGAAGGTCGTCTCGCCGGAGGAGTTCGCCGGGGCGATTCCGAAGATTATGTGGTACCTCGATGACCCGGTAGCTGACCCTGCACTGGTGCCGCTGTACTTCGTGGCCGCAGAGGCTCGTAAGCACGTTAAGGTCGTACTGTCCGGTGAGGGCGCAGACGAGCTCTTTGGTGGTTACACCATTTATAAGGAGCCGCTGTCGCTGAAGCCGTTCGACAAGGTTCCATCTCCCCTGCTGCGCGGTCTGGCTAAGGTCGGCGAAGCTCTGCCAGAGGGCATGCGCGGCAAGTCGCTCCTGCAGCGAGGCACTACTCCGCTGGAACAGCGCTACTACGGCAATGCTCGTTCCTTTAACTTTGAGCAGCTGCAGGAAGTGCTGCCGTGGGCCAAGAAGGAATGGGACCACAGCGATGTCACTGCGCCGATTTACGCGCAGTCTGAAGGCTGGGACCCGGTGACTCGGATGCAGCACTTGGATCTGTTCACCTGGTTGCGTGGCGACATTCTGGTCAAGGCGGACAAGATCACCATGGCTAACTCCCTGGAGCTGCGCGTGCCGTTCCTCGACCGTGTGGTCTTCGACGTTGCACAGACGCTGCCGGTGGACATGCGTGTTTCTCACGGCACCACCAAGTACGCACTGCGTCGCGCCATGGAGCAGATTGTTCCGGAGCACGTGCTCAACCGCCGCAAACTGGGCTTCCCGGTGCCGATTCGCCACTGGCTGGCAGGCGACGAACTGCACGGCTGGGCCGAGGACATCATCCGCGAGTCCCAGACCGAAGAGTTCATTAATAAGGACGCCGTGCTCAAGATGCTCGCCGAGCACCACCCAACCGAGCGCGACCACTCCCGCCGCCTCTGGACCATCCTGGCCTTCATGGTCTGGCACGGCATCTTCATCGAAGACCGCATTACTCCGGACATCGAGCAGCGCGACTACCCCGTCGAGCTCTAGCTCGCTTTACGACGGTCCCCGCGATTCAGCCCCATCCTGCCCCGGCAGGCTGTCACCATCGCTGGGGCAACCAATAGAAAAGGCTCGGACCTCACTCAGTTAACAAGAGTGAGGTCCGAGCCTTTTTACTATCCGACGCTTTTCACAGCGTCTGCTGACAGCTCTGCTCAGCTAATGACTTAGTTGAAGGAGTCACCGCAAGCGCAGGAGCCAGTGGCATTCGGGTTATCGATTGTGAAGCCCTGCTGTTCAATGGTGTCAGCGAAGTCGATGGTGGCACCGGACAGGTACGGAACCGACTGGCGATCAACGACCAGCTTGACGCCACCGAAAACTTCGGCGACATCGCCGTCGAGGCTGCGGTCATCGAAGTAGAGCTGGTAGCGCAGGCCGGCACAGCCGCCCGGAGCCACGGAAATACGCAGTGCCAGGTCGGTGGCACCTTCTTGGTCCAGAAGTGCCTTTGCCTTGGCAGCCGCAGCTTCGGTCAGGGTAACGCCAGTGCTCTGAGCAGTAGTCATAGCGCGTGTCCTCCTTGTTGAAGTGTTTAAGTATGCGAGTCGACCCCAAGGTCGGCTACGTCATTATTTATCACAACCTTACCGGCCAGTCTTTAATTCCCAATTCTGGGTTCTCTTTTTCTTTCTCTTTTTCGGAAGTCTCTTTTTGCCGCCACATCGCAACCACACCACGGCTTCCCACGCCACAAGCGCACTCTTCCCGCCTGCCCCTGCGGCGGTCATCCCCAAAACCTCGCCCTTGCCCCGTCCCTGCCCCTCAACCTGCAACCTAATTAGGGAAGCACCTTGAAGACCTTATAATCTGGGGTCGTGAATCTACCGTGGAAAAAGAATGACAAAAAGTCCAAGGCAGCTGAGGCAGCTAACGCTGACGCAACCAACGCCGGAGACGTAGCCACCGACGCGACCGCATCCAGCGGGGCCAAGGGCACCGCTTCGGAGTCTCAGCAGCCCGAGAAGAAGCACAGCGGTGCTTTTACTCCCAAGAAGGGGCGCCCCACTCCGAAGCGCAACGAGGTTGAGCGCGAACGCGGCATCCGCCGTGGCCCGGTCGAGGCGCCGCTGACCGCTAAGGAAGCTCGCCAGCGCCGCAAGGAGCTCAAGGCTTCCATGTCCAAGGAAGAGCTCAAGGCCGCCAAGGCACGCGAGCGAGCAGAGCGACGTGAGCAGCGTCGCATTGCCGACGAGCGCATGGCCGCCGGCGATCCGCGCTACATGCTGCCACGCGACCAGGGCGCTGAGCGCAAGTTTGTCCGCGACTGGGTTGATTCCCGTCGCTTCCTCGCTAACGTGTTCCTCCCGTTCGCGCTGATTCTGCTGCTGATTATGATGATTGGCACTTCCCTGCCGAAGCTGGCCAACATCGCATCTCTCATCGCGATGGTTCTCATCATCGCCCTGATTATCGAGGGCATTTACATCGGCCGCCGTGCCATCAAGTTGACGCGTGAGTGCTTCCCGAAGACCACCGAAGGGGCCTGGGGACTGGGCTTCTACGCTTACTCCCGCGCTTCTCAGCCGCGTCGTCTGCGTACTCCGCGTCCGCAGGTCAACATCGGCGACGAAATCAAGTAGCCTCATCTGCCATGCGCACTTTGGTTCTCGGTGGCGCCCGCTCAGGCAAGTCCTCATGGGCTGAGCACGAGCTGCTGGCCACCGCCGCAGCCTCAACCGGCGGTGCCTCAGATGCTGCAGCCTCAACGGTGTTGCATTACATCGCAACAGCACGGCCCTGGCCCGGTGATAGCGATTTTCACTCCAGGGTCGAGGAGCACCGCATTCGTCGTCAAGCACAGGCAAAAGAGCACGGAGTGGCCTGGCACACGGTTGATGACGTCGATGCGGTGGAAGCTCTCGCGTCGCCGGAGCGGCGCATGCTGCTGGACGATGTCGGCACCTGGCTGACGCACATCATCGACGCGCAGGGGCTGTGGGAGGCGCCGAGGGGCAGCGTCGCGCCGTGGACGCACTCGCTTGTCGACGCCGTGCGCAACTTCCCCGCAGATTCCGACCTGTTCATTGTGTCGCCCGAAGTGGGCTTCGGTGTCATTCCCGAACACCGCTCAGGGCGGCTTTTCCGTGATGAAATTGGCCTTCTCAACCAACAGCTCGCAGCTGTCTGTGATCGTGTTGTCCTAGTTGTGGCTGGCTGCCCCATGGAAGTCAAGGCGGCGAACTAGATTCACTCCACGCCGCTTCCCCTATGACGGTCTGCCTAGCAATGCGAATAGCTGTGCACCAATGGTCGGTAGACAAATCGTTTTCGGGTAGCGTTTGAGAGTATGAACGCGGATTATTTTGGACCGGTAGCACGCCCTGACGAAGAGACTGAACAGGCCGCCCGCGCGCGCCATGAGCAGTTGACTAAACCCGCAGGCTCACTTGGCCGGTTGGAAGAACTCGGCATTTGGATTTCGGCGTGTCAGGGAGAATGCCCTCCGCGTGACCTGGACGATTGTCGTGTTTATGTCTTCGCTGGTGACCACGGTGTTGCCCAGGGCGGGGTGTCCGCGTACCCGTCCGAGGTGTCTATCCAGATGCTTGCCAATATCGAGGCAAAGGGTGCCGGCGTGAACGCTATCGCTGACATCGCGGGAGCCACTGTTACCGGTGTGGACATTTCCCTCGACCACGATGCCGAAGGGCCATACCGTATCCGTCGCAGCTGTGGTTCTATCGACCGCGAGGATGCGATGAGTGAGGAGGAGGTCGATAAGGCCATCCGCACGGGCATCGCGATTGCCGACGCCGCCGTTGATGAAGGCGCTGACCTGCTCATTGCCGGCGACCTGGGCATCGGAAACACCACTCCAGCCGCGGCGCTGATTGGTGCCGTGACCAACTCCGAACCGGTGGTCGTCGTCGGCCGAGGCACTGGCATTGATGACGAGGGGTGGAAGCTCAAGGTCGCTGCCGTACGCGATGCCATGTTCCGCGTGCGTCGCCTGCGCAATGACCCGGTTGAGGTGCTCCGTCGTATTTCCTCGCCGGATATGACCGTGATGGCCGCGTTCTTGGCGCAAGCAGCGGTTCGTCGCACTCCTGTGATTTTGGACGGAGTGGTTGTCACATCCGCTGCTCTGCTGGCTGACCAGCTCGCTCCGGGCGCCCGCGATTGGTGGGTCGCCGGCCACAAGTCGGCAGAGCCCGCGCACGCGCTTGCCCTTCGACACCTGGATAAGGAACCACTTCTCGAATACGGGATGCGTCTTGGCGAAGGCTCCGGCGCCGTCGCTGCCCTACCGCTGGTCAAGTCCGGCGTATCGGTCCTGCGCAACATGGCTACTTTCGCCGACGCAGGCGTAAGCACCAAGGACTAATCGACTTGTCCGACAAAGCCGGCCCGTCTCGCCAGGACAACCTCGACGGCGATCCCTCTGCTCACGGCAATGCCGTCGCTGAGGCCATCAC
Source organism: Corynebacterium jeikeium (assembly GCA_003955985.1). Classification (NCBI taxonomy): domain Bacteria; kingdom Bacillati; phylum Actinomycetota; class Actinomycetes; order Mycobacteriales; family Corynebacteriaceae; genus Corynebacterium; species Corynebacterium jeikeium. Next base: position 1,717,643 of record CP033784.1, read on the forward strand.
CACTGCCCTGTCCTGGCTCACCATCCTGCCTTTCAAAGGCGCGAGCGTGTTCGACCGCATCACCGGCCGTCGCGCTATCGCCGCACTGCCAGTAGCTGGGCTCGTTCCTGCCGCGGGTGCAGTTCTCATCACGGCGGCGCTGTTCGCAACGTCGTCGTCAGGCACGCCCACGCTTTACGACGTCACCCCGATCCTCGGCGGCACCCTGATTATGGTGGCGGCACAGATGTTGACCCGCGCGATGCACCTGGATGGGCTGGCGGATGTGGCGGATGCCCTCGGCTCGTATAAGCCGCCGGAGGGGGCGCGGGAGGTGCTGCGCGATCCGAGCACCGGCCCAATGGGCGTGGGCTCCATCGTGCTGACGATGTTGACGACGACGACTGCTTTTGCCGTGATTGTGGCTAGTGTGCTGTCGCAGTGGTCTGCTGGTCAGATGTGGCCTGGTGTGGTTGCGCTGTGCTTGCCTTTTGTAGCCTCTCGCGCGGCAGCAACGACTGCCTGCTGGCGCGGCTTTCCGCCTTTTTCGAACAGCGGCTTCGGCTCTCTGACTGCCGGTACTCAGTCCACAGTCACGGTGACCTGCTGGTGGATACTGCTGCTCGCTGTGTCGGGCTGGGTGGTTGGGCTCGTGGGCGTAGTCGCTTGTGCACTGAGCTTTGGCGTTACACTGCTGCTGACGCGGCATTGCGTGAAGAGGTTTGGCGGAGTCAACGGCGACGTGTTTGGTGCGGTCATTGAGATAACGTGCGCTGTCTGTGCCGTGGCACTTGCCATAGGGTTCTAGCAGGGAAAATGCGCGCATTGCCCCCGTTGGGGTTTTCTTTAAAAAGAACTATTGACGGTCGCTTTGACGCGGACGTATTCTGAGGGCACACCGCCGGGAAGGCGGAGTACAGGAGGCTCGTTTCGGGGCTCGCCCAAATTATTTTGCGCCGACCGTTTGCCGGGGCGCCAAGAACGAGCACACCTTCTAGCCTCCCAGCTAATTAAAAAAGCGCGTCCCGCCGCAGCGATGCACGGGACGCGCTTTTCTTTGTTGGGGTGACACTCCCGGGGTTTAGGTTCAGTGGGGTTTGGGTTCAGTGGGGCTAGTGACTGCGGTTATGTTAGCGACAGCGGGCCAATGCGAGTTACTGACTGCGTTTATGTCAAAAATGGTCCGAAAAATGGCTTGAAAGTGTCATAAACTCACACAGTTTCACATCTGCAGCCCATAATTCTTGGAGTTGTCAGTTCTTGCGGCTAAGTAGCAAAAAATGTGCCCGCCAGCGATACGCCAAGCGGACACAATTTTGCTGCCTTCCCCACCCTGCCCCCCCCTGCTCAGGAACTTCCTGATCTTACGGTTTGTCTACTCCTTGCGCTTCTTGTTCTGGTAGACGATTGCGCCGGCAATGCCGATAAACACGGCGACCACTGCTACAACGGTGCCAATGACCAACGGGCTCATGCCCTCATCTTCCATGTCCGACGAGGATGCGGATGCCTGAGAATCCGTATCCGAGGAGTCAGATTCATTCGACGCATCTTCTGACGAGTCCTTTGACGATTCCTGTTCCGGCTCTCCCTTGGCCAGAATCGGCTTATCGGATGGAGTCGGGCCGTTCTTGTCAGTCGGTCGCCAGTCAGGCCCCTTAGTTGGCTTGTTGTCCAGGAGGAATGCGAGCTGGAACGGCTGATCGATGCCACTGACCTCTTCATCCGGGCGATAGTTAGCCATTCGGACAGTCGCGTAGTAGTAGCCGGCGTTGGCTACAGGTCGTCCTCCAACATTAGATTCTCGGTTGTTGTATTCGACCGGACGATCTGTTGACAAGTTCAGGTCCTCGGAATCCTGATAAAAGTGCATTGTTCCATCCGCCACGGAAACCTCGAACGGATTCAGCAGGGCAACTCCCATGGAATCGGCATTATCGCGCTCCGAATTTCCAGTGCGGGCAGCAATCACTGGTCGCTGACCCCACTCGACAGGGATCTTGTAGAACTTCTGTTCACCGGGCACGATTGTGTCAGAGATGTTATCCCCAGATTTAACTTCCGGCGCTTGGGCTGCGTTATTGCCACCGTTTACGGGCTTGGCCTCTCCAAAAGTGGCCTTTTTGTAGGCTTTGTCGCCGGTCGAAGAAGACCGCCCCTCATTTAGTTTGTCAGCATCCTGCTTCTTCAGGACTGGCTCAAACTGGACGCTAACCTCGACCTTCACCGGTTCATCACGATAGTCCGCTACTGAATCACCGTCATAGACCCACACGTTATTTGCGACGAGCCACTTGGTTTGATCGCAACTGGATTCGATGCGGTCACTATCCCATGCAAGAATGCTTGCATCAGCCGAAGTTGGAGTCCACGAATCGGCACTAGCTTCGGCGCCAGTCAGCGACCCCATACGACCGTCGTCCTGGCATTTTCCGCCAGTTTCATTGATGATTTCGTCAACTTCAGTTCGGACATCCTGCTGGCCTTTACCCTCAGCATCGATATTCGCTAACACCTTTGAGGTAACAATCGCGTTGTGTCCCTTCGGCACTGCGATTCGGTAGTAGAGCGGGGTGCGATCGTGCTGGGCAACCTCTGGCACCAGCGTCGTCTGGTACTTGCCCTCGCCGAGCCATTTCGCGCCTTCCTTAGTCTCGGAGAACTCGAAAGGAGTACCCGTGGTTTCGTAGCCCTGCACTGACCGCTGAGTCAAGAACTTCATGTGGTCTGCAAGCTGGGTAGCATCGTCCGCAGTCATGCTCTGTCCACCGGATACCTGCGCAACACACTCCAGCTCAGCGCGAGCTTCTTCATCGACCTTGAAGCCCACTGTGTGAATCGTCAGGCCAACACCCTGCCCTGCCAGTTCCTTCGCAACCTCACACACCGGTGGCGGCGCGCAGGTGTCGATACCGTCAGAGACCAAAATAATTGACCGCTCACCGTCTGGGCCAAGCTCATCAGCCGCCTTACGCAGTGCATTGCCGATCGGCGTATAGCCCTGAGCTTCCAACCCGGCAATCCTGCTCTTCAGGCCTTCTTTGTCGACCTTTTGGACAGGCGACAGCACCTCGATGTCCTGGCAACCACGTTCGCGGTTGGATTCATCACTGGATTCGCGCTGGCCATAAACCAGCATGCCAAGCAGCGCATCATCCGGGAGGGAGTCAATCAGCTCCGTGGATGCGCGCTTTGCCGCATCGAGGCGGGTGCCTCCGGCGTCGTCGGCAAGCATCGAACCAGACAGATCCATGATTAGCTCTGCTTTTGCTTCGCCCGTACCCCCTTCGCCCGTAGGAGCGGGCTGTTCCACCCCGGACGGCGAAGGCGAATCTTGGGCTGCCGCCACCGGAGCCGGAATCGCACTAAACCCAATCGTCCACGCAGCCAACAACAGAGTGACAACGATGGTTACCCTTAGGCGCTTTGAACTACTTGACGAAAAACTATCTTTAAAAAAGTCTTGAACTACCACCATCACAGCGCCTCAAACTGTTTTCCCAACTACAAAAATCAATCGTGTTGGTAGTTTTTCACAGTGACCCCGGTCACGCTAGAGGTGTTTTTAACGGCTAAACAAATGCCGCCTGAACAATTCATGAACCATGAGAAAATCGCACAGCCGTTGGGGAGCCAGCAAAGCAAAAACGCAGCCCCTGAACAGCGAATACTGAACAGGGGCTGCGAAAGTACTAATTCTAGTAACCACTATTAAATTTTTCTTAGCCGACCTACGCCGAAACTAAGCCTCAACGAGCTTGTAAATCCAACCGTGGGTATCCTCAACCTCGCCGTGCTGGATACCGGTCAGCCGCTCGCGCAGCTTCATAGTCCACTCACCGGTCTCGCCGCCGTTGATCTCGAACTCGCCCTCAGCGGACTTCACAAAACCGACCGGGGTGATGACTGCAGCAGTACCGCAGGCGAATGCCTCGCTCATAACACCGGAGGTGGCATCATTCTTCCATTCCTCGGTGGAAATGCGACGCTCCTCGACATTCATGCCCAGATCCTGAGCAGCCTGCAGCAGCGATGCCCGAGTAATGCCCGGCAGCAGCGAACCAGACAGCTCTGGAGTCACCAGCCGAACACCAGCGTCAGCATTCTCATCCGGGTAGATGAACGCCAGGTTCATGCCGCCCATCTCCTCGATGTACTTGCGCTCGACAGCGTCCAGCCACACAACCTGGTCGCAGCCCTTTTCCTCTGCCTGCTGCTGAGCCGCCAGCGAAGCTGCGTAGTTACCTGCGAACTTCGCAGCACCGGTGCCGCCCGGCGCGGCACGCACGTACTCGTGGGAGATCCACACGGTCACCGGGTTAATGCCACCGGAGAAGTACGCGCCGGCAGGTGAAGCGATGAGCAGGAAGGTGTAAGAGTTCGACGGGTGCACGCCCAGGGTGCTCTCGGTGGAGAACATGATTGGACGCAGGTACAGGGATTCTTCGCCACCAGCTGGCGGCACCCATGCTGCATCGGCTTCAACCAGCAGGCGGATTGCCTCGAGGAAGGTCTCCTCCGGCAGCTGCGGCATTGCAATGCGGTCAGCGGAGCGCTGGAAGCGACGGGCGTTCTGCTCCGGGCGGAAAGTAACAATGGAACCATCCGGCATGCGATACGCCTTCAGTCCCTCAAAAATCGACTGCCCGTAATGCAGGACCGAAGAAGACGGCTGCATTTCAATCGAACCGTATGCCTGCAGCTTGGCGCCATGCCAGCCTTTGTCTGCAGTCCAGTCAATTCGGACCATGTGGTCGGTGAAGTGCTTACCGAAACCAGGGTTGGCCAAAATCTCCTCGCGCTCGGCATCAGAGAGTGGATTCGGGTTACGTTCGATTGCAAATTCCAAAGCAGACATGTCTTTCATCCTAAACCGTCGAGGATCGAGTCGTATCAATACTCGCCCCCGAAAGACCGTGTTAGTCAGGGCAATGTCAGCGTCGCGGGCACTAGGCGCGGGTACATTCCAATAGTCGTGGCGCTGGCTCGTCAGTCCGCTGTCCAGGGGTGAAGGACACGAACCGGCAAATAGGGATACGGTGGTGTACCACATAGTACGACTACAAGGAGATGCAACTACATGTCAGTCCCCGCTAACAATGATTCGGCACAGCTCGGTGCCTCTCGCAACGCCGCTGTTTTGTCCAATTACCTGCCGGCTATCGGCACTCGCGTGGTCATCGCTGCCGACAACTCTCTGCCCGCGGACGCCGACGCGGTTCTCGTCGCGCTTATCGACGGCGAGGATGGCCTCGAGCTGGTCGCACCCGAGGCCATCGGTTCGGTTGCAGAGCAGCTGCTCGCCTCCTTTGAGGCAGTCTCCGCCAACGCTAAGGCCGAGTCCGTGACCACCATCCCGGCTCCTGCTGGCCTGGATGTCGACAGTGTCACGGGCGTTGGCGTGGGTTCTGAGGACCTGGATGCCGAGGACATCCGCCGTGCCTGCGGCGCCGCTGCGCGCCGTATGACCAAGGCCAAGGTGGTCTTTAACACTCTCGGCGCCATCGATCCGCAGGCTGCAGCCGAGGGCTTTGCGCTGGGCGCTTACGCTTACTCCGGTCAGAAGAGCGACGAAGAAAGCAACGAGGCCACCCAGAAGGTGGTTGTGTTGGGCGCTGATGACGACGTCGTAAAGCGCGCTTCGGCAATTGTAGATGCCGTTGCCACCGCGCGTGACTTCGTCAATACAGCATCGTCGCACCTCTACCCCGAGACGTTTGCTGACGCTGCTGCAGCGCTGGGCCGTGACGCGGGGCTCGAGGTCGAGGTGCTTGACGACGACGCTCTGCGCGCCGGCGGTTTCGGAGGCCTCAATGCCGTGGGTGGTGGATCCTCGCGCGGGCCGCGCCTGGTGCGCCTGATCTGGAAGGGCGATGAGTCGGCAGAGAATTCGCTGGGCCTGGTCGGTAAGGGCATCACCTTTGATACTGGCGGTATTTCGCTGAAGCCGGGTGCCAGCATGGAGAACATGATCTCCGATATGGGCGGCGCTGCGGCTGTTATTGCCACAGTCGTCCTGGCTGCTCGCCTAGGCGTATCCACCCCAGTGACCGCAACCGTTCCAATGGCGGAGAACATGCCGGGCGGTAAGGCGTACCGTCCGGGCGATGTCATCACACAGTACGGCGGTAAGACCATTGAGATTCTGAATACCGACGCTGAGGGCCGCCTCGTACTCGCAGACGCCATTGTCCGCGCCTGCGAAGACAAGCCGACTCACCTGATTGACACCGCTACCCTGACCGGTGCGCAGCTGGTCGCTCTTGGCGAGCGCACCCCGGGCGTCCTGGGTAACGACGAGTTCCGTGACCGTGTTGCAGAGCTGTCTCAGAGCATTGGTGAAAATGGTTGGGCAATGCCGATTCCAGTTGAGCTAGCAGAGGCCCTGAAGTCGCCGGTGGCTGACCTGCGGAATGTCACGAACTCTCGCTTTGGCGGTATGAGTGTTGCAGCTGCATACCTGCGCGAATTCGTTGGCGAGGATGTTGAATGGGTTCACATCGACGTTGCCGGTCCGGCCTTCAACACCACCGGGGAGTATGGTTATACCCCGAAGCGGGGCACTGGTGTTCCGGTTCGGACGATGTTCTCTGTGATTGAGGATTTGGCAACGAAGTAGCCGGTCATCCGACTGCGCCCCGCCCGGCTGGAATCCTGGCTGGAATGAGCTATTCCACGCACCAGTCGAAAGCGGGCGCAGCCCACGGGGCAAGCAGAGTTTTCAACCTGTAAGCTAATTTGTAATAACCGTCTTAAAACGAGATTTCTTAACTTTTCGAGGAGTGCACAAACATGGCGACCTCTATTGAGATGCCGGAGCTCGGTGAATCAGTTACCGAAGGCACCATTACCACCTGGCTGAAGAAGGTCGGCGACACCGTCGAGGTCGACGAACCGTTGCTCGAGGTTTCCACCGACAAGGTCGACACCGAAATTCCATCTCCGGTCGCCGGTGTTCTCACCGAGATTCTCTTTGAAGAAGACGACACCGTCGATGTTGGCGAGGTCATCGCAAAGGTCGGCGAGCCGGGCGAAGAGCCGGAAGGCGCTGACGATTCCGCTGAGGAGACCGAGGAAGAGGCTCCGAAGGAAGACGCTGAAGAGCCAAAGAAGGAAGCACCGAAGGCTGCCTCCGGTTCCGCTACTGACGTTGAGATGCCGGAGCTCGGCGAATCCGTCACCGAAGGCACGATTACCACTTGGCTGAAGAAGGTCGGCGACACCGTCGAGGTCGACGAACCGTTGCTCGAGGTTTCCACCGACAAGGTCGACACCGAAATTCCTTCCCCAGTCGCAGGCACCCTGCTCGAGGTCCTCTACGACGAAGACGACACCGTTGACGTCGGCGAAGTCATCGCTCGCGTTGGCGATGCAGACGCTGCTCCGGCCGCCAAGGAAGAGGCCGAGGAGGCATCTGCCGCAGTCGAGAAGGACGAGGAGCCAGTAAAGGCTAACGAGGAGACTGAGGAAGACTCCACTGACGTTGACGCTGGCGACGCTACTGACGTTGAGATGCCGGAGCTCGGCGAATCCGTCACCGAAGGCACCATCACCACCTGGCTGAAGAAGGTCGGCGACACCGTCGAGGTCGACGAGCCACTGCTCGAGGTTTCCACCGACAAGGTCGACACCGAAATTCCTTCCCCAGTCGCAGGCACCCTGCTCGAGGTCCTCTACGACGAAGACGACACCGTTGACGTCGGCGAGGTCATCGCTCGCGTTGGCAGTGGCCAGCCAAAGAAGGCTGCACCGAAGAAGGAAGCTCCAAAGGCTGAATCCAAGCCGGAGCCAAAGAAGGAAGAGCCAAAGGCAGAGTCCAAGCCGGAGCCAAAGAAGGAAGAGCCGAAGAAGGAGACTCCGAAGGCTGAGGCTCCGAAGGCTGAATCCAAGCCTTCCGCTAACAAGGACGTTCCTTACGTCACCCCGCTGGTCCGCAAGCTGGCTGACAAGCACGGCGTTGACCTGACTAAGGTCGAGGGCTCTGGAATCGGCGGCCGCATTCGTAAGCAGGATGTTCTGCGCGCTGCCGAGGGCGGCCAGGAGACTACTGCTGAGTCCGGCTCCAACTGGTCCACCAAGGGCGTTCGCCCTGAGCTCGCTGAGCTGCGCGGCACCACCCAGCGTGTCAACCGCATCCGCGAGATCACCGCTGCCAAGACCCTCGAGTCTCTGCAGACTTCCGCACAGCTGACCCAGGTCCACGAGGCCGATATGACTGCCATCTGGGATTTGCGCGCTACTAAGAAGGCTGAGTTCGAGAAGAAGCACGGCGCAAAGCTGACCTTCCTGCCATTCTTTGCAAAGGCAATCGTTGAGGCTCTGGTCAGCCACCCGAACGTCAACGCTTCCTGGAACGAAGAGACCAAGGAGATTACCTACCACGAGCAGGTCAACCTGGGTATCGCTGTCGATACCGAGCGTGGTTTGCTCTCCCCGGTCATCCACAACGCTCAGGATATGTCCCTGCCGGAGCTGGCTGCTGCTATTGCGGACATCGCAGACCGCGCTCGCAACAACAAGCTGACCCCGAACGACCTGTCCGGCGGCACCTTCACCATTACCAACATCGGCTCCGAGGGCGCTCTGACCGACACTCCGATTCTGGTTCCGCCGCAGGCCGCAATGGTCGGCACCGGCGCGATTAAGAAGCGCGCAGTAGTCGTCACCGAGAATGAGGCAGATGCCATTGGTATTCGCGCCATGGTCTTCCTGCCAATTACCTACGATCACCGCCTGATCGACGGCGCTGATGCAGGTCGCTTCATGACGACCGTTGTTGACCGCCTCGAGGTTGCTAACTTCGAATCGGATCTGCAGCTCTAAGCAGCTTGCTCCCCTCCTGGGGTAGTAGCGCCGCGGGAATCTAGCTGGCTTGCTAGCAGGAGGTTCTGCCTCTTCCCTGCCCGCGTTAGTCGCACTTTGCGGCTGACGCGGGTATTTCTTTTGCCGCATTCGTCCCGCAGTTGAACCTAATCAGCGATTCCTTCAAATGCGCAGGCCCCCTATTCTTGGCTAGTGCTCAGATTTCACGTAGCCACACATAGCTAGCAAAGGCTCCATCGGCACAAAGAATTAACGTGCTGTTATTGCGCCGTTAAGCCATTAGCAGACAGCGGGAGGGTCGAACCGAAAGCAAAGCTGCAAGTAGCAAATGCGCATACTTTTTGTCCTGCCGAAATGCGAGAACACCACACACCCCCGCACACAGTTCCGGCTATCGCTTTCAGCTACACCGACGAGAGCTGAAGATAGCGATAATTAAATTCATTATTTGTTAACCTCGCCGTCACCTAGTTAGCAATTAGCCTTTACCAATCTAAGAAATCATTAGACAGCAGGCTTCTTTGGCGTGCCTATTTTTGCTCTCTGTACGTAACTTAGAAAGGTGGAGCATGTCCTCGGCTCCAGCGAATACTAGTTCGTCGACCGGGACCACATCATCTGAGCAATCGAGCTCCTCAGATAAGTGGTGGCACCTCTTCTTCGGCGGGCTTCTCGCAATCAACATCGTAATTTTTGTCTTCTGGGCTTATGACTTTGTGGGCCCGCAGGCAAATACGGCAATCCTTCTGATTACCATCGCGTTCGCCGTCTTCATGGCGTTCAACATCGGCGGTAACGACGTTGCTAACTCCTTCGGTACTTCAGTCGGTGCCGGCACCCTGAGCATGAAGCAGGCGCTTGTTGTCGCTTCAGTCTTTGAGGTTTCGGGCGCCGTCCTCGCTGGTGGCGAGGTTACTGACACCGTCCGTTCCGGCATTGTGGACCTGAACGCAATCCACGGTTTGGACCCGATGGAGTTCGCCTTCATCATGATGTCCGCGCTTCTCGGCGCGGCAGTGTGGCTCCTCGTTGCCACCCGCATGGGTTGGCCAGTCTCCACTACCCACTCCATCGTCGGCGGTATCGTCGGTGCCGCACTGACGGTCGGTTTCATCACCGGCAAGGGTGGCTGGAGCATGGTCCAGTGGGATCAGATTGGTCAGATCGCCGTTTCCTGGGTCCTCTCTCCGCTCCTCGGCGGTTTGGTCGCGTTCCTCCTGTTCGGCGGCATTAAGAACTCGATTCTCGTCTACAACGACAAGGCTTCCAAGCAGCTGCAGGCCATCCACCAGGAAAAGGCGGACCTCAAGGCGCAGCACCGCGACGACTTCGAAAAGCTCCCTGAGCACGATCAGATCTCGTACACCAACGCGATGCTTCGCGACGCTACGACGATGCGTGACAACGACTGGACTCCGGATGACCTGGAGTCTGAGTACTTCCGCAAGCTCGTCCACATCGAATCCAAGGTTGATGATGTCCGCGCTCACCGTGCGCTGGAAGCTTGGGTTCCGGGTCTAGCAGCCCTGGGCTCTATTGTCATCTCCGCGATGATGCTGTTCAAGGGTCTGAAGAACCTTCACCTAGGGCTTTCCAGCCTGGACAACTTCCTGATTATGGGCATGATCGCCACCGCAGTGTGGCTTGCCGTTTACATCTTCGCGCGTACTTTGAAGCGTCAGGATTTGGATCGTTCCACCTTCCTGCTGTTCAGCTGGATGCAGGTCTTCACCGCTGCTGCGTTCGCTTTCTCCCACGGCTCGAACGACATCGCTAACGCGCTTGGCCCGTTCGTGGCAATTCTGGATGTTCTCCGTACCAACGAGATCTCTTCCGAGTCCGGCGTCCCGCTGGCAGTCATGACCACCATGGGTGTCGCTCTCATCTCCGGTCTGTGGTTTATCGGCCGCTTCGTTATCAAGACCGTCGGATCCGGCCTGACTGAGATTCACCCAGCATCGGGTTTTGCCGCAGAGCTTTCCGCTGCTGTGGTCGTTATGATTGCTTCCCTGCTGGGTCTGCCGGTTTCCTCCACCCACATTCTGATTGGTGCCGTTCTCGGTGTCGGTATCGTTAACCGTGCCGCTAACTGGAACCTGATGAAGCCGATTGGTTTGGCCTGGGTTATTACCCTTCCGGCCGCTGCAGGTATCTCGGCAATCACCGTTTCCATCCTCCGCGTCGTCTTCGGCTAAGCCCACAAAAGCACGCCACTTTTACCCCGGCGGTCACTTTCTAGTGACCACCGGGGTATTTTTACGTCTGGCGCTATCCAAGTAAGTTTGGCGCTATCCAAGTAACAAGTAATCTGAGGCCTACAGAATTTCGGCGTATCCTATAGGCCACCATGACTGCCCCAAGAAAACCTTTTACTCGCGCAGATAAATCCATTCGGGAATCAAGCTCCGACATCGAGATTCAACATCTCGGCCTTGTCGACTACGAAGAGACCTGGCACCTACAGGCAGACCTTGCTGCCAAGCGTGCGAAAGACCTAATTCCAGATCAGGTTCTCGTGCTTGAGCACCCGAGTCTTTACACAGCAGGAAAGCGCACCCAGCCGGAGGACCGTCCTACCAATGGGTTGCCGGTCGTCGATGTCGACCGCGGTGGCCGCATCACCTGGCACGGCCCGGGCCAGCTTGTGATGTATCCCATCATCAAGCTCGCTCAGCCGGTCGATGTGGTGGACTACGTCCGCAGACTGGAAGAAGCCCTCATTCAAACCGTTCGCCGAGCCGGCATCGCGGCTGCTGGCCGCATCGATGGCCGCTCGGGGGTATGGGTTCCCGCATCAAACGGACTGAGCGACCGAAAGATTGCGGCACTGGGAATCCGCGTGACCCATGGTGTAACCATGCACGGACTCAGTCTGAACTGCGACAACTCTATGGAGTTCTACAACTACATCATCCCGTGTGGCATCTCCGATGCTGGAGTGACCGCCCTATCCCGGGAGCTTGACCGAAATGTTAGCGTGTCAGAGATGACAGAGCCGCTTCTGGCAGATTTGCAAGATGCTTTGGAAGGCCGTTTGACCGTTGCCGACCATTCCTTCGGCTCCGCGCCCGACCCCACGAAGGACCTGCCACACCGGGTGAAGCACAACTCCACCACCGGCATATTCGAGTACTCATCAACAAAAGAGTAGGATGAAACTGTGACTGTTAAGCCAGAAGGACGTAAGTTACTGCGCGTCGAGGCACGAAATGCCGAGACCCCTATCGAGAACAAGCCCCGGTGGATTCGCAACCAGGTTCGTCCGGGCCCCAGCTACAAGGACATGAAAAACCGTGTCTCGGGTGCCTCTTTGCACACGGTCTGTCAGGAGGCTGGCTGCCCGAACATTCACGAATGTTGGGAAGACCGCGAGGCCACCTTCCTCATCGGCGGCGATAAGTGCACCCGCCGCTGCGACTTCTGCCAGATTAACTCAGCCAAGCCCGACCCATTGGATAAGGATGAGCCGCGTCGTGTTGCGGAATCCGTCCGCGAGATGGGTCTTCGTTACGCCACTATCACCGGTGTCGCCCGCGACGATCTGCCCGACGGTGCATCCTGGCTCTACGCTGAGACCTGCCGCCAGATCCACGAACTCAACCCGAATACCGGAGTCGAGCTCCTTGTCGATGACTTCCGTGGCGACGAATCTGCAGCACAGCAGGTATTCGACGCCAAGCCCGAGGTTTTCGCCCACAACTTGGAAACGGTGCCGCGCATCTTCAAGCGCATCCGCCCCGCATTCCGCTACGAGCGTTCCTTGGAACTCATCACTCGCGCTCGCGAAGCTGGGCTAGTTACCAAGTCCAACCTCATCCTGGGCATGGGCGAATCCTACGACGAGATCATCTCCGCTATGCAGGATTTGCACGATGCCGGCTGCGATATTCTGACGATCACTCAGTACCTCCGCCCCACTCCACTGCACCATCCAATTGAACGTTGGGTTAAGCCGGAGGAGTTCGTCAAACTCTCCAAGACCGCTGAAGAGATGGGCTTTGCCGGCGTCATGTCCGGCCCGCTGGTCCGCTCTTCCTACCGCGCTGGACGGCTCTACGCCCGTGCACTGGCGCACCGCGGTCAGGAACTGCCTGCGCATCTGTCCGCGCTTGCCGACGACAACGACAACAACCTCGCGCTTCAGGAAGCCTCGACTCTGCTCGACCGCTATGGCGCATCGGAGGATACGCCAGTCACTTCGACTATTCCGGCTTCCTAGAGGCCGACGGCCGCAGCGCCGTCGTAAAGCGAAACGGCGCTACGGCGCGGTCTATTGCCTAAAACTACATCGCATGCCCTAAAGTTGGTGATTATGGCGACCAATGATGCGAAAGAAATGAAGAAGGCGAACCGCGCCGCCAAGCGCGCTCAGCGTAAGCAGACTCGTAGCCAGATGTGGCAGGCGTTTAAGCTGCAGCGCTCGCGGGACAACAAGCTCGTGCCTTACATGGCGCTGGGCTTCTTCGGTCCAATTATCCTGCTGTTACTGCTTGGTCTGCTCATTGGTGGAGTCTGGCCCTGGGTTCTGACGATTATTGGTATCTCGATCGGCTTTATGGTCGCGATGTACATCTTCTCTAAGCGTCTTGAGGCGTCCTTCTACACAGAGGCGGAAGGCCAGGCCGGCGCTGCGGCGTGGACGCTGGACAATATGCGTCAGGGCGTTGGCTATGTCTGGCACGTCAAGACCGGTGTTGTCGCTAATCAGCACATGGATGCTGTTCACCGTGTTATTGGTAACGCCGGTGTTGTGCTGGTCGGTGAAGGTGATCCGAACCGCGTCAAGCAGATGATTGCTCGTGAGAAGAAGTCGCTGGCACGCATTGCGGGCGAAGCGCCGATTTACGACATGATTGCTGGTAGCGACGAGGGCCAGGTCCCGCCGAAGAAGCTGCAGCGCGAACTCATGCGTTTGCCGCGCAACCTGAATAAGGATCAGGCCAACGCTCTGAATGAGCGCATCCAGTCGATGGACCGTATTCGCGATGCGCGCGCGAACATGCCCAAGGGTCCAATGCCGAAGGGCGCTAACCCACAGGCCGGCATGAACCGTCGTGCGCGCCGTGCCGCCAATCGCGGCAAGAAGCACTAGAGGTTTTAGCTAGGTTTCACCAGGGTCGGTTGCTCGGGCAACCCGCCGAGGGGCAATCTAGGTTGAAGCAGAAAAAAGGGGCTTTCGGGCCCCCTTTTTTTTGTGCTTTAAAGCTTTAAAACGATGCCTAAAGCCATGTCTTCACACACAGTTATTGATGTCTTGTTGAAGTGATTGCTCTCACTTATCACGCTGTCAGCAAAGGTCGTATCCTTGCTGGAAACAATGCTTAATGAAGATTACTGCTAGTTGTGCCACCATGGGATATGTGCAACTCTTGGCTGAAAATGAACTCTTAGCGCTTCTAGTGATTTTGTTTCTTGGCCTGGCAATTGGCCAGATCAAGATCTTCGGCTTCAAGCTTGGCGTGGCTGCCGTCCTCTTCGTCGGCCTTATCCTCGCGACTATTGAGCCGGAAATTCAAATCTCCCCGTTGATTTACATCGTGGGCCTGGCATTATTCGTCTACACCATCGGGTTGGAGGCGGGCCCCGAGTTCTTCAGCTCGTTACGCTCGCGCGGTATCAAGCACAACCTGTTCGGCATTGGTGTGCTCGCAGTTGTCACTATCGAGTCTTTCTTGCTGATCAAGTTTTTGCCTATCGACCCGGTGGAGGGCGCAGGCGCCTTCACAGGCGCCCTGACCAACACCCCGGCTATGGCCGCAATCGTCGATGCTCTTCCTAGCCTCATTTCGGATAAGGGCGAGCTGGCCGCTGCCCACGATATGCCGGTGATTGGTTACTCCCTGGCCTACCCAATCGGCGTGCTGGCAGTGATTGCCTCTATCGGTATTATGTCGAAGGTCTTCCGCGTCGATCACGACCAGGAAGCTATTGACGCAGGTGTCGCCGCGCTTCCGCTACATACTCGGGACATCAAGATTCTCAAGGACGACCTGCCTTCCATCACTGACCTTCCGTCGAAGTTCGGTTTGGACATCACGGTTTCGCGCATTGAGTACAAGGGCCACCTCTACATTCCGTCTCCGGGTGACACTGTCTCCGTCGGCGATATTATTTCCGTCGTCGGTACAGAGGAAGAAATTGCTCGTGCCGCCGAGTACATTGGCGAGCTTATGCCGGGTGATCCGACACACGACGGTCGCCTGGACTTCCGTCGCATCTTCGTCTCTGCATCTGACGTGGTCGGTGTACCCATTGCGGAACTTCAGACTCGCATGGACGGCATAATCATTACGCGTATTCGCCGCGGCGACCACGACATCGTCGCAGAGCCAAACATGCGCCTAGAGCTTGGTGATCGCGTCCGCGTAGTTGCACCGCCAGAGAAAATCAAGGACGCAACAAAGTTCTTCGGCGACTCTTACAAGAAGCTTTCCGACGTCAACCTCTTGCCGCTCACCCTTGGGCTTACGCTGGGTGTCTTGGTGGGTCTCATCAAGATTCCGCTTCCGGGCGGCAGCTCGCTAGCCCTGGGATCCGCTGGTGGTCCACTGGTTGTGGCGCTGATTCTGGGTGCTGTCGGTCGCACTGGCCCGTTGGTTTGGCCTATCCCCTACTCGGCCAACCTGGCGTTCCGCACCATGGGTCTAGCACTGTTCCTGGCTGGTATCGGCACCACTGCCGGTAAGGGATTCCAGGCTGCGTTGTCTGACCCGGCATCACTGACAGTTCTGGGTCTTGCCGCCATCATCGCGTTTAGCTCCGCACTGTTGACCCTCATTGTCGGTCACCGTGTGCTGAAGATTCCATTCGGCCAAACTGCGGGTATCCTCTCGGGCTTGCAGACTCACCCGGCAGTGCTCTCATACGTCAACGACCAGGCCAAGAACGAGTTGCCGGCAATGGGATACACAACGGTGTATCCAATGGCCATGATCATGAAGATTATTCTCGCCCAGGTCCTGGTCGTGTTGGTGCTATAGCGCTAACCCAAAATGACGGCCGTGCCAGTGGCACGGTCGTGCATGCCGCGCATATCCGAGTCGGTGATTGCTGGCGGCAGCAAGAAAAGAGTAAGCAAGCTGCGGAAGAAGGCACGAACAAAGCCAACTCGCTCGCCGGGCTTGTCCACGCGAGCGACACCCATCTTCATCATCCACTGGCCCGGAGTGCGGGCGAACAGCCAAACCGACACCGTGCCAATAATGAGGAAGACAACTGGCGAATAGGTCGCAAGGAATGACTGCCAGGCGATAAACGAATCTCCGAACTGGTCAATCTGCGCCTCGCTCGGGCCGAAGAACATCGAAAAAGCGCCGGCAATCATCAAGGAAATAATCCAGTCAATGAGAATGCCGCCGACGCGACGCATCAACGTCGCTTGCGATCCTGGGCCATCGGGGGCAAGACCCAATGCCTGGCCGGGATAGTCCGAGAGCTTGTCCGGATTATCGAACTCTCCCGGAATCTGAGGGCCATCTAGCCAACTGTGCTTTTCTTCCATGGGTTCATAGTCTAGTGCAGCAATCCGGCTATCAAATCACGGGCTGGGACAGCCATTCAGCGCGTGCGGGGGTAATCCGGGGGCGATGTTGCGTCGCCTTTTCCATTTTCTTATCAGCATGGGAGCTAAAGGCTCGTCGTAAAGCGTGTGTGACATGAATGCGCAGTATATTGCCGTGTTTCCATAAACAGATAATCCGCTCCCTATTTGCGTAACCCATTCCGTATTGGCGAATTCCTCACGCGCCATGCCAGAAATTCGTGGTTCTAATTCCAGAATGAATGCGTGGTTCGTTAAGCTTGAAGGCGTCAACCGGCCAGTCCTTGACAGCGCGGCAGGTGCACGAAACAGCGTGCAAGAATTCCCTGCTGCGTACTAAACAAGGCCAACTAAGGAGACCGCACATGTCCTTCAAAACTCCCGAGGAAGTAGTCGCGTATATCAAGGAAGAGGGCGTCGAGTTCGTAGACGTCCGCTTCACGGATGTTCCCGGCATCGAGCAGCACTTCACCATCCCGGCATCCGCATTTGACGAGGACGCGATGGCCGAAGGCCTGGCATTCGACGGTTCCTCGATTCGTGGTTTCACTTCCATCGACGAGTCCGACATGGCACTGCTGCCCGACCTGAGCACCGCGCGCATTGACCCGTTCCGCAAGGCAAAGACTCTGAACGTCAAGTTCTTCGTCCACGATCCGTTTACCCTCGAGCCGTTCTCCCGCGACCCGCGTAACGTCGCGAAGAAGGCGGAGGAATACCTCATCTCTACCGGCATCGCCGACACCTGCTTCTTCGGCGCTGAGGCGGAGTTTTACATCTTCGACAACGTCAAGTTCGAGACCGACACCAACCGCGGCTTCTACGAAGTTGATTCCATCGAAGGCTGGTGGAACCGCGGCAAGGACCAGAACCCGGACGGCTCTGCAAACCTGGGTTACAAGACCCGTCTGAAGGGCGGCTACTTCCCTACCGCTCCGTACGACCACTACCAGGACCTGCGCGACAAGATGTGCCTGAAGCTCGCTGACGCCGGCTTCGACCTGGAGCGCGCCCACCACGAGGTCGGCACTGGTGGCCAGCAGGAGATCAACTACAAGTTCAACACGATGTTGCACGCTGCAGACGACCTGCAGACCTTCAAGTACATCATCAAGAACACCGCCTGGGAAGAGGGCAAGTCCGTCACCTTTATGCCGAAGCCGCTGGCTGGCGACAACGGCTCGGGCATGCACGCTCACCAGTCGCTATGGAAGGACGGCAAGCCGCTGTTCCACGATGAGGCCGGTTACGCAGGACTGTCGGACATCGCTCGCTGGTACATCGGCGGCATCCTGCACCACGCAGGTGCGGTACTGGCCTTCACCAACCCGACCCTGAACTCCTACCACCGCCTGGTCAAGGGCTTCGAGGCTCCGATCAACCTGGTCTACTCACAGCGCAATCGCTCCGCCGCTGTTCGCATTCCGATCACCGGCTCCAACCCGAAGGCAAAGCGCATCGAGTTCCGCGCCCCGGACCCGTCGGGCAACCCGTACCTTGGCTTCGCTGCCATGATGATGGCCGGACTGGACGGCGTGAAGAACCGCATCGAGCCGCACGCTCCGGTCGACAAGGATCTCTACGAGCTCCCGCCGGAGGAAGCTGCCGACATCCCGCAGGCTCCGACCTCTCTCGAGGCCGCACTCGAGGCCCTGCGCAATGACCACGAGTTCCTGCTCGAGGGCGATGTCTTCACCGAGGACCTCATCCAGACCTACATCGACTACAAGTACGAAAACGAGATCGAGCCGGTTCGCCTGCGCCCCACTCCGCAGGAATACGAAATGTACTACGACTGCTAAAGTTTTCGCTTCACGACGGCCACAGCAAGCAGCACCCATTGCTCCTAGTGGCCGCCTAGCTGCTTGAAGTCAATAGCCAAAACCGTCTGACCACAGTAAATGTGGCCAGGCGGTTTTTCGTTGCGGCCATGCTGGCTGCGGGTGCCTGGGCCCTCATACGCGCGCGTATGTGAGCACGAATTTGTGCGCGGTTGCGGGCCACTCCCCTGAACAGGGCCATACACCACTGCAAAAAGGGCCGAACCTCCCGCACGAGTAGAGTCGCACACTCTCCGCCCCAGTCTTATCGATGCAATATTCACTTGTCGATGCGCTATAGCGTGGCCATAAGTGAACAGCGCATCGACAAGTGACAGGGTGGGGAGGATACCGTGCGCATAAGTGCCGGACAGCCGTCGATAAGTGATGAAAAATCGTCGATGAGTGAAGGAAAATCATCGATAAGTGCCAGAAAAGTGGCCATAAGTGCGAGGGTGTCGCTAGGGACAACACGAGGGACGGATGCGAGGGACACCGCAAGGGGGGGGCGGACACCAAGAGCGGATGGGGCATGCTGCGAAGGTAGGATGCCAGGCAATCACGCCCGTTGAACCAGAAATGTGTCGCAACTTAATGACATGTGACAAAGTTCATAAACATTGATGCGTGGGAGGATAATTCACTCATCTGTAATCGTTCTCAAAAAGTATCAATTGTGCATGTCGAAGTAGTTATTACGGGCAACTTATTGACGGAAATTGGGCTCTGTCGCTGTGACCGTCGTAAAGCAGAAATGGCGTGCTGAAAACTGCGTAAACGCCCCCTACGCTGTGGTTTTTCCGTATGGTGGTACGACATACCCCTCGGAAATGGCGCCTCGAGAGCCCGCGCCGAGGCGTTTTGATTGATTCTGGAGAGCATGCATCTGGAATAACTTAAGCCCAGCCGCCGCATAGGGTGGCCGATGAACATTAAGAAGGATTTGAGCATTCTTGACTAACGAAAACGCTGCCAACCCAGAAAACTCAACTCGCATTGATTTTCTCTACCTCAGCGAACCTGACATGGTTGAAGCTGGTGTCACGGATTTCGCCAAGTGTGTTGAGACCATGGAAGAAACCCTGATTCTGCTGGCCGACGGCGACTACCGGATGGCCGGCGCTTCCGCTAACTCCCACGGTGCCCAGATCAACTTCCCGGATAACCCAATCCATGAGGGTATGCCGGCAAATGGCCCTGACCGTCGTTTCATGGCAATGCCCGCTTACCTCGGTGGTCGCTTCAACGGCGCAGGTGTGAAGTGGTACGGCTCCAATGCCGATAACCGCCAGAACGACCTGCCACGTTCGATCCACCTGTTCATTCTCAACGATGCAATTACGGGTGCCCCGAAGGCTGTCATGTCGGCAAACCTCCTGTCGGCATACCGCACTGGCGCTGTTCCGGGTGTCGGCGTCAAGCACCTTGCCGTCGAAGACGCCGAGGTCGTTGGCATCATTGGCCCGGGTGTTATGAGCCGCACCATTCTCGGCTCTGCCATGTCGCAGCGTCCGGGCATTAAGAAGGTCAAGGTCAAGGGCCGCTCCCAGGCTTCGACTCAGAAGGCTGTCGATTGGATTAAGGACGAGTTCCCGCAGCTGGAAGAGGTCCGTATCGTCGAGACCGAAGAAGAGGCCATCCGCGACTCCGACATCCTCATCGCCGGCACCTCGACTTCCTCCGATGGTCCGGCCGGTTTCCCGTACTTCAAGAAGGAGTATCTGAAGCCCGGCGCGCTGCTGCTCATGCCGGCCGCTGCACGCCTCGACGACGACTTCGTGCGTTCCGACGACTGCAACCTCGTCGTTGACTACACCGGCCTGTACGAAGAGTGGTTCAACGAGAACGGCCCAGACGTGACCTATGAGCGCTTGCTCGGTATTCCGGGTAACCGCTGGTGGGACATGAAGGAAGAGGGCACTCTTCCCGCCGAGAAGCTTGTCAACATCGGCGATATCGCTTCCGGTAAGGCCCCGGGTCGCCAGAACGACGAGGAAATCTTCTGCTACTCCATCGGAGGCATGCCAGTCGAGGACGTCGCCTGGGCCACCGATGTCTACGACAACGCCCTGGCAAAGGGCATCGGCACCAAGCTGAACCTGTGGGATGTTCCGCTGCTGAAGTAGTAGTGACCAGTAATTTCAACACCACGATTAGTAAGCTCAACAAGCTAGACGCGAAGTAGGCGAGTTTTACCAATGGGTAAGTTCAAACCCAGCAGTGACCAGACAACTCCGGAAGGAATCCAACGATACATCCGGGACAATGACATTCGCTGGGTAGACGTCCAGTTCACCGACGTTCCCGGCATCGAACAGCACCTAACCGTTCCGGTATCCGAGTTTGATGAGGACTCAGCCTACGAAGGCCTCGCCTTCGACGGTTCATCCATTGCGGGTTACACCTCGGTGGATAATTCCGACATGATGCTGCTGCCAGACCTGGACACGGCTTTCATCGACCCGTTCCGTAAGTCGAAGACGCTGAACATGAAGTTCTTCGTCCATGACCCGCACACCCGCGAGCCGTTTAGTCGCGACCCGCGCAATATTGCCCGTAAGGCCGAGAACTACCTGAACGAACTGGGCTTCGCCGATACCTGTAATTTTGGCGCTGAGGCAGAGTTCTACATCTTCGACTCCGTCCGCTACGACTCCAGTTCAAACAAGTCATTCCACGAGGTGGATTCGGTTGAGGGCTGGTGGAACTCCGGGGTGAAGGTAAACCCGGACGGATCGCGCAACCTCGGCCACAAGGTGCGCACCAAAGGCGGCTACTTCCCTACTGCTCCGTATGACCACATGCAGGATCTTCGTGACGAAATCGGCGAGCACCTGCAGGATGTTGGCTTCCATGTTGAGCGCTCCCA
This sequence comes from Corynebacterium jeikeium, assembly GCA_003955985.1. Classification (NCBI taxonomy): domain Bacteria; kingdom Bacillati; phylum Actinomycetota; class Actinomycetes; order Mycobacteriales; family Corynebacteriaceae; genus Corynebacterium; species Corynebacterium jeikeium. The sequence goes on from CP033784.1 coordinate 1,738,674, forward strand.
CCACGAGATGGGCTCCGGCGGTCAGCAGGAGATTAACTATCGTTTCAATACCCTGCTGCACGCCGCCGATGACATGCAGACTTTCAAGTACGTGGTGAAGAACACCGCCAAGTTCAACCAGAAGTCCGCTACCTTCATGCCGAAGCCGTTGGCCGGCGATGGCGGCTCTGGTATGCACATCCACCAGTCACTGTGGAAGGATGGCAAGCCACTATTCCACGATGAAAACGGTTACGGCGGCCTGTCCGACATGGCGCGCTACTACATTGGCGGCATCTTGAAGCACGCCGGTGCAGTCCTGGCTTTCACCAACCCGACAATGAACAGCTACCACCGCCTGGTTCCGGGATTCGAGGCTCCCGTCAACTTGGTCTACAGCCAGGAGAACCGCTCGGCCGCCATCCGAATCCCGATTACCGGCGCAAACCCGAAGGCCAAGCGCATCGAGTTCCGCGCTCCGGACCCGTCGGGCAACCCGTACTTGGCTTTCACCGCCGCAATGATGGCTGGTCTCGACGGCATCAAGAACCGTATCGAGCCTGGCAAGCCGATTGACAAGGATCTCTACGAGCTGCCACCAGAGGAACTCAAGGACGTCCCTACCGTCCCGCATTCGCTGGAGGGTGCGCTGAAGGCGCTGGAGGAGGACCACGAGTTCCTGCTTGCCGGCGATGTCTTCACACAGGATCTCATCGACGCGCATATCCGCTACAAGTTCGATCAGGAGATTATGCCGGCACGTCTGCGCCCGACGACGCAGGAGTTCGAGCTCTACTACGACTGCTAGCATTCGCCCCGTAAAGCTCGCTTGACGACGCCCACACCGCTACCCCACCTAACCGTCTTGGGGTAGCGGTGTTTTTAGCTGGGACATGCTGTTTTAGTCGACACATTTAGTAGAGCTAGCACCACTGCGAACTAAACGAATCGGGGCTAACCTTGATAAGTATGAACAACAAGTCACTGACCCGTTCCACCAATAACAAAATGGTTGCAGGTGTGCTCGGTGGATTCGCTGAGTATTTCAACTGGGATGCGACTTTGCTGCGCGTTATATTTGTCGCGTCTTTCCTGATGCCTGGTCCGCAGTTTCTTCTCTACCTCGCAGCATGGATTATCATGCCGAAGGAAACTTACGTATAAGCGCGGTCGACCGAAAAATGCCTAAATAGCCATACCTTGGAGTTTTTATCTAATGAGCGACGCCGCTCCCGAAAAGTCCACCAAGAAAATTTACCGCTCGCGTAATGACCGCCTCCTCGGTGGCGTCCTCGCAGGAATCGCGGAAAGCCAAGGCTGGGATATCACTTTCACACGAATGGTCTACATCATCCTTCCCTGCGTTGGATCGATGATTGGCTGGAAGATTGGCGCTGGATTCCTAGCTCTTTACCTCTTAGCCTGGTTCGTCCTGCCAGATGGCGAGTACACGCTTGACGACGATGCCCGCGGCTCCAACCACGCAGAGAAAGAAAATAAGCAATAAACGTCAAGCTTAATAAGATTGATACCTTTCCGTTACTCGCAACGCCCTCACCAGCACTATTCCAATTTCGCAATCACGCAAATTCGGTAACAAATAGAGCATAGAGTGCACAGACTCGCGCCATTTGACTTGCGCAAGCCTCAGAATTACCTAGTGTTCTTTCTGTACGGCTTTGAAGCCACACCATCTTCGAATGTCCGATATTCAAAAGAATTGTCAATTTCTCTTTGAATTTAATTCGGACAAATAGTGGAAGATGCCAATAATTGAATAGGTAACTTAGTTAGCTCTCAAGAAAGTGGTTTTGAAATGCAGAACAAGAAGATGACCCGTATCGCTACCGCAATCGTTGGCTCCGCCGCCCTACTCGGCGGCCTGGCTGCATGTTCTTCCGATGATGCACAGGATGCTGCTAACAACGCCAAGGATCAGGCTGGCCAGGTAGCAACCGACGCCACTGATAAGGCTGGCGACGCTATGGACGGCGCTAAGGACAAGGCCGGCGAGGCTGCTGATGGCGCTAAGGACAAGGCTGGCGAGGCTGCTGATGGCGCTAAGGACAAGGCCGGCGAGGCTATGAACGGTCTGGGTCTGGGCGACGCTGCTGGCGAGGATGTGGCAGAGGCTGACCTGCCTGAGTCCATCACCGAGGCAGCTTCTTCCTTCACCTCCCCGTACGATTCTGAGGCTGGCGAGTTCAAGTCCGCTAAGAAGGTCGGCGACGCAGTTGCCGCTGAATACGAGAACGTCACCTTCGTTGAGTCCCCGGAGACCAACGGTGCACAGCCGCTGATTGGTAAGATTCGCGAGACCTGGGTTGCCAACGGCGCACTGGAAAACGAGATTGGTCTGCCGACCGCTCCGGAGTCCGAGATTGAAAACGGCTGGGAGCAGCCGTTCACTAAGGACACCATGAAGTGGACCTCTGAGGCCGGCCAGAACTACTCCGACTCCTACGAGAACAAGTAGTTCTACACGAACCGAAAGATTTTGAGCGTGCCGGGTGGCACGCTCTTTTCTTTCCCCCTAGCTAGTTAAATCCCCCTTTCCCCTAGCCAAAAACGCCAGAGGCACCGCGCCGATGTGCGCCAACAATGTTGATATCGACAATCCCCACGGCAGCCATTGATGCAAAGACCGTGGTGGGGCCTACGAACTTAAAACCAGCTTTCTTCAATGCCTTGGCAAGCGCCTTGGACTCCTCGGAGTAGCTGGGCACCTCTTCGATTGAACGTGGCTCGGGAGACTTCTCCGGTTTAAACGACCACATCAACTCGGCTAAGCCGCCGTTTTCACGCAGAGCAATCGTCGCCGCGGCGTTATTGATTACCGCGGTAATCTTCCTGTGATTCCGAATGATTCGTTCATCATTCATCAATCTTTCGACATCTTCGTCATCGAAATCAGCAACCGCATCGGGGTCGAAGTTCGCGAAGGCTTCCTGAAACGCGGGCCGCTTCTTCAGCACTGTCTCCCACGACAACCCCGCCTGAAATACCTCCAGGCTGAGCCGTTCGAATAGTCCTTGCTCATCGCGCACCGGCATCCCCCACTCGGTGTCGTAGTACTCTCTCAGCAGCTCACTGTGAGCAGCCCATGCCGGTCGAGCCAATCCATCCTCACCGATGATGAGCCCATTGTTTTCCGTGTAGTCCGATCCAATTTTCATCAGTCTTTCCAATCCCCCAATTCCGGTTTGACTTAGCTGAGCACCGCAGCTCTTAATTCTTATGCTTGTGTTGACGCCCAACCAGAGCGCCATACACCAGATCCAGCGTCGGCGTTTCCACTTTCGCCTTCTGCCCCATCCGGCGGATTGCGCCAATCTGGGCATCGAGCTCATTGGTAAGTCCCGCGGTGTAGTCGCGCTGCATCGACGAGGTGTTGTCGTACCCTTGAGCATCAGTAAAGGCCAAGGTCCGCGACACGATGTCCTCTGGCAGCGCAACGCCGCAGGCTCGACCGACTGCCTCGGTTTCTTCAAACATCCGCGTCAAGCTGTCGCGCATTTCCGAACGCAAGTAACCAATCGGACTATCAGCCAGGGCACCTAGGGCACCGAGGTTAGCCACGAACATCGCTTTTGCCCAGATATCGACCCAGATATCCGGGAGCTGTTCGCCACCGAGCCCAGCCATGTGCAATGCCTCGATAACTGCCCCGACCAGGTCATTAGTGGAGTCATCGAATGTGCCGATGTTCAGGCTCATCGGTCCTGGTCGGAAGGTGACTTCTGCCGGGCCAGTGTGGATAAAGAAACCGCGGATAACACCCGGGAACACCTTGTCCTCACCGAACCGCCCCGCTGCCAAATAAGGGATTTCCACCGAGTTATGGGTGGTCACCACTGCTGCACCAGCCGGAACTTGCGGGAAAGGATCGTTGCCCGGCAGCGCCTTGGTTGCTGCAATCACAACATCGACGTCGACGCCATCGGCAGTGAGTTCACCCCAATTGTCGGCTGCTTTGACGGGGATAATGCTGCGTTCCCCGTGCTCGTCGATAAGCGTGAGCCCCACCTCACGAAGACGTGTCAGGGTCTCGCCGCGGGCGAGAAAGACGACATCATAACCCGCTTGCACGAGGCGACCGCCAAACCAGCCGCCGACAGCTCCTACACCTAAAACTCCAATCCTCATAGCTGCCACCTTACGACTTCCGCACTGAGCGCGAAATAGGTTGCATGCGGTTGTCCACAGGCAATCCAGGCTATCCCCAAATGTGAAATTTGAGCTTGATTTACTACCTTGTCAAAACTATGTAAAGCGGAGTAGGGTCGAAATTAATAGATATCAACCCAGGGTTGTTACTCTTTTGAGGCAAGACCTGAGGCCCACAGTTTGTGGCGCCTCGGGTCTTTTTGCGTTTAACGGCCCTGCTTACTGTGAAGGAAGGTCACGATGGGGTCGTCAAAAGATTCCAGCGCGAGGGCAATAGTTGAAAACCTCGGTGGACCCGGAAACATCACAAGCATGACGCACTGTGCGACGCGTCTGCGTTTTGAACTCGGTGATGTCTCCAAGATCAACGAGGACAAGATTGACAAGGTGCCGGGCGTACTCGGTGTCGTTCACCAGGGCGATAACCGCTACCAGGTCATCTGTGGCGGTGGCGTCGAATCGATGTACACGGCAATTAAGCATCTACCGGAAATGAAGGGCGCCGGCGCAGTCGCCACTAAGTCCGACGCAGACGTTAAGGCAGAAGCTCGCTCGAAGGCACGCGGCAAGTACTCCTGGTTGGACAACTTCTTCGAGTACCTCTCCGATTCGTTCCGCCCAATCCTGGGCGTGCTGTTGGGCGCATCGCTGATTATCGCTATTGCCGCGGTTCTCGACGGTCTGAACATCGTCGACTTCCGCGCTGAGGATAAGTCCGCTACTTGGATCTTTGTTGACGCCATGTGGCGCAGCGTCTTCTACTTCCTGCCGATCATGGTCGCCTACAACGCAGCGAAGAAGCTGCGGGTAGATCCATGGCTGGGCGCAGCCATCATGGCTGCCCTAATGACGCCGGAGTTTATGAGTCTGCAGGATACCGATCGCTTCTCGGACACCATCAAGACAGTCAACGAGGAACTCGGTACCGAAACTTTCACCGCCAACATCTTCGGCCTGCCAATGCAGCTCAATGACTACGGCGGACAGGTCTTTGTACCGCTGATCATGGTCGCCATTCTGGCAGTGGTCTACCACGGGTTGAAGAAAATCTTCCCGGAGAATGTCCAGATGGTCTTCGTACCGTTTATCTCCATGCTGATCATGATTCCGCTGACGGCTTTCCTCATTGGCCCGCTGGGTATCTGGCTGGGTAACGGAATTGGCTCCGGCCTTGCATGGATGAACTCGAACGCACCGTTTGTGTTCGCAATTCTCATCCCGATGCTCTACCCGTTCCTGGTACCGCTGGGTCTGCACTGGCCGCTGAATGCCTTGATGCTGGTCAATATCCAGACTCTCGGCTACGACTTCATCCAAGGCCCGATGGGTGCCTGGAACTTCGCCTGCTTCGGTGCAACTGCCGGTGTGCTGGTTCTTTCCATGCGCGACCGCGACACACAGATGCGCCAGACGGCAACCGGTGCACTCGCCGCAGGTCTCTTCGGTGGTATCTCCGAGCCGTCCCTCTACGGTATTCACCTGCGCTTCAAGCGGATTTACCCGCGCATGCTGCTCGGCTGTTTCGCCGGCGGTCTGACTATCGCCATCCTGTCGGCTCCGTTCGGTGGTGTGACAACCAACGCCTTCGTCTTCACCTCCCTCATCACCACTGTCGTGTTCAAACCGATGTGGGTCTACCTGATTTCCGTCGCCGTGGCATTCTTCGTCGCCATGTTCGCCATCATTCTCACCGACTACCGCACGCCGGAAGAGAAGGCTGAGGCCGAGGCCGCACGCGCCGCAGAGCTTGACGACGAACCCAGCGACGCCACCCCACACGCTGCCACCAGTGGCTCCGATTCGGCTCCAGCTGAGGCTTCCGGTGACGCTGGTACCAACGCCGAGGCTGCCGCACCGGCTGCTGCGGCAGCTGGCGCCGGTGGTGTCGCAACTGCCGTTGATACCAAGCCTGTACAGGTGCAGGCCCCGGTTGCCGGTGAGGTTGTCAGCCTTGCTGAGGCCGGCGACGCGGTCTTTGCCTCCGGTGCTCTCGGTGACGGTGTCGGTATCAAGCCGACCAGTTCTACCGTGGTCGCACCCGTATCGGGCACGTTGATGACTGTGGCAAAGACCGGTCACGCCTTCGGTATTAAGACCGATGACGGTGTAGAGGTACTCGTCCACGTCGGTATCGACACGGTCAAGATGGCCGGTGAAGGCTTCGATGTCCAGGTTTCCAAGAAGCAGCACGTCGAGGCCGGCGATGTTCTTGCCGAAGTCGATTTCGACAAGGTCAAGGAAGCTGGCTACCCAACCACGACACTGATGACCATCACCAATACCAAGAAGCTGACCAAGGTTTCCCCGGTCACCGGCATCTCCGTCCAAGCCGGCGACATGGTCATCGAAGTTCAGCCATAATTGATTTCTAGAAGGCATACCGGCCTGAAATCCCTCAACTTATGGAGGAGTTCACGGTTACCGACATGGAAATCCTGAGAGTATTCAATAACAACGTGGTCCTGGCCAAGGACGCGACCGGCGAGAAAATCATCACCGGCCGCGGCATTGGCTTCAAGGCCCGCCCGGGGCAGCCGGTTGATTCGAGCAAAGTTGTTCGCATCTTTGTCCCAGCGGAAGGCCGCGATCCGGACCATATTGCCACGATGCTCACAGAAATTCCGCTGGCTCACATGACTCTTGTGACCGATGCGGTAACCGCAGCCGGCCTGCCGGAATCGATGACGAAGAACGCTTCCCTCCTTGTGGCGTTAGCCGATCACATTGGTTTCGCCATCATGAGGGCAGCTAACGGGCAGCGAGCAGATTACCCGCTGCTCGCGGAAGTCAGCCAACTTTATAGTGAAGAATACGCGCAGGCGCAGGCGATTTTGTCGCATATCAATCGCGCTCTCAATGACCGTCGTATAGCGCCATTACCCCGCTCAGAAGCGGTGGCGATTACGTTACACCTAGTCAATGCTGGTTTTTCTACGGGTGATTTGAGCTTCACCTACACCATGACGGGCGTCCTGCAGCAGCTGCTCACAATCATTGAAAGTGATTTTGGCATCACGCTGGAGCCAGAGACTGTCAATGTGGGGCGCTTCATCACACACCTGCGCTACCTGTTCGTCCGGATTGCCAAGCATGAGCAGTTGAAAGATCACTCCTCCGCTATTGGCCAGGCCATCCGTGACTCCGCCCCAGAGGCGTTTCGCTGCGCACAGCGTATCTCCGCAGTCATTGAACTGCGTCTGGGGTCGGGGTTGACGGAAGACGAAGTTTCCTACCTCACCCTGCACATTGCACGCATTGTGCAGGCAGCGGCTGTATCTCCCACCGCCTCCAGGGTTTCCCGGAGCGTGCGCGACGTTGATGCTAAGCAAGCACCAGCGGGCGGCGCACCCGCGGTGGGATGTACAGGCACTGTGCCTGAGTCAGAAAATTTCACATATTCGCCCCGAAAGGATTCAACCATGATTACTCGTACCGCTACCATCGGTTCCTCCGTAGGCCTGCACGCTCGCCCGGCTTCCCTGTTCACTCAGGCTGCTGCTGAGTACGACTACGACATTGTCATTTCCCTTGACGACGAAGAGGCCGATGCCGCCTCGATCCTGGAGGTCATGACCCTCGGCGCTAAGCACGGCGACGAAGTCACGCTGAGCTGCGAGGACGACTCCGCAGCTGCAGCTCTGGACGAGCTTGCAGCCATGCTCGAGCGCGACCTGGATGCCGAGTAAGCCCAGCTAAAACACTCCTGGATAACACCACGGCACACCACGACCGACGAGTATCCCCGCAGAGGTCCCGAAAAGGAGATCGGAAGCAATGAACGAGCAGCACACTGTCATCTATGGCATCGGTGTCTCGACCGGTACGGCCAGCGCTGAAGTAGTAAAGGTACTCCCCGCCCCGGGAGTTGATACTCAAGAACCGTCGTCGACCGATCCCGTCGCCGATGGTGAGCGCGTCCGCGCGGCGATGGCCAACGTCGCAGAGTCGCTGAAGAAGCAGGCTGAGCACTCCAGCCCGCAGGCACGCCCGATTCTGGAGGCCACTGCGCAACTGGCTTCCGATAGGGCGCTCGCCAGGGCCGTGGTGAAGAAACTCAAGGCAGGCTCCGGCATCACCCAGGCCGTTCACGATGCCGTTGAGGACTACGCGCAGCTCCTAACCAGTCTCGGTGGCTACATGGCTGAACGTGTCACCGACCTCTACGATGTTCGCGACCGCACAATTTGCGAGCTGCGTGGCCTGCCAAAACCGGGCGTCCCGGATGTTTCCACCCCAACTATCCTGCTTGCCGACGATCTCGCGCCCGCTGAAACCGTGGGTCTTGACCCCGAGTTGGTCGTAGGCATTGCCACCGCTGGAGGCGGGCCGACCAGTCACACGGCTATCCTCGCAGCACAGCTGGGCATTCCAGCCGTCGTTAAGGCGAAGGGCATCATGGAACTCGAGGCCGGTACCTTCGTCGCCATTGACGGCGGCGCCGGTGAGGTAATTGCGAATCCGACCGCCGATGAGGTCGCCGCGTTGGAAGAGCGTGCTCGACGCCGGGAAGCAGCCCTGGCGCAGTCTGTGGGCGCAGGCAAGACCGCTGATGGGTACCCCGTGAATCTGCTGGCCAACATTGGTACGGCGGAAGATGGTGAGTCTGCAGCAGCGCAGGATAATGAGGGCACCGGCCTGTTCCGTACTGAGTTCCTTTTCCTCGACCGCGACAAGGCTCCGAGTTTGGAAGAACAAACGGAAACCTACACTCGTGTGCTGAAGGCATTCGGTGAGCGACGCGTGGTTGTGCGCACACTGGATGCGGGTGCGGATAAGCCGCTGAGCTTTGCCGACCTAGGCGAGGAAGAAAACCCGGCGCTGGGTCGCCGCGGACTGCGCCTGTCGCAGGCTCGGGAAGATTTGCTGGATACGCAGCTGGATGCACTCGCCGCTGCGTTTGATGCCACCGGCCGCAAGGCTGACCTGCGGGTTATGGCTCCGATGATAGCAACGGTCGAAGAAACAAAGTGGTTTGCGGACAGGGCGCGTGAGCGTGGCCTGCCGAAGGTCGGCATCATGATTGAGGTCCCCGCAGCAGCAATTCGCGCGAAGCAGCTGCTGTCCATTGTGGACTTTGCCTCCATTGGTACTAACGACTTGTCGCAGTACACTATGGCGGCCGACCGCATGCAGGGGGCTCTGGCGGATCTGCTTTCTCCGTGGCAACCAGCGGTACTGCAAATGATTAAGTCCGCATGCAAGGGCGGCAATGCTACCGGCAAGCCCATTAGTGTCTGCGGTGAAGCCGGCGGTGACCCGCTGCTGGCACTGGTCCTGGTGGGTCTCGGCGTGAGCTCGCTGTCCATGGCTTCCAAGAAGGTACCGGCCGTCCGCGCCGCTCTCCGCCTCCACGACCGCGCTACCTGCCAGCAGATGGCAGCGTACGCTGTCGATGCCGAGACTGCGGCCGATGCGAAGGCCGCAGTGACCGCGCTTGTGGATCCGAAGGTGAAGGATCTGCTGTAGAGCGACGGAATTATTACTGAGCCCGGCGCACACACGGTCAGCGTAAAAGTGTGTGCCAGGCTCTTTCTTTATTGGCGCATCGATCGATCACGAGCAGCAAACTTTCTGGGAATTTTCTTGATTTTCCCTCTCTCGAACGCCCCATTAGGATAAATAGAGTGCCTTCGTCGGCACCACCAACGCCGTCGAAGCCCCTTAATAGTTCAAATAAAGACGGCTCATACAAGCCGCAACTTAATTCACGCATCAGGCTCCACCCAGCCCGTGACAATTCACAATTTCACATTAAAGTGTCAGTTTTTCGGCATCGTGGCCTGTCATCTACATGGGCACACGAACTGCAATTGCGCTGCTGTAACGGGCGTTTGCGCCACCGCAGCACCAGCGACAACGGCGTCGCCACAGCAGCATGCAGCATCGCCCTTGACCTTACGGGCGACACTAATTTAGAAAGAACACAATTCTCATGACCAAGTCGAGCGGAGTGGAGTCCCCGAAGTCTTTCGCTTCCATAATCGTTGTTACAGCGCTCATGCTGTTTTCGATGTTCTTCGGCGCGGGCAACCTCATCTTCCCGCCGAAGCTCGGAGTGGATTCCGGTACCAACTTTGGCCCCTCAATCACCGGCTTCCTGCTCACCGGTGTGGCGTTGCCAGTTCTGGCCATCATCGCCATCGCCATTTCAGGCAGCAATTTACGTGACCTAGCGTTCCGCGCGGGCCGCATCTTTTCCCTGAGCTTCCCGGTAATCGCATACCTTTCCATCGGTGCTTTCTACGCTCTGCCGCGTACCGGTGCCGTGTCATACGAAACCGGTGTCCAGCCGGTTTTCGGCAGTGATTCGCTGGCCGCCGCTGCGGCCTTCTACTTTGTTTTCTTCGGTATCGCCTTGGCATTGGCGTGGAATCCGAATGAAATTGTGTCCAAACTGGGCAAGATTCTCACCCCGGCTCTGCTGATTCTCTTGGTTGTATTGGTTGGAATGTCGGCATTCAAATTCGATGCCGCTCCGGCTGCGCCAATTGAAAAGTACTCCTCTACCCCATTTGCCTCCGGCCTAGTCGAGGGCTACCTCACCATGGACTCCATCGCCGGCCTTGCATTCGGCATCATTGTCATTTCTGCCCTCCGCGTCAGCGGTGTCCCAGAGGGCAAGCGTATGGTTCGCGGCACAATGATCTCAGGCCTGTTCGCCGGCATTTTGCTGGCCATCATCTACTTGGGATTGGGCTATGTCGGCCAGGTGCTGCCGAATGCTGCCTCCTTCGATAACGGCTCGGGCATCCTCGCAGAGGCTTCCAAACAGGCCATGGGTCAGGGCGGTCAGATTGTCTTCGGTCTCATCGTTCTGCTGGCATGCATGACCACAGCCGTCGGTCTGATTGCCGCAACCAGTGAGTTCTTCAATCTGCTGCTTCCGGGTATCAGTTACAAGGCCTGGGCGATTGTCTTCACGGTCATGTCCTTCGTAATGGCAACACAGGGGCTGTCTCAGGTACTGGCGATTGCCGCGCCGATTATCACCTTTATTTACCCGCCGGCAATCACGCTGATTGCACTGACACTTCTCGACCCAGTCATTTCTTACTCCTTCAAGCTGTATTACACCTACCGCCTGGGCGTCTGGGTTGCCACCATCTGGTCGGGTATCTCAGTACTCTCCGGTTTGGGTGTCGGTGGTTCTGCTTTGGCGGACTTCCTTAGTCTCGTGCCTGGTCAGACCATCGAGTTCGGATGGTTCCTGCCGACTCTGGCAGCGGTGGTGATTGGTTACGCAATTGACGTCGTCACGCGAAAGCAGCGCGCAAACCGCCCGGCGAGTGTGCTTGCCGACGAGGCCGTTACAGAAGAGGTAGCCGAAAAGGCGTAAAACCACACCCGGTCATTTGCGTTGCTTAACGTAAATACCGCACGCTAGAGAAGTAAATTCCATCCGAACAAGGATTGACTATGAGTACCCGAATGCGTTTTACGCAAACGCTCCTATTCCGCGTTATTGTCGCGATTATTCTGGGCATTGTCTGCAGCTTTTTCTTCCCGGAATGGCTGGCTCGAATTTTTGTCACTTTCAATGGCCTCTTTGGTAACTTTCTGGGCTTCTTTATTCCGGTGCTGATTTTTGCCCTCATCACGCCGGCGATTGCCAGCCTGGGCCGTGGTGCCGGAAAGTGGTTGGGTATTACCACTGCTATTGCCTACGGCTCGACGGTGTTTTCGGGCCTATTGGCCTACGCCGCTACCCAGGGGCTCTACCCTTGGCTGCTCGGCGCTGATCAGGCCGGTGCATCGGTGGATATTGATGAGGGCGCGCTGGAGAGCTTCTTCAATGTAGAGATGCCACCGCCGTTTGACGTCATGACCGCCCTGCTACTGGCTTTCACGGTCGGTGTGGCGATGACCACCGTGAAGTCGGACTCGCTCTACCGCGGTGCGACACAGCTGCGCGATGTGATTATGAAGATCATCTCGGCGTTTATCATCCCGCTGCTGCCGATTTACATCTTCGGCATGTTCCTGTCTATGGGCATGAACGGCAACCTGACCACGACGCTGTCGATGTTCTTCAAGGTGCTCGTTCTGGCAGTCATCGGCACCGTGCTTCTGTTGGCAATCCAGTTCTCCATCGCGGGTGCCATCGCTGGCCGCAGCCCGTGGCAATCCCTGAAGAACATGCTGCCGGCCTACGCCACCGCGCTCGGCACCTCGTCCTCGGCCGCCACCATTCCGGTGACTTACAAGGCCGCGCTGAAGAATGGTGTCTCGGAGAAGGTCGCTGGCTTTACCGTGCCGCTGTGCGCGACCATTCACCTGGCCGGTTCGATGATGAAGATCATCCTGTTCGCGTTTGCGGTGATGTTCATGGCGGACAAGCCGGTTTCGCCGGGTATGGCCATCGGCTTCATTCTCACTTTGGGTATCACCATGATTGCGGCTCCGGGCGTTCCGGGTGGCGCAATTATGGCCGCGGTCGGTGTGCTGCAGTCCATGCTCGGCTTCGATCAGGAGCAGGTCGCTTTGATGATTGCCGCCTACATCGCCATCGACTCCTTCGGTACCGCATGCAATGTCACTGGTGACGGCGCAATTGCCATGATCGTTAACCGCTTCGCCAAGGATGACGTCGTCGACCGTTCCGAAGAGCTCAGCTTCGACGCTGAAGAGGCCAATTCCGTATCTTCCGCAGCCGAGGCCTGACTGGCTTCAGTGCATATGTAAAAATTAAAGAAAACATCCACCGGTCAACCCCGTCGCAATCTTTCACAAGGCCTTCTTATAGGCCGATGCGGCGGGTGTTGGCATACATGTAAGGGGCCCGCCTTGGACTTCATTTCGACTCGCGACCCAGAGCGCACGCCGCACAAGTTCTCAGACATTCTCCTGGGAGGTCTCGCTAACGACGGCGGCCTCTACCTGCCGGTCGAGTACCCACAGGTTGACGATGCCACTTTGACGCGTTGGCGCTCCGTGCTTGTCGACGACGGTTACGCAGCCTTGGCTGCAGAGGTCGTCAGCCTTTTTGTGGACGACATTCCGCTGGAGGATTTGCGCGGTATCTGTACACGGGCGTACACCTACCCGAAGTTTTCCGATCCGGATATTGTGCCGGTGACGAAGCTGGAAGATCAGCTCTACATCGGTCACTTGTCCATGGGCCCCACAGCGGCATTCAAGGATATGGCGATGCAGCTGCTCGGTGAGTTCTTCGAGTATGAGCTGGCTCGTCGTGGCGAGACCCTGAATATCCTCGGCGCCACCTCTGGTGACACGGGTTCCTCGGCCGAGTACGCAATGCGTGGCCGTGAGGGAATCAGCGTGTTCATGCTAACGCCAGCTGGTCGAATGACCGCTTTCCAGCAGGCTCAGATGTTTGGTCTGCAGGATGCCAACATTCACAACGTCGCCCTCGACGGTGTCTTCGATGATTGCCAGGACATCGTTAAGGCTGTCTCCGGTGACTTGGATTACAAGGCCAACCGCCACATTGGCGCAGTTAACTCCATCAACTGGGCTCGCCTGATGGCTCAGATTGTGTACTACGTCTCCTCGTGGATTCGCGTCACTGGCGGCAACGGTGCTGAGGCCGATAACTCGCAGAAGGTCAGCTTCAGTGTGCCGACCGGCAATTTCGGTGATATCTGCGCTGGTCATATTGCACGTCAGATGGGTGTGCCAATTGACCGCCTGATTGTGGCTACCAATGAAAACGATGTCTTGGATGAGTTCTTCCACACGGGCGCCTACCGCGTGCGCAGCGCTGCGGAGACACAGGCGACCTCTTCCCCATCGATGGATATCTCCCGCGCGTCTAACTTCGAGCGTTTCATCTTCGATCTGCTGGGGCGCGATGCTGAGCGGACTGCAGACCTCTTTGGTGTCAAGGTCAAGGAGGGCGGCTTCTCTCTTACTGCTGATCCAATCTTCCCGGAGGCTTCTGCCCAGTACGGGTTCCTCTCCGGTCGTTCCACCCACGCTGACCGCGTCGAGACCATCAAGGACTGCTGGGAGCGCCTGGAGGTCATGGTCGATCCGCACACCGCTGACGGTATCCACGTCGCCCGCGGCCTGGTAGACCAGGTGTCCACCCCAATTGTCTGCCTGGAGACCGCCCTGCCGGTGAAATTCTCGGAGACCATCCTGGAAGCCACCGGCCGCGAGCCGGACTGCCCGGAGCGTTTCGCGGACATCATGAATGCCCCACGCCGCGTTACCGAGCTTCCGAACGATGTCGATGTGGTGAAGAAGTTCATCGACGACAACGTGGCTTAAAACCTGGCAAAGCCCAACGTCACCCCCATCCGCGCAGCGGCAATGTGGAATAGTGCCCTCTTTTTTAAGGGCAAACAGCATTATCTTGGACTATAGGGCTGTTATTACCCCCGTGATTACCTCACAATTGTTCACATGAGTTTCACTCGAGTTAATAGCCGTCCTATGCCCCACGCGCCCGCGTCTTCCCCGCAGGAAGGTTCCCAAAAGACCACAACGGTCTCGCGGGCGCTGGCCGACACACTGGCCCAACACTGCGACCACTGCTTCGGTCTCGTCGGCAATGCGAACTCCCACTTCACATCAGCCCTTACTGAATCGGGATTCGGCTACTCCTCCGTCCGACACGAATCGGCTGCTGTTGGGGCCGCCGATGCCTTCCACCGCGCAGGCGGAGGGCTTGCTATCGCGACCGCCACTTGTGGCGCAGGATTCACCAATGCGCTAACCACTCTGGCGGAGGCTCGCGTAGCCCGTATCCCGCTTATTTTTGTCGTCGGCACGCACCCGGAACGCCCCCGCCCCTTTGACCTCAATCAGGCGGCGCTCCTCGACGCCCTCGACGTCTGCCATCGCACTGTTACTCCCGAGTCCGCGCTTGACGACGCAAACTTTGCAGTCCAGCACGCGCTGAGCTCTCGGCAGCCTGTCGTGCTGCTGCTCCCCTATGACCTCCAAGAAGCACCGATAACGGCATCTGCGTCTGAAACACAGTCAGCTAACCAGGAGCATCTACACACCAGCAGACCAGAATGGTTAGAGTCAACTGTCACGTCGCTGGCAGAGGAACTGCAGGCTGCCCGCCGCCCTCTCATTATTGCTGGTAGAGGTGTGCTACTCTCCGATACCGCCGAGCTAGTCCGCCGCATCGGGGACAGTGTAGGGGCACTGTTTATGCACTCAGCGATGGCTCGTCATGTGCTTTCCAGCCCGTGGCAGATTGGTACCGTGGGCGGTTTTGCGCATGCGTGGCAGGTAGAACTAGCTCGACAGGCCGATGTGGTGCTGTTCCTGGGAGCAAGCTTTAACGCTTTCCAAAACCGTGGCGGCAACATGTTTGCACCGGACGCGAAGATTATCCAGGTTGTCGACGAGCCCCATCCCGCCGCTCAGCCGTCCGTGACACCGCTATTGGCTAAGTTGGAGGAACTTCTGCCCGTACTGGCAGAGCAGCTGGAGAAGCCCCGGGCGTCGTCAAGCACATGGCGTGCGGAGTTGAAGACACTGCCGACGACAGCGGAGGTCGAGTCGCTGACGTGCGCGGATGGCCGGTTGGATCCGCGGGCGTGCCTGCAGTATCTGAATCGTATCCTGCCCAATCAGCGCGCTGTGTGTACTGACGGTGGCCATTTCCTGGGGTGGGTACCGAAGTATCTCGATGTGCCTGGTCCGCAGCAGCAAGTGATTGTGGGCACGGCGATTCAGTCAATTGGTTTGGGGATGGGGTCGCTTGTCGGCCTCGCGGCAGCGCGGCCCGAGGACTATTGCGTGCTAGTCGCCGGTGACGGTGGCGGCACGATGGGTATTGCGGATTTACCTGCGGCGATTGAGCAGCTGCGACGTGGTCGTGGCGGTTGCGTGGTGTTCATTAACGATGCTGCCTACGGCGCGGAGCTGCACCAGTTTGGCGATGTCGGGTTGGACACCTCGTCCATGGAGATTGCCGACTACGACTTCGCCGCAGTCGGACGTGCCTATGGCGCTCACGGTTTCAGTGTCGGCACACCTGAGGACTTTGCCCAGCTCGACGCCTATTTCCATGACGTTTCCAACTCCGATGAGGCCTCCGTTGCCGTAATTGATTTCAAGGTCTCACGGCTGGTGGTTGCGGACTTCGTGAAGGAAGTTCTGGCTAAGGCACAAAGGTAGTTTGCCGCAGGCATAATCGGGCTGCCTAGAACCCCGGTGCGACCCAACTTCAGGCCGGTTGGTTGATGGGGTCTACAATGTGGCGAGTGGTAAAGCAGCGTAACGGTAAAGATCAAATTTCATCAACAGATCAGCCCGCCACAGCGGTGGCAAAGGACCCGCGCGAGCACGTCACTGGCCGCGCGATTGCCGTCTGGCTGGCGGCGCTGATTACCTACATCGTTGCCATCGTCGGCCGCACCTCCATGGGTGTCGCTGGCGTCGAGGCGCTCGATCGCTTCCATATCAACGCCTCCCAACTCGCGCTGTTCACCGCCGTGCAGGTTGGCGTCTACGCCCTGGCGCAGATTCCGACGGGCATCATCATTGACCGCGTCGGCGCCAAGAAAACGATGGTCGTGGGCGCACTGATCATGGCGCTGGGCCAGGTCATCATCGCGTTTACGACATCGTATCCGCTGGCTGTCATCGCTCGTGTGTTCATCGGCGCCGGCGATGCCACCGCATTCCTCGGTGCGATGCGACTGCTTCCCGCGTGGTTCCCACTGCGCGTCACTCCGCTGTTCACGCAGCTCACGGCTGGTCTTGGCCAGCTCGGCCAGTTCATCTCTGCGGTCCCGTTCCTCGCGATTCTGCACGCCGCGGGGTGGGTGCCCGCGTTCTTGTCGCTGAGCACCGCGGGTCTTCTCATCGCTATCGTAGGCATGATCGCGCTTGCCGACGTCCCGGAGAACTCCTCCACAGCCAAGATGTCACTTCGTAAACGCCGCGCCGCCAAGAAGGCCGCGAAAACGGCTGCCGATGGCGGAGCCTCTGCCGCAGCCGATGAGAAACTAACTATCGGCCAGACTCTGAAGATTGTGACCACTCACCCGGTGTGCTGGCAGGGTTTCTTCACTCACTGGACTGGTTTGATGCATCAGTGCATCTTCACATTGCTGTGGGGCATGCCTCTGATGATGCTGGGTATGGGTCTTAAGCCCTCCGAGGCCAGTGTGGTGCTGGTCGTTAACACGCTGTCAGTAATTATCGCCGGGCCGTTGATGGGCATGGTCTCGGCACGCACCGGCCGCGACCGTATCAAGGTTGTTGTCGCAATCGCGTTTATCAACATGGCCGTCTGGATTGTGTTCCTGGCACCGAGCAACCCACCAGCGTACTGGGCAATTATTGTAGTCAACATCCTAATGGCCGGTCTTGGTGCAATGTCCAACTTCGGCTTTGACTCAGTGCGCGAAGAGGTCGATCGCAAGGTACTCGCCACCGGCACTGGGTTGGCGAATATGGGCGGTTTTGTGGCCACCATGCTCGCTGCACAAGGTGTCGGCTTCCTGCTGGATATTGCAGCTCCCGATGGAAATTACACCTGGGAGACCTTCCGCATTGGCTGGTTGGCTGTCGTCGGTGTGTGGGTGATTGGTTTCGTTGGCCTGCTGGTGGCAAAGCGTGCGGCGGCACGCTTTGCCGCCCAGCAGAGCCGTTTTGAGCTGGAACCTACGGAGTAGGAACTACAGGAAGTCGAGAGACGGAGCGGCTAGAACAGCGAAAGCTGCTCTGGTCCTTCCAGTCCCTCCGAGTCATCCGAGTCCTCCGCTTGCTCGGAGGAGTCTGCGTGGCCGCTATCCTCCGTGCGTTCGCTGCCATCAGTCTGAGCACCATGGGAAACGCGCTCACCGGTGTCAGTTTCGGGGGCTGAGTTCTCCGGGACGTCGTCAAGCGAAGGCGTTGCTGCTACGGCCTCACGCTCATACATTTCCTGCAGCTTCTCGGTCTTGGTAATACGGACTAGCTCGGCGTAGATGACCAGCTTCATAGAACTATTGACCAGTGGCCCCAGCTGGGAAAACAGGACATCGACGTCGCCGTCAACCGCGAGGCAAGCGCGACGCAGGCTCTCCTCGGAAATAATCCAGCGAGAAGTTTCCGCGCAGGTTTCGCGGTCGCCGATGAAGTCCAACGCGAGGGCAACCTGGTTGCTGGCGACGCCATCCAATGTGGCAGCCAGGCGCTCGTTAGGTGCGGCATCCTTGAACAGGCGGGCAATCTGGACTGCCTCCGCCGTCGGCACCTGGCCAGCGGCATACTCAGCGATGAGTTCGGCCATGCGCTGAGCACCGACGTGCTGATCAGTCAGCCAGATGTCGTGCAAGGCATACATGATGGCCATGGCTTGCCAGGAGGCGTGCCCATGATAGAGAATGCCCAAGATGCCGGCCTGCTCCAGCAGCCAACCGACCATCGCTTCCCCATCGGCGCCATTGCGAGCGCAGAGGTTGTCGACATTCCAAGCCATATGCCCTTCGACGCAGCAGCCATAGAACTTCTGATCTTCCTCCAGCTGCGCGGCCAGTGACACTACTTCACGCGCGGCATACGGGTAGCCGTAGGCAAGGGTGGCATGCGACAGATCATCGACCCCCATGGTCACCCACGGAAACTCGCCGTGCCACGGACCGCGACCAACGAGGAAACCCGCCGCGAGATACGCCCATCGGGTCGAAGCATCGGCGTTGTACCAGTACTGCAGTGCGCGCGGCGTCGGATGCCCGCTGTCAGCGTGAATCAATCCCGCGTTGACCAGCATCTCCACAATCCAGGGTGCTGCGAAAGCACTCGCCCCTATTGACGCTGCGAAGTCCTGAATCCACAGCAGGCTCGATTCCTCATACATGTGCAACGGATCCTTCAGGCGCCCGTCGCCGCTGCCCGCAGCATCCATAAACGCCGAAGCAAACGCCACCGCAGCCACCGAAGCTTCGGTCAATTCCTTTGACTCCAGCGTTGCCGGGAAAGACTCCGTCGGATGCGGCTTACGAATCGACCACATGTCGCCCTTGAGCGCCAACGCGACTGCGCCCACCAGGCGGGCAACCACTGTCGATTCGTTGCGTGCTTCCGATTCTTGCTCAAATGTCGGCATCGCCGGTTCTTCTAGCACAGTCAGCAGCAGACGCTCTTCGGCCCAGCGCACCGCGTCGGCACGTAGTTCAGACCACATATAGGAGGGCAAGTACTTCTCGTCGGTTGCCATCCAGCGCAGCTCATTGCGAATATCCACCGGAGCTGTCATCACCAGAGCCCGCACCTTCACCGGATCGCAGAGGAAGCCTGCAATGTGCTCCACCTGGCGAGCCTGCAAATTTCGCACCGTTAAATCGCTGGCGTTCAGAGCTCGCGATGTGCCCTCTCCCGGCGCGTTATCCGGCTCCAGCCCCATGCGCTCCATACGGCGACTCAGCACATCCGCTGGCATATTCGCCACCAAGTCGGCGACGCGGAAGCTGAGGCTCGGTTCCGCCGGGAACACCTCCGAAATATGTGGCGGCACATGCCACACGCCCGCCGGTTCCTCCCACACGAGCCCCTGGCGCTGGCCACGGCGTAGCACATGCTCAAGCTGCTGCTTGCCGACGCGACGACGCTTGCGGTCAACACCCTTCGGCGTATCGTGCGCCATCACGTCCGCATCCGATGCCCAATAAGCCACTTCTGTGAGGGTATCCAGCGATGCGGAATCCTCCAGAATATGAACTAAGTGGGCCACATCGAGAACATCGGGATCACAAAAAGACAGCGCTGTATGCGCTGAATCCTGTGACATCAGCAATTCCACCGCCTCTTGCCCAGCAGCTGAGGTATCAGCGGCTGGGCACGTGCGGCTCAATAAAAAACGCAGGTCGGTGCCATCGAGGTTGAGAATGAAATCCTCATACCTAGGGCGTACCGAGTAATCGACGTTGCGTTCCATAGCCCACCATTATGCCCGGTCGCCGTGCTAAGACAAAGGCTGCACCCCGCTGCCACATATTGAGCCTCGCAGCGAGGTTCGGCAGACCTCTGCCCGGTCTACTCGTGGTCGGGGTTCTCCTCACCCCAAAACACACGATTGACGACACGGCTGGAGTGACGAGTTAGACGCAAATAGTGCTCAATAAAACCGTTGGAATCCGATGCCTCCCACCCCGCCGCACCGGCGACCTGAGTCAGCTGACGCCCCGGCTGGGGCAGCTGATCCGTGCGCTTACCACGGGTGAGCACCAGCGCGTTACGAGCATTCGTCGCCATCAGCCAGGCATCCCGAAGTGCGTCGGTATCCTCCGCATCTAGAATTCCGCGGTCTTTCAGCACTTCCAGACACTCCAACGTCGAAGTGTTGTGCAACTCCGGCACCTCGTGGGCATGCAGCATGGTTAGCAGCTGCACAGTCCATTCAATATCGGTCAGTGCACCGGAACCGAGTTTGGTGTGGGTACGCCGATCAGCTCCGCGAGGCAGCCGCTCGGAATCAACACGCGCCTTCATACGACGGACATCGCGGACCATCTTGGCATCAGCTCCGCCCTGTGGGTACCTCAGCGGATCGATGGCCTTAAGGAAGCGGGTGCCCAGGTCTTTGTCGCCGGCAATCCAGGTAGCCCGTAGCAGTGCCTGAATCTCCCAGGTTTCACCCCAGCGCTCGTAGTAGGTCACATAGGAATCCAGGGTCCTGACAATCGGGCCCGAGCGTCCTTCTGGGCGCAGGTCCACGTCGACCTCCAATGGCGGGTCCTGGCTTGGCTTTGCCAGCCGACGACGCAACGAGTCACAAATCCTGGTTGCCCACTTGACCGCCTCGGAATCGTCGACAAGCGGCGCTCCATCGGCGTCCTTGCGGGGTTCACAGATGAACATCACGTCGGCATCGGAGCCGTACCCCAGTTCAGCACCGCCGAGTCGCCCCATACCAATCACGGAGATAACGCCCGGGACCTCCGAGTCAGGATGCTCCAGCGACCATGCACGGATTTCGGCGGCAAGGGCAGCTTCGAGCACGTTGTCCCACACCATCGACAGAGAGTGACAGACCTCTTGCACATCCATCAGTCCGAAGAGATCTGCGGAGGCAATGCGCGCGAGCTCTGCACGGCGCAACGCACGTGCCACACCAATGGCCTTAGCTGGACTGTTGTGTCGGGCAGCCGCTGCGACCAGCGCACGCCCGACTGCATCGGAGTCGGTATTCAGAAGCTTCGGCCCAGATGCACCGTCGCCGAACCGTTTAATTACGTCCGGCGCACTCATAATCAGATCAGACGCGTACGGCGAAGAACCGAGCACACGCATCAGCCGTTGGCCGACGACGCCCTCATCGCGCAGCGTACGCAGGAACCACGTTTCGTCGTGGAGCTTCTCAGAGAGCTTGCGATAATTGAGCAGACCCGCGTCGGGGTCTGGCGTCGACGATAGCCACTCCATCAGCGTCGGTAGCAGCATCGCCTGAATACGCGACTTGCGCGAGGTGCCCGCCGCCAGCGCAGAAAGATGCTCGTAGGCGCGATCCGGGTACTGATAGCCCAGCGCGGCCAGCTGGCGCTTTGCCGCATCGGCCGAAAGCTGCAGGGTTCCAATGTCCTGCTCCACCACGGAGTTCAGCAGTGGACGGTAGAAAAGCTTGTTGTGCAGGGAGCGGATCTGTGAGCTGGCCAGTCGAACCTGCTTGGCCAGCGGTTTGCTGGCATCAGTGCCGCCCTCACCGACGATGCCAGAGGCGCGACCGAGCCACTGAAGAGCTTCGGTGTCGTCGTCGGCAGGCAACAAATGCGTCCGCCGCATCTTTTGCAGCTGCAGGCGGTGCTCCAGCAGACGGACGAACTCGTAGGCGTTAATCAGCGCGGCACCGTCTTCGCGACCGATATAACCAGCCTCGACAAGTGCGTCGAGTGCCATCACAGTTGGCAGCACGCGGAGGCTATCGTCATAGCGACCGTGAACCAGCTGCAGCAGCTGCACCGCGAACTCGACATCCCGCAGACCACCGCGACCGAGTTTGAGCTCTCGGTAGCGAAGCTCTTCGGGGACGTTTTGGACCACGCGGGCGCGCATGCGCTGAACATCATCGACGAAGGATTCCCGCTGAGAGGCGGTCCACACCATCGGGGCCAGAGCATCGATGTATTCACGGCCCAGCTCGACATCGCCCGTCATCGGACGCGCCTTCAGTAACGCCTGGAACTCCCAAGTTTCGGCCCAACGCTTGTAGTAAGCGACGTGGGAATCCACGGTGCGTACAAGTGCACCCGACTTGCCCTCCGGGCGGAGATTCGCGTCGACCTCAAAGAAGCAGTGACAAGAAATCCGGATAAATTCACTGGCCAAACGAGTCGCTCGGGCATCCGCCGGCTCTGCGACGAATATGACATCCACATCGGAGATGTAGTTCAGCTCTTCCGCACCGCACTTACCCATGGCGATTACGGCCAGGCGTGTTGAGACCGGCGACGAAGGAAAGACCTGCTGAACAGCCACAGACAGTGCAGCCGTCAACGCTGCATCAGCCAGATCACTGAGTGCCTCCGAGACCTGACGGAATGGGACTTGTGGCTGTCCCGGACGGCGAGGACCCCGTGGGTACGTGCCAGCCAAGTCGTAGCACGCAATACGCATAATCAAGTCGCGGTAGGCGCACTGCATCGCAACTTCGGCCTCACGGCCGGTAAGCTTCGCACGGTACAAACCGGGGCCTTCAAGCGTGGCGGGCGCAACGACGGGCTTGCGATACTCCGGATCCTCCTTCTTTTCCAGACTGGCCTCATCAGTGAGTTCAATGACCTCTGGCACAGCCCCGACGCTGGAGAGCATCTCGCGGAACATGTCTGCCTCAGTTGGAAGCTCGGCTTGGAGCAAAACCCACTTTTTTGGGTGTGCGACCAGGTGATCGCCCAGTGCACTCGAGCCTCCGAGCAGCGCAAACATACGCGTACGCAGCGGCACCTGCTCGCGCATGGCCTCATCTAGACCGGACCAGGTGGCCCAGTCCTCCAGCTTTCCCTGCTGCTCCAGCTCGTCGAGAGCGCCTTTCAGCCGCACTAGCGCCATGAGCGCCAGCTTGGGGTCGCTGGTTCCGGCAAGACCCCACAACAGATGTAGGGACTCCTCGTTGTACCACCCCAAATCTTCCAGGTCAGCCCGCGTCCGATCGTCGTTACGCAAGCCCAGCGCTGCGGGCCGCGGCACTGATTGGCGAGATGTGCGAGGTCGATTCATCACCATTGAAACTGGTCACCCAAAAAAACAAATTAAAGACGAAAAAGGAAGGGGGCGGTACGGGGAAACTAGTAATCCAGAGTTGTGCGCAGCTCCCACTGCGTCACCTGACGCTGGAACTCGCGCCACTCGCGCCACTTATTGAGCAGGAAGAACTCGTAGACATGGTCACCGAGAGCATCGGCCACCAGATCGGAGCGTTCCATCTCCTGCAGCGCCACCTCCAGGGATGTCGGCAAATCGCGGTAGCCCATCGCACGTCGTTCCCGCTTGGTCAACTCGGAGATGTTGTCCTCTGCCTGCTCCGGAAGCTGGTAACCCTCCTTAATTCCCTTCAAACCGGCGGCCAAAATCACCGAGTAAGCAAGATACGGGTTACAGGCCGAGTCCAAGGAACGAATTTCCACCCGGCGCGAATGTGCCTTACCCGGTGAGTACATGGGCACACGCACGAGAGCCGAGCGGTTGGCCATGCCCCATGTCGCGGACGTCGGAGCCTCATCGCCAAATGCCGTGCGCTTGTAGGAGTTGACCCACTGATTGGTCACAGCGGAAATTTCGCTGGCGTGGGTCAGAATGCCGGCAATGAAACCCTTTGCTGTGTCCGAGAGCTGGTTTTCATCATCCGGGTCATGGAATGCATTGGTGTCCCCTTCAAAAAGGGAAATGTGCGTGTGCATGCCGTTGCCCGGCAAGTCCTGGAAAGGTTTCGGCATGAATGTCGCCTGCACACCATTTTTCATTGCAATCTGCTTAATGATGTAGCGGAAAGACATCACGTTATCCGCCATAGTCAGCGGGTCGGCGTAGCGCAGATCGATTTCCTGCTGGCCCGGCGCGTTTTCGTGATGGGAGAACTCCACAGGGATTCCCATGTCTTCCAACACCGTGATCGCTTCTTGGCGAAAGCGCGGTGCGCGGTCGTAGACCGCCTGGTCAAAGTAACCGCCATTGTCCGTTGGCACCGGCGGCTTTCCATCAGTAGCCAGGCTCTCTACTAGGAAAAACTCAATCTCCGGGTGGATGAACGCGTGGAAGCCCTCGTCGGCAAGCGCCTTAATTTGGCGGCGCAGCACCTGGCGTGGATCTGCCCACGACGGCTGACCGTCGGGCATGACGATGTCGCAGAACATGCGCGCGGACGTGATTGTGTCTTCTTTATGCAGACGCGGCATGACCTGGAACGTCGAAGGATCCGGTTGCGCGATAGTGTCAGCCTCGGAGACGCGGGAAAAGCCCTCCACCGCGGAGCCATCGAAACCAATGCCCTCTTCAAAGGAGCCCTCGAGCTCAGCCGGTGCGACGGCAACGGACTTCAGATACCCCAAAATGTCGGTAAACCACAGACGGATATAACGGATATCTTGCTCTTCGATTGCGCGGAGGACGAATTCCTGCTGACTGTTCATACTTTTCAACGTTACCCAGGTGCCCGGATTCGCGGTACACATTTTGACCATCCGGCGTGGCTAGCCAACTGCCGCACCCGTGCCATAACCGCTGCCCTCGTGGCCTCGAATTGCGGGTGACTATGGCATGCTCTATTGACATGAGCGGAAAAAAGATTCGTCTGAATAATCTGGCCGAATGGAAGGCTGAGTCTCGCCCCTGGGCAATGCTGACTTGCTACGACTACTCCACCGCGCGCGCTTTTTCCGCCGCCGGTGTCGAGCTACTGTTGGTCGGCGACTCTGCAGCAAACGTTGTCTACGGCTACGACACCACCACCGAGATCTCGCTGGAAGAAATGATCCCGCTTGCGCGCGGTGTCGTCCGGGGCGCTGGCAACGCACTTGTTGTTGCCGATCTACCCTTCGGCACTTACGAGGCCTCCGATGAGCAGGCCGTGCTGTCCGCCGCGAAGATGATGCGCGAAACCGGCGCACACATGATTAAGATTGAAGGTGGCGTGCGCATCGCTCCGCGCATCCGTGCGCTGGTCAACGCCGGCATTCCGGTCATGGCGCACATCGGTTTCACCCCGCAGTCCGTCAACGCGCTGTCCGGTTTCAAGGTCCAGGGGCGCGGTGCGGGGGCGGACCAGCTGCGTGCCGACGCCCATGCGGTAGCCGATGCTGGTGCCGCGGCCGTGGTCCTTGAGATGGTGCCTGCGGATCTGGCCACCGAGATTACCCGTGAGCTATCCATCCCAACCTGTGGCATTGGCGCTGGTAACCAGTGCGATGGCCAGGTTCTCGTCTGGCAGGATGCCTTTGCAGTTCCGGCCGATGGCCGCAGGCCGTCGTTTAGTTCGGTGTTCAAAGAGGTCGGCGAGATGCTGACCAAGGGAGCGAAGCAGTATGTCGACCAGGTGCACTCCCGCGAGTTCCCTACTGAGGCGCAGAACTTTTCGGGTTAGCTCTTCGATTCGGGGGTAGAATTAGTGGTTATGGCATCTAAGTCTGGTTCTAAGTCCAAAACTCCAACTGCGGCGTTGGAGGTGGAATCTAAGTTCTCAGCTACCCCAGAAGTGGTAGCCCCATCGTTCGATTTCGTTCCACAGGTTGGCTCCACCACCACTGAGGTGCGAAATCTCTCCGCGATTTACCTGGACACGGCGGACCTGCGTCTGACCCGGTCCAAGCACACTCTGCGTCGCCGAACGGGCGGCCCCGATGAGGGGTGGCATCTGAAGGCACCGGGTACCGGCGGTCGCCTCGAATATGGCGTTGGCCTGGAAGAGGGCTCTGTTAACGGTGAAGGCCGCGATGCTGACTACATCGTGCCTACCGAGTTGCTTGCCCCCGTCCGCGCAATTGTGCGCAATCACCCGCTGCAACCAATCGCGCAGGTAGACAATGAGCGCCACGTCACCACGGTGTTTGCCCTCGATGGCACGCCCATGGCGGAGTTTGCGGATGATCACGTCACGGCGACTTCCTTCCTCGATGGCGGCGAAACCACTACTTGGCGTGAGTGGGAGATTGAGCTGCTCGGGGATTGGGCAAATCACCCGGACGGTAAGGCCGTAATGGCAGCGATGTCCAAGGTCGCTGAGGTGGCTGGCGCCGTGCCGTCGGAAAGCCCTTCGAAGTTGGCGACGGCGTTGGGTGACTCCATCGACTCCGCTCCCCTGCCGCCGGTTCCAGCGAAGCTGCCGAAGGGTACTCCGGGGCGCACTGTGGTCGATGCGCTGGCCGCTAACGTGGCCAAGATGGTCGAGTACGACCCGAAGGTACGCCGCGATGAGTTTGACTCGGTGCATCAGATGCGCGTCGCCACTCGTGAGCTGCGCAGTCATATGCAGACCTTCCACGGCATTGTTGTGGGCGATAAGGTCGCTGAACTGGAGGGCAACCTCAAGCAGCTGGCGGGTGTTCTCGGCGTGGCTCGTGACGCTGAGGTCGTCGCTATGCGCTGGGAGGAGCTGCTGGCCAATCGCGAAAGCGCCGCTTTGGGCGAGGAGCTGCGTGCGAATCTCGTCGAGGATGTCCAGAAGGACTACGACCGCGCTCATCAGCGCGTCATTTTCGCACTCAATTCAAGCGAGTACCTGCAACTTCTCGACGATCTCGATGAGTTCCTCGCCAATCCGCCAATTGCCGCAAATGCGGACGAGGCCGAGGCTGGGGAAAAGAAGTCTAAGAAGAAGGACGAATCGCTTGTCGACGGCGCGGAGAACGCAGCCGCAGAGGATTCTTCGGCAGCCGACTCCGAGGTCGCGGCTGAGGCTGATACTGCAGCCGCCGATGCAGCAGCTTCCACGACCTCAGACAAGGCCGCACCGGAGAAGGTAGCGGCACCGAAGGAACTCGACACCACTGCGGTGCTGCTCGATCACCTGCGCAGCGCGTTTTCGAAGTTCCGTCGTCGCCACAACCTGGTACTCGATGGCCGCGAGGATGCTGACCTGCCAGAGGCAGATTTGGACGAGCGTTACCACGATGTCCGCAAGGCTGCGAAGAAGCTCCGCTACAGCGCGGAAGCTGCTCAGAACGCGGACCTGCCGACCGAGAAGCTCTATGCTGCCTGCAAGAACCTGCAGTCGGTTCTCGGTGACTTCCAGGACACCTGTACTGCGCGTGACTTCGTGCTGGCTCGCGCGAAGCGTGCCTCCCGTGCGGGCAGGGACACCTTCGGCTACGGCGTGCTTTACCAGATGGAGTACTACGACGGTCTGAAGGCCCTGACTGAGTACGACGATGCCGTGGCAAAGGTTTTCAAGGCCTTCCGCAAGATGGAAAAGAAGATTAAGAAGGGCAAGAAGGCCTAAAGGCAAAGCCTTATTTCTCAGCTACGCCCCAGTCGTCATCTTCTTCATCCCAGTCGTCGGCCGCCTTGTTGCGCTCGGCGACTTTTTCCATGGCAGCGCGGGCTTCCTCCTCGGAATCGTAGGGGCCCATTCGGTCGTCCCAACCGGTTTTCTTCCCCTGAAATACCGTGCCCGTCGACGGCTGGTAGTACCACTTACTGCTGTTGTCGCTCACGATTTTTCTCCTCTTCCACATCGAGAACATGTCGAGTTATCAAGCGGTTCTGCCACCGCCAACTCCACACATAAGCAAACTTGCAGAGAGGCAACCATTTGCCTGCCATGTGCGCTGCGGCGACATAAAATCCCAGTATATAGGTTTGTCACTGTCCCCCGAGCCGGGTATTATCGACGGAATTGTTCACCTTAGAACACAAGCGTTGAACGCGAACACTGCACACCAGCACTATGAGTCCGATCTCTGGAGAGGTTTCACCCATGCCCGCCGCACCCGCTGTCGTAAACGACGTCTTCGATGCCGTCGGTTCTAATGCTTCAGTTGCATACGCCCCGGGTTCCATCAACCTGTTGGGTGAGGACTGCGCGTCCTCCGGCGGCATGCTCCTAGCCACCGCCATTCCGGCCTATGCTGCGGTCGGTATCGAGGAAATCGACGAGCAGCAGCTCATTGTCGTGTACAAGCGCGAAACTACCAAGATGGATTTCCCGGATAGCGTCCCCGCCGCTTTTTCCCAGGTGCCGACCGCTGTCGCGGCTGCCATCGTCGCATTGCAGCACTCGCTGCATCTCGTTCCGCGCAATAGCAACGGCCTGAAAGTCACCATTGCCTCCACTATCGCGCCAGGTCGCGGTTTTGGAGAAATTCCGGCAATTCAGTGTGCCCTCGCACTGGCTCTCAATGCGCGTTTTGGCGACCGCGATGATGTGCCTACCCGCACGCGTATTGCCACCGCTCTCCACGAGACCATGGTGCAGATTAAGGGACAGTCGTGGCCGCTGTACCCCTACACCACGGCACTGCGCAGCCGCCCGGACAGCCTGCTATGCATCAACCACTCCGATGAGGCAGTCACGCAGACGGCGTTCCCGCAGTCGTTGGCACTGACCGTCGCTTACTCCCCCGATGTCACCGGCGGTTCGCCCGACGAGGAGCGCTACGAGTTCTTCCAGCAAGCCTGCGCCGCTTTTGGCGTGCCGACTCTCGCTAGCCTCCCCGACTCACAGGAGCGGGTCGCGGACTGGGTGCGTGCTCGTCACGAGGTGCACCCGGACGACGAAGACATCCCCACCATCGGCCGTGCCATTCAGTGGCTTGACGAAGCCGACGCATCCTCCGACCGTGCCCGCGCAGTTATCGGCCACATCCGTCACAGCGATATTCAAGCAGCCATCGCAGGGGTTTCGCGCGATGTCAGTGAGCGTGGCTCCGCGCCGTCGGCAAGCTCTGTGCTGGGGCAGATTTCCGAGCTGACCGACACCATCGACTGCGAGAAGATTGCCCGTTGTGCGCCATGCCCGGGTGCGTCGCTGGTGATGTGGTCCCACGTCGACGACGCCGATCGGATTGCCTCCGCGCTTAACGACGGCGGTTCCGAGACCATCCGCGTGGAGAACACTGCGGCCGGCGCGGTGGTCGAGTAATAAAGCTTGTGTGAACGAGTCGGCCTATGAGCCGGATTCTGTCCCTCGGCGCTCCTTTCGGAAAGCGCCGGGTGGCGATCATCCATCTCGGTCTGCCATTGCTGACAGCCTGAAGCAGCACACCCGCGAGTATCGGACGGGCAGCCCTCAAACACTCGCGCACGCGCACGACGAAGCATGCGCGATTTTGCCTTGCTCCTGGTGGGGTTTACCTAGCCGGTGCAATCACTTGCCCCGCTGGTGCGCTCTTACCGCACCTTTTCACCCTCACCGGATCTCCACAGCTTTACGTCAAAGACATCGGCTGTGCGCCCGGCGGTCTATTTTCTGTGGCACTATTCCCGCAGGTCACCCTGGGTTGCTGTTAGCAACCACCATGCCCAGTGGAGTCCGGACTTTCCTCGACAGCGGCCTGGACACACTCTGTAAAAGAGGCGTCCGGTTCCGTTAACTGCCGCGATCACCCGGCCGGCTCGCTCGAATGGTTAGTGTACCCGCCACAACCGCAATTCAAATAACCCGCCGTGCTCGGCTGCTAACCACGCAGGTAGCTGGTGTCGTTAATCAGCCGCACTGATGTCGGCCCATCTGCGTAGAACTCCGCGATGGAGAGGCTGGCCAGGTCCAAGTGCAGGCGAGTGAAGATTTCAAAGCCGCAGCCGAGCCCCTGGCGCAGCAGCGACTTGATTGGCGTGACATGGCTGACTACCAGCACATCCGAGGCACCGAATTGTTGAGCGATGCGCTCACGCGCGGCGCTCACTCGGCTATCGACCGTGCGGAAATCCTCCCCCTCCGGTGGCGCCACGGCCGGATCCGCAAGCCAGGAACTGTGCAGCTCAGGGGTGGCGTTGTGAGCCTCGGAGAAAGTCATGCCCTCCCACTGCCCAAAGTCGGTCTCGCGCAGATCCTCTTCAACGTGGATGTCCAGCCCGAGCGCTTTGGCTGCCGCCTCTGCTGTCTGCTGTGCACGACGCTGTGGAGAGGCCACAATCGCCGAGAAACTCATGTTGCCGCTATCGACCAACGCCGCCAGGTGACGTGCTGCCGCTTCCGCTTGCTGTCTGCCCACCTCTGTCAGGTCGGGGTTCGAACGGCTTCCCGAGTACTCCCGGCGAATCGACATTGGCGACTGCCCATGGCGCAGCAGCACCAACCGCGTGGGATCTGTAGTCGCACCCGTCCAGCCCGGCGCGCTATCGCGCTTGTCTGCAGCCTGGCTCATTTACGCGCCTTTCACCGCTCCCAGCGTTTCCGCACGCACAATCATCGCGCCACATTCAGGACAAAACGTCACTTCTTCCGGCGCAAGCGTGGTGAATTCATGCACGGTTCCTACATCGAGCTCCATGAAGCAGGAACCGCAGGTGCGTCCGTTTAAGCGGGCAACGGGGATGCCGTTAGCAAGCGCTAGACGACGGTACAGCTTGGCTGCCGAACCATCAATAAGTTTGTCAGCCTCTTCGATTCGGGTCTCAGCGATGGAAATGCGCGCAATGAGGTCAACCTCGGCGTCGTTAAGCCTTTGCTTGGCGGCGACGATGTCATCGTGCGCCTCGTCGGCGTCGTATTCGTGCTCAGCGTCGACCTGATAGGCCTCCTGCATGCGCTCGTACTGCTGGAGTTCCTGTTCAGCGCGTTCGCGGCGGCGCTTGGTGGAGCGCAGGTCGTGCTCGAGGTCACGGCGCGTGGATGCGTCTTCTGCGGCACCGAGCGACAGACGATCAGCCTTTTCGCGAGCCTTCAGCTTGTTGATGTCCGATTCCAGCTTGGCAATATCGCGGCCGATATCGGAGGCGCTGAGCTTGGAGCGCGCTGCCTCACTGGCCTGACGGCTGTGCTTTTTGCGCAGCTCCTGCAACTCGGCACGCTCGGGCAGAACGTTCTGGCGGGCGGTGAGCCCATCCAACAGAGTTTGGTTTTCCGCCTTTTCCAACATCGCAACTTGGATTTGTGGACTAAGCCTCATGGTCTTCACTTCCTTGCCTGTGTCGACGATTCTGCCACTGTCCAGGGATCGGTGCGCACCTCAAGGACCTCGGTCGCGACCCCGAGCCTCTCGGCCAGCATGTCTGCGGCCTGGTAGCACCAGGGGAACTCGCTGGCCCAGTGAGCCGTGTCCACCACGCAGAAGTCCGCGGTCCGCAGTGTCTCATCGACAGGATGATGCCGCAGGTCAGAGGTAACGAACGCATCGACGCCCATCTTTGCCACAGTGTCCAGGAAAGAGTCACCTGAACCCGATGCGACGGCAACCGTGCGAATCATCCGCTCCGGATCGCCTGCGCCACGCACGCCCCATGCCGTTGCAGGCAGGCGCTCAGCCACACGGGCGACGAAGTCTTTAAATGGCATCGGCGTATCCAGCGTGCCCACTCGCCCAATGCCCACAGCCTGCTGCGGATCCAAGCCGGTAGCCTGATTGTCCACGATATCGAAGGCCGGCTCCTCATACGGATGCGCTGCAACGAGAGCCTTGACAATCGCCGCGCGCACGGACCGTGGCGCGACCATCTCCAGGCGCACTTCCTCGACATACTCAATCTGCCCCTCGGCACCGATGAAGGGATTCGCCCCGCTCAGCGGGCGGAACTGGCCGCGGCCGTTAATGCGAAACGCACAGCTGTCGTAGTCGCCGATAGTGCCCGCGCCCGCCTCAAACATGGCTTGCGCGACCTTATCGACGTGATCTGCCGGAACCTTCACCGTCCAGGTATCCAAGCCGGGAGCCGGCTGCGGAGCCAGCGGCGCACCCGGTTCAACTCCGAGCACCGTGGCCAACTGGTCGTTGACACCCGGTCGGGCGCTGTCAGCGTTGGTGTGCGCTGCAAAAAGAGCTACACCTGCCCGGATCAGCTTATGAATAATCCGACCCTTCGGTGTATCCGCCGCCACGGAATTCACACCACGCAGAAGTAGCGGATGGTGCACAACAAGCATCTGAGCACCGGAGGCAATCGCGCGATCTGCAACCTCGTCAGTGCAGTCCAGCGCCAACGCGATACGACGCACCTCATCCTGCGGGTCACCGCAAATCAGGCCAACTTTATCCCAGCTCTCCGCCAGTGCCGGCGGGTAGGCCGCATCCATCGCCGCGCGCACGTCGGCAACGGTCACCACCGTGTTATTGCCCTCGGCACGGGTCTGCGCAGAGTCCGTCATACATCCATCCCTTCAACATGCATTTCTCTCCAGCTTCTCTTCCAGCGTAGTGAACTCTGCCCCGCCCCATCAGTTCTGCGACAGCAAATCCGATACTTCCGCAATAAGCCGCCGCACACTCGTCTCGTCCCGCACAGCCAGCCGCCACCACGAACCGTCCAAACCGGCGAAGGTGTCGCAACGCCGCACGGCTACTCCGCGCGCAGCGAGCCGCTGTCTCAGGCGCTCGTGCTTGACGACGTCAACCTCCGCAGCGCCCGGACCATCATGCGTGCTCAGGGCAACCCCCGGGCGTGCCAGCACAAAGGGAGCCTTGGAATCCAACACCTGCCAGCCGGCGGCTACTAACAGCTGTGTCATAGCCTCGCGCTGCTGACCAATCTCAGCGCGGATTTGTGGCAACAGCTCTGCCTCGCGACACGCGATTGCCGCCATAGCGGTAAGTTGCAGCGTGCCCAGTGGCCAGTGCGGACGCAGTCGCCCCAACTTCGCCAGGAGCTCAGGGGTTCCCAGTGCGTAACCACAGCGCAGGCCTGCGATTGCCCAGGTCTTAGTCATGCTGCGGAAAACGATGACATTATCGGGGATGCTGTTCGCTTCCCCCGGCCTGCAATCAGCTAGTGAGCACCGCCGAATAATCTCACCATCGGCGACGTCCATAAATGCCTCATCCACGACCAAGATCCCACAACGGCTGGCGAGCCCCCGCAGGTCATCCGCTGAATGAGCAACACCGGTGGGGTTAGTCGGATTGCCGATGATGACCATCCGACCGTCAAGCTGCTGGGAATGCGGGGAGGAGGCGTTCTCGTGGACGTCGGCAAGCGTAGGCGTGAGCGTGTACGGCGACGGCAGTACCAGCGAATCCACCCCGACTCCCGCGGCGTGGAACGCGGCTTCAGGTTCGGTGAACTGCGGCTGGACAATGGTGGCGGACAAGCCCAGGTGCGGCAAGAGCGAAAAGCCCTCGGCGACGCCGTGGAGAAGCAGTACCTCGTCGGCGCTGCGATTGTGGTTGGCGGCAATGGCAGCGCGGACGTCGGCATCGAGCTGCGCAGACGGATACGCGGCAAGTTCTCCGAGGGACGTGGCAAGCGAGTCCTGCAGCCACTGCGGTGTGGTGCCGTGAACATTGACGGCAAAGTCCAGGTCAGCGCCATGGGCGGCCTGATCGCCGTGATAGCGCAGCGGGTCGTCTAACATGCCATCCAGCCTAATGACCTTTTAGGATGAACAATATGTCCACTGGCCATCGCCCCACTGTCCTTATTGATGTCGACGGCACCATCGCCGATTCTCTCCCCGCAATCGCACATGGGTTCCGCCTTGCATTGAAGGCAATTGACCACCCACTTCCGCCCGAGAGCTTTATCAACACGATCCCCGGCCCGCCAATGGTGGAGACACTCGCATCCCTCGGACTTTCCGACGAACAAGTCGACCGAGCCTTCGCTGTGTACATGGAGCATCAACAC
The DNA here is from genome assembly GCA_003955985.1 of Corynebacterium jeikeium. NCBI lineage: Bacteria > Bacillati > Actinomycetota > Actinomycetes > Mycobacteriales > Corynebacteriaceae > Corynebacterium > Corynebacterium jeikeium. The sequence continues at coordinate 1,772,436 of CP033784.1, forward strand.
GCCGGTGCTTGGCAGCGTGCCGAGATGTTCCCCGGCTGGCCGGAGCTCCTGCGCGATTGGCGGGCAGCTGGTGTCCAACTAGCCACTGCGACGTCCAAGGGCGAGTACTTCGCCCGTAAAACCTTGGACAATTTCGGAGTTCTCGACGCCCTTGACTTCATCGGCGCCGCCAGCGACGACGGCTCACGACAGACAAAGACTGAGGTCATTGAGTACACGCTCAAGGAGTTGGGCATTGAAACCGATGAAGCAGTGCGTCCGCACGGTTCGGTCGTAATGGTTGGCGATCGCATCCATGATTTTGAGGGCGCCGCACAGTTCGGCATCCCCGCCATCGCTGTTAAATGGGGCTACGGCTCGGAATCTGAGTGGGCATCGGCAGCGGCGGTGGCGTCCTCGCCTGAGGACCTGAATCGTGTTGTGCGGGAAATGTTGTATCTTTAAGACTCGTCAACGATTAGTGACAATCCTATTTTTATTTTCCGAGAAGTTTGGTTTTGCCTATTATGCTTATGAACTCGTCGCATCGTACTGAGTCCGTGTACGTCGTGTTTGTCTGCTCCGGAAATATCTGCCGCTCCCCCATGGCTGAAATCATCGTCCGTGACGCGGTTGAAGCCAATGCGCTTGCCGACGATGTCCTGCTCGCCTCCTGCGGAATCGGCGGCTGGCATGTCGGCGAACCCGCCGACGAGCGAGCACAAGCCGAGCTGGAAAATGCTGGCTACGATCCGAACCACACCGCGGCACAGCTGGGCGATGAGCACATGGATGCAACGCTTTTCATCGCCATGGATGAATCGCACATCAATGGTCTACTCCACGCTGGCGTGCCAAAAGAGAAGATTCGCCTGATGCGCTCCTTCGACCCGGCATCCCCGAAGGGGGCCGTCGTGGCCGATCCTTACTACGGAGGTCCGGAGGGATTCGTCCGCACTCGAAACGAAATTGAGGCCGCGACGCCGGGAATCATCGCATGGTTGCGTGAGACTCTGGCGCTGGCCTCTGAGCGCTAAGGTTTCAAAACAACCTTTTCTTTTGTTTTGCTGGCATTGCCCCGGTTTCGAAACGCCCAAATCTTATTCAAGATGAAGTTAGCGGGCGTGCCCAAAATAACGCCGATAAGGTTTGCCCAGTAGAGGCGGTTTCTAAAGCCGGTGGAGTCGTCGAAAATATCCACCGGCAGTGCCAGCGGCGAGGTGGGGTTAGTCAGCAGCGTGATGACTACCAGGTTCACAATCAGCGCTGAGATACCTGCAAATAAAAATGGGAAGAACTGCCTAAACCAGTTCGGGCGATTGTCAGTTCGGAAAGTCCAGGACCGGTTGAGCTGGAAGTTCCAGATGTTAGCCACGACAAACGCCAGAGTTGCATAGACGTGGGAGTAACGGATATTCCACCGCGTTCCGAACAAGTTCATAAACACGTCGTGCTCATTGGTGCCCAGACTGAGACCCAACTTGCGGGCAATAATCACGACAATCAGGTTGACAACCACACCTGTGCCGCCGACCAGACCGAACTTGATGAACTGGCGCGAGACTGTGCTGAAGCGGCGTGAAGGCGAAGATTTCGCTGTTTGCGTGCCCACCACGACACCTCTCTTTCCATCTATCCCGGGTAGATTCCCCGTCAAATACGCTCAAACAACTTTACCCGAAGTTCACTCAATCTCCGCGCAGGTGAATCGTTGTGAAAGCGAGATTTCCCTCACGGCAATCAGCCTTTTCCTCCCCCTCATCGCCTCATCAGCACTGTGCTCATTTGGTATGCACTTTTAAAACAGGTGCCACTGCCCACCCGCCGCAACAGTGCCATCCGCTCTAGTGCCAGCCACAGCACCGGGTAAGCTCAATGAATGTGTTTAAGAATGTGCGCCAGTTTCTGACCCCTGGATGGGTTCTCACTGCGATTGTCGCCATTGCGTTTTCCTATCTCGCATTTACTGTTCTGGCTCCGTGGCAGTTGGGTAAGAACACCGCGACGCAGCATCGCAATCAGCAGCTTGAGCACTCATTCGAGCTCGACCCCGTAGATGTCAATGAGCTAATGCCCAAGGGCAAAGGCTTCGTCGAGGGCAACGAATGGCGTCGCGTTACCGCCACCGGGTCCTTCCTGCCGGATACCCGCGTACTATTGCGTAACCGCCCAGTAAATGGCGCACCCGCTGTCCAGGTACTCGATGTCTTCGTCGCTAACAATGGCGAAAACTACCTGGTCAACCGTGGCTTTGTACGCCCTACAGACTCCAGCACCCCCAATGTTGAGCCAGCCCCGAAGGGCACCTTGACTATCTCGGCCTTTACCCGCCGAAACGAGATTCCCGCCGAGACCGCTCCAATCGCCGGCACCCCGCCGCAGGTCTACGGAATCAATACCAAGGAAGTGTCCGAGCTAGTCGACACCGAACTCAACCCCGATTGGCTTCAGCTCTCGGACAAATCCGATGCCGTCATCGAGGCCATTCCGCTGCCCACTCTGGAGTCCGGCCCCTACCTCTCCTACGGCATTCAATGGATTTTCTTCGGCGCTCTCGTGCCGCTTGCCGTCGTCTGGTTCATTCGCGCTGAAATCGTCGAGCGCAGACGAGACCGCGCGGAGCAGGAGGAGATGGCCAAGAACCTCCGCGACGCCGAAGCCGCGGAACCAGTAGATGACGCTGATGCCACCGAGGCCGCAACACCCGAATCGGACGACGACGCCACTCCGACGCCTCCGCCGGCTAAGTCCGACGAGGATCGCGCCGCCGAGCTGCACCGTCAGCGCATGGCGCAACGCTACGGCAACACTGGCCACCGCGCCGCAGGTTATCGCGATAACCGATACGACGAGCGTTTCTAACTCTCAGCTCGCGCTTTCACGCGTCGGATACATCCGGCAATTACTGCTGCTCCGGCGCAGCTGAGCGCAACAATGTTTTGCACTCGCTTGCTCAGCCCTGCGGCACGCCGCACATCGGCCACCGCAGGCCTCCGACCACTGCCAAGCACCGGGCGCATCTCCACTCCGCTGGGATACACCGTCGCGCCGCCCAGCTGCAGCCCCAGCGCGCCTGCAGCGCTTGCCTCCACGACGCCCGCGTTTGGACTTGGGTGGTTGCCGGCGTCTCGTCGCCACGCTACCAATGCTTGACGACGGTCCGGACCTGCAACCACAGTTGCGACAGCTGTAAGTCTCGCGGGGAAGAACCCGGCGACGTCGTCAAGCCGTGCACTGGCCCACCCGAACTGTCGATAGCGAGCGTTGCGGTACCCCACCATCGCGTCGAGGGTATTAGCCGCTCGATGAGCGACCACACCAGGAGCGCCTGCAATGGCACCCCACATGAGAGTGCCGGTGACTGCGTCGGAGGTATTTTCAGCGAGCGATTCGACGGTCGCTCGGGCGATGCCATCAGCGTCGAGAGCTTCCGGATCACGCGAACACAACCACGGCACAAGTTCGCGGGCGGCATCGATGTCGCCGGAGGTGAGTCGGTCAGTCATGCGCTCGCCAGTACGGCGGAGAGTGGTGCCGCCGAGCGAAGCCCACGTGGCGGCAGCCAGCGTGAGACTCGGTGCGACTGTGCTGACTGCGGCGGTAAGCGCTACCGGTGTGGCCACGGCGATTGCGGTGAACGCCACTCCGCGCGCTTTGGAGTCGGCGTAGATTCGGCGCTCAAGTTTGCTGACGGCCTGCCCGTAGAGGGCCACCGGATGGTGATTGGTGGGGTCTGCGAAAATGCGGTCAAGTGCATACCCCACTGCGATAGCCGCACCACGCCGCCAGAGGTGTCGACTTCTGGCATGTGTACGCAATCTAATCAAACTGTCCCTGCAGAACGGCTGCGACATCGAGCGGAGTGACATGCGCTGCCGGATGGCGGTGCTGCGATGCAGCCATCAAGGTGTAATCACAAGTGTGCCGGATACCGAGCAAGTGCCCAAACTCGTGGGCAAGAGTGCTGCGAATTGCATCGGGATAGAGAGTGGAAGTAACGAAAACCGTCATCTCCTTACTAATTTCCGATGCAGAAGCTAAGACTCGCGAGTCCGGCCTTGGCACATAGCGAACGTTCACAGTATCCGAATCAGCCTTGTCCTTGGTCACTTCCCGAAGCACTACCTTGCCACCGAGCTTTTCATTCCACTCTTGAGTAGCAGCATCTAGCTGTGCGCGGTACGGAAAATCCGGGGCAACAACGTAATCCAAAGTGCCGTCGGCAATGTAGGAAGGCATCTGATCCGAGAGATGGAGAATCGACGGATTATCCACCGGCTCTCCCGCATCTGCAGCCTTGACCATTGCTTTACAGGTGGCCGAATCGATTATCGGTTTACCATCCCCGCCGATTGCGTAGGCGGGAGCGCCCGCGAGCAGAGATCCGACAAAAACAATGGTGGCAAGCGATTTTGTAAAACGCACAGACCGGAAGTTTAGCACAAACAAAATCCGCCCGGATTCTCCATTACAAGAATCCGGGCGGATTATGTCTGTGCGGCGAGAGGGTTTCGAACCCCCGACCGCTGGTGTGTAAAACCAGAGCTCTACCGCTGAGCTATCGCCGCGCTGCTGCGAAACTCTAACACACGGCAAACATAGATTGCCAATTGCGCACTACAAACAGCGTTTATGTAGATTGTTTCAACAGCTCAGCTAGTAGCCGATTCAAACGAGACAGCTAAAGCCGGCTAACTAGAGCGCTGCACCAGGCAATTGCCCTGCCAATCCCCCAGCCGGAGCGCCGAGGTGTTGGAGAAACCTGCCAGCTGTGCGGACTCGTCAATCACGCCAGGATCAATGGCACCCGGCTGACCAGCGCCCGGCGTGAGTAGCCAAACGCGACCTTCATCCTCCAAAGGGCGGGAAGCATCCACAAGACCATCGACCAAGTCGCCGTCTTCTTCACGCCACCACAGCAATACGACGTCGACAACTTCATCCGTGTCTTCGTCGAGCAGGTCTGCATCCAGGAAATTCTCGACCGACTCACTGATTGCTGAGTCACAGTCTGTATCCCAGCCAACCTCCTGGACTAGCTGACCTTCCTTGATGCCGAGCCTGCTCGCATATTCATGAGCAGCGCCTGTGGCGTTGACCACTTCCCTTTTCCTCCTCTAGAAAAACTATTCAGCTCGATTTTTCGAACTATGTGCAGGAATTTTACCGCTCAAATACATTTTTCACAGCTGCAAAATAAGAATTTCCCCAAAAAGGTGCAGTTTTCGCAGTGTTCTTCGCAATGTTCGTCGTAAAGCCAAGCGGATTATTCAGTGAAAGCGTGTGTAAGAAACGGCTGGGGGCACAACAAACGATTCAGAAGTAGAGTGGAGAAAAATAACCTTTGCCTTTCCTTCAGGGACTGAAAGGAGCTCACAATGTCCGATACATCGTCAGGTACGCCACAAGCCCACTCTGATGAGTCAAATTTTGCCCTTATCCGTGATGGGGTCGCCTCCTATCTCACGGATGCAGATCCTGAAGAGACCAAGGAGTGGCTTGAGTCTCTCGACGGCCTGCTGGAAGAGGCAGGTCCGGAACGCGCACGCTTCCTCATGCTGCGGCTGCTGGAACGTGCCACGGCAAAGCGCGTGGCCCTACCGCCGCTGACCTCGACAGACCTCGTCAACACCATCCCGACTGAGATGGAGCCAGAATTCCCAGGCGATGAGGACATTGAGCGCCGCTACCGCAAGTGGATCCGCTGGAATGCGGCAATTATGGTCCATCGCGCACAGCGTCCAGGTATCGGCGTGGGCGGACATATCTCCACCTATGCGGGTGCCGCACCGCTTTACGAGGTCGGCTTTAACCACTTCTTCCGCGGCAAGGACCACCCAGGCGGCGGTGACCACGTCTTCTTCCAGGGCCACGCTTCGCCGGGCATGTACGCCCGTGCATTCCTAGAGGGGCGCCTGACCGAAGAGGACCTCGACGGTTTCCGTCAGGAAGTCTCCCTCGGTGAGGGCAATGGCCTTCCCTCCTACCCGCACCCGCATGGCATGCCGGAGTTCTGGGAGTTCCCGACGGTGTCTATGGGGCTGGGACCAATTAACGCTATCTACCAGGCCCGTTTTAACCGCTATCTCCACGACCGCGGCATCAAGGACACTTCCCAGCAGCACGTTTGGGCCTTCCTCGGTGACGGCGAAATGGACGAGCCGGAATCCCGTGGTGCCATTCAGCATGCGGCGCTGAACAACCTGGACAACCTGACATTCGTCATTAACTGCAACCTGCAACGTCTCGACGGTCCGGTGCGCGGTAACACCAGCATCATCCAAGAGTTGGAGTCGTTCTTCCGCGGCGCTGGTTGGAATGTCATCAAGGTCGTTTGGGGCCGCGAATGGGACGAGCTCTTCGCCAAGGACAAGGACGGCGCACTAGTCGACCTGATGAATAAGTTCTGCGATGGCGATTACCAGACGCTGAAGGCTAACAACGGCGCTTGGGTGCGAGAGCACTTCTTCGGCCGTGACCCGCGCACTGCCAAGCTGGTCGAGGACATGACCGACGAGGAGATTTGGAACCTCCGTCGCGGTGGCCACGACTACCGCAAGATTTACGCTGCCTACAAGAAGGCCTTGGAGACCAAGGATCAGCCGACTGTCATCCTGGCGCACACGGTTAAGGGCTATGGCCTTGGCCACAACTTCGAGGGCCGCAACGCGACCCACCAGATGAAGAAGCTAGCACTCGACGACCTGAAGCTTTTCCGCGATAACCAGCGCATTCCAATCTCCGACGAGGAGCTGGAGAAGGATCCCTACCTGCCGCCGTACTACAACCCGGGCCCGGAGTCCGAGGAAGTGCAGTACATGCTGGAGCGGCGTAAGGAGCTCGGCGGTTTCGTGCCGGAGCGCCGCACTAGCTACGAGCCTCTGACAGTGCCAAAGCCTGAGAGCCTGAAGAACCTGCTCAAGGGATCAGGTAAGCAGAAGGTTGCCACCACTATGGCGACGGTGCGTGTTTTCAGGGACCTGATGCGCGATAAAGAACTCAAGGACCGCTTCGTGCCCATCATCCCTGATGAGGCCCGTACTTTCGGCATGGACTCCTGGTTCCCGACGCTGAAGATTTACAACCCGCACGGCCAGAATTACACTCCGGTCGACCATGAGCTGATGCTGTCCTACAAGGAAGCGAAGGACGGCCAGATTCTGCACGAGGGCATCTCCGAGGCGGGCTCTGTGGGCTCGTTTACCGCTGTCGGCTCAGCGTACGCCACCCATGGCGTGGCCATGATTCCGCTCTACATCTTCTACTCGATGTTCGGTTTCCAGCGCACGGCTGACTCCATTTGGGCCGCTGGTGACCAGATGTCCCGTGGCTTCCTGCTCGGCGCTACAGCTGGTCGCACGACGCTGACCGGTGAAGGCCTGCAGCACATGGACGGTCACTCCCAGCTGCTGGCGGCTACGAACCCGTCTGTGGTCTCCTACGACCCGGCGTTTGCCTACGAGATTGCCTACATCGTCTGCGACGGTATCGACCGCATGTACGGGCCAGAGCGCGGCGAAGATATCATCTACTACCTGACTATCTACAATGAGCCGACTTCGCAGCCGGCCGTCCCGGAAGACCTCGATGTCGAGGGGCTGCTTGGCGGTATCTACCGCTTCCGCAAGGCTGAGGGCGACAAGCATGTCAACCTGCTGGCTTCCGGCATTGGCATGCAGGAGGCGCTGCGCGCCGCGGACATCCTGGAAGACTACGGCGTGGCTTCCTCGATTTACTCGGTGACATCGTGGAATGAGCTGGCCCGCGATGGGCACGAGCGTGACACTGAGCGTCTACACAACCCGACTGAAGAGGTCGACGACGCCTTCGTTACCCGCCAGCTGTCCGACACCGATGGGCCGTTCATCGCAGTGACCGACTTCCAGCGTGCGGTCCCGGAGCAGATTCGCAAGTGGGTTCCGGGTGACTACACCGTCCTCGGCACCGACGGCTACGGCTTCTCGGATACCCGTCCGGCCGCTCGCCGCTACTTCAACTCCGACGGCGAGTCAGTCGCTGTTGCGGCCCTGTCCGCACTGGCACGCGCTGGCAAGCTCGACATGGATGTCGCCCAGGAAGCCGCTGAAGAGCTGCAGATTACCGACCCAACTGCAACCATCCAGGACGCTGAATAATGACCTCAAGCCTTGGAGATCAGCTCAGCGCCCTACTGGGCACACAGGTCACCGGCGCCGGTGACGCTGGCGATGCCTCACCTAATGCAGCGAACGGGGGCCCGAAGAAGAGTTCCGCCGACGCTGACCTGCCCGCAGGTCTTCACGGCGAGGTCGCGGCAATCGTCAAAAAGATGGCTAACGACGAGGTGGAGTCCTTAGAGCTCTCCACCCCGCTGACCGACTACGGTTTTGACCGCCTAAGCGTCGTAGAGTTGGCCGTCCGTTGCGAAGAAGAGCTGGGAGCCCGCGTTGAGGACGAGGACATTTCCTCGTTTAAGACCCTCGGCGATGTAGTTGACTACATCGCCGCCCGGCGCGGGTAGAGCTGCAGCACGTTAGCTGCCTCTACCCCACCAAGGTCTGCGTTGCCAGCGGTCGAGTTGCCGCTGGCACTGTCGGTCCCGGCAGGGGTGGACGTCGTAAAGCAGTCTTCGGGGGCGTAGCCTGCCGTCATCATGCGCATCGGCTCTAACACGCGGTCCCACGGCCCACCGATGGCCGCGTCGAGGGCACCTTTGATATCGCCGCCGCGCGCCATGATGGAACGCAGTGCGTCTTCGTTGACCACGATGTTTCCGGCGGCATCGGTCTGTCCGGCGAAAGTCCCCAGCTGCGGGGTATGGCAGTAGCGCATACCGTCGATGGCGTAGCCGTCATCATCCACGGCTGGGTCTTGCGCCAGCTCGAAATAGAGGCGCGGCCACCTAGCCAGGTTGTCCACCAGTGTGGCGATGGTGTCAGCACTTGCAGTGAAAGGCACCTCGGCGCACAAAGTGGCATCCTGGTCGGTCGCACGCCAAATATCCCGGCCTGGCTTAGTGCCATCGGGCATGCTGAGTCGGGCCAGCGCCCACGTGATGTGTGGTTGCAGCGGCCCTGGCATGCTGTGAATCCACAGAACGCCTGAAAGTTGGGTGCGCATAGACGAAGGTCCTCGGAAAAGTTGCGGTCAATTGGTGTAAGACGAGATTCGTCTTCCCCTACGAACTCATCCAACGACACTTGCCACACTGCAGAAAAAGCACTGCGGTAAAACAACACTTCTGAGGTTTGCGTTGCACGTGTTTATGATTGTTATTTCCGAGACGGCTGCTGGCAACCCTCAAGTTGTCCTTAATCCCCCAGATGTGATTTAGCGCTGAGACGAAAAATCGGCGCCGCAAGCGACGCCGACTTAGCTCATATCCCCTTAATCTTCAGCGTGTTCTTCCAGCTCACGCCAGAGTTCATCATTGAAATCCGTCCACAGCGGCTTAGCCCACTCGCCGAAATCTCGGTCGGTCAGCGCGATCGCCGCCCGTCCGGTTGGACGATGCAGCCACAGGAACGTGCCCGCCTGCCCGAAGTGGCCTGCGACATCCTTGGGCATCGAGGCGCCAAACCACAGCCCCTGCTTGGAATCGGGGTGTCCGAAGATCTCAAAACCCAGGCCCCAATCGGCCGGACGTTGCATACCATAGCCAGGCACAACACCATTCAGCCCCGGGAACTGCACCGTCAACGCCTCAGTCACGGTATCGGGATGCAGAAGAGTCGGGGCGAGAATCTCATCGACGAAGGCCATGAGATTAGCGACGCTGCTACGCGCGCCATGCCCTGCCGATCCATCCAGCACGGAATCCGCCATCCCTAGCGGCTCAAACACAGCCTGGCGCAGGTATTCACTAAACGGCATGTCTGCCTCCGCGGCGATTACATCGGCGATGATGTCAAAACCCGCGGAGGAGTAAATACGCCGCTCCCCTGGCTCTTTTTCCAGCTCACGGCTGGCAAACCCCACCCCGCCGGCGTGCGCCAGTAGGTGACGCACAGTCGCGCCGTGACCGGGTGGGGTGAGCTCTTGGGCGAGCTCCACCGCGCCCTCTTCGACGGCCACAAGCATACCCACGGCGGCTAGCAACTTGGTCACACTGGCGAGCTCAAAAACGCGACCGCTATCTCCGTGGGTGTGCCAACTGCCATCATCGGCACGCACGGCAGCCGCGACCGTGTCAACTGGCCACTGATCAACTTGCGCAAGAACAGAGGGCTTCCAAGAAGTCATGTCCTCAAGACTACGCAAGCGTGGCGGACTCGGACTTTTCGGCGGACTCGGACTTCTCAGCAGGCGCGTCTGCAGACTCGTCGTCCGACTCGTCGGCTGGCGACAGGTCGGCGTTGGCGCTGGCGTCCCACTCGTCCTTGTCCCAGATTCCCGCACGCTTTGCGACGACCAACGGGACCACAGCCTGACCGGTGACGTTCACCGCAGTGCGGCCCATATCCACGATCGGCTCGACAGCCAGCAGGAGACCGACGCCGGCGAGTGGCAGGCCAAGGGTCGACAGAGTCAGGGTCAGCATGACAGTAGCGCCGGTGGTGCCAGCAGTTGCTGCCGAACCGATGACGGAGACGAAGATGATGAGCAGGTAGTCCGTGAAGTCCAACGGCACACCGTAGAACTGCGAGACGAAGATAGCCGCGATAGCCGGGTAAATGGCGGCGCAACCATCCATCTTCGTGGTGGCGCCCAGCGGCACGGCGAAGGAGGCGTACTCATCCGGTACTGCCAGACGACGGGAGACAACGCGCTCAGTGACCGGCATGACGCCCATAGACGAACGGGTGAAGAAGCCGAGCGAGGTCACTGGCCAGACGCGACGGAAGAAGTCGATTGGGCTAATGCCATGAATCTTCAGCACAACTGGGTAGACAACTGCGATGACCAGGAACAGGCCAATGTAGATGGCAATGGCGAACTTGCCGAGGCTGCCGAGGGCCTCCCAGCCGTACTCAGCGACAGCGTGGCCGATCAGAGCCGCGGTACCGATCGGTGCCAGGCGGATGACCCACCACAGGACCTTCTGCACGATAGTCAGAAGCGAGCCGGAAAACTCGATGAATGGCTCGGCCTTCGGGCCAACCTTCACTGCAGCGATACCGAATACAATCGCGATGACCAGCAGCTGCAGGACGTTGAAGTTCAGCGAGCCGGATACAGCACCGTCAGATTCGCTGATCTTCACGCCAAGGCCGAGGAAGTTCTGCGGGACGATGCTCTGCAGGAATCCCCACCAGGAGCCCACGGAACTCGGCTCCTGAGCTGCCGAGGCATCCACGCCAGAGTTAACGCCTGGCTTGATGACCAAGCCCAGCACGATGGCGATAACCACCGATACAAAGGATGTAATGGCAAACCAAATCAGCGTCGAAACAGCCAGCTTGGCTGCACCTGCGACCTGACGCAGGTTGGCAATCGACACTACGACTGCGGTGACCACCAGCGGTGGGATGAGCAGCTTCAACAGCGTGACGTAGGTACTGCCGACCTCGTCGAGCGCTGTGCGCAACGAGGAGTCATCGCCAGTACTGCGGGCCATGAAGCCCAAAATGAGACCAATAATCAGGCCATAGACAACTTGGGCACCGAAGCCGGTCGCCCATTTAAATTTATTCACTTTTCCTCCTGGATATTTCTTTCTCTGAAAACACTTGTGCCGCGCCTTATGCCGTCTGACAAATGCGCGCGACGGGATCCGAGGCCGCTGAGCTCAGCCTCGAAGAGACAGGCGCAGCGAGGCGGAAGCTCCGAAGTGTTTAGCGACAGGAGGAAGTGGAGATTCGGCCGTAATCGAGCCAACGCCGCTTTGTGAGCATTTTCATGTTGGTCATTTCTATCTAGCAAGTCCGGTTAAGAGACAAACGATAAGACTGCCACGATTGATGTTGTGACACCAATTTCCAACACGGCCCCTCACCCGAATATTCCACATCGCTAATTCGATTTCTCAGCCTGCCTGCGCAACTGCAGTACCTTCAGCGAGCAGAGGAAGCCAATAGTCAACGCGCCGACAGCGGAATACAGCGCAAACTGCGTGGCATGTGCAAACGCATTTGTCAGCGGCACCAACACACCGTCGGGAGCACCCTGCGCACGCAGACCAATCAGCATCGAGCCAGCGGAATCCTTCAGCCCCTGCCCCATCTGCTCCAGGCCCGGCGACAGCTTCGCGATCTCACGATCCAGCCCAATCGTCAGCGCCATACCACCGAGCGCAGCACCGAGCGCCGAACCAATCTGCCGAATCGTCGACTGCGTTGCCGATGCCTGCCCCGACAGCCGCACCGGAATATCACCAAGCACCAACGAGGTCAGCTGCGCCGATGCCAGACCAAGACCCAGACCGTAGACAATCAATGCAAACACAACCAGCCACAGCGGCAGGTCAACGCGCTCTTCGGCCGCCAACTGCAGCGAACCAAAGACCTCGAGACCAAGGCCCACAATCACCACACCGGCCGGGGTAATCCGAGCTGCCAGATGACGCGCCATGGCACCTGCGAAGAACGCACCGAGAGCCATTGCTGCCAGGACCAGGCCGGTTGCGATCGTCGATAAGCCAATCGCCGACACCAGGTAGAGCGGCAGCACGAAGACCAGCGCGAACTCACCCACCGCGACAAGCATCGCCGTGGTATTCCCCCAGCTGAACGTGGCGTAGGAGAACATCGACACGTCCAACAGCGCAGGATCCGCGTTCTTCCGACGACTGTTTTCCCACAGCACGAAAGCGACAAGCACCACCGCACCAACTAAGAGCGTGACGACGGGTGCGGAGGGAAAAGCAAACCCTATCTTGGCGCCTTGAATGATGCCGAAGACCACGGCACCAAAGCCAATTCCAGACAACACCAGGCCAAGGACATCGAAGCGACCCGCGCCATTGGTATCGCCTGCGGTGTTCGGCACCCAGCGCAGCGCAAGGACGAAAAGCACGACGGCGATGGGCACGTTGACCCAGAAGATAGCTTCCCAACCAGCAAACTGCGTAAGCACGCCACCCAGGAGTGGGCCGACTGCTGCAGCACCAGACATGACCGCACCCCAGATGCCGAATGCGGTGGCACGATCTTTATCACGGAATAGTGCGTTCACGCTGGACAGTGTTGATGGCAGAATGCACGCGCCACCAATGCCTTGGATGACGCGGGCAATGACCAGTGGCGCCAAGGCTGTGGAAAGTGCGGCCACGACGGAGCCGACCGTGAAGATGACCAGACCGACGAGAAAAAGCGTTCGACGGCCGAAGCGGTCGCCAGCTCGGCCAGAGGTCAGGAGTAGTGCGGCGAAAACGACCGAGTAGATCGTGGTAATCCACTGCGCGCCCACGATGTCAAGGCCCAGCTCCGAAATGATGGTCGGCAATGAAACACCAACGATGGTGCCGTCCAGGACAATCATGCCGAGGCCAACCGCGAGCACGAGCAACCCCCACCACCGCTGTGGCGAGGCCCCGAACTCAGCAATCTGATCCTCGTTGGCGATTGCCATGACGGGGGTGCCCTTCGCTTTCGCTGTGGCACCGGTTTGTGCGTCGACTGAGACGTCGGCGCTGCTCAAGGAAGGTTTTGTACTCATAGGATTAATGCTAGAAGTGTCCAAGCACTGATTCATCAACCGAAAGTCGTAACTTTGCGGGGGCTTTGGTTCGTTGAGGATGGGGAGGCAGCTTGCTTCATCCCGCCCGGGAGATGAGGTCATTGAGAACGAGGGACAGATTCATTGGGCCTGTGTAACTGCTCCCAGAGTCGCTGGCTATAGGGCTTTTATCACCGCACGGTGGCAGATTGCTATGATGCTATGAGGTTTTGGGCATTGGTTCATAGTGCTTAATTACCACTTCACAGTGCCAAATCCTTGCCCCTATAGCTCAGTCGGTTAGAGCAGAGGACTCATAATCCTTTTGTCGCAGGTTCGAGCCCTGCTGGGGGCACGATGTGAAGTCTCGCAGCATTCTTGACAGTGTGCTGTGGGACGTTTCCGCTTCCCAGCGCCGATTTTGGGGGCTGCTGTCTCGCAACCTGCTTGCCAAGATGTCTCATGACATTGTTGACACTTTTAGGCGGTGGGGTTACTCCGGCAGGTGGGTGGTGAGCGGCGTGGGGCGAAGTGCTCTATGTTGGTTTTCTTTTGGTAGTTGGCCGTTGGGTCGATGATGTGTCGAGCCCTGGAAGACCGCTCGGTCCCCCATTGCGGGCGTTCGGCACGCCTGACTTGGGTTACCGAGTTAGCTATCACTATCGAGCCCACAGCCGGGCATAGGCCGGCGACGAATCTAGCAAATCCTCATGCGTCCCCGCTGCGGCCACGCGCCCGCCGTCCAACATAACGACCTGATCGGCAGCCGCCAACGTGTGCTCCTGATGCGCGATTACTAGCACTGTCGCCAATCCGCTGAGTTCGCGCAGTGCCTCCTGCACAGCCACGGCGGCGGACGCGTCGAGCGATGAGGTCGCCTCATCCAGCAGTAACACAGGCGCTCGCTTCAACACAGCGCGGGCCACTGACACACGCTGCCGCTCGCCGCCCGAGAGCAGTCTGCCACCTTCACCGACGCGGGTCGCCCACCCTTGTGGCAAGCGATCGACGATCTCGTCGACCCGAGCTATTTTCGCGGCGGCGTTCACCTCGGCGTCCGTGGCTTCTGGACGACCGAGCAACACGTTCGCGCGCAGGGTGTCGTCAAGGAGATAGACGTCCTGGAACACCAACGACGTTGCCCCGAGGACATCGGCACTGGCCATGTCGCGAACATCCACGCCGTCGAGCCGCACGGCCCCTGCGTCCACGTCATGGAAGCGGGCGATCAAGCGAGTGAGCGTGGTCTTGCCCGACCCGGATGGCCCGACGATGGCAGTAACTGATCCCGGCGCAACAGTCAGATTGAGATCATCAAACACCATCGCGTCTCCGTAGCCGAAGCGCACTGCGTCAATCGCAATCTCCGGCGGATGCGTCGGTGCTGGGACTGGCTGCTCGGGTTCCGGTAGCCCCGGCTCGTCTAGCAAATTGACCACCTGGTCGAGTTCACGATCCATGCGGCGCAGCGCCGTGCCGAGTTCAGAAAGTGTGCGGAGGGGGCCCATTACCTGGGTGACGATCAGGATAAGACCGATCATCACGAGCGGGTCCACACCGCCGAGACTGCGCCATACGGCCACGGTGACCACAGCGCCAAAGACCGTCTGTACCACGACACTCTGGACAATCATCGATGCGGCGGAGGCCAGCTGGGCCGACATACCGAGGCGACGTTGTCGGTCAAGTGAAGATGCCAGGGGTGCATAGCCAGAACCTGCCACTCGCGCCCCGCGCAGCGCCGTCTGGTGCTTGGCCAGGTCGAGCAGCGCGGCATCCGTGCGGTGTTCCGCGGTGGTGAGTCGGGCGTCGGCCCGGGCACTCCAGGAGCGAGCCAGCACAGTCGAGGCGTACACGAGCGGGACCCCGACGGCGAGCGAGAGTCCCAGCCGCCAGTCAAGGAAGAAGGTCACGAGCACTAGAGTCAACGGAGTCGCCACGTAACCGATGAGCGGAGCAAGCACGTCGCCGATCGCGGTGGCGACGAACATTGTGCCGCGGACCGAGAGCCGTGAGGCGTTGGCTGCGGACCCGCCATCGAACCACCCCATCGGCAGACGCATGAGCTGCCGCGCCAGTTGGCGATGCATCGACGACATCAGAGACATGGTCAAATCGACGCTCCCGCGCGTGACCCACACCGTGAGTAGGGCATGGACGCCGGCGCAAACCACCATTGCGATCAACCACCAGAGCGTCGAGCTGAAAGTCTCCTGGGCCAGGTGGGCCAGTACTGGGACCAGACATGCCAGTGACAGTCCCTGTGCGACTCCGGCCGCCACAGCCACTGCTGTGAATCGCTGGAGTGTTGAGCGTCCTTCTTGTCCAGCGATCCGTTCAATCTGCGTGATCATCGAGCACCTCCCGTGACGGCGGCCTGGTTGCGCCATAGCGCGGCGTACTGCCCATCGGCGGCGAGCAGGGATTCGTGTTCGCCTTGTTCGACGATTCGCCCTTGGTCGAGGACGACGATCTGGTCTGCGTGGGTGATCGTGCCAAGGCGGTGGGCGATCATGATGACCGTGCGTCCCCGGGTCAGTTCGGCGAGGGCCTGCCCGATCGCGGCCTCATTCTCGGGGTCGATCGCGGAGGTGGCCTCGTCGAGTATGAGCACGTGAGGGTCGGCGAGGATGGCCCGCGCGATGGCCACGCGCTGGGTCTCACCGCCGGAGAGCCGAGCGTCTTCTCCGACAACGCTGCCGTATCCGCGGGGTAGTTCGCGGATCCGCGCGTCGATCGCCGCTAGGGAGGCGGCGTGCTGGATGTCCTCGTCGGTCGCGCCCGGACGCCCGAGCGCGATGTTGTCGCGGATGCTCATGGAAGGCAGGCTCGGGCTTTGCAGCAGGATGCCGACGTGTTGATGGAGCACGTGCGGGTCGATGTCGCGCACGTCGACGTTGCCGATCCGGATCGCACCGGCGTCAACGTCACGGAAGCGGGCGATGAGAGATGCGAGGGTCGATTTGCCCGAGCCAGAGGCCCCGACCAACGCGGTGACCGATCCTTCTCGTGCGGTGAGCGACACCCCATGCAGCACCGGCTCATCTGGCGCGTACCCGAAGGTCACGTTCTCGATCGAGACATCGGTCCCGGCGGGCTCGAGGGGATGTTCAGCCACGAGGAGTTCGGGCTCGTCGAGAAGGGTGATGAGTCGTCCGGCGGCTTCTAGCCCGTCGTTGATGTGTTGTTGCCCGGCCCCGACCGTGAGCAGCGTGGCGGGCAGCGACAGAGCGATCATGGTGACCACGACGACGTCGGCGACATCGCTCCACCCGGCGGCGACCATGGCAGCACCGGGAACGACGACAGTCAGCGCGACGACCGGCAACCCCAGGGCCGTGAGAGCGATGGCGTGGGCACGCATCTGGGGTGTGACAAGCGTGCGGAACTCCGAGGTGAAGTCGTCTGACGCCCTGGTGAAGCGCGCCGAGCCAGTCTCCTCAGCCCCGAACACGCGCAGCACTGCGATCCCATCGACGAACTCGATTACCGCGGCGGAGACCTCGGAGAGCGACTCGGCAATCCGGGCCATGACAGAGCGCATGTCTCCGGGCGCGAGCACGGAGAACAGGACCATGTAGGCCACCGGACTGATCACGCAGCACAGCCCGAGTCGCCAGTCGATGGTCAGTGCGACGATGACGCCGACCACCGGTGTCAGAACCGCCGCGGTGATCTCGACCAGCGCGTGGGCGACAAGGTGGTGGAGGCTCGCGACATCGTCTTGGATTATGCGGCGGACGCGTCCGGAGGAGCTCTGATCGAACCATCCCAGTGGGAGTCGGCTCAGCTTGTCGGCCAGTTGCACGCGCAACTCGGCCTGTAGCCGCAGGTCGACCAGATGGGTGATGAGCAGCGCCAGCGACCCCAGGGCGAGTGCGCCACCGAGTCCACCGATGAACCACCATACTGCTGGCCACACCTTGTCAGTGCCTAGGAGTAGTTCATTGACGATCCGGACCAACGCCAGCAGTGGAATGGCACTGGCCAAGCTCCCGAGCACCTGCAGCAAAAGGGCGACGGCGATGGGGGCGGACACCGGGCGGAGAATGCGCCAGGCGGGTTTCCCCGTGTTCGCACTATCCTCCGTCGGCTGACTTGTCGGCCCCTTGGGCGCCGTGGTGGGTTCGTCAGTCGCGTCCGACACTGCGTTACCTCCTCAGTAGACAACCACTCTTGTTTTATATAAGGCTATCCTAACCTAACTAGTAACGCGTCTGTAAGTACGTCGGTGATTCCGAGGCACCCACAGCCATGAGCGGTGGACAGCCGGTACCGCCGAGGACATCGCGGTGTGACTGAAGAAGCTCAGGTGTCCGTAGAGGTCAAGCCCCGTGTAGGCGCTTTGTGTTTAGAGCACGTATTTGACGACACCATGGTGAGTTTCGAGTAACACCCGAAGCGTTCGGTCTTTGGGCAGGGTTGGAGGTTAAGGGGGCTAGTTCATCGACTGCCGGGGCTATTCCCTTTTTGTCCCTTTTCCTCTTCGCCCGTTTTCTTGTCCCACTCCTAGCTCCCGGGACTACCCTAGGCAGCTCACGCCCACTTCCCCGACATCCGGTTGTAACAGCTGGCGCACAGGGAGATGTACTTCGGCGCTTCGAGTGCCTCAATTTCCACGGTTTCGCCGTCGAGGATAATGCTGCCGTCCGGATTCAACCGTGCAGTAAAGATGGCCTTCTGCCCACAAGTGCAGATTGTCTTAATTTCCTCAATGGTGTGGGCAACTTCGAGCAATCGCTGGGAGCCTGGAAAGGCATGGGTGCGAAAGTCGGTACGCAGGCCGTAGCAGAGCACCGGGGTACCGCGAAGGGTAATGCCCAGCAACTGATCGACCTGGTCAGGGGTAAGAAACTGTGCTTCATCGATGATAAGGCAATCGTGGCCGTCGGCAAGCGAGGAGAGGTCATCGCCGTCGTGGATGAGGTGCGCGCGTTCCGCGATTCCGATGCGGGAGTGCACGTCACCATCAGCCAAAGTATCCACGGCCGGCTTGGCGATCAACGGTCGCATGTCGCGCTCGCGGTAGTTGTGGGCGACGCGGAGGACCTCGATGGATTTTCCGCTGTTCATGGTTCCGTAGCGGAAGTACAGTTTTGCCATAGCCATCGATTGTAGGGCATCGATTCGCGGGCTCTGACGGCTGTAAACTCGGGCCGCCAACACGGATTTGAATTCCCGACTATCCTATATTTTTATGCAGCCGATTCCTGACCTGAATGAGAATCCAACAGTTGTTGTATGTGGATCTATCCACCTAGATACCCTGGTACAGGTCGATAGCGTACCCGCAGAAGGTGGCACGCTCATCGTTGATGACGGCACGAATATGCTGGGCGGCAAGGGCGCCAACCAGGCCGTTGCTATCGCTTATAACGGTGTCCGTGCGATCATGGCCGGAACTGTTGGCGAGGACCGCGCAGCGGATTTCGTGGTCGAGGAACTCAACGCACACGGCGTAGATGTCCACTCCATTCAGACTTCCTGGGATTTGCCGACCGGCAGCGCTTTCGTCGCAACGAACCGCAAGGGTCGCCCGGTGATTTTTGTCCAGCGCGGTGCCGATGCGCTAACCGACCCCACCGATTTCGTCGACGAGTTCGCATCAGCGGATGTCGTGCTCGCGCAAGGCGAGCTACTTCCGGAAGCAACTGAGGCCATCGCGTCCGTCGCATCCATGTACAGCGCGCGTCTGGTACTGAACCTCAATCCGGTCGTAACCGTTACACCTGCGCTGATTGACCATGCAGATCCGCTGATCGTCAACATGAAGGGCGCCTGGGAAACAATCCGTCGCCTGGACATCGCCGAGGGCATCCGCGCTACCGACTACCGCGCACAGCTCGAGGCACTTCTGCAGTACTGCCCCAGTGTCGTCATGCTCCGGGGCGACCACGGCTGTCTCTTCGCACAGCACTCCGACGGTCTCGACGACGAGCCGACAATCTACGAGCACCCCGCGCTCAAGCTGCCAGAGGAGAAGATTGTCGACGGCACTGGCTCCGGTGATGCGTTCGTCGGCACGCTCACCGCGGAACTGGCTAAGGGCACCTCGCTTTACGACGCCGTCCCCCTGGCCACCGCAGCAGGCGCAGCAGCTGTACAGGCGGTCGGCGCATGCTCCGCTTTTGCACGTCGCGAAAAACTGCTGGAGATGGTCGAGGCGGAGGATTTTCCCTCTGTGAAAGAGTACGCGGGCTAAGAATTGTCAACAGCCTGGTGTGCGAGCTGGCACCGATTAAGTCAGTGCCAGCCGGGCCAGTGGGGCCAGCGGGAGAACCTACCCAGCATTGTCTGGCAGAACGGGCTCAAGCGCCAGCATCACCAAGTACCAACTCAACGCGTACCCGATGAGGAAGACATAGGTAGCAATCGCGTAGATTTTCGCCGGGAAAAAGAATATGGCCGCGGGCACGATGAGAAGCGCCAAAACTGCGAGCGCAGTCCGCGGCAGGTTTTTGACGGTCATGCTGGTGGCCGTTGCCAGGGTTCGGCGTAGCGACGACTGACCGTCGGAAAGCGAGCACAGCGAGTAGACCCACGCGGTAATTCCCAGCAGGATTAGCGCCCCGGAGGTAACTCCTGCGGCGAAGATCAGGCCGACAGTGCCGAGGTCCGCGCGGGAGATAACGTAAAACTCATAGCCAATGCCACTGGCGAGAACCAAGGTGAATAGCCACCACACGGTTGGTGTGCGCCAATTGTCCAACAGTGCGCGCAAGAAGCGCCGTACGGGCCTTGAGCCTTCGTCACGGACCATGTCGCGAGCGACCACTACCCCAGCGCGAGTTGCGGCGCCTGCAGTGACTATCGGGATGGATGCGACGATCATCAGCAGGTTGATGATTACAAGGTCTGCTAACAGCGACCAGGCTGCGTAGAACTTTGTATCGGTGCTGAAAAATCTATCCACGGGTTCATATCCTAATAAAGGCTGATTAACAGACGAAAGCCTCAACCTACGCGGTTGAGGCTTTCGCTTTCGTAAAACGCGGTGCTTGGCGTCCTATGCGCTAACGCTTAGGCAGCTATCCCTTAACGGCACCCGCAGCAACACCCTCGATAATGTGCTTCTGGGTGGCGACGTAGAAAATCACAATCGGAATGATTGCGAGCACCAGCATTGCCATCATCGCGCCAAGGTCACGGTTACCGTTGGAGCCAACGAAGCTCTGCACGACAACCGGGATGGTCTTGTACTTAGTAGACAGGCCAATGACCAGGTACGGCAGCAGGTAGTCGTTCCATACCCACATAGCGTTCAGAATGGCGACAGTCACTGCAGTCGGCTTGAGCATGGGCAAAACGATGCGGAAGTAGTTCTGCATCGGAGATGCGCCATCAATCATCGCGGCTTCCTCGATGTCAATCGGGATGGACTTGATGAAGCCGGCAAACATGAAGACCGACAAGCCGGAGCCAAAGCCCAAGTAGAGAACCACGATGCCGATTGGGTTGTTCAAATGCAGCATGTCGGCGATCTTGACGGTCGGGAACATCACCATCTGGAACGGGATGACCATCGAGAACACAAACAGGTAATACAGCAGCGAGGTCCACCACGTCTTCACTCGCGTGATGTAGTAAGCCGTCATCGCAGAGAAGAACACAATCGCAATAACCGAGAGGATCGTGATGACAAAGGACCACACGATCGCCCAGCCGAAGCCCTCCTTCATCAGGCCGACGGCGTAGTTTTCGAACCCGACCCACATGTCACCTAGTGGCAGCTGGAAGGGGTTATCTGAAATTGCGAACTTGGACTTGAACGAGTTGAAGATAATGAACGCGATTGGCCCCAAGAACACGACGGTCAAAAACACCAGAATCGCGTAGATGATGACCTTAGATACACCTCCCACCTTGGCCTCGTCCTGCTTAGCGGGCTTGGCCTTGGGGAGCTTGGTGGCCGTTTCAGTGGTCATTGCAGCGTCGACAGACATTTATGCCTCCACTTCCTTGCTGCGAGTAGCACGCAGCTGCAGCATCGCGATCGCTACGACCACGACGACGAATATTACTGCCTTGGCTTGACCAACGCCCTCCACACCAATTCGGTTGAACATGGTGTTGACGATGTTCAGAGCAACCATTTCTGTCTCTGAACCCGGCGCACCATTGGTCAGGGCCAAGTTTTGATCGAAGAGTTTGAAAGTGTTCGACAGAGTCAAGAAGAGGCAAATGGTAATCGATGGCATGACCATCGGGATAGTAACGTGCCGCAGAATCTCCCAGCGTCCGGCGCCATCAATCTCCGCAGCTTCGATGAGCTCCGGTGGGACATTCTGCAGACCGGCAATATAGATAATCATCATGTAACCGACCAGCTGCCAGTTGATGAGGATGATCAGACCGGCGTAACCGAACTTCCAGTCGGACACAATCGTCGTACCGTACGATGCCAGCACGGCGTTAATCATCGACTGCCAGGTATAACCGAGCACGATGCCACCGATAAGGTTCGGCATGAAGAAGACTGTGCGGAAGAAGTTCGTGCCCTTCAGCTTGCGCGTCAGAATCCATGCGATCCAGAACGCGAACAAGTTCACAGTAATGATGGAAACAACAACCACCATGAGAGTGAATCCGAAGGAGGCGACGAAGCCCTCGCGCTCACTAAAGGCCTTCTGGTAGTTCTCGATACCAACCCACTGCGCATTAGTGATGGTTGTGAAGTCAGTAAATGATAGGAAGAAACCGATAACGAACGGCACCAGGAACGCGATTGCAAAGGCAATCAGCGTGGGTAGCACGAAAACTGGGAAATACTTTTTCAATGTTGCTTGCATCTACAACACCGCTCCTAAAGCTAAAGGCGGAGCCCGGTGCCTCGAGACCGGTTTAACAGGTCACCGAGCCCCGAGCTCCGCCTTGCCATTGGATGAACTCATTCCGTCGGTTGTTCATGCGCGAGAAGCTTTCGCTTCACACTCACCGATGGAATGGATCACCATTGATTTGCTGGTATTTAATTGTTCGGAGATTCCGCATTCCAGCTGTCGGCGAAAGTCTCGACAACCTTGTCCCACGGCATCTTTCCGGAAGCGTACTGCGCCAGCGCTGCGCCAAAATCATCCTTGAACTGCTGCGACGGGAAGTACTGGAAGTCCCACGGGATGGTGGTCAGGTCCTCGTTCTCAATTGCTGCGGCCACTTCCTTGGCCAGCGGGTCATTCGGAGTGTCGGCTTCAGTGAAGTTCTGGAACGGAGCGATGAATCCGAGATCCTCGACGACGTACTTCTTGCCCTCATCGGTGTTGAACAGCCAATTGACGAAGTCCTTCGTTGCCTTTTGGGAAGCCTCCGAAGCCTTGGAGTTGACCGTCAGGTAGTTCTCAGTACCAACCGAGATGCCGGTCTTATCCTCGTCCTTCAGGCCCATGTACATAGGCATGAACTTAATCTTGTCCTGCTTGACCACGTTGCCGGAGACATCGTTGATCTGGGACCATGCCCAGTTGCCATTCTGAACCATAGCGGCCTTGCCCTGGGCGAATTCCGCCATCGAGTCGGACACAGCCTTCGACGGGGCCAGAGTCTTTTCGACAGTGGAGTTATTCAGGTACAGATCAAAGAGGTTCTTGAACTCCTTGTTGTACTTGAACTTCACATCAGCGGTTTCCTTGGTGCCAAGGTCCTCGAATTCATAATGAACCGGTCCGTTGGCCAAGTGTGTCTGCCAGCGCCAATCCTCACCGGATGCAAGCGAGGTGGAAGCGAAGGTGCCGGAAATCCCCAGCTTGTCCTTCTTGGCCTGCATGTCCTCAGCAACTTCCTTCAGCTTTCCGAAGGCCTTAATCTCGTCGATGCTCTTGGCCTTGGCATCGGGCAGCGCGAAGTACTTGTCCATGATCTCTTCGTTATAGATCAGGCCAAACCCCTCGACTGCAAACGGGACGCCGTATACCTTGCCGTCCTCGCCCTTCAGCGGCTCGATGCCCTCGTTGAGGTTTTGTGCGATCTCAGTGTCAGACATGTCTGCCATGTATTCCTGCCAAGTACGCAGGCCCGCCGGACCATTGACTTGGAACAGTGTTGGCGCGTCCTTTTTACCAATCTCGGCCTTCAGAGTTTGCTCATAGGAATTCGAAGCAGCAGTAACGACCTTGACCTGGACACCAGTCTTGTCAGTGTATGCCTTCGCAATCTTCTGATATGCGGCATCCTGCTCCGGCTTGAAGTTAAGGAAGTAGACACCACCATCTGCAACCGCATCATCACTCGAGCACGCAACCAAACCAGCGGTTGCCATCAGGCCTGCTGCACACAGAGCTGAAAGGCGCTTGAAGTTCTTCACTATATTTTCTCCCTTGAGAAGAAAGGCCACTTCAATGGCATCCTCCGAGCAA
Organism: Corynebacterium jeikeium; assembly: GCA_003955985.1. Lineage (NCBI taxonomy): Bacteria > Bacillati > Actinomycetota > Actinomycetes > Mycobacteriales > Corynebacteriaceae > Corynebacterium > Corynebacterium jeikeium. The sequence continues at coordinate 1,796,339 of CP033784.1, forward strand.
TTCGGACGAATATTTGCCAGCAGCCGTGGCCTAATTGGATTATCCCGCCCTGCGGCTAGAAGTAGCCTTTCATGCGAACTTCGACGCCACCCACGCGGGTATTCGGTCTCACCAAAATCTTACTTGACCAAAACCAATTTAGGTTGGCCTTCAGCCAGCTGTGAACAAATGCAAAGGAGAAAAATAGCAAAAGCTCTCGAAAGCACACCTAGAATTTGAGCTGTTTTCGAGCTGTTTTCGCTGAACAGAGCCGCCTACCGGCACCAAAGTAAGCACCTGGCCGCGACAATCACACGCAGACCCGACAACCACCCGACCACCAAAAGCACCCCTGTTTGGCGTGAATGTATATTTTTATAATATCCTGGCGAGTCGTTTACTTGTCACTTTTGAAATAATCGTACGCTCGACAGTCTGCTTCTAGAGAGCTACTCGACCTCATCGCTCGCGGGAAGACATACGGACTCGTCGCGATGCCCGGGCAACACTCGATCCACGTAGCTCTGCACCGCTTCTTGAAGCGGCACATCCGCACGGCGTTTTTCTGCCATGTACCAGCGATGCTCCAAGACCTCGTGGAAAACCTGCGCATCCTGCAGCCTTCCACGCAGCCCCTCGGGCACAGCCAGAATTGTGGCCTCGAAAACTTCACGCAGCCATCGGTGCGCAACCTGCTCTAGCGGAACCCCTTCAAGACCTTCCGCCAACCGAAAGGTCTGCATACTATTGAGCATCCGCCTCGCTTGCCGTTCTTGAACATCCAACCCCGTCAGTCGCATTAACTGCCGATGGTGATGCCCTGCGTCAACCACTCGTGGTCGGAACACAACACGGCCACCATCACTGGTGACTTTCAGCTCGCCAACATCGAAACCGAGGTCGTTGAGCCTGCGAATCCGCTCATCGACAAGCCAAGGCTCCTCAACACCAATAGATTCTTCCCCCGTCAGCTCTTGCCACAAGTCCTCATAACGCTCAATAATGCGCCTACCCACCGCAATTACGTCCAACTCAGGATCGAGGAATCCGCCGGCCTGCAGATCCATGAGCTCTCCGATGATGTTGGTATGGGCAACGTCAACGTCGTAAAGCCTGCGGGAATCTGAGAGTGTGCCTTGCAAATCTCCCGTTTCCGCGTCGACAAGGTAGGCGGAGAAAGCGTCTGCGTCACGACGAAACAATGTGTTCGACAGTGACACGTCGCCCCAGTAAAAACCAAGGAGATGTAACCGAACTAGCAGGACTACCAGCGAGTCAATCAGGCGGACCACAGTTTCGCGGGTGACCTGTTGAGAAAAAACTGCACGATACGGCAGCGAATACTCGAGATGTTCTGTGACGAGTGCGGCAGTTAACGGTTCGCCATCTGGATCCTTCCGGCCGGTGATTACCGCGAGCGGGCGAACCGATGGAGCACCGAGCCTGACCAGGTCACGCAGCATTCGATACTCATGATGAGCAGTGAACTCACCAATTTCTTTCACTGCAATGACGCGGTCATCTAAGTTGACGAATCGAACAATGTGTCGCGAAATTCCCTGAGGCAAGGCGGCTAACAAATCATCTGGCCACTGTTCCAGAGGTATATGCCAAGGAAGGCGCAAAAGCTTTGAAGCCACCGTTGTCGCGGCTATTTTCATAGTTTCCGACACGGTGGCTCCTAAAACTGTCTTACTGTCCCACTGCCCTACCAGCTACTCATTTCATCTAAACGAAAGATTTTAGGCCGGAAGGCGCATACCAGTCGACTTCGAGAACAGGTGCAGCATGCCCGGACGAATCTTGCCGTAAACTACCGAGCCCAACTTCGGCGCGGTGCGCGGGGCGGTACGAATAACCACCTGACCGTGTTCCTCTTCGTCCGGGTTAGAGGAAGATCCGGAGCTCAGTGCTCCGCCACCGACGAGGTCTCCATACATGAATGCATCGGAGCCCAACTCCTCGACCAAGTTAACCTGCACCGGAATGACGTCATCGCCCGGACCCTCGACCAGGTCGAATGCCTCCGGACGGAAGCCCACGATAATCTGGTTCTGATCCTCCGGCGTGATTGCAGCAAGTGTGGCTTCCGGCAGCTTAATCTTGGCCTCGCCCAACGTGGCGTAACCATTAGAGACGTTGAACGTGCCCAGGTTCATCGCAGGCGAACCAATGAAGCCCGCGACGAATTCGTTTGCCGGGGTTTCGTAGAGTTCCCGCGGGGTACCGACCTGCTGCAGAACACCGAAGTTAATGACCGCGATGCGGTCGCCCATGGTCAGCGCCTCAGTCTGGTCGTGGGTGACATACATGGTGGTCACACCCATCCGACGCTGCATGGCCGCAATCTGAGTACGGGTTTGAACACGCAGCTTCGCGTCCAGGTTCGACAACGGCTCGTCCATCAGGAACACCTGCGGCTTGCGCACAATCGCACGCCCCATTGCCACACGCTGACGCTGACCACCGGATAGAGCCTTAGGCTTACGATCCAGGAACTGAGTTAGATCCAGGGTCTTCGCAGCTTCTTCGACACGACGGTCAATCTCGTCCTTGTCCACACCAGCAATCTTGAGCGCGAAGCCCATGTTCTCGCGCACCGTCATATGCGGGTACAGGGCGTAGTTCTGGAAGACCATCGCAATATCGCGATCCTTGGGCGAGACATTGGTCACATCACGATCTCCAATGAAAATCTTGCCCTCATTGACCTCTTCCAGACCGGCAAGCATGCGCAGTGTTGTGGACTTACCACAACCGGAGGGGCCCACCAGAACCAGGAACTCGCCATCGGCAATTTCCAAGTTGAACTTGTCCACAGAAGGCTTCGTCGCACCAGGGTAAATGCGAGTGGCATCAGCAAAAGTCACAGTAGCCATGTGAATACAAACCTTTCATCAGCAGGTACGTGCCGAACGATCCGAGTGAAAGTAATCGCAGGAACAGCTCCTACGTAGCTGCCTCACAAGCTTACTCTTAATCGAGCAGCCCCGTCACGAGCTCCGCAATCTTCGAGCGCTCCGAGCGCTTCAGCGTGATGTGTGCAAAAAGCTCGTTGCCCTTGAGTTTTTCAATCACCGCCTGCACACCGTCATGGCGGCCGACGCGCAGGTTGTCACGCTGCGCCACGTCGTGCGTAAGGATGACCCGGGAATTGCTACCAAGACGCGACAGCACCGTCAGCAGTACGTTGCGCTCCAGCGACTGTGCCTCATCGACAATCACGAAGCTGTCATGCAGGCTACGACCGCGAATGTGTGTCAGTGGCAGTACCTCCAGCATGTCGCGCGAGGCAATCTCATCCATCACGTTGTCTGAAACCAATCCCTCCAGGGTGTCGTAAACAGCCTGCGCCCACGGGTTCATCTTTTCGTCCTCACTACCTGGCAGGTAGCCAAGGTTCTGACCACCTACCGCGTAGAGCGGACGGAACACCACAATCCGGCGATGCAGTCCGCGCTCCAGCACCGACTCCAGTCCCGCGCACAGCGCAAGCGCCGACTTACCCGTACCGGCTCGGCCGCCGAGGGACACAATCCCTACCGAGTCATCCAACAGCAGGTCAAGCGCCACACGCTGCTCCGCCGACCGCCCCTTCAGGCCAAACGCCTCCGTATCGCCCCGCACAAGCTTGACGACGCCCGGGGCGCTCACCCGTGCCAGCGCAGACTGGCTACCAGCGCTGAGCTGCACGCCGCAGTGCAGCGGCTGATCCTGGATCTGCTCGAGCTCAAGGAACCCATTGGCGAAGAGACGATCAATTTCCTCCGGGTCGACGTCCACTTCCACCATTCCCGAGTACCCAGTCAGAACGACGTCCTGGGCGCGGTAATCGTCGGCAGGCAAGCCGACCGCACCAGCCTTGACGCGAAGCGGAATGTCTTTGGTGACCAGCACGACATCATGGCCATCGTGCTGAAGATTGAGGGCGCAAGCGAGAATGCGGTGATCGTTTTCGGCGGTGCGGAAGCCTGCGGGAAGGATGGAGGGATCGGAGTGGTTGAGCTCAATATGCATAAACCCGCCAAGATCATTGGCGGGCACAGGCCGGTCCAGGTGGCCGTAGCGGTAACGCAGCTCTTCGAGGAAACGGAGCGCTTCTCGGGCGAACCACCCCAGCTCTGGGTGGTGGCGCTTGGCCTCCAACTCACTCACCACGACCAGCGGAAGCACAACTTGGTGCTCATCGAACTTCTTGGTGGCGTGGGGATCGGACAGCAGGACCGAGGTATCAAGCACGTAGGTACGCATGCCCTCAGGCTAAAAGTCAGAGGTAGAAATTACGTGGTTGTGAGATGAATGCTTGGTTATCAGATGAACCACAGTTGGTTACAGGCTCTAATCCTCAAGTTGAACCCTAAGGAACTGGCCGAGCACCGAGCACCACTGCCCGGCCACTCCACTGCCCTTTTAATGGCAACTAGTCGTTGCAATGGTGACTAGTCGTTGTGACGGATTTGGCGACCCAGCAACTTGTGGCGAAGCGGATCAACCGCCAAGGTCACAGCGCCAACTGATACAACTCCCACGAGGTACGCCAGCGCAACTACAAGGGAGCGTTGACCAAACGTGATTTCGTTCGCAATCGGGCCGAACATGGTGGCTCCCAACAGCGCACCCATGACAAAGCCGAAGATGCTGGTCGCAAGCATGGGAAAGAATGTCTGCTTGAAAGTGACCGTGCGGTGGAAGTTGATTGGCGTACCGATGAAGTCCAGCGCCTTTGTCAGCGATGCCTCTTCATAGACGGCTGAGGCCTGAGTCAAAAGCGTTGACACCAGCAGCAGAACGAAACCGATTACGAAAGTGATAGTCACACCGGTTGCAATATCGTGCGCGAATGTGACATCTGCAACCTCTTCAATCTTGTCTTCGCCAGGCACCATCATTGTGTAGCCAAGCAGCAGGGACAGGAAGGCCATGGAACTTACTCGACGCCACGATTCCTTAGCGTTAGTCGCGACTCGTCGCGTCGCCACAAAATCACTTGAAGTACCGAAGAAGCTGGAGATGCGGGCAACAAGCTGGATAAAGAAAGGCGCCACCAGGCCAATTGCCCAGACCATCAGGTACATCATCGCTGCGACACCAAGCGTGGCAGTGACGGTTCCACCCGCGATATTGGAGTTGGCAATCACGTACAGGACGATCGCACCGATAACAACGGCCACAATCATGCGCCATGCCTTCATCGACTTGGGCACTTCCTTGCGGCTAACGCCGAGTGGTGAAATCATCACCCTTCGCAAACCGACCACAGCGGCAAAGAGTGCGAGTAGCACCACGGCAACCCAGACCAGCGGGTAGCCCCACCAGGGCAGCAACATGTCCCAGGTATCCAGGTAGTCATTGTCGAACTTGATTATCGCCCAGAATGGCGCAGTGGCCACCGACAACAACGTGCCCACCACAAGCCCAACAGCTGCCAAGACGAGGGTTTCGATAACTACCATGCGTGTAACTGCCCCGTTGGAGAGACCAATTAAGCGCAGAGTTGCCAACCTCTGCTCACGCCCCGCAGCGCCAAGCACCGCCGACTGGGCCACCAGCGAAACCATTGCCGGAATCACAAACACACAGGCCACGAGTGCCAGCTGCAGGTACATCTCGCCCTGACCTTGATTCATGTAATCCTCGGGCGTTGGGTTCGGCGGCAGCTTTGGCTCAGCCTGCCAACGGCGGTAAAACATCGCCGTGCCACCGACGACGACCAACGCCAACCAGGTACTCACGGTCATGGCCACCACGGACAATGCGGACAGCCAGCCGTTTCCCGAATGGGATTCACGCCCGGCGCGCTGCAGCCGCGTGCTCAAGTCCGCTAGTGCGCCGGTAGGAATTCTCTGGGGTTTTGTTGCTTCAGTTACGGTGCTCACTTTGTAACCTCCGCTCCTGCCAGCATGCGGTCGTCGTGAATCAGGCCATCGCGGATCTCCACACGTCGACGACACCAGTCGGCCACCTTCACATCGTGCGTGACCATCACCAATGTCGTGCCAGTCTGCTCCACCAACGCGGTGAGCTGCTGCATGACCTCATGGCCTGTGGACTGGTCCAGCGCGCCAGTCGGCTCATCGGCGAAGATGACACCTGGCTCGCCGGCCATCGCGCGGGCAATTGCCACACGTTGTGCTTGACCGCCGGACATCTGTCCTGGGCGACGGCGCGTGAGGTCCTTGAGCCCCAGGCGGTTGAGGACATCGTCGGCAAGCGCGAGTGACTTCGAGCGCTTCTTGCCCTGCAGAATCATTGGCAGAGCAACGTTTTCCCTGGCAGTCAGCTCGGGAAGGAGCTGGCCATCTTGGAAAACGAAGCCGAAGTCGTGCAGGCGGAGGGCGGAGCGGTCGGCGTCAGAAAGCGAATTGATCTTTGTGTCACCGAAGATGACGTCGCCGTCGTCCGGCAGCAACACGCCGGACATGCAGTGCAGCAGCGTGGACTTACCAGAACCTGACGGTCCCATGACTGCAACGGTTTCGCCGGGCTCAATGGTCAGCGAAATGCCGGTGAGAACGGGAGCGGAATTGTAGGACTTAGTGATGTCACGAATACAAAGTCGTGCGTTTCTTGGGCTGTTGTTGTCTGTCATGGCACTCATTTCACTCGCACGGAGGCGATTTCAACACCGTGCCCACTTTCCTTTTGCGGTAGTGCTAGGTCTACTATGCCGGAAATTAATTCCTCCGCAGACAGAGCTTTCGTACCATAGGAAACTATGGAGCTGAAGGATTATTTCCGCAAATATATCGGCGCGAACCGCCGCGAAAAAGCGCATAAACGCAGCTACGAGGAATCCGCCGCCGCTCGCATCGCCGAACTTACCGCTTCACGACGAACAATTGCCGAAGCCTTCGAGATTGAACGTCGCCGCATTGAAAATGACCTCCACGACGGAGCTCAGCAATACATTGTTGCGGCTTCAATGAAATTGGGACTTGCAGAATTGGAAGCATCCAATACTGACAATGAGGAACTAATGCAGCTTCTCGCGGAAACTCGCGGCCATTTGGATGATGGATTACGTGCTTTGCGGCGAACAGTCCACGGAATTCACCCGCAGGTGTTGCGCGATCGCGGTCTGCAAGCGGCTGTTGAAGAGATTGCTGAAGGATACGGCCCTCACGTTGTTGTGCACACTCCCTATCCCCTGCCTGAATTGGAAGAAAGTGTGCTCGCCGCGGCGTATTTTTTCTGTGCAGAAGTGCTGACTAATGCGGCGAAATATGCACCGAACGCTCCTGTTTCTGTGCTGCTCACCTCGGATCAAACACTGAATATTTCAATTACGGACCAAGGCCCTGGCGGCGCAAAATTGGGGCGCGGTTTGCGGGGTATGAAAGAGCGTCTAGCCACTTTCGACGGTGCGATGACCATGCACTCTCCCGAAGGTGGGCCAACGCAGGTAATAGCCAGAATTCCTTTGATGTTGAACCGCTGGGAATCAGGTATTGGAGAAATGGAAAACGTGGAAATGAAAGGTGCGGAGAAGAAATGAAAATTGTCATTGCGGATGACTCGGCACTCCTGCGGGAGGGGGTCGCGGGGCTCGTCGAAAAGCGTGGACATGAAGTGATTGCGATGGTCGACACTGCCCACGGCCTGGTGGCGGACATCGATGACCGTTTTGATGACACGGGCGAGCTGCCAGATTTAGTGATAACCGATGTGCGCATGCCTCCAAAGATGAGCGATGACGGCCTGCGGGCGGCGGTCGAGTTGCGCGAGCGTTATCCGCAGCTGAATGTGATGGTGCTGTCGCAGTATGTGGCGCCGGCGTATGCGCGCGAGTTGTTCTCGTCGAGCGGTGCTGGAGGTAGTGCTGGGGTTGGTACTGGGGTTGGCTCGAGTGGCAGCAGCTCGAGTGGCGGGACCGGGTATCTGCTCAAAGACCGCGTTGGCCAGGTGTTGGACTTCTTGGGCTCGCTCGAAGTCGTCGCCGGTGGTGGCGTGGTGATTGACCCTGATGTGGCGACGGCATTGATGCAGTCCGGCAAATCGGGACTAGCCAGTTTAACGGCGCGCGAACGCGAAGTGCTCGAGCTGATGGCACGCGGCAAGTCCAATAAGCAGATTGCCGATGACCTCGTGCTTTCCGGGGCGGCAGTGGCGAAACACGTGTCCAACATTTTTATGAAGCTGCATCTGGAGCCCGGTGAGGAAAACCGCCGTGTGCGGGCAATTTTGGAGTTCCTCACGGCAACGTCGGGGCAGATTTAGGGTCGGCAGCAATCGCATCTCTCGCAAAGGCGATGAAAAAATAAGTGTTGATTGTGGCACGAGTCACAATTTAAAGTTGGCACATACGCTTGTTGTTTCCCTATCGAAAGGACGTGTCTACATGACTGTTTACGCCAACCCCGGCACCCCCGATGCAATCTTCACGTACAAGGAGCAGTACGAGAATTTCATCGGCGGTAAGTGGACACCTCCAGTAGACGGGCAATACATGGACAACTCCACCCCGGTTACGGGCGAGGTTTTCTGCCGGGTTCCGCGGTCTAACGAGAAAGACATTGAGCTCGCCCTCGACGCCGCACACAAAGCGAAGGACTCCTGGGCCTCGGTTTCTGCGGCCGAGCGGGCGCTGATCCTCCACCGCATCGCGGACCGTATAGAGGAGAACCTTGAGAAGATTGCCGTCGCCGAGACCTGGGAGAACGGCAAGGCCATCCGCGAGACCCTCGCCGCTGACATCCCGCTCGCAATCGACCACTTCCGCTACTTCGCCGGCGCCACCCGCACGCAGGAGGGGCGCATCTCGCAGATCGACGACAACACGGTCGCCTACCACTTCCACGAGCCACTCGGCGTCGTCGGCCAGATCATCCCGTGGAACTTCCCCCTCCTGATGGCCGCATGGAAGATCGCCCCGGCCCTCGCCGCCGGCAACTGCATCGTGCTCAAGCCTGCAGAGCAGACCCCCGCGTCGATTCTCATGCTCACCGAGATCATCGCCGATCTGCTTCCGGACGGCGTCCTCAACATCGTCAATGGCCTCGGCACCGAAGCCGGTGCTGCGCTGACCGCAAGCGACCGAATCTCCAAGATTGCGTTCACCGGATCGACTGCCGTTGGCCAGGTAATCAACAAGGCAGTGTCCGACAAGATTATTCCAATCACGCTGGAGCTCGGCGGCAAGTCCCCATCCATCTTCTTCCCCGACATCATGGACGCCGACGACGCGTTCCGCGAGAAGTGCATCGAGGGCCTGGCCATGTTCGCGCTGAACCAGGGCGAGGTCTGCACCTGCCCGTCGCGAGCTCTAGTCCACGAGGACATCGCTGATGAGTTCCTGAAGCTCGCGGTCGAGCGCGTTAAGCAAATCAAGACCGGCAACCCGCTGGATACGTCGGTACAGATGGGTGCCCAGGCATCCCAGGAGCAGCTGGACAAGATCTCCGGCTACTTGGAGTCCGGACCGAAGGAGGGCGCACAGGTTCTCACCGGTGGCAACGTCGCCAAGCTCGAAGGGCTGGAGGGAGGCTACTACGTCGAGCCGACAATCTTTAAGGGCAACAACTCGATGCGTTTCTTCCGCGAGGAAATCTTCGGCCCGGTCCTGGCCGTGACAACCTTCAAGACCCTGGACGAGGCTCTCGAGATTGCCAACGACACTATCTACGGTCTTGGCGCCGGCGTGTGGAGCCGCAACCAGAACAACGCCTACCGCGCTGCCCGCGGTATCCAGGCCGGCCGCGTGTGGGTGAATAACTACCACAGCTACCCTGCTCACGCAGCCTTCGGCGGTTACAAGCAGTCCGGTATCGGCCGCGAGAATCACTTGATGATGCTCGAGCACTACCAGGAGACCAAGTGCATGCTCGTCTCTTACGACGAGAACCCGACTGGCCTGTTCTAAGAATCCGACCCCTTGGGGCTAGGCGATTTGTCGATTCCGATTCACGTCCGATGAAGGTGTCGACAATCGCCTCTGCCCCAAAAAACGCCCTCCGCGCCTGGCAGGTTACGATGGTCGGCCTTAACCTGACGCACCAGGCGCTGGCGGCTCCAAAGTTAGAGGCCTAACTCACGGCCGCCAGCTAGGCCTCTCTTTCTTTCTTCACTTGCCGGTACCACCTACGCATCCGATTAATCGCGGCACTAGCGGCCCATCCGCCGAGAAATAGTAGCGGGATGTAAAAGAACACAACATAGGCGACGACCAGGCCGTCCTGACCATCGGGCGGCGTGGTGAGAAATAGGAATGCCAGATCGCCAAGCGCGGCAATTCCTGCGCCGGTAGCTGCTGCGACAATGCTCCGCACGCTGGTCATCCCCCGAGCCAACGACCCATCACCGGCGAAAACGGCTATTGCTCCGACCAGCATTACTGAGACCAGCATGGACACAATCCACGACGCAATTCCTTCGTCGTAGGCGAGATTGGGCTCCGGCAAGATTAGCCCACCTAAAACACTCCACGCGACCGCGGCGAAAAAGGACGCCAGCAAGGGGCGGGTTATATTGTCGAGCCTCATGCGTCCCAGGTTACGTGAGATGACCTCCAAAAATGCTGAATCTCCCCTCCTCAGTGGAGAATCGAGTCACGCCCACAAGAACAAAGATCTCCGAGCATAAAGTGGGGTAAGGAGAGAAACTGACAACCCCGAAAAATTATGGGCTGCAAATGTGAAACTGTGTGAGTTTATGACACTTTCAGGGCATTTTTCGAGCCATTTTTGACATAAACGCAGTCAGTAACTCGCATCCACCCAACGCCATCAGCCATAAACGCAGTCAGTAACTCGCACTGGGGTAAGTGGCGAAAGGTGCCCACCGGCGACGCACCGCCCAGACACGCTTTTCCGACTTTCCTAGGGCTTGGATTATTTTCTGTCTGTTTTTGTCTTCTTCGTCTTCTTAAACGAAAACCAGGCCAGAGAAAAACTCTCTGACCTGGCTTAATTGCTCCTCCAGCTGGACTCGAACCAGCAACCCTTCGATTAACAGTCGAATGCTCTGCCATTGAGCTATGGAGGAATATCCACCGCACAGAACCGGCTAAACCGAACTTCGGCCATGCCGTTCCTTGCGACGGATAGATACTTTACCCAGACCCCTTGAAACTCACAAATCGCCAGGTCAAAGGTCAATTTATACCTTCTTTTCCCACACGTCATGACACCGTTGTGAGTTCTCAGAGCCACGCAATCCACACAATCCACGCAACCTCACACAGCGCCCACAAAGCTCCTACCAGTACTGAAAATGCTTTCCATCATGCACTTTTCATACCGCGCTCATACGATGGGGCTTATGTCTGAACAAACCAACGGAACCGAAAACACCGAGCAAACCGCACGCGTTGTGCGCGGCGTTATCGCCCGCGAAAAAGGCGCACCTGTAGAACTTACTGATATCCACATCCCGTCCCCGGGCCCGAACGATGTCATTGTTGACATCCAGGCCTGCGGCGTCTGCCATACAGACCTGGCTTACCGCGACGGCGATATCACCGACGAGTACCCGTTCTTCCTCGGCCACGAGGCCGCAGGCGTGGTCTCCGAGATTGGCGAAGAGGTCACGCATGTTGCCGTCGGCGATTTCGTTGTCCTCAATTGGCGCGCCGTCTGTGGCGAGTGCCGCGCCTGCAAGCGTGGTGAGCCACAGTACTGCTTTAGCACTTTCAACGCCTCCAAGCCCATGACGCTTGCCGACGGCACCGTCCTCACCCCAGCACTTGGAATCGGCGCTTTTGCGGATGCCACCCTCGTCCACGAGGGCCAGTGCACCAAGGTCGATTCGGCAGCCGATCCGGCCGTTGCGGGCCTGCTGGGCTGCGGTGTCATGGCCGGCATCGGTGCGGCTATTAACACCGGCGAGGTCAAGCGCGGTGAATCGGTAGCCGTCATCGGCTGCGGTGGCGTTGGTACGGCCGCTATCGCCGGTGCCAAGCTGGCCGGCGCTAGCAAGATTATTGCCATCGATATCTCGAACGAGAAGCTGGACACCGCCCGCGAATTCGGCGCGACCGAGACTATTAACTCTGCGGAGCTGGCTAAGAGCGATAAGGGCACCGGGGAAGAGGATCCCGTCGTTAAGCGAGTGCGTGAGCTGACCGATGGTTTCGGTGCTGATGTCGTGATCGATGCGGTCGGCCGTCCGGAAACCTACAAGCAGGCGTTCTACGCCCGTGACCTGGCTGGACGCGTTGTTCTGGTCGGCGTTCCGGCGCCGACAATGGAGCTGGATATCCCGCTGGCGGATGTGTTTAGCCGCGGTGGTGCGTTGAAGTCGTCCTGGTACGGCGACTGCCTGCCAGAGCGCGACTTCCCGATGCTGGTGGATCTGTCGTTGCAGAACCGCCTGCCACTAGAGGGCTTCGTGACGGAGCGCATTGGCATTGAGGATGTTGATGAGGCCTTCGAAACTATGAAGGCCGGTAAGGTACTGCGATCGGTGGTGACGCTGTGAACAAGGATTTGAGGGTTGACCACGTTCTCACGTCGGGCACGTTCTCGCTCGATGGTGGCACGTGGGACGTAGACAACAACGTATGGGTGCTCGGCGATGACCGTGAGGTCATTGTCATCGACGCGGCGCATGAGGCGCAGCCGATTATCGATGCGGTGGATGGTCGCAAGGTAAAGGCCATCGTGTGCACCCACGCACACAACGACCACATCACTGTGGCCCCTGAACTGCAGGAGAAGCTCGACGCTCCCCTGCTCGTCCACCCGGGCGACCAGATGCTGTGGGAGCAGTCCTGGCCGGATCTGGCGCACGAGGATCTCGCGCATGGTCAGCGCCTGGAGATTGCGGGCACGGAGGTTGTCATTATTAACACTCCGGGCCACTCCCCTGGCTCGTGCTGTCTGTACGTACCGGAGGCCGCGGAGCTGTTCTCTGGTGACACGCTGTTTTCCGGCGGTCCGGGGGCGACCGGTCGGTCCTACTCGGATTTCGACACGATTATTAACTCCATCCGCGACAATCTGCTGACTCTGCCTGCGGAAACGACTGTCCGCACGGGTCATGGCGACCACACGACGATTGGCCGCGAGGCTCCGCACTTGGAAGAGTGGATTCGCCGCGGCTACTAGTCGCTAGCCACTAGCTACTCAAACACGACCTTGACCGCCTCTGCTTGCAGTTCGCGGCGGTACTGCTCCATCGCGAGCAGGTCCGCGAACAGCGAGTTGTAGGCGGTTTCGTCGTCTGAGGGGCGCATTCGTGAGAGCATCGCCTTCAGCTGTGCAATTTGGTCACCGACCCACACCTCCTGCAACCGCGCCAGAATCGCCTGCGCATACGGGCGCAGCGTCTCTGCATCGACGGCGATTTGCTCCACGCCCAGCTCAGTCACGAGATGCTTGACGACGTCCTCCCGCGCCTGATCCATAATTGCGGTCGCCCAACTATGTGGCTGTGTGGCCGCTTCCCCGCAGGCACCACCTGCAGCCATGATGGCATCGAATACCGCCCGGTAGGTCGGATGCCCAAAGGTCTCGGGTGCGAGCGCATCGAATACCGGGCCGGTGGTGGCGGGCTCTTGAATTGCCAGCTTAAGGGCCTCACGCTGCGCATAGAGCACAGGGTCCCGCGGATTTGGATACGGCAGTGCCGGGTTGCGCCGGCGCCGCGCTTCCTCCGCCTCTTCACGGGCACGGGCCTCTTCTTGGCGACGCTGGTAGGGGGTGCGCTTTTCATTCTGTGGCCGACTGGCCTCCTCGCGGACGCGCTGCACCAGCTCGGCCTCATCATTCCAGCCGATCCAGCCGGCAACTTCGCGGGCATACTCATCGCGCAGCGCCGCGTCCTTGAGCTGGGCCAGGACAGGCACCACTCGGCGCAGCCCGGAGACCCTGCCATTAGCGGTGGTCAGGTCATAGTCGGCCAGAAGTGTGCGGAGGACAAATTCGATCAATGGCCGTCGTGAAGCAACGAGATCGCGCACTGCGGCCTCGCCCTTCTTCTGGCGCAGATCGCACGGATCCATGCCGTCCGGCGCGACCGCGACGTAGGACTGGCCGGTGAAGTTCTGCTCCCCCTCGAAGGCGCGCATGGCGGCCTTCTGTCCTGCCTCGTCGCCGTCGAAGGTGTAGATGAGTTCGCCGCGGAAGAAGTTGTCGTCGAGCATGAGACGGCGCAGCAGCTGGAGGTGTTCCTCGCCGAAAGCGGTACCGCAGGACGCGACGGCCGTGGTCACGCCTGAGGCGTGCATGGCCATGACGTCAGTGTAGCCCTCCACGATTACAGCCTGATGACCAGTGGCAATGTCCTTCTTTGCCAGATCCAAGCCGAAAAGGACCTTGGACTTCTTGTACAGCATGGTCTCGGGCGTGTTCATGTACTTGCCCAGATTGTCATCGTCGAAAAGCTTGCGGGCACCAAAACCGATGACATCGCCGGACAAATTGCGGATCGGCCACATGAGACGACGGTGAAAACGATCGATCGGCCCCATGCGCCCCATCTTGGAAAGACCCGCCTTATCCAGCTCCTCGAAGCTAAAGCCCAGGCGCTGCAGGTGCTTGGTTAGAGTGTCCCAGCCGGCTGGCGAGTAACCACAGCCGAACTGGGCCGCGTGCTCGGCGGTGAAGCCGCGGTTTTCCAGAAACTCGCGCGCGGGCGCTGCCGCTGGCGTGGAGAACTGTTCGCGGTAGAACTTCTGTGCCTCGCGGTTTGCGGCGATGAGACGCTGGCGAGTTCCCGGTTCCTCGCGACGGCCCGTGCCGCCGCCCTCATAGTTAATGTGGAAGCCAATTTTCTCCGCACAGGCTTCGACAGCCTCCGGGAAAGACAGGTGTTCCATCTCCATGAGGAAGCTGAATACATCACCGCCCTTGCCGGTGGAAAAGCAGTGGTAGTAGCCATGATTGGGGCGTACGTGGAACGACGGCGTGCGCTCGTCTTTAAAAGGCGATAGCCCTTTCAGAGAATCCGCGCCAGCCGGTTTGAGGTTCACGTATTCTGCAACGATCTCCTCAATCGGAGTCCGTTCGCGGATTGCCGCGATGTCGGAGTCCGGAATTCTTCCCCTAGCCATGAAAATAACCTTACCCAACCCGTCCAATCGACTCCGCCGTAGAGGTTTCGCTTGCCGACGAGCCGCCCGCGCTCAACCCAAAAGCGTGCCGGCGGCGACAGATATGGAAAGATACTAGCCATGGCTGAGTGGAAGAAGATTGCGAGCGGTGTAGGCGCTGCCGCCCTGGTGCTGGCTGGTAGTTATTTCGGGCTCGATGGCGGAGACCAGAACTCTACGGCATCCGAGAACTCACAGGGGTCGCAGGATTCCACTGCCTCCAGCGCGAAACCAGGCCCTAAACCTGGCCCCAACTTGGGCAGCAACAAGGCCGGCACAAAGGGTGCCACCTGCGCAGTAGATACCCTGCCGCAGGAGGCCGACGATGTTATCGACCGCATCCTGACCGACCAGGACCACATCTATTCGCAGCACGACGGCAAGCACTTCGGCAACTACGAGGGACGCCTGCCGAAGGAGCGCGGTGACTACTACCGCGAATACACCGTGACCACCCCGGGCAATTCCAGCCGCGGTGCACGCCGCATCGTTGTCGGCGGCGGTTCCGAAAACGATCCGGATGTCTGGTACTACACCGACGACCACTACGAGAGCTTCTGCGAAATTCCTGACGCGGAGGAGTAGACAACTATCCCCACGCCGCGGCCACACCAGCAATCTGGCGATCAAGCCGCTCTACACGCGACTCCGTCATTGACGCTAGCTGATCAACAATCACCCGCAGCCGCGCTTGGTCACTCTCCGCGCGGGAATAGAGCCACTGGAACATCGGATCAAGCGTTCCCGGAGCACCCTCCTGCAGATACTCGGCCACCCGGAAAAGGCGATCGCGCTCACGCTCCTGACGGCGAATATGACGCGGAAGATCCATCACATACAGCACGGCGATGGTCTTCAGCATGGTGACCTCGGCCAGAATCGAGCTGGGCACGGCGAGGTCCGCGTCGTAACGCCCGAGCGGAAGCGTCGACCCGGAGGCAGCACGCGTACCCGCGACGGAAGCAGTGACAAAACGGCCGACCAGCTCCGAGGTCATCCGTTTCAGCGCGACCAGCGAGCGCAGCGAACCATCATAGGACGCCGCAGCTGATACCACCGGCAAGCTGGCAAGACGCCCGGCAGCCTCGACGAGCTCCGCTGGATCGCCACCAAATGCGGCAGCGCCCTTGTCAGCGAGTGCGGCCAGTTCCACCGTGTCCCACAGAACACCCAGGTCAACGCGGCCAGAGACGATGCCATCCTCGACATCGTGGACGGAATAGGCGACATCGTCAGACCAGTCCATGATCTGCGCCTCAAGACACTGCTTGCCGTGCGGAACGCCCTGGCGAATCCACTGCAGAATTGCGGCATCTTCCTGGTAGGCCCCGTACTTGTGGCGGAGCTGACCATCGGGACCGATTGGCGTCCACGGGTACTTACAAGCCGCATCGAGCGCCGCCCGAGTGAGATTGAGTCCGCAGGGCTCACCTGTACCATCGAGCACCTTCGGCTCGAGGCGAGTGAGAATACGCAGCGTCTGCGCGTTGCCCTCAAACCCGCCGCACCCAGCGGCAATCTCGTTGAGAGCGCGCTCGCCGTTGTGGCCATACGGCGGATGCCCGATGTCATGGGTCAGGCCGGCCAGCTCTGCGAGATCCTCATCTGCACCCAACTCGCTGGCGATTCCGCGGGAAATCTGCGCGACCTCCAGCGAGTGAGTCAGGCGTGTGCGGGGAGTATCGCCCTCCCCTGGCCCCACAACCTGGGTTTTGTCAGCCAGCCTGCGCAGCGCTGCGGAGTGCAGGACGCGGGCGCGATCTCGTGCAAACGCCGCCCGGTGGGTTTCCAAGGACTGCACCCCGGGCAGCAATGACTGCTTCGGAGACTCCTCGACAATACGAGCGAGTTCAAAAGATGAATACGAAAATTTACCGGCCACGTAATTATTGTTACGTATCCTTGTAGATATGTCTGACAGGAATCGCGTGTTTCGCCCCCTTTACCTTGCCGCATCGGGTGCTTTTCTCGGCCTGAGCATGCCGCTAATTACTGCCGCACTACCGGCACAGCCACCGGTTCACGCACCTGCTTCGCTGCTGGCACTCGCGCCGTCAGCATCCCTGGCGCACGCCGAGGCACCGGCGGATGTGTCGGGCGAGGTGGCTGATCTCGCAGGTGTGCTGAGCGGCGGCGATGAAGCTCGTCTGAAGGAGCAGATTCAGCAGCTCAAGACAGAGAAGCGACTCCTGTTCTCGGTGTTTTACATCAAGAGCTTCGACGGCATTCAGGGCGAACAGTGGGCGCAGCAGGCCTGGGAGCACCTCGGAGCTGCCGACAACCGCGGTGTCCTGGTCGTCGCCGTGGAAGACCGAAACCTCGGCGCTTTCGTCGGAGACTCCTTCCCCCGCAACGCGGAGGCCATCAACAGAGCAGCTCAAGGGCAGTTGTTAGAGGATGACAACTGGGCAGCTGCGGGTGAAGCTGCCATCGCCGAGGCAGGCGGTGGCAGCGGCTCCGCCGGTGGGTGGGCACTCGGCGCCGGCCTCGGTGGTGCCGCCGTTGTCGGTGGCGCCACCTGGGCCGTGGGCCGCCGCAATAAGAAGAAGCGCGATGAGGAGGAGATCGCTCGTGGCCGCAACATCGACCCCAAGGATGTCTCTTCGCTGGACTCGCTGAGCACCAGCTCGCTCGATGTTCTTGCGCACGATGAGATTGTCAGTACCGATGAGTCCATTCGCAAAGCCCGCACCGAGCTCGACCTCGCCCGCGCTGAGTTCGGCACCGAACGCATCCGCAGCTTCGACAACGCACTGAAGCACTCTCAGTCCACGCTCGAGCGTGCGTTTGCACTTCGCCAACAGCTTGACGACGGCTCCGTGTCCGACGAAATCGAGCGCCGCAGTGTCCTGCTGGAGATTATCTCCACCTGTGGTGTTGCGGATGACCAGCTCGACGGCGAGGCCGCAAACTTCCAGAAACTCCGCCAGGAGTTGATGAATGCTGAAGCGACGATTTCGAAGCTCACTCAGCGAAGTGTCGAGCTGCGTTCACGTATGCCGCGTGCCGGCGAAATTCTCGATGGTCTGCGCGCACGTTACGAAGAGCAGATGCTCAGCTCTGTGACCGACAATATCGACATGGCCACGGAGCACCTGAATCAGGCTGACCAGTCAATGTCTGAGGCCCGCCGCATCGCGGACCTACCTGCCGGTGAGCAAGGTGGTCTGATTGATGCGCTGTCGGCCACCGACTTTGCGCTCACACAGGCAGAGAGTCTTCTGGAGGCCATTGAACACGCCGATAGCGATATTCACGCTGCAGTCGCTGGACTGGCTTCCCTTATCGCCGAGGTCCGCGGTGAAATCGATGAGGCCTCGCACCTGATGTCGGCACCGCAAGGCGCCAACATCAACCGCGAGCGTCTCAATGCGGCCATCGAAGCAGGCCGTGAAGCACTCGGTGTGGCAGCCAATAAGTCCGAAGTGGATCCACTGAGTTCCTGGACCGCACTGACCGATGCCGATGAGCTACTCGACGAAGCCCTCGACTCCGCTCGAGACAAGGCCGCGTCGTTCGCCCGCGCTACCGCTACTTTGCAGCACAGCATGCAGGATGCCGACAATCACATTCGCGCCGCGGCTGACTTAATTGCTACCCGCCGCCGTGTGGTTGGCGCTGAGGCTCGCACTCGCCTCGCGGAGGCGCAGCGTGCTTACGGCTCTGCTCAGGGCTTGGCCAACGACGATCCGCGAAAGGCGTTGGCCTACGCACGTCGTGCGCGCAAGCTCGCGGCTGAGGCCGCTGACTTGGCCCGCCGTGACATCCGCCGCTACCAGGATCAGCGCCGCGGTGGCGGCAGCAACGGATCGATGGTCGCCGGCATGGTGCTGGGAAGCATGCTCAGCAACAACAGCGGCTTTGGTGGCAGCATCGGTGGCTTCGGCGGTTTCGGCGGAGGTTCGAGCCGACCAGGCGGCTCCGGCAGCACAATGGGCTTCTAGATTCCCGCCTAAATTCGCATCTGGCGTGGTCCATCCACAGACCACGTCGCCAGAGCGGCGGCAATCAGCCAGTCTTCGAAACTCCCCCGGAAGTCTCCTTTCTGGGCATAGACACCAAATACCCCTCGGCCTAGACTGTCCTCTCTGACGATTCGGGCGAGCTCATAGCCTGGCCGCTCGATGTCGAAGACCGTGCGAATTCCCCGTCCTTCTCTGTTTAGGACGAAAGAATCCCCCTCATCCGGATTCGTCATCACTAGCGCGTTCGTGCTAAAAAAGCGGGCTTTCACCTGCCAGCCACGCCCTTGTGACGAGGTGATCCAGAAAGCACTAAAGACCCCGTCCTGACAGCTCCAGCCGTCGGACAGGGCCTTTTGGTTCTCGTCGTAAACGACGCCGTCTGCAATAGTTGCTACACGATCCACACCCAAATCATATAGGCAATCAGCAAGAGCAAGCAGACAGTGAGAATCCAG
This sequence comes from Corynebacterium jeikeium, assembly GCA_003955985.1. Lineage (NCBI taxonomy): Bacteria > Bacillati > Actinomycetota > Actinomycetes > Mycobacteriales > Corynebacteriaceae > Corynebacterium > Corynebacterium jeikeium. The sequence continues at coordinate 1,815,766 of CP033784.1, forward strand.
GTAGAGGAAACCATGCGGGACTCCAGCACTCGACGAGCACTGTAGACCAGGAAGATCTTCTCCTCTTCCGGCAGCGCACGGCCCTCATCGGTGTCGAACTGCACCTCTGCGTGGCGCACGCCACGGGACGCACCGGTAAACTGACCCCACTTCTCGCCGGTCTTCGCATTCTCGATGACGTAGTTCGTCGATCCCTCGCACACCAGCTTGCCTTCAGGACGATCCGGCCCAAAGGTCACTGAAAGCTGCTTGGCTCGCGAAATCTTGTCACGGTCAGCAGCAACGGTCGAGAACACGCGGCCGTTGGGAAGCGTGGCGGAAACACGGTGATTAGCAGAGGCATCAATGACCCACTCCCCTTCCGGGGTGTTGAGGCGATCGCCCTGCTCATCACGGATGTACGTGCCGACTTCGGTGCTTTCCTTCAGAATCGGCCAGGTTTGCTCGGATTTTTCCCGAGAGCCGTCGCCGAGACTATAGGATTCCCAAAAAACTTCTTCGGCCATTAGCAGCCCACCAGGCGAGCTGCGAGGTAGCCTTCCAGCTCGTCAATCTTGACGCGCTCCTGCTCCATGGTGTCGCGGTCACGGACGGTCACAGCGTTGTCCTCGAGAGTATCGAAGTCAACGGTGACACAGAACGGAGTACCGATCTCATCCTGGCGACGGTAACGACGGCCGATAGCACCGGAGGTGTCGTAATCGACGGCCCAGTACTGGCGCAGCTTGTCGGCGACAGCCTCAGCAGTCGGAGTCAGGGTGTCCTTCTTCGACAGCGGCAAAACAGCAACCTTAACCGGCGACAGACGCGGGTCCAGCTTCAGCACAGTACGGGTGTCGGTGCCGCCCTTTGCGTTCGGCACCTCTTCCTCGGTGTAGGCATCACACAGGAAGGCCATCAGGGCGCGGGTCAGACCGAAGGACGGCTCAATGACGTACGGAACGTACTTTTCGCCGGTAACCTGGTCGTGGTAACGCAGGTCTTCCTTGGAGTGCTCGATGTGGCAGCCGAGGTCGTAGTCCGTACGGTTGGCGACACCCATCAGCTCGCCCCACTCGTTTCCCTGGAAGTGGAAACGGTACTCGAAGTCGATTGTGCGTGCAGAGTAGTGAGCGCGCTCGTCCTTCGGAACGTCGAACTGACGCATGTTCTCCGGGTTAACGCCCAGGTCAATGAACCAGTTCCAGCAGGCGTCGACCCACTCATCGAACTTCTCTTCCGCCTGGTCCGGTGCGACGAAGTACTCGATCTCCATCTGTTCGAACTCGCGGGTACGGAAGATGAAGTTACCCGGGGTGATCTCGTTGCGGAATGCCTTACCGGTCTGGCCGATACCGAACGGTGGCTTCAGGCGAGCCGTGGTCATAACGTTCTTGAAGTTGACGAAGATACCCTGAGCGGTCTCCGGGCGCATGTAGTGCAGGCCCTGCTCATTGTCGACCGGGCCGAGGAAGGTCTTCATCAGACCGGAGAACATCTGCGGCTCGGTCCAGTTGCCCGGCTGACCGGTCTCCGGGTCCGGAACGTCTGCCAGACCATTGGCCGGCGGGTGACCGTGCTTGGCCTCGTAGGCCTCCAGCAGGTGGTCAGCGCGGTAGCGCTTGTGGGTGTGCAGGGACTCCACCAGCGGGTCGGTGAAGGTAGCGACGTGGCCGGAAGCTTCCCAGACCTGGCGCGGCAGGATAATGGAGGAATCCAGGCCGACGACATCCTTACGGCCGGTGACGAAGGTCTTCCACCACTGGCGCTTGATGTTTTCCTTCAGCTCCACACCCAGGGGACCGTAATCCCATGCCGAGCGGGTACCGCCGTAAATTTCACCACACGGGTAAACGAACCCCCTGCGCTTACACAGGTTGGCGACGGTATCGACAACTGACTTAGGTGCCACGGTCTAGACCACTCCTTATAAATGGCTTCGCATCGCACACCACACGCCTTTTCCGGGCACACAATTCAGCCCGTTCCGTGCGGCGAACGACATAATGAAAAGCAAAATGTACTGACCCCAACAGGCCAGTTAAAAGTTCCCCTATACTCTAGCGCATCTTGTCCAACCGATACCGGGTAGTGTCGGTTACATGGCTGGCGAAGATATGCACGAAGTTAGTTCTGGCGAAAACCCACGTGGTACGGGCTCCCCCGCTAGCACCGGGGCACACGCCTCCGCGCGGCCGGCCGCAACCCGCATCGGCCAGCGCAGTACTCGCCAACGCCGCGCCGTCGTGTCGATTATGAGTGAGGCCCCTAATTTTCGCTCCGCTGCTGACATTCATAAGTCGCTGACGGAACGTGGGGACAAGGTCGGCTTGACGACGGTCTATCGGACGCTCCAGTCCCTTGCAGAAATGGACATTGTCGATGTTCTGCACAATGCCTCCGGAGAGGCTCTCTACCGGCTGTGCGGTGACCACCACCATCATCACCTGGTCTGCACCGATTGCGGCAGCACCGTTGAAGTCGCCGGCGGCCCTGTCGAGCAGTGGGCTCACAGCCTTGCGGAGGAGCACGGTTTTAATCTGACCGGGCACACTGCTGAGGTCTTCGGCCTGTGCAGGGACTGCCAGAAGAAGTAGCCCGGGCTCCCTCCCCCCCCCTAAAAAATTTCGGCTCTAGGCCTTGCCGAACCTACGGTCGCGCTTGGCGTACTCCACCACTGCGGCGCGCATGTCATCCCGACCGAAATCCGGGAAAAGCTTGTCCTGATAGACCATCTCCGCATAGGCGGACTGCCAGATTAAGAAGTTGGACGTGCGCTGCTCGCCCGATGGACGCAGGAACAGATCAACATCCGGCATAGTCGGCTCATCCAGGAACTGTGCGAAAGACTTCTCGGTCAAGTCATATTCGCTGAGCTCCCCCGCTGCTGCCTGACGAGCAATCTCTCTAGCAGCATCAACAATTTCAGCGCGACCACCGTAGTTGACGCACATATACAGAGTTAGCGCGTCATTGTCCTTCGTCTGCTCCTCGGCAATCTCAAGTTCCTTAATAACCGAGCGCCACAGTCGCGGGCGACGCCCTGCCCAACGCACGCGAACGTTCTTCGAATCCAACTCATCACGACGTCGGCGCAGCACATCGCGATTAAAGCCCATAAGGAATCGGACCTCATCGACCGAACGGCGCCAATTCTCAGTGGAAAATGCGTAAGCCGACAGGTGCTTGACGCCCATCTCCAAACAAGCATCGACGCACTCCATCAGCACGGCCTCACCACGCTTGTGCCCCTCGGTGCGTTTGAGCCCACGCTGTTCGGCCCATCTACCATTGCCGTCCATCACGAGCGCGATGTGATTGGGCACGAATTGCTGCGGTACAGGAGGATTCAACACGCTTCCTATTGTGCCCCACCGCTACTGCTTACTGCCAAAAAGCATCCACATGTTCCAGCGCCGGCACCCGGCGGCCCAGGTAGTACTGCAGGTACTTCGCCGTTAGGGTACGCGCCGTCGCAATCCGCCCCTCAAAATCGCTTGACGACGTATCGATGCCCGCCCATTGCTCATGAGCAAGCTGCCACATCAGATGCAGAACCTCGGTCGGCGGAGTATCTGCACCCGGTGGCCTGCAGTTGGTGCACACTGCTCCGCCCAGTGCGGGAGAAAACGCGTGGTGAGGGCCGGCTTTGCCGCAGCCTGCGCATTCAAAGAGGCTTGGCTGCCAACCGGCCTGCGCCATTGCTCGCAGAATGTAGGAGGTCAGCAACAAATCGGGGCGATGGCGACCGGCCGCAACGTCGTCGAGCGATTGAGTGGTGAGATCCCACAATTCGGGAGCCGGCACTTGCTCCTCGCCGACAATGCGTTCGGCGACGTCCAGGACTGCACACGCACAGGTGTAGCGCGCATAGTCGTCGACAAGCGGTGCTGCCCACGTGCGCACGGTATCTGCGCCTGCGATAGTGGACAGTCCTCGGCGTGGGTAGATGTTGACATCCACGTCGACGAATGGTGAGAGGCGCGAGCCGAAGCGGCTCTTCGCGCGCCGCACGCCTTTGGCGACACCGCGGACTAAGCCGTGGTCGCGGGTGAAAAGGACGATGATGCGGTCGGCTTCGCCGAGGTCGTAGCGGCGTACGACCAGCGCACGGTCGCGATACGGCTCGACCAACTTTTTAGAATCCCAACTTGCCCAGCTGCTTCGGGTCCGACTGCCAGTCCTTCAATACCTTCACCCGCAGGTCAAGGTAAACATTCTGACCGAGCAGCGCAATGAGTTCCTTACGAGCCTTATGAATGGTGGTGCCCATGCGTCGACCGTCGCGCCCCATGAGGATGGACTTCTGCCCCGAACGCTCGACATAGATAACGGCGTGGACATCCAGGACGCCTTCGCGGTCCTGGTTTGGCAGCACCTCATCAATCTGGACTGCCACGGAATGCGGCAACTCATCGCGCAGACCGCCGAGGGCCGCCTCGCGGATGAGCTCTGCCATCCGGGTGTGCAGATCCTCATCGGTGATGTGCCCCTTCGGGTACAGGCGCGGTCCCTCCGGCAACTGGGAAGCCATGACATCAATCAGCGTGTTGATGTTCTCGCCGGACTTCGACGACAGTGGCACCAGCTCGGCATCCGGACCGAGCAACTCCTGCAGCTCGATCAGGCGCTCAATAATGGTGTCGCGCGAGACCTTATCCACCTTGGACACAATGCCCATGATGTTCTTGCAACCTTTGGAGACGTTCTCGTAAATCCAGCGGTCACCGGGGCCAATTTTCTCGTCGGCAGGCACGACCATCGCGACCAAGTCCACATCGGAGTAGGTCTCCTGAACCATGTCATTCAGGCGCTCACCGAGCAGCGTGCGTGGCTTGTGCAGACCTGGCGTATCCACGACAACAATCTGACAGTTCTCGCGGTGGACTACACCTCGGACTGGATGACGCGTGGTTTCCGGCTGGTTAGCGGTAATAGCGATCTTCTCGCCCACCAGGGAATTGGTCAGCGTCGACTTACCGGTATTCGGACGCCCCACGATAGAGACGAACCCAGAGCGAAAGCCCTCCGGCGCACTGTAATCATCAGCATCTCCGCCAAGTCCAGCATTGGCCAGCATGTCATCAAGATTGCCCATCAGTATCTTCTTCCTCGGAGTAAAACTCCGCAGTCGGCTCCACCACCACAGTGCGTACCCGCATACGACCACGACGGTCACGCGAGCCCTCGGCGGTAAACTTCAGTCCTGCATATTCTACGTACGAACCGGGCAGTGGCACACGTCCAAGCTCATATGCCAACAGACCGGAGACCGTATCCACCTCATCGGTGACCTCGTCATCGAAGACGAGTTGGCGCCCGTGGGCTTCGTCGTAAAGCTCTATGAGCTCGCCCAAGCTGAGGCGCGCCTGCACGCGGTAGGAGGCATCCCCCAGTGGTTCGATGGGGGCCTGCTCGGCCTCGTCGTATTCGTCGGCAATCTCACCGACAATCTCCTCGAGGATGTCCTCAATAGAGATAAGACCGGCGACCGATCCATATTCGTCGATGAGAATGGCGATGTGATTGCGGGTGCGCTGCATTTCATCGAGCAGGTCATCCAGTGGCTTGGAATCGGGCACAAAAACGCAGTCACGCATGACCTCGGAGACGCGAACACCGCGACCGCCATCAGTACGCGAGTACGTCTGCTGGACAATGTCCTTCAAGTAAATGACGCCGACGATGTCCTCAACGCTCTCGCCAATCACCGGCAGTCGCGAGTGACCCGACTTCACGCATAGGGCCACTGCCTGACCACAGTGCTTATCCGCCTCAATCCACACCATCTCTGGGCGCGGAACCATAACAACGCGTGCCGACGTTTCCGCGAGATCGAACACAGACTGAATCATGCGGCGCTCATCGTGCTCCACAATGCCGCGCTCCTGGGCGATATCGACCATCTCGCGCAACTCGACTTCAGTGGCGAACGGGCCATCGCGGAAGCCACCACCAGGGGTGATGATGTTGCCGAACCAAATCAGCAACTTTTCCAGTGGCCCCAACACCTTGGCCATAAAACTCAGAACGACCGCGGTGGCGAGGGAAATCGAGTACGGATTCTTCCGACCCATCGTGCGGGAAAACACCCCGAGGACCAGGAAGGTGAACAGAGCCAACAACACCACTGCAGCCACAATGGCCCAGCGCTCCGGCTCGAAAAGCTTAAGACAAACTGCCGCAAGCGTCACTGCACCGATTGACTCGCACAGCGTACGCAAAATCACCAGCACATTGACGTGCCGAGCGCGATTTTCTACGACCTTGAGAAGCGCATTAGCACCTGCGACCTCGTCACGCTGCAGCTCTGCCACGCGCGCACGGGAAATGCCTGCGACCGCAGTTTCGACTGTGTTAAGTCCGCCAGCGCAGATCATCGCCACAACGGCGACAATTATCAAAGTGATCATCGCTCGTTAGAACGCTCCGGGAACGCATTGGGGTTAATTGGTTTTTCGGAAAAGCTCACGCCACGACGATCGATGTCGTCGTACCAATCCGCCAACAGGCCATTCTGCAGGGAGAACATCTGGCGCTCTTCCTCCGCCGTGACATGGTCATAACCCAACAGGTGCAGTACGCCGTGCACGGTGAGCAGTACCAACTCGTGGCTCAGCGGATGGCCTGCACGCTCCGCCTGCCCCGCGGCAAACTCCGGGCACAACACAATGTCGCCCAGCATCGCAGGCCCTGGGCTAGCTGCATCTGGTCGGCCAGAGCCAGGAGTGAGCTCATCCATCGGGAAGCTCATCACATCAGTCGGCCCCGGCAGATCCAGCCAGCGCACATGGAGGTCTTCGATCGTCTTCAAGTCGACAATGTGAATGCTCAGCTCAGCTGCCGGATGCACGTCCAGGCGGCCCAGCGCATAACGGGCAACGTCGATAAGCGACTCTTCATTGACGCCCTGACCGGACTCGTTGAAAACTTCAATGCTCATGTAATTTCAGCGTCCTTTATCGCTTTGTGGCGGACTGTCGCTTTTGTGGGGACTCGGCGCCCTGTTCAATACCTTCGTTATAGGCATCGTAGTCATCGTAGGCCTCGACAATTGCGGTTACCAGCGGGTTGCGCACCACATCCGCAGCCGCCAGCGCCGGAAAAGCGATTCCCGGCACACTGCGCAGCACCTCACGGGCGACAGCTAGACCGGACTTCTGCCCTCGAGGCAGGTCGACCTGGCTGGCGTCACCGGTGATGACCATCTTCGAACCGAAGCCCAGGCGGGTGAGGAACATTTTCATCTGCGCCGGAGTAGTGTTCTGTGCTTCGTCGAGAATGATGAACGCATTGTTCAAGGTACGACCGCGCATGTACGCCAGCGGTGCGACCTCCACTACCCCAGTTTCCATCAGCTTTGGAATCAGCTCTGGCTCAAGCATTTCGCGCATCGCATCGTGCAATGGGCGCAGGTAGGGGTCAATCTTCTCGTGCAGAGTACCCGGCAGGAAGCCCAGGTTCTCACCCGCCTCCACTGCGGGGCGAGTCAGAATAATGCGTTCTACCTGCTTATTCTTCAGTGCAGCAACCGCCTTGGCCATGGCCAAGAAGGTCTTGCCCGTACCGGCTGGGCCGATACCGAAAACAACGTTATAGCGGTCGATGGCATCGACGTAGTTCTTTTGTCCCTCGGTCTTGGGACGCACGGTCTTGCCACGATGTGTCACGATGCCGCCACCGAGCACCTCGCTGGCGGACTTCTCCCCGCGATCCACAATGCCCACCGCGTGCCGCACCGACTCCGGGGAGAGCTCGTGCCCACGACGGGCCATTGCCTCTAGCTCCTTGAACGCGCGGACAGCCAACGAAACATCCGCCGGAGCACCCTTGATTGTCACAACTCCGCCGCGGACATGAATATCCGCTGCCAGCAGAGATTCCAGCAGACGTAGGTTCTGATCCGCATGACCGACCACAATCGGCGCGAGATTGTCATCGAGCTCGACGACGGCAGTGGTACGAGCAGTTACTGAATACTTTGTCATTATGCGTCTATCCTACTGACCAGGCGTGGGTGCGCCGCCCCAGCGCTTTGTCAACGGGCCCAGTGCGCAAAGAGCAGCAGCTCCCGCGAGGGCGCTGCGGAGAACTGTCGGGCCGAGTACTACCGAGCTAGCACCTGCGGCGCGGAAGGCCTCGAGTTCCCCAGGGCTGACTCCCCCTTCTGGGCCGACGATGAAAAGAACCTTGTCAGCGTTTGCTGCCTGCGCGGCGAAGTCCACGAACGGAGCTGTTTCCTCCTCGTGCAAAACTGCTGCCACACCACCTGCTGACGTGGTTTCCTGGATGAGTTGCTCAATATCAGCGGAGCTATGCAGGTCAGCGACCGGCGGAATCCATGCACGACGAGCCTGCTTGGCTGCCTCGCGCGCAGCCGACTGCCACTTGGCGCGGGCCTTAGTGACCTTCGCGGTACCCTGCCATCGGGCCACACAATTCACGGCCGCCCAGGGGATAATCTCATCGACCCCAGCCTCGGTCATCAAATCGACCGCAAGCTCAGCACGATCCGACTTCGGCAGTGCCTGCACCACAGTGACGTGCGGGCGCGGACGTGGACGTTCCTCGGCGGCAACTACGCGAACGTGGACCTCACGCGGATCTACGTGCATGAGCTGTGCCCGCACCACCTTGTCCGCACCATTGGCAAGAAGAATCTCCGCGCCCTCCTTCAGCCTGCGAACGCTGATGTGCTTTGCCTCCGACCCGAGGATTCGAATGATTTCTTCCGGGCGCGGCAGCTCGGTGAACTCACCGAGGAATACGGGCAAACTCATGTGTGCTTCACACTCACTGGAGGGGGCTTTGGGGATGGCGTGTTCTAACGGCGGCGGAATCGGGAGAAGAAACCGTTGCGCTCACTCGAGTCTGCCACCTTGGCATCATCATCGCGGTGCTCGCGTAGCTTCTCCAGCAGCTCGCGGGACTTGCGGTCCAGCTTCGTCGGCACCGTGACATCGACGTGTGCGACCACGTCGCCGTTGCCCTCGCCGCGCAGATGCGGCATGCCCTTACCCGACAGACGAATCTGCTCTGCCGGCTGGGTGCCCGAATCAACCTTGATGGTCATTGGTTCGCCGAGCAGGTCGTCGACCTCAAACTCGGTACCAAGTGCGGCATCAGCCATGGGCACCTGCACGTTAAAGTGCAGATCATCGCCCTCACGCTCGAATACAGGGTGCGGGTCCATGGCAACTTCCACGTAGAGGTCACCCGCCGGGCCACCGCCCGGACCGACCTCGCCCTGCCCTGCCATGCGAATACGCATGCCATCAGAGATACCTGCCGGAACGTTGACCGTCAGATCACGGCGAGCACGGACGCGGCCATCGCCACCGCAGTTGTTACACGGATCGGGGATGATCTCGCCGGTGCCCTCACAAGTCGGGCACGGCCGCGAGGTCATCACATTGCCCAGGAAAGAACGCTGGACCTGTTGAATCTCGCCAGTGCCATCACAGCTGGTACACATCTTCGGCTTGGACTTGGACTTCGAGCCGGTTCCCTCGCACTGCTCACACAGCACCGCGGTGTCCACCGTGATGGGCTTGCGGACACCGGTGAATGCCTCATCGAGGCCCAGAGAAATACGCAGCAGCGCATCTGCACCTGGCTGCACACGCGAGCGGCGCTGGCGGGTACCGCCGGCACCGCCGAAGAATGCCTCGAAGATATCGCCGACTCCGCCGCCGCCGAAACCGCCGAAGCCACCGCCTGGCATACCGCCCTGCGGATTGAGAGGATCTCCTCCCATATCCACAATCCGGCGCTTTTCAGGATCCAGCAGGACCTCGTTCGCCTCAGAGGCCTCACGGAACTTCTCCGCAGCTTCTTCATCACCCGGATTACGGTCTGGGTGGTACTTGAGCGCCAGCTTTCGGTACGCCTTCTTAATCTCAGCGTCCGTAGCGTCCTTCTCCACTCCGAGGATGCCGTAATAGTCGCGTGCCAACTTTAGCTACTTCCTTTCAATACCCGGCCAACGTACTGTGCAACAGCAGCAACCGAGGAAATTGTTCCCGGATAATCCATAAATGTGGGGCCAACTACGCCCATGCCACCCAAAATTTCGGTGCCGGTTCCATAGCCAGTTGAAACAACTGAGGTAGCGCGCAGCTCCTCGTCCTCGTTTTCCTCACCGATGGAAACGCGAACGTGGTGCAAATCCTGCGCGGCCGACAGCAGTTTCAGCACGACCACCTGTTCTTCGAGAGCTTCAAGAACCATGGGCAACGTAGAAGGTAAGCGACCGGCCATATTACCACGGGTCAAATTCGATGCCCCGGCCAGGATGAGTCTGTCATTCGGCTTCTCAATCAACGACTCCACCAGCACCGTCGAGCAGCGAATAAGCACATCCCGCAAATCACGCGGGGCGTTAGCCGCAAGATCGGAGATCGCAATCGACGCGTCGGCAAGCGTGTGCCCCGACATTGCGCGGTTGAAATGCTCACGCAAGAGCGGCACGAGATCGGGATCCATCGGTGCTGGCAGCTCAACATTGCGCTGCTCCACGCGCCCGGTGTCAGTGATGACTACCAGCAACAATCGCGCGTCGGCGAGCTGTACGACCTCGCAGTGCCGGACGCGGGAGACCTCCAGCGTCGGCACCTGCACCACTGCGACCTGACGAGTTAGCTGGGCCAGCAGCTGCACACTGCGGCGCAGCACGTCCTCCAGATCGACGCCGCCTTCGAGGAACTCGAGGATAGCTCGGCGCTCGGCCCGGGACAGCGGCTTAATCTGCGAAAGATTGTCCACAAAAAGGCGGTAGCCCTTCTCAGTCGGGATACGCCCGGACGATGCATGTTCCTGCTGGATATAACCTTCAGCCTCCAGCACCGCCATGTCATTTCTAATGGTCGCCGAGGACACACCCAGATTGTGGCGCTCCACCAGAGCCTTCGAGCCGACCGGCTCCTGGGAAGCTACGTAATCCGAGACAATTGCCCGAAGAACTTCCTGCCTGCGCTTATCCGTCTGAGATGACATGCGGATAGTTTAACTAAGGATATCAACAATTATTGCGTCGGCCAGCAAACGACCGCGATTGGTCAGCTGAATCCGCTGGCCACCATCGACGGAAACAAACTCCACCATGCCCGCTTCCGCTTGCCGACGTGCCTTGCCCAGCTCATCCTCACCGAGCAGATTGGCATCGATACCCTCGGCCAAGCGGAGGCCCAGCATAATCTTCTCAGTGTGCCGATCCTCGGCCGTTAGCCCTTCTGAATCCTTAATCGGCAATTCTCCGCCGGAAATGGTCGCCGCGTAGCGAGCCGGATGCTTGACGTTGTAAAACCTCGTGCCATCCAGGTGCGAATGTGCACCGGGGCCCGCACCCCACCAATTTCCATCGCGCCAGTAGAGCATATTGTGACGACATTGGCCGCCCGGTTTTGCCCAGTTGGACACCTCGTACCAGGAAAAACCGGCTTGACTCAGTGCGGCATCGATGCGCTCGTAGCGGTCGGCGAGATCGTCGTCGTCAGGCATCGGCAGCTCACCACGACGGACCTTACGCGCCATCGCGGTACCCGGCTCGACGATCAGTGAGTACGCCGAAACATGATCGACGTCCGTGGCCAGGACTGCCTCCAACGTCGTATCGAGGTTCGCCATCGACTCCCCTGGCGTGCCATAGATAACGTCGAGGTTGATGTGCTCAAAGCCGGCCGCGCGTGCCTCCGCCACTGCCGCCGCAGGACGCCCCGGCGTGTGCGTACGATCCAGAGTGGCCAGCACATGCGGCACAGCCGACTGCATGCCCAGACTCACCCGGGTAAACCCTGCCTCGGCCAAGCCTTCGAAAAACTCCGGGGAGGTCGACTCGGGATTCGACTCGGTGGTGACCTCGGCGTCGTCGGCAAGCCCAAAGCTGTTGCGCACACCGTCGAGCAGGCGACGAAGACCACTCGCCCCCAACATCGACGGCGTACCACCGCCGACGAATACGGTATCGGCGCCACGCGCTAGTTCGGGGTGCTTTACGACGGCCATCTCGAGCTCAGCCACGATGGCATCGAGGTAGTCTCCCTGCGTTGCGCCACTGCCCAGCTGACCTGGCGTGTACGTGTTGAAATCACAGTAGCCACAACGGGTGGCACAGAATGGGACGTGTAAGTAGACACCGAAGGAATCGGTGTGTGCGGAGGCTTCGCTCACGCATGCTCCTTGGCTCGACGTTGCTTGACGCGGCGGACAATTTCATCGATGCGGGCACGTTCCATCAGGAACTCCGGAGGCCTACGGCCGCGCAGCGCATTGGCAACTGCCGGATGAGTCTCGGGAACAGCAACACACCAAGCGGCGGCAGCGGACAGTGCACGGCGGCCAGACTGTGCGTAAAGCTGCGGAAGCACCACACTACCGAGCTTTTCCACGCCTCGGATGTTTTCGGCGGAAACCCAGTCGGCGAGTTCCTCCAGGTAAGAAGCCACGGCATCGGAGCGAGCAATCATTGCCTGCGTGACCGTAGGGACTGCAACCGGATGCTTCAAAGGAGCCGGAATGAGCGACAGTGACTGCACATCCGGCGACTTCGGTGCCGGATGCGGGTGTCGACGCGGTGTCGAAGCGGAGGAAAGAGTACCGATGCGCCCCGAGCGAATGCCGGAGGTAAACGCTTGGCGTAGACCATCAAGCTCACCAATCAGAGGGCGGCAGTCCTCAACGGCCTCGTCGACGATGTCAGCGAGCTCGAGGACACATTCGTCCACCAGCTCACGATCTACATCAGCAACCGCCTGAGCAAGGTGCTCGATGTGTTCGGCAACTTCGTCACCAATGTCGTAGAGCTCTTGGGTCACTTCGCGCAGGCGTAGCCGAGCATCGAAGTGGTTAATCATTGCCCGCCCTCCCACGACATCTTCGGCGCCGGTGACATCATTGCAGTCTTCCGCTTTCGAATATCGACGAACATTGACGAATGCCGACTTTCGAAAACTGAAAACTCCTTAAAAATTTCTAGCGCCCCTCACCTTAATGGGGTGAGGGGCGCTAGCGCGGTAACAACACGCTGCCGTTTTCTATCGGCAGCGGGTAGACCGTGAATTAACGCTGGTAGAGAGCCTCAATGTCACGCGAGTAGTTGTCCATGACAATGTTGCGCTTGACCTTCATGGTCGGGGTCAGCTCGCCGCTTTCCTCGGTGAAGTCACTGTCCAGAATATGGAACTTCTTAATGGCCTCTGCGTGAGAAACCAGCTCGTTAGCGGAGTTGACGGCGTCCTGAATCTCGGCGCGCAAAACTGCGCTGGAGGCAGCGAGTTCACGGATCGAGGTGTGCTCGGGGACGGAGTGCTCAATCTTCCACTTCTCCAGTGCCTCCTCATCGAGAGTGACCAACACGGAGACGAACGGACGACCATCGCCGATGACGACTGCCTGGGACACCAGCGGGTGCGCACGCATGCGGTCTTCCATCGGGCCCGGCGCGACATTCTTACCACCAGCGGTGACAATGAGGTCCTTCTTGCGGCCGGTGATCTTCAGGTGGCCTTCTTCGGTCAGCTCACCGAGGTCACCAGTCTTAAACCATTCGCCGTCGATGAAGGCTTCCTTGGTTGCCTCTTCGTTCTTCCAGTAGCGGTCGAACACAACCGGACCACGGAGCAGAACTTCGCCGTCATCAGCGATAGCGGCGGAGCAACCACCGACCGGACGACCAACGGTACCAATAATCTGCTCGCTCGGGTTGTTCACGGTGACGGCAGCCGTGGACTCAGTCAGACCGTAGCCTTCGTAGACAGGCACACCGAGACCACGGAAGAAGTGCCCGAGGTCAGAGGACAGAGCCGAACCACCGGAAATGGTGTACTGCACGGCCTCACCCATAGCTGCGCGAATTTTCGAGAACAGCAGGCGATCGTAGAGCTGGCGACGCAGCTTCAAGACACGCGACGGACCTGCCGGAGTATCCAGTGCCTTGGAGTACTCGATGGCGGTGGCCTCAGCACGCTCGAACATGGCCAGGCCGAATGCGCCCTTCTCCTTAGCGGAGGCGTAGGCGGAGTCACGAACCTTCTCGAACACGCGCGGCACACCGAGAATCATGTGCGGACGGGAACGCTGGAACTCCAGGGTGACGGTCTTGGTATCAGCCCAGTGAGACTGGGTAGCACCGGAAATCATCGAAGCCAGGGACACTGCGTGAGCCAACACGTGCGCCAACGGCAGGAAGGTCAGAATGCGGTTCCCCGGACGGGCAATCAGGCCAATCTCGTTGGTGAGGATGGCGCGGGCCTCCGCCAGCCAGTTGCTGTGCAGGAGCACGCAGCCCTTCGGACGACCAGTGGTACCGGAGGTGTAAATCACGGTTGCCAGGTCGTCGGCCTTGGTGTCCTTGATGCGGCGCTCGACCTCGTCGCCGTCAATGTCACGGCCTTCGTAGCTAATGGTGTCAGTAGCGGAAGCGTTAATCTCCAGTACACGACGCAGCTGAGACTCGCCCTCCGGGTTCTCGGTGCCCTTTTCGACCAGCAGAGGCTTCATGCGGTCGGTGTGCTCACGCGACTCGGTAAATGCGAAAACAGCACCGGAGTTTTCAATAATCCAACGAATCTGGCCAGACGAAGAAGAGCCGTAAATCGGGACAACAGCAGCGCCTGCCATCCAGATAGCGGTATTGATCAGGTTCCACTCGTAGCGAGTCTCACTGAGCAGCGCTACGCGGTCGCCCGGCTGAACACCGTTGGCAATTAGCCCCTTAGCGACGCCCTTTGCCTCGTCATAGAACTCCTGAGCAGTGACATTTACCCACTCAAAGTTCTTGGGGCGAGTGAAAAGCACCAGCTTCGGGCGCTTCTGCACCAGCTCCTGCAGCGAGGTAATAATCGTTTCGTCCTCGCCGATGACGTATTTCGCCTCGGTAGTATATTCACGCATCGAGTTACAAACCCCTACTTTCGGTAGTTCTGTCCGTCGTTGGTTTCGTTAGGAATCAACTTAGAACATCAAACCCTGCGCCGTTGTGATTTCAGTAAATATTTCGATAACGAAGTGATTTACCTTACTACTGGCAAAGTTTTTCTAAACTGGCATGATGGAAAGGGTGACACAGGCAGCTTCCAATCCTCCCCTTTCCTCTCCACTCGCCGACCTCGCTAAAGATGTCGGAGTTGGGGTTTCCTACTACTCCACCGAGGGCCAACTCGTGCACGTCTCTCGTGAGACAGTGCTAAAAACTCTCGCTGCTCTCGACATCGATCTGGGCCCAGATCCCAGCGATGCCGACATCAACGACGCCCGTCGTGAGTGGGCAGACACGCAGTGGTCTCGCCTTCTCCCGCCCGTGGTAGTTACCCGCCAGGGCATCTTCCACCGAGTTCTGGTTCACGTACCGCACGGCAGCAATGTCAGCGTGACTGTGAAACTGGAGGACGGCGCAGAATGGCCCTGCGCTCAGGTGCACCACTTGGTACCGCCACGCCAGGTCGGCGATGTGTTGATGGGTGAAGCCGCCTTCGCAATTCCAGAGGATCTGCCACTTGGTTGGCATCGCTTGCGCGCAGTCAACGATGACAACGTCGCTGAGTGCGATGTGGCCGTAACCCCCAACCGTCTCGCCACTGCCGACAAGTACGTGCAGAATCCTGCGCATGGTGTCATGGCACAGCTGTACTCGGTACGCTCCAGCCGCAGCTGGGGTATTGGCGATTTCGCTACCCTCGGCGACTTGGCACAGGTCAGTGCAGAGCACGCGGGCTCTGATTTCGTCCTCATCAATCCGTTGCACGCCGCAGAGCCACTGCCTCCGGTAGAAGACTCGCCGTACCTGCCCACCACGCGCCGCTATGTCAATCCGCTGTACGCGCGCCCAGAGCTTATCGACGAGTTCGGGTACCTGGACAAGGACGAGGCCGATGAAGCCCGTGCGCTAGCGAACTCTTTCCACCAGCTCAATCACAGCCCTGATGAGATTGACCGCAACCCCATCTACGCTGCAAAGCTCAAGGTATTGCGGGCAATTCACAAGATCCCCCTGTCCAGCGCACGCCAGGCGGAATTTGACCGTTGGCTGGAGGCCGAGGGCCGTGGCATATACGACTACGCGTCGTGGTGCACCGAGCGCGAGCTCGCGGATCGCGCTGCTGCCCGCGATGCTGCACGCGCTGCCACTTCCGATTCTGGTGCCGTAACCGAGAACGATATCGAGTTGGTTCCACCGTTGGGTAACCACGCCAGTGTCGAATCTCTGCGGGAGGAAATCTTCCAGTTCCACCTCTGGGTGCAGTGGATTCTCGATCAGCAGCTCGGCCAGGCACAAGAGGCAGCCCTGGATGCGGGTATGCGCATCGGCATCATGGCCGACCTTGCCGTCGGCGTGCACCCTGGCGGCGCGGATGCCGAGAACCTTGCGGATTGGCTCGCTCCTGCTATCTCTGTTGGCGCACCGCCAGACGGTTTTAACCAGCGCGGCCAAGACTGGTCGCAGCCGCCGTGGAACCCGCACAAGCTAGCCGAGGCCGGCTACCGCCCCTGGCGCGACATGCTGCGCACAATCCTTCGCCACGCAGGTGGCATTCGTGTTGACCACGTGCTGGGTATGTTCCGCCTCTGGGTCATGCCGCGGATGGAGTCCCCCGTCAATGGCACCTACCTGTACTTCGACCACGAGGCAATGGTCGGCATTCTCGCACTTGAGGCCGAGCTCGCTGGGGCCGTCGTCGTAGGCGAAGACCTGGGCACTTTCGAGCCGTGGGTGCAGGACTACCTGGCCTCGCGGGGCATCATGGGCACCTCGATCGTGTGGTTTGAATCCGAGGGCGACCAGCCGAAACCACCAAGCGCTTACCGCAGCCTGTGCCTGTCCTCCGTCACCACGCACGATCTGCCGCCGACGGCAGGCTACCTCGCAGGCGAGCACATCAAGCTACGGGAACGCCTGAGACTATTGCTTTCCGACGTCGCGGAGGAAGACCGCCGGGACTTCGAGTGGATTCGAAAGGTTTTGGGTGCGGCCAAGGAAGCCGGCTGCTTTGGTGACACGGCTGCGGCGGACATGGATGTTCATTCCCTTACCCGCGATAATCTGCCACCAATTGACGCACTGGTCACGGGGCTGCACCGCTTCCTCGACCAGACGCCATCCGCGCTGAAGTGTGAGGCCTTGGTGGACATGGTCGGCGATCGTCGTACTCAGAACCAGCCGGGCACGAGCCACGACCAGTACCCGAACTGGTGCATTCCGCTAACCGATGCCGAGGGCAAGGCCGTGCTTGTCGAGGACCTGCCTCGCTTCCCCGGATTCAAGCGTTAATTGGTTCGTGAGCGACTAATCCCTCATTTTTGCTGTTCACCGATCTTTCAAGTTATGTGCCCGGCACTAAAACCGAGGCTAAAACTGGAAATCGGTGACTGCACCAGCGATGAGGATGAGAAGAAGCAAAACGATTAGGGCAAGTAGGACCTTCGAGTGCCTCGACCGATGCATGCTAACTCAGCTCCCTACTGCGAAATATTTGCGAACTACCCAACTCTAGCCTGTTGGGCAAATTTCCTAATACTTTAAGACATACCTTAGGGCAGCGATAGCGACCCAACACTTAAAGGGGGCTTGTCCCAGCTCAATTCATCGGGACTCCCGGTGAGCTATCTACAGGCCACTACCTCATCGGCTACTAGCTCTCGCTGCCCGCTCCTCGACGCTCCTGCGAACGCTCCCGCCAGCGCACTGACCTCTGCCACAGGCGACCGCTGACAACATCGATTGCGCCAACGAGAACGAAAGCAACAAACCCTCCGACTACCAGCAGAACCACGCATAGCACGCTGACCTGCGCAAGCAGTGGCAATTGGATAAGCCACTGCCCTACTCTGTCGAATACTTCTGCCATGAGTGTCAACCTACCCTGCCGGTGACCGGAATAACCAGTGGGCGGCGGTCGCGGCGCTCGTCGTAAAGCGTGAAGCTAGGCATCAGTGCCCGACAGCCCGCGGCGTTCGAGGAGCGGCTGGATGTCCTTGTCGCGGCCTCGGAAAGCGCGGTAGGCGGCCATAAAATCGATGGCGCCACCACGGGAGAGAATCTCCTCGCGGAAGTGGCTGCCGCCGCTGATTGTGGCACCGCCGTTGTCGGTGAACCAACCGAAACCGTCCGCGTCGAGAACCTCTGCCCACAGGTAGGAGTAATAGCCCGCCGAGTAACCACCGGCGAAGATGTGGTTGAAGTAGCGGGAGCGGTAACGCGGAGCCAGGTGGGGAACGTCGAGGCCGAGTTCGGCAAGTGCTTCCGCTTCGAAGGCATCAACATCAGTGACCTGAGCTGCTTCCTCCTCGGTGAGGCTGTGCCAGGCCAGATCGATGGCGCACGCGGCGAGGTACTCAACCGTGGCGAATCCCTCACCAGCGGTGCGGGCCTTCTTCACCGACTCGACTAGCTCGGCCGGGATCGGCTCACCGGTACGAACGTGGACGGCGTAATTGGCCAGAATGGACGGTTCAAGCGCCCAGTTCTCGTTGATCTGGGAGGGGAATTCCACGAAGTCGCGCGGGACGTTAGTGCCCGAGAAGGTCGGGTATGTGACGTCGGAAAGCAGACCGTGGAGGGCGTGCCCGAACTCGTGGAAAGCAGTGGTGACCTCGTCGAGCGTCAGTAGCACCGGGGTGCCCGGTTCGGTTTCGGCGATGTTCATCACGTTGACCACGACTGGCAGGCGCCCCAGCAGACGGGACTGGTCCCTAAACGAGCTCATCCACGCACCACCGCGCTTGGTCGGACGCGAGAAGTAGTCCGTAATAATCAGGCCGATGGTCTCGCCTCCGCCCTGGCGTACCTCCCACACGGTCGTGCCCGGCGCGTATCCCTGCAGGTCCTCGCGCTTGACTACCTCGATGCCATAGAGCTTGCGGGCAGCGTAGAACACGCCGTCTTCGATAACACGGTGGAGCTCGAAGTAGTTCTTGAGTTCCTCCGTGTCGACTGCGAATTCTTCCGCTTTACGACGGCGCTCCCAGTATGGCCAGTCAGCGCCCGTGACCGTCTCATCGCCAGCCAGATCAGCGACCCGCTTGTACTCGCCTTCAGCATTCGCAATGGCAGCTGGCGCCAGGTCTGCAATGAGCTTCCGAGCAGCTTCTGCGGTGGTTGCCGTCTCCTTGGCAATGACGTAATCCGCATGCGTGTCGTAGCCGAGCAGCTTGGCACGGCGGGCACGCAGGCGTGCCATTTCCAGCACAATGTCTGAGTTGTCGAACTTGCCGGAGGCAGCACCCGCACGCCCCAGTGAGGCTTCGTAGAGCTTGGCGCGAGTAGCCGGATTATCCAGGTCAGCCAGCTGTGCCGGAGTTGACGGTAGGTCCAGCGGAATCAGCCACGGCGCATCGGTGTCGGCCTTTTTCGCGTAGGCGGCGAAGGACGCAATGGCGTCGTCGGAAAGCCCGGCGAGCTCCTCGCGGTCGTAGATTTCCACGGCGCGCGCAACGGTGTCCTTCAGCAGGTTTTCGCCGAAAGCCGTGGAAAGCTCAGAGAGGCGGGAATTGATGCGGCTGAGCTCGGCTTTGTCCTCGTCGCTGAGGTCCGCACCGGCGCGCTGGAAGTCTTCGCGGACTTTCTTCAGCAGCAGCTTCGCCTCTTCCGGGGTGGCGGCATCGTCAACGCTGTCAATGGCATTGATGCGCTGCCACAGGTCACTGCGCATGCGAATCTGATCCAGGTGTGCTGTGAGCTGCGGGGCGATCTCGGCTTCAATTTCCATGCGGACGTCGGTGGCGTCCGTCCCGGCAACGTTGAAGAAATAAGCAGCGACGCGGTCCAGATCTTGGCCCGCCTTCTCCATTGCCTCGATGGTGTTAACGAAGGTCGGAGCCTCCGACGACGTGGCGATGGCGTCAATCTCGCGCGCATGGCTGCGCATTGCTTCGCTAAAAGCCTCGCGGACGTGGCTGTCATCGATTGCCGCAAAATCTGGCAATTCGCAGAACAATTCCGACGGTGTCAACAGTGGATTTCGTGCATCATTGGTCATAGTGAATTCAACTGTAGCGTGCTCGAAAAACCAGAGTGCGCCTACCGTCTGAAACAGACTCCCCGCCCTTCTGGCAGGACCAACCGTGACGAGGAGGCGTTTTCCGCCATGACAGAGACGACTATTTCCGCTCCCTGCGGGAGGCTAACCGGCCGTATTCACGATGGCGCAATACAAGTTTTCAATATCGATTACGCAGATGCTGCTCCGTTCGCCGCGTCGGCACCGGTGGCAGACGGCCCACAGTCGGGCACTCGGCGCTGTGAACCCGAGCGCGAATTAGTTCTCACCGTCACCGCACCGGCTGAGCCCGCGGACGCCTCCTATCCGGTATTGCTGTGGATTCACGGTGGTAGCTACGAGTTTGGGCATCCCTCCGAACCCTGGACGGACGCGACGGCCTTCGCACAGGCGGGCATCGTCACCGTTTCGCTTGGATACCGCAAGGGCCTCGAGGGCTTCTG
Source organism: Corynebacterium jeikeium (assembly GCA_003955985.1). Taxonomy (NCBI): domain Bacteria; kingdom Bacillati; phylum Actinomycetota; class Actinomycetes; order Mycobacteriales; family Corynebacteriaceae; genus Corynebacterium; species Corynebacterium jeikeium. The sequence goes on from CP033784.1 coordinate 1,836,179, forward strand.
GCGTGACAGTGAAACAGAGACCTACCGGGCCATTGATGACCTGTATCTGGGGCTGCAGTGGGCTCGTCGTAACGCGCCTGCCTTCGGCGGCGATATCGACAACATCACTATCTCGGGGCAATCGGCGGGTGCGGCGCTGGCGCTCACTCTGGCTGCCGACGATCGCACGCGCGGCCAGATCCAACGCACCATTGCCATGTCGCCGGCCTTCTCGCTGCTGTCGGGCTCGCGCCTCCGCCGCACGTTGGCCGGCATCGGCGTGGGACGTGTGCCGTCCACCGACGTCTTTTCGCGTGCCGACGAACGCAGGGTCGCTCGGGCCCAGAAATTGGTGTCGGCATCCTCGCCTTCGGATCCGGCAATTGGGCCTCGCTTCGACAGCTTTGCTCCCACACTGCCGACGATGGTGACCGCCACCAGCGAAGAGTTCTTCTCAGAACCGCCGGTTGTGGCGATGGACAAGTTGCCCATGCGAGAGTGGATGGCTCGGCGCTACGCCAAGGGGCATCGCGGCCACGGCGAATTTCCGGCCACCGCCTATGCCGAGCGTCCGATGGGGAATGTCATTTCTGACTCAGCGATTCGCTCATACGCTGTTAAAGTCGCCGAACGGTCCGTGGCGGCTGAGCTGGATGTGTGGGCGGCACAGTTCGAACCGGGAGAAGGGTTGGGCTATGCACCTGCTGGCCGCACCAGTGGTGCTCCGCACTGCATCGACATTGCACGCTTCTTCGGTATGAAAGAACCCAACCATCCATTCCACCAAGTGGCGGTCGAGTTCATCCGCGAAGGCACCTCACACATGCCCCGCTACAACGACGACCGCAAGGTGACTACCTTTACCGGCGCTGACGCCCAGGCAGTCGAGGGCATTGCCATCGATGCGTGGGCGGCTCCGCGCCAGCTCTTTGGTGCATAGGGAATAAGGCGGGTGAAGCTTGCGCTGGTTAGCGCTGTGCTGTTGTGCTCAACAACTGAGCCCAGCGACTTAAGCTGGCAAAGTCTGCATGTACCGATAAATCTCGACGCAGACCAAAATGGTGATCAGCGTGATAAGTACTGCTATGAGTTTCCTGCGATCCATAGCCACCGTTCTTACCGAAGCACCAGGCCAGACGCAAGCTTTACCCTCTGTGGTTAACTGTCAACTATGGAGCCGCTTGATTTATTAGTCCCCGAGAATTCCGCGCTGCAGCCGGTCGACCCCGCGCTGGCTAAGGTGAAGCGAGTCGCGCACGCCGCTCCCCTGCTAGTTATCACGATTGCATCCGTCGTCGCCGCTGTGATGTGGACTCCGTGGATGTGGTTGGGCGTCCTCGCCTGCGTGCTCTACTTCGCATATATCTACTGGCTCATCGGTCGACAAGTTCGTGCCCACCGATACCTCGAAGAGGACAACGACTTCATTGTTGCGTCCGGACGCTGGTGGCGCTCGGTCACTGTCGTCCCTTACGGACGAATCCAGTTCATCGACATCGATGAAGGACCTCTCCTTCGACTATTCGGACTGGCAACGCTGAAGCTCAACACAGCATCGGCGAGCTCGGATGCAGCCGTCCACGGTTTGCCACGTGAAGAAGCGCTCGCCCTGCGCGCTCGTCTATCTCAGCGCGCCCACGACCGGATGGCGGGTCTCTAAATGAGGCATAGAGTTCATCCCCTATCTCCGCTGCTCAAAAGCTTTGCCACAATCGCTGCGGTGACTGCATTCGCAGTCGCGAATCAGTGGCAGTTGGCCGTTGCGGTCGTGACTCAGCTCTACGACTGGGCATGGCTCGGTCTCCTTGTCGGTACCGGTGCGGTCGCCATAATTATTGGTCTGATTGCATTTTTCTCGTGGCTGTCCTGGCGGTATACGTTCTACGAGCTCACCGACGATGAGGTTCGCTACGGCTCCGGATGGCTACTGCGTTCTCGACGCGCGGCACGGCTCGACCGCGTGCAGGCGGTGGATATCAACCAACCATTGTTGGCGCGCATTTTCGGGCTCGCCGAAATTGTCATTGAAACAGCCGGCGGCTCCGATTCACACTTCACAATCAAATACCTCACTCCCCCGCAGTGCGAACAGTTCCGCGCTGACGTGTTGGGTGAGGTAGAAAAGCTGGACACCGAGCTGGCACGTTCGCTTTACGACGGCGACAGCTCCACCGCGCCCCTCGACTCCGGCGCTCACATGTCCTCTCGCATGCCCGAAGCGAAGACCATCTTTGGCCCGGTCGATGTCGGACGGCTGATTGCATCCGTGGCCATTGGACCCGGTCTTTTCGTCGGCATAGCTCTCATCCTCCTCGCCGTTGTCTCTGCGCTGTTTACCGACCTCATCGTAGAAATCCTCAGCGGAGTAACCATCACTACTCTGATTGTGATTGGCAGTTTCGCTGTCGGCCTTTTCGGGGTACTAAATCAGTCGTGGGATTTCACGCTGAAGGTATCGTCGGAAAGCAGGCGTCTGGCGATTACCGCCGGACTGTTGTCGACGCGCGCTCAGACCATTCCCATTGATCGCATTCATGGCTTTAAAGTGGTGCAACCGCTCTGGTGGCGTCCGTGGAGATGGTCCCGTGCGGATGTCTCGGTGGCGGGCTATGGCCTGGACAGCACACAGTCGAACAACACACTGGTGCCAGTGGCACCGGCACCGGAGACGGACGCGATTGTCGATTACCTGATGAATGAGATTGCGGGACCGTCCTCCGCGGATGACCTGTTGGGCTCCTGGCAGACTCCACGCACGGCATGGTGGCTCAGCCCAATTGACTGGAAATTCCAAAAGGTGCAGGCCACGCGGCGGGGTCTTTTAGTGACAAAGGGCCGGTTCTGGCATACGCGGTTCATCGTTCCCTGGCAGCGTATTCAAGGACATACACTGATTATTTCTCCGCTGAAGAAAGCGGCGGGAGTGGCAAACGTGCGAATCGACATGGTGCCGGGAGCGGTCACTCCGGTGGCAACGGAGTTGAAGTTGGATGATGCGTACCAGCTCACCGCGCTGATTCAGGAACACAAGGTTGTTTAGAATGCTATTTAATGAGGTCTCCCAGGACGGCCGTCTCGCGCGGTCTTGTGGGATCTCGCAGGAAAACTCTCTCTGCAGGCTAGTGGCATAGTCATTACGCTGGGATGCATGACTATCGCCAAGGAAGATTACGAGTGGTACCGCAGCGCGGTGTTCTATGAGGTGCTCGTCCGGGCCTTCTTCGACTCCGACAACAACGGCTCCGGCGACCTCAAAGGGCTGACGGAGAAGCTCGATTATCTGCAATGGCTGGGCGTTGACTGCCTCTGGCTGCCGCCTTTCTACGACTCCCCGCTGCGCGACGGCGGTTACGATATCCGCGACTTCCGCGCCGTGCTCGACGAGTTTGGCACGGTCGAGGATTTTAAGGTGCTTCTCGACGAGGCCCATGCGCGCGGTATCCGCGTTATTACTGACCTGGTGATGAACCACACCTCCGATACCCATGAGTGGTTTCAGCAGTCGCGCACTGATCCGGATGGCCCCTACGGCGGCTTTTATGTCTGGACTGATGACCCGGACACTTACTCGGGCGCACGCATTATCTTTGTCGATACCGAGGATTCCAACTGGACCTATGACCCGGTGCGTGGCCAGTACTACTGGCACCGCTTCTTCTCCCACCAGCCGGATTTGAACTATGACAATCCGGCGGTGCAGGAAGCGATGCTCGATGTGCTGCGCTTCTGGTCCGATCTCGGCATCGATGGCTTCCGCCTCGACGCTGTGCCCTACCTCTTCGAGCGCGAAGGCACTAACTGCGAGAACCTGCCCGAGACCCACGCTTTTCTGAAGCGCTGCCGCAAGGTCATGGATGAGGAATACCCGGGTCGCGTCCTGCTGGCGGAGGCCAACCAGTGGCCCTCCGATGTGGTGGAATACTTCGGCGACCCGGAGGTCGGCGGCGACGAATGCCACATGGCTTTCCACTTCCCGCTCATGCCACGCATTTTCATGGCGGTGCGAAAGCAGTCCCGCTTCCCCATCTCGGAGATCCTGGAGTCTACGCCAGAGATTCCGTCTTCGGCTCAGTGGGGAATCTTCCTGCGCAACCACGATGAGCTGACGCTGGAAATGGTCACCGATGCCGAGCGCGACTACATGTACGCCGAGTATGCGCACGATCCGCGAATGAAGGCCAACATCGGCATTCGCCGTCGTCTAGCGCCACTGCTGCAAAATGACCGCACACAGCTCGAGCTTTTCAATGCCCTGCTACTCTCCCTGCCGGGTTCGCCGGTGCTCTACTACGGGGACGAAATTGGTATGGGCGACAACATTTGGCTCGGCGACCGCGATGGCGTGCGCACACCGATGCAGTGGTCGCCCGACCGCAACGCCGGGTTCTCCAAGGCCGACCCCGGTCGGCTCTATCTGCCGACCATTCAGGATGCGACCTACGGTTACCAGGCGGTCAATGTCGAGAACCAAGCGAGCTACTCCAATTCGCTGTTGAATTGGGTGCGTCGACTGATTCAGGTCCGCAAGCGCTATGAGGCTTTTGGCCTCGGTGACTTCCGCGAGCTGAATAGCGACACCGCCTCTGTTCTGACCTATCTGCGCACATACGGCGACGAAGTGCTGCTGTGCGTCAACAACCTGTCCTCTTACCCCGCGGCCGTCTCGCTGGATCTGTCCGAGTTCGCCGGCGCCACCCCGGTAGAGCTCACGGGTTCGGTTCCCTTCCCCACAATTGGCACTGATCCCTACCAGATCACGCTTCCTGGTCACGGTTTCTACTGGTTCGAAATCCAGTTGCCGCCAGAGACAAACCTCGAATCGAGCGCCTCCATGTCGGCGCCGACAATCCCGGTTGCGCAGGCGATATCGGACGCGCCGGTGACGTCATCACGCGAGCACTCAGGCACCGCCGCCGATGCCGCAGCCGATGCCGTCACAAACGCCGATAATAAAGAGTGATCTTTTAAGTCCCGAAAGGCGAACGAACTGAAATGACTATTCCCACCGCCGATTTCATTGCCGAAGAGCTGGCAGACACACTGGTCAAGATGCGCTTTTTCGCTGACAAGGTCTCTGACATCGACCACGTCGAGATCCTCGCGCTTGACCCCGTACTGCGCGACAATCCCGACAGTCCCGATGTCGATATCGCATTGGTGAGGGTGCACACCGCGCATTCCGCACCGACCTATCAGCTGCCCATCGCTTGGGCGGAGGACGTCCCCGATGGCCACGAGCAGTCCCTGCTGGTTCGCGCGGAGGGCATCGTCGGCTACGACGCTCTGATTGATTCGGATGCCATCACAGCACTCGGCCAGAAGCTTTCCGACGAAGGCAAGCTCGGCCGCATGGAACTGCGACGTGTGCCGGGCTCTGAGCAGCTCCGACCGAAATCCGGCCGCCCCATGGGAGTCGAGCAGTCGAACACCTCGGTCATTTTCGACGACCGCGTGATGTGCAAGTTCTTCCGTCGCCTCTACCCCGGTACTAATGCCGATGTGGAGCTGCTGGCCGCACTGGCCCAGGCGGATTGCAAGTTCGTCCCTGAGCTCTACTCCTGGGTGGAGACCACCATTGGCGAAGACACCTACACCACCGCCATGCTGCAGGAATTCGCACCGAACTCAGTCGATGGCTGGGAGTTGGCTCTTGGCGCAGTGCGCGATGCCATCCGCGACAGTCAGACCCCGCTGGAAGATTTGGGCACCGACTTTACATCCGAAGCGCGTGCGCTCGGCGAAGCAGTGGCCTCGGTACACAGCAGCCTCGCTGCCGCTGTCGCGGTAAAGAAGCGTCTGGCCGGTGCGGAGCTGGTAGCCCCACTGCGAGCTCGACTGGACTTCGTCGCTGGTGTGGTGCCACAAATTGCTGAGGTCAAGGATAAAGCGCAGGCTATCTTCGATCGCGCGGAGGCTGCGGTTCCCGAAGGTGGTGCCGTCGTCCAGCGAATCCACGGTGATCTGCACTTGGGGCAGGTATTGCGCACGCCGAGCTCTTGGCGCTTGATTGACTTCGAGGGCGAGCCGTCGCGCCCGTGGGAGGAGCGCCGGCTGCCGGATCACCGCCTACGCGATATCGCCGGCATGATTCGCTCCTTCGATTACGCCGCTCATTACCCGCTGCTGACCGGACGTGAAGACACCGAGGCAGCTACCGAGCGTGTTGAGCAGTGGGCTCGCCGCAATATCGATGCGTTCTTGGAGGGCTATGGCGATGCCAGTGACCCGGCGCTACTGGAGGCCTTTGTACTGGATAAGGCCATCTACGAGTGCCTTTACGAAGCGCAGAACCGCCCCAACTGGCTGCCGCTGCCGCTTGGTGCTGTGCGCTCGCTGTTAGGATAGGGCTTTTGTCGCAGTAATTTCATCGCGGGAGTGATCCTCCCGCAAGATAGAGGTCTTTCGTGCGTCTGCTCAGCAGAATCCTGTCCACTACACGAGTGCTCTGGCCTTTCTATATCGGGGTCATCATCTGTTCGCTGGCCACCGCCGCCGCGTCGTTGATTAGCCCCTTCCTCATCCGCGATGCCACCGACGCCATCGTCGGCGCGGTGTCCAGCGATGAAGGCTTGAGCCAGGCGGCGATGTCCGATACCACTCGCACGGTAATCTGGCTGGTCATCGGGCTGCTAATCGCAGATCTGACGCAAACCATCGTGCATAACATCGGTGGTTACCTGGGCGATGTGATGACTGCGCGCATGCGCGAGATTCTGTCGACCCGCTACTATGCAAAGCTGCTGTCGCTGCCGCAACGCTATTTCGACAGTCAGGTCACCGGCACAATTATCGCCCGCCTGGAACGCTCGATTAGCAATATCACGCAGTTCCTCCAGGCGTTTTCCAACAACTTCTTCCCGATGCTGTTGACCGTCGGCGCGGTACTGGGCATCACTGCCTGGCACTACTGGCCCCTGGCGGTGCTATTGATTATCGTTTTCCCGGTCTACACCCTGCTGACCGCGCTGACCTCGAAGCGCTGGCAGAAGATTGAAGCGAAAAAGAACGAACAAATCGATATCGCCGGTGGCCGTTTTGCCGAGGTCATCGGCCAAGTCAAGGTTGTCCGCTCCTTCACTGCGGAGCTGCGCGAAATCGCTTTCTTTGGTTCCCGCTTCCGCCGCACCATCTCCCTGACCCGCGATCAGTCAACGTGGTGGCACCGCATGGATGCCCTTCGCGGGGGCATTTTGAACATCATCTTCGCAGGCATCTACCTGCTGCTTTTCCTGCGTACGCTGTCGGGAGAATTCTCCATCGGCACCATGGTCATGCTCATTCAGCTGATTAACATGGCGCGCCAACCAGTGACCATGATGAGCTTCCTGGTCGACGCTGCCCAGCGCGCAGTCGCTGGTTCGCGCGATTACTTCAAGGTCATGGAGCTTACTCCAGAGACCCGCACGCAGCCGGAGCTGCTCAGTGCAGCGACCGCGAATAACGGCGACTTCGACTCCGCGTCCGTTGGTTCCACCGCAGACGCAGAGTCCGTCGACAGCGCCCACCGTTCCTCCCTGGAACGCGCAGCCGAACAGGAGGCAATTGGCGCTCCCATTGTCGACTTCGACGCAGTGGATTTTGCCTACGAAGAGGACAAGACGGTGCTCTCCAATGTCAGCTTCCGGGCGTACTCGGGCCAGAAAATCGCCCTGGTCGGCGAGTCGGGTGGCGGCAAGTCCACCATCGTCAACTTGCTGCTCGGCTTCTACGCCCCGACCGCAGGCCGCTTGAGCGTGCTGGGTTCGGATGTCTCCGAGGTTTCCGGTTCCACTCTGCGTGCTGGCTCTGCCGTCGTGTTCCAGGACTCGTCACTGTTCTCCGGCACGATTCGGGAAAACATCGCCTACGGCAAACCCAACGCCACCGACGAAGAAATCATTGCCGCCGCGAAGAAGGCCAACGCCGACGACTTCATCCGCAGCTTCGCCGACGGCTACGACACCACTATCGGCGAGCGAGGTATGAAGCTCTCGGGTGGCCAGAAGCAGCGCATCGCCATCGCGCGCGCAATTTTGAAGGATGCTCCCCTGCTCATCCTGGACGAGGCCACTTCGGCGCTGGACACCAAGGCAGAACGCGAAGTTCAGCGAGGCTTGGACAAGCTGATGGAGGGACGCACAACGGTTATCATCGCCCACCGCCTGTCCACAATTTCCGATGTGGACACCATCGTGACGCTGCGTGACGGTCACGTCGACGAGGTCGGAGCACCCGCAGAATTGGCGCAGACTGACGGTATCTACGCCGAGTTGCTACGCCTGACGGCTTCGGCCTCGGCGGCGGATCGTCTGCGCCTGAAGAAATACGGCATCAAGGGGTAACGCGCCGTCGTCAAGCATGCAGGAAACGCTTGACGACGGGCACCCCTGCGCCCTTTTACGGACGGGGAACGATGTAGCGGCCAGCGCCCGGAACAATTTCGACGGTGACCGGCATCGGGAACATGAGGTCGCCGTCAGCGTAGGCATTCATCTGGCGTGGCGGGCCGATGTATTCCACGTAAGCCTTCTTGGCGCGGTAGGTGCTGACCTCCCCGATTTTTTCAACGGTGCCGTCGAACACGGACTTGAAGGCCAGGGCGGCCTTGATGCGCCCGGCTTTGCCGATGACAGTGATGTCCATCAGTCCGTCGGAGTGGTCTGCGGACGGGCAAATCTTCATCCCACCGCCGTAAGAACGGGTGTTGCCGAAGGCGGCCAGCGTGATTGGATCTTCGAGAACCCGATCGTCATCGAGCGTGATGCGGAATGGTAGCGAGTGAAAAGCCAAGAACTCGCGGACGATAGCCAGGTTGTAGCGGTTGCGGCCATGCGGCCAGGTCATCTGATTGACGCGGTCGGAGACAATCGAGTCGAAGCCGGCACACATGATAGTGCCGAACCAGCGCTGCTCCCCTGCCTCATTGATGATGCGGCCGAGGTCAGTGGTCGTCCAGAAGCCATCGGCGATAACGTGAGCGGCATCGCGAGCATTGCCACGCGGCAGATTGTATTCGCGACCGTGGTCGTTTCCGGTGCCGGCCGGGATAATACCGAGGGGGATGCCGGTCTGTGCCTGCTCCTGCAGTGCGAGGTTAATCATGCCGTCGCCACCACAGACTGCCAGGGCATCAATTCGGCCGTCGGCGATGACCTCACGAATGAGCTTGCGGGCGTCGTCGGGGTTAGCACCTTGGAGAGCGATGACATCGATGCCGCGATCCGCGAACACCCGGCTCGCCCGGGCGGACGCAATCTGCGAGGCGCCATGACCCGCGTGGGGGTTAGTGACCAGAGCAAGGGTACGAATCTCAGTTGTTCCCAGCGGGTAGTTGAGATCCTTGTCGTTAGCGTTCATCGAAGAAATACCTACTTTTACGTGGGCTTTTGACCGGTCAATACTGGCCTTTATGGGAGTGCGTTAATGCATCTAACTAAAGCTTACCAAGATTGATTGACATTTTTTGAGAAAACGTAACGTAATACCGCTATAATAAAAGATGTAAAGATGTGCTTCCGCGCAAGTTACATATAATTCCGCAGTTCAGACTCGCAGCACCGATGCCCAAGGAGAAGCTCAGGATGTCTAACAAGCTCACGATTCCGTACCGCATGCGCTGGTGGGGCTGGGGTGTTGACGGCAACGACAAGCCAATCACCACGGCCAGCGAGAAGCTACTGCAGCGCGAAATCGGTATGTCGTTGGACGCAAACAACCCGCCGCGCAACATCGCCGACGTCACCATCCCCAATAGTCGCCTCAGCGCCGAGGATATCGAAGCCCTGGGCGCTGTTGTCGGCGCGGATGCCGTCGCCACCGACCACGACACCCGCGTCAAGCACGCGGTCGGACGCTCCTACCCCGACCTGGTTCGCCTTCGCGCAGCCAAGCTCGATGTCGCCCCAGATGCTGTAGTGCTACCGAAAACTGAAAAGCACATCGAAGACCTGTTCAAGGTATGCGCTGAGCGCAAGATTGCAGTCGTCCCCTTCGGTGGTGGCACCTCGGTCGTCGGCGGCGTGGAGGCTGTTGACGGAGGCATGGGTAAGGCCATCGCAGTGTCCATGACCGCCTTTAACAAGATCATCGACATCGACAAAGTCGCTGGCACTGTCACCGCCCAGACCGGCGTTTTCGGCCCCGACCTGGAAAAGGAGCTGTCCAAGGCCGGCTTCACCGCTGGTCACTTCCCGCAGTCCTTCGAGTACTCCACTGTCGGCGGTTGGGTTTCCTGCCGCTCGGCAGGCCAAGAATCCTCTGGTTACGGTCGTATCGACCGCAACGTGATTGGCATGCGCGTCGTCACGCCAGCCGGCACCATGGAATTCCGCGACATGCCGTCGTCGGCATCCGGCCCGAACCCGCGTGAGCTTTTCCTGGGTTCGGAGGGCACCCTGGGCATCATCACGCATGTGACGATTGCCCTGAATCAGCGTCCACAAAAGGAGATGCTCTTCGACACCTACTTCTTCAACTCCTTTGAGGAAGCCGCCGAGGAGCTGCGCAAACTGGAGCAGAGCGGCAATATCCCGCACCTAGCACGCATCTCCGACGAGAAGGAGACGCTGTTCGGCCTCACTCAGCTGGGCTCCGCCAGCATGTCCGAGAAGGTCACAAAGTACCTGAAGCTGCGTGGCATCGACACCCCGTGCATGGTGATTTTTGGCTTTGCACAGACGGATCCGGTCGGCGCCCGCGTCACCCGTGAGCGCCTGGCCGCTCGCCTGCTGACCAAGAAGTGCGTCCGCATGGGCTCCATCCCGGGCATGGCTTGGGTTAACCACCGCTTCTCCTCGCCGTACCTGCGCGATGTCATGATGACTCGCCGCGTCGGCGTCGACACCCTGGAGACCGCCACCACCTGGGATAACGCCGCTACACTGCGCCGCGAAATCGCCTCCGCAATGGAAGCCGCTGGCGAGAAGCACGGCACCCCGGTGTACGTCTTCTGCCACATCTCTCACATGTACGAATCCGGCTGCTCGCTGTACTTCACGTACTTCTTCCGCGAGACCGAGGGCGAGATTCTCCAGCAGTGGATGGACATCAAGACCGCGGCGTCGGAGGCCATGATGAACTTTGGCGGCACCATCACGCACCACCATGGCATTGGCCAGGATCACAGCCCGCAGTACTACGAGGAGAACACCGAGTTGTTCGCCAAGGTCATGCGTGCAATTAAGGACGAACTCGACCCTGCTGGCATCCTCAACCCGGGCAAGTTGGCTACCGGTCCGCGCTCCTTGGAAGAGCGTTACGACGGCAACATGATTTAACCCTGTTGCCGCCGGCTTCGGCTAGCGAGCTAGACTGACCAGTTCGCTGGCGTAGATTTCCGGCGACGTTGGGCCGTCATAAATAAACAGTGAAACGTAATCGTCAAGGGTAAAAGATTCAAGTGCTGCGGTCATTGTCGCTGTCGCTTCTTCCTGGGATCCCAAGCGAAGATGCCCGGATAGTGGGATGGTCGGCTCAATCGCTGCGATTTCGTCCGTGCGACCGCAAACAGCGCGGCGTTTTAAATGCCTAAGCGCGCTTTTCTAGTTACGACCTGTCTGGGGTGGCACGGACTGGAGACAGCAGCAACACATCTGCAGCGATGGTGCAATAGCAGCGAAAGCTCGGTTCATGGACTCAGAGCGGTTGGACGCTGGGTGCATAGCCATCGGGGTGTCTCCTTCCTTGTAATCCCGGGAAATGATTCGCAACTAAGAAAGATCTCTTGAATCAATATCCGTGCCGGTCGTTGATAATGAACAACTTAGTCTATTTCTAAGCGCCTTGCAATGGGGTACGCCCGAAATAGTTCACACTCACTACGCACTCCACAACTTCATCACTTACGCCAGATAGTTTCATCACTATCACCGTCTTCGGGAAAGTCGAGGAAGAAAGACTATGACTGCCACGCACGCTCCTCAGCGCGATCGCTCAGCTGCGGTTTTGAACAAGGCTCGTCGGCAAGCGGACTTGAATCGTCTACGCGAAGAAACCGCTAAGGGCGACATCCCAGATCTGCTGGTCATCGGCGCCGGTATCACTGGTGTCGGCATCGCTTTAGATGCGGCGTCGAGGGGTTTGAAAACCGTTCTCGTCGAATCGAAGGACCTCGCTTTCGGCACCTCTCGTTGGTCATCGAAGCTCGCCCACGGCGGACTGCGCTACCTTGCCAGTGGCAATGTCGGTATCGCTCGCCGCTCAGCTATTGAACGTGGTGCGCTGCTCGACGTCACCGCTCCGCACCTAGTGCGTAACCTGCCGCAGGTTGTACCGGTGATGGATAACTTTGCACCGTTGACCAGGGTTTTGCCGCGTTTAGGCTTTTTGGCCGGTGACTTTCTGCGCATTATCGCTGGTACCTCCGCCACTACCCTGCCATTGTCCCGCACTGTCAGTTCCCGCCGAGTCAGCCAGCTTTCGCCGACCGTCCGTAAGCGCGACGTGAAATTCGGCTACGTCAACTACGACGGTCAGCTGCGTGACGACGCACGCTTGGTCACCGCTATCGCTCGAACCGCCGCTAGCTACGGTGCAACTATCTTGACCCGGGTCCGCTGCGAGACTGCCTCTGGAACGAGCGCCACACTAAGCGACGAGCTCACTGGCGATTCCTTCGAGCTGCCGGCTCACGCTGTGGTCAATGCCACTGGTGTGTGGGCCGCAAACCTAGCGACGAACATCAAGATTCGCCCATCTCGCGGCACGCATCTGGTTCTTGACGCCGCGAAGCTAGGCAACCCTACCGGCTCTCTGACGGTACCGGTTCCTGGTCACACCAACCGTTTCTGTTTTGTCCTTCCCGCAGAGCACAACCGCGTCTACATTGGCCTGACCGATGAGGATGCACCGGGCCCGATTCCGGACGAGCCGGAAGTGCCGGAGGATGACATCGTTTTTCTGCTCGATGTCATCAACCAGGCACTCGAGGTTCCGCTCACTCGTGACGATGTCATCGGTGCTTTCGCCGGCCTGCGTCCGCTCATCGACGCCGGCGAGGCACACACCGCTGACCTCTCCCGCGAGCACGCCTTGTTGGAGGCCCCGAACGGCCTGATTTCCATTACTGGGGGCAAGCTCACCGAGTACCGTCTAATGGCGGAGCAAACCGTGGACAAGGTTGCGGAAAAGCTCGGTGTTTCGCTTGCTCCGTGCTCCACCCGCACCATCCCTGTGCTGGGCTCCGAGCCAGAGGAGCTCGACCGCGCTCGCACCGCTGCCGCTGCCGGCCGTATCCCGATGCCGCTGTTTAACCGCTACGGTGCCGAATCCTTCGAGGTCATCGAATCCTGTCCGCTCGACCGACCGCTCGACCCGGTAGCGGAGGGTCTCGATGTCACCCGCGCCGAGTTCGCCTGGCATGTGACGCACGAGGGAGCTCTCAGCGTCGACGATATTCTCGATCGCCGCACACGTCTGGGGCTGGTCAAGGCTGATCGCGAAGCTGCCCTGCCAGCTGCTCAGGAGGCACTGGGGCTGGCCTAGCGCTGGCCATTGCCGCGGCTGCTTCTGATGCGGCCGTAGCTACTGGTTAAAGCAGGGGTCTTCGGACTTCCCGCTTTTTCTGTATACACGGAAACTATGAGTGTAAATAACGCTGTCACTTTCCCCTCCCTCGATGAACTCCGCTCCCGCAGGACAGTCAAATGGACCGCATATTCACCGGACGTGCTGCCACTGTGGATCGCCGAATCCGATGCCACAACCTGCCCTGCCGTCAGTGCCGCAATCGACGAGGCGTGTCAGCGCGAACAATTCGGATACCTCTCGCAGGACATCACCGCGCTTACGACCGCAACCGCGGACTTTTCTGCACAACGCTACGGATGGCGCCCGAACCCCGACAATATCTTTGCCGTCGCTGACGTCGTCCGCGGTGTCACACTCGCGGTTGAACGCTTCACCCGCCCCGATTCCGCAATTGTCGTCCCCACTCCCGCCTACATGCCGTTTTTCCAGGTAGGTCCCGCGCTGGGACGCGAGACAGTGTGCATTCCCACGCTTGCCGACGGCCCGGATCTCGGCGCCCTCGAACGCGCCTTCGCCGACGGTGCCGGTTGCCTGATCTTGTGTAACCCGAATAATCCTCTCGGCTTTACCTACTCCCCCGAAAAACTGCGTGAGATTACCGATTTAGCCGCTCGCTTTGGTGCGCGCGTTATCTCAGACGAGATTCACGGCCCAGTTGTTCTAGATGGCACTCACACTCCAACCGCGTCGGTGTCGGATACCGCGGCGGCCGTGACTATCACGGTGACTGCTACCTCGAAGGGCTGGAATACCGCCGGCCTCAAGTGTGCGCAAATCATCTTTAACGACGAAGATGCCAAAACCTGGCTGGAGCTGCCCTTCATTGTTCGCGAAGGCGCTTCTATTCTTGGTGTCGCCGCGGCCACCGCCGCCTACCGCGATGGCGTGCCCTGGCTGGACAATTTTGTCGATGTCCTGCGCACCAACCGTGAGACTCTGCGAACACGTTTGTCCACTATTGCGCCACAGGCTCGCTTTACCCCACCGCAAGCATCATTTTTGGCGTGGTTGGACTTGGGTGACGTGCCTGGTGTTGACAGTGAGGACCCAGCTGCGTGGCTGGTTGAAAACGCCAAAATAGCACTCAACCCCGGCTTCGCATTCGGCGAAGGCGGGGTTGGGCATGTGCGGCTTAACTTTGCGACCTCCCCGGAAATCCTCGGTGAGGCCCTGGACCGTCTTGACGCGGCCCTGCGCTTGTAGTTGACGTTTTAGTTGGTGACAGTGACGCTGCCGTCGGCGTTGACAACAACGTTGGCGGCCAGAGCGCGAGCCAGGTTCATGCGAACGTGCTGGCCCTCACCGTCAGTGCGATCGAGCGGGTAGCCGGATGGGATTGCGGTCTGAGCGAGGACGGAGCTGCGCTGTTCCTCAGTCAGCTGCGGGAAGCGGGTCTCCAGCAAACCTGCGTAACGCTTCGGAACAACAACTGGCTCGTTAGCCGGGCCAACCTGCTTGAAGTCGTAGGTCATGCGTTCGGTGTACTGCTGAACGGCAGCTGCGGTGCTCATGTACGGAGTGTCCTTGGCAACGCAGTTGGCGATGGTGTCGCCACAGCGGTACTCGAGCTCCGTACGCAGCTCATCCATGGCTTCTTCGATGAGTGGGCGGAACTCTGGGTCTGCCCAACGATCAGCTGCGGCCTGGTTGCCCATCATGCGGCCGCCCATAACGTCCAGCGGGTAGTGGACGCCCATGACAAGGCGAGAATGACCAGCCTCGGACGCACGCGCCTGAATCTGCGGTGCAACCTCCGGCAGCATCATAGCCAGCATGGTTGAAGTCCATGCAGCCTTGTTGGTGTGGCCCGACGGGTAGGACGGGGTGGTCGAGTACGGGTCGTCCTGACCTTCGCGGTAGTAGCGCTCGATGCGCTCCGGCGCCACCACAAACGGGCGATCGTAGCCGTAGACGTACTTCTCGAAGAAGGTCGAGCTGACCAGACCGCCGCCGCGAGCAAGGTTGCCGGACAGCAGGGCCTTTACCTTCGGCAGGCGATCCTCGTCGTAGGCATCACGGAAGTACTGGCCCAGGTTTGCACCGAAAGCAGTGGAAATATTGGCCAGTGGGTCCAGGTAGTCGTCATCAAGAGCGAGTTCCTGTGCCTGCGGTTCATTCTTGGCAGCGTTGTTAATGCGGACGACCGTTTCGAGGTTCTGGTCCATAACCTCTGGGTGGTTCTTCTCCAGCTCCACGAAAGGATGCACAACGTAGAAGTAGAACCAGTTATCGGTGGCGGCATCCGACGGGTACGCGCGTGCAATCTGGTCCGGGCGATACGAGGTTGGCTTCGGCGCATTCGGGTCGGTGTTTTCACCGGAAGATGACGGCAGCGAGATGGAATCCGGGACCTCGAAGCCACCGCCGGGGAGCTTGATTCCCTCTGGAGCGGCCACATTAGCTGGAAGATCAGAAACAGAGTCCAGGCGGTTGCCGAGCTCGGCCAACGGGTTGACCGGAGCTGCCACGGCCGTTGCCGGTGTAAGCCCCATTACAACTGCCATTGCTGCGGTAGCAGCGCCGACGCGAGTACGTGTTGCAGTGCGCTTGTGCGGCTTCAAAGAAGACACTGAAGCATTCCTTTCCAGATTGCTGCGTGGGAGGCACCAGTTGTGAAGTGCTCTATAAGCCAAGGTCTGACAAAATCTTCACTTATGTTAAGCGCACTGTGAGGTTTCGGCGCGTTGAAAAGAAACAAGTTTTCAAAATGCTAGGGCCAATCGTGGGAACTTTCCCCCTCAGACTCCGGATTTTCACTGATAAATGCATAAAAGAAACCGGTTGGCGGGATAAAAGCCCGTCAACCGGTAAGAATTCAATACTCGCCCCAAACGGGGCTAAAAGCGTGGACTACTTGGAGTAGTCGTAGAAGCCACGGCCGGACTTGCGGCCGAAGTGACCCGCCTCAACCATGCGCTTGAGCAGCGGAGGTGCCGCGTAAGTCGGCTCCTTGTACTCATCGAACATGGCATCGGCAATGAACTTGATGGTGTCCAGACCAACCATGTCGGCCAGAGTCAGCGGACCCATCGGGTGCGCACAGCCATTGACCATTCCGGCATCGATGTCTTCTGCGGTAGCAATGCCGTCCTGCAGCATGCGGATAGCGCCGAGGATGTACGGAACCAGCAGGGCGTTAACAATGAAGCCCGAGCGATCCTTAGCGCGAATGACGGTCTTGCCCAGCGCCTCGGAAGCGTACTCGTACGCACGCTCCGACTGAACATCACCGGTCGTCAGAGTAACGACATGCTCTACCAGAGGCAGAACGGGCACCGGGTTGAAGAAGTGCAGACCCATGACGCGCTCCGGACGCTTGGTGGCTGCGGCAATGGACTGAATCGGCAGCGAGGAGGTGTTGGAAGCCAGGATGGCATCGTCCGACTCAACAATCTCATCGAGCTGCGAGAAGACGCTGGCCTTTACTTCCGGGTTCTCCACGATGGCCTCGATGACCAGCTCACGGTCAGCGAAGTCCTCCAGCTTGGTGGTGAAGCTAATACGTCCCAGAATCTCATCACGTGCAGACTGCTCTAGCTTGCCACGGGAAACGGCCTTATCCAGTGACTTTTCAATACGGGCGCGACCGGACTCAAGGAACTCCTCCTTGGCCTCCCAGACCTTGACATCGCTACCGGCCTTCGCACAGACCTCAATAATTCCGGAGCCCATCTGACCGGCGCCGACGATACCTACTCGCGAGATACTATTTGCCATTGGCGTGTTTTCCTACCTTCTACTCTGGGTTATTAGCCAGCATTGTGCTTCATCCGAGTGCGCATTCGCTTGACGACGATCACAGCGCACTGGCTTTATTTACACGCTACTCACTTCCCCGGTTCCCCGGGCACGCTTTGCAGGACTTTTTACTTGAATTTGCCCCCCACGAGCTTTGGGCAGCGGCTAGTACTGCATACGTTTTTCCAGCGCCTGCTGAATATCTTCCAGCTGCTGCTGAGAAGAGCGTGCCAACTCTTGCAGGTCGTTTCCGCCATGCTTTTCCAGCTCTTCCCACTGTCCGAGCATCTTATCCAGGCTGCCTTCCATCAACGTCAGATAAGCCATATCTGCGTGTGGCCCCTCCTCGTTCTCGAGGCGAGTCATGGTGGCGGTGTCGAGCTTGGTCTCCGACGGATCAACATCGACGCCGAGAGTCTTGACTAGCTGCGCTTCCTCTTCAGCAAAGATTGGCTCCGCCTGCTGCGCAATCTTTCGAGTCTCTTCCGAGACCGATTCCTTTGCAATTAGTGTCTGCGATGCTTTCTTCAGCGCCGCAGTATCTGCCGCCAGCTGAGCCAAGTTATCCCGAATGGCGGCAGTGGAGGCAACAGCACTCTGCTCCTGGCTTGACTGATTTTGGCTACCCTCCAGGGCTGCCTCATCGCTATCCCCACAAGCACTGAGACCAACGACGAGAGCAGAGGCCAGCACAGCGGAGCCAATACGCAGGCCACGCCCAATCAGAGAATAGGTGTCACTGCTGGAAGCGGCTGCGCTATCGCGAATGGTGTCTGAGGACATTAGTCGACCTGCAGCTCGCCCATGCGATCCCAGTCCTGCTTATCTGGCAGTACCTGCGAGACAATCTTCGGGGTCTCAGCGAGCAGCGGCTTCATCGCCTCCAGGCCCTTGGCGAAGTGCTCGGAATTGACGTGGGCTTCACCAGCGTCATCATCGAATGCCTCGACGAGGATGTACTGGTTGGGGTCTTCTACGCTGCGGGACCATTCAAACCACTTGTTGCCAGCCTCTGCGCGGGTGGCAGCGGTGAACTCAGCGACGTGGTCCATCCATTCGTCGGCAAATTCCGGCTTAACTTGGTAATTCACAACGATAAAAATCATGTCGCCCACTGTAGGCGCGTCCAAGCAGAATTGCACCCTTCGACGAATAGAGTTTCGCTGAGAATTTTTCTTACGCTGACCTCAGGTGACAGTTATATTGGTTTGTATGATGAACACTCCGCTCATTCTCACCTACCAAGATAAGACCCCACGCATTCATTCCAGCGCCTGGATTGCGCCCGGCGCGGTCATTATCGGTGATGTCGAAATCGGTGCGGATAGCTCCGTGTTCTACGGTTCTGTTCTCCGAGGAGACGTCGCACCGATCCGCATCGGCCAGCGCACCAATATTCAGGACAACTCCACAGTCCATGTCGACCGAGGTGTGCCCACAATTCTCGGCGATGATGTCACCGTCGGACACATGGCCTTGGTCCACGGCACCACGGTTGAAAATGGTTGCCTCATCGGCATGAAGTCCACCCTGCTTTCGCGTTCCCGTATCGGCGCTGGCAGCCTCATTGCTGCAGGTGCCGTGGTGTTGGAAGATCAGATTATCGACCCCAGGTCGCTGGCTGCAGGCGTTCCCGCCAAGGTGCGTCGTGAACTCTCCGTCGAGGAAGCAGAGGGCTTCATCGCCCATGCAGGGCGTTATGTGGAAACAGCGTCCAACCACCGCCACCTCCGCGAGGTCGACCTGGATATGGTGACTTTTAACTAGGCGGCTGCCGAGGCGCCTAGCTAAGCGGCTAGGCGGATTGTTTGACGGTCAGCGTCGCAGCACTACACCACTGTCGCGCCCGCCGCGGCCAATTCCGCTAGTGCAGCCTTGCCGCGCTCCGGGTCCACCGCCGCGACCTGATTGCTCAGAACACGAACGGAAAAGCCCTCCTTGAGGCCATCGAGCACTGTGGCGCGGACGCAGTGGTCAGTCGCAACTCCCACCACATCGATTTCTTCGATGTCAGAGGCGCGGAGAGCGTCGGCAAGCGAAACGCCAGCCTCCGTTGTTCCCTCGAAACCGGAGTAGGCGGCGGCGTACTCCCCTTTTGTGACATCGATACGCACAGCAGCGGGGTTGAGCTGCTCAAAAAACGCGATGGCGCGCTGCATGCCGGGGTGAATCTCTGCGCCCGGGGTACCTGCAACACAGTGTTTCGGCCAGGTATCGACGAAATCCGGGGTTTCAGAGAAGTGCGTGCCTGGGTCGATGTGATTGTCACGGGTGGTCGCAAGAACCGAGTACTTGTTAGCTGTGCCCGCAACATGCAGATATGTAGCGGTGTACGCTGCCTCAGCACCGTCGACGGCAAGTGCGCCACCCGCGGAAAAATCATTCTGAGCGTCGACGACTACCAGTGCCATGCGGGGACGCGCCGGGCGCTGCTGTTCCTCGGAGTGGGCGTCATTGCTGGTGTCTGCCTCGGTGCCAGCGTTATCCGAGTTGTCCGCATTGACCTGTCGGTAGATTTCGGAGAAGGAAGCGTTCATGGCCTATATCTTGCCACGTGCCCACGTTCAGAGGAGCACGTGAACTATCGACCGGACATCGACGCCCTACCGACAACACAGAGTCAATCCGGGAAAGCGGTTAAAATTGCTCCGGTAATTCTTTGATACGACGACGGCTCCTGGTCGCGTCCTCCAATACGGGAGGTTTTTATGGCAGGCGGACTTGTCGCGCTGCTTGACGACGTTGCCACGATTGCACGCGCTGCAGCGGCAACAACAGACGATATTGCGGCTGCGGCCGGCAAAGCTAGCGCTAAAGCCGCCGGTGTTGTGGTTGACGACGCTGCGGTGACACCTAAATTCGTCGAGGGTGTCTCGCCGAAACGCGAGCTGCCGATTATTTGGCGTATCGCCAAGGGCTCCTTGGTCAATAAAATTGTCATTATTCTGCCGATTGCATTGCTGCTAAGTCAGTTTCTGCCCTGGGCGCTGACGCCGATTTTGATGCTCGGTGGCTCCTACCTGTGCTTTGAGGGCATGGAAAAGGTCTGGGAGAAGATTAAGCACCGAATCTCTCCCGATCAGACTGAGCAGGAGCGGATGGAGGCGGCGACCAACCGCACACCACAGAATGAAGATTCCCTGGTGAAGTCTGCATTTTTCACAGACTTGATTCTCTCTGCGGAAATCATGGTGATTTCTCTCAATGAGGTCGCTGATCAGCCACTGCTCAATCGCGCGCTGATTCTTATTGTGGTCGCACTCATCATCACGCTTGCGGTCTACGGCGTGGTGGGCTTCTTGGTCAAGATTGATGATATTGGCCTGCACCTGCAGTCCAAGAAGTCAGCCGGTATCAGCAAGTTTGGTGCGGCGCTGGTCAAAGCCATGCCAATCGTTTTGAACACAATCGGTATTATCGGCACGTTTGCCATGTTGTGGGTCGGTGGCCACATCATGGTGGTCGGCCTCGACGAGCTGGGCTGGCATCTCCCCTACCAGCTGGTCCACAACCTTGAGCAGCTGTTTACCGGTGGCTTCCTCGGCTGGTTGGCCAACACCACCGGCTCACTGATTTTCGGCGCCATCTGGGGAGCAATCATTGTGGCGATTGTCGCCGTGCTGCCATTCGGCCACGGCAAGCACAACAAGTCTGATGCTTAGGAGTACGTGACCTCGCCGTCGACGTAGACCCAACGTCGCGCACGACGAACAAAACGGGAACGCTCGTGCATCGTGCCGACACCGTCATGGTCATGAAAGGCCGCTTCAAATTCCACGATGCCTTCGCGGTCATCCTCGCCGCCATCGACAGCGTTGATGATGGTGAGTCCTTCCCATTCCACACCGTCATCGACATTGATAACTTCCGGGCGGTAGCGCGGATGCCACGTCCGCCAGATGTAGTCCGCCTCGTGGGCAGCGTAAGCGCTGTACCTCGCTGCCATCAGCTCAGCTGCGGTCACCGCCTCCCGCTCACCGCGGTGCAGCGGGCCACAGCACTGCCCGTAGAGTCCCCCACCACACGGGCACAAATCGGAATCAGTAACGCGGGCGCGGGCGAAAAATGCGTTCCCGCTTCCTGCTCTAGCACCGTTTCCTGCTACCAATCCAGACTCCGTTACAGCACTGTTTTCTCTTACCTGCCGACCCATAATCGCCAGCCCCTCCCCAATCTTGCACGTGGTACTAAACACGTCCTAACAACGTCTTTACATACCTACCAATTGGCCCGCAGCACCGCTAGTCGGCTTAGCCCCGAGAGGCTTGACGACGGCTACCGCGTCGCCCTCGGCATTCCTTCCGCAAAGCCCGCAGCGGATTGAATTCCCACCACTGCCCGCTCAGCGAACTGCTCGATGGTGGCCGAACCCGCGTATGTGAACGAAGAACGTACGCCCGAGATAATGCGATCGATCTGGTCCTCCACGCCTTCGCGGCCTGGCTCCAGGTAGATTTTCGCAGTCGAGATGCCCTCTTCGAACATCTCGCGCCGGGCCTTCTCAAAGGCCTCTACCTGTGCATTTCGGCTCTCCACCGCACGGTGTGAAGCCATGCCAAAGGACTCCTTGAACATGCGCCCGTCGACGTCCTTTTGGACATCCCCTGGGGACTCGAAGGTACCGGCAAACCACGAACCAATCATCACGTTGGACGCACCCGCAGCCAACGCAAGCGCAACATCGCGAGGATCCTTCACTCCACCATCAGCCCAGACATGCACGCCGCATTCACGGGCAGCTGCAGCGCATTCGAGCACGGCAGAAAACTGTGGACGCCCAACTCCGGTCTGCATTCGGGTTGTGCACATCGCACCCGGACCGACGCCGACCTTAATAATGTCGGCTCCCGCCTCCGCTAGGTCGCGAACACCATTGGCGGTCACGACATTGCCAGCGGCAATTGGCACAGGTGGGTTGAGCGCGCGGACTCGTCGTAAAGCACGGAGCATCGATTCCTGATGACCGTGGGCGGTATCGACAACGAGCACGTCGGCACCTGCGTCGAGCAGTGTCTTCGCGCGCCCTTCAACATCACCGTTGATGCCAAGCGCCGCACCGACGCGCAGCTTGCCCTCCGCGTCGACAGCCGGCTTGTAAAGCGTCGCCCGCAGCGCGCCTTTACGCGTGAGGATACCCACCAGCGCGCCATCGGCATCCACCACCGGAGCGAGTTTGCGCCCGGATGCGGTGAGCTGGTCGAAAGCGTCACGGGGCTCAATATCGGCCGGAAGCGTAAATAGCGAAGTGGACATGAGCGTCCCCACCTGCGCAAAGTTGTCAACGCCCGCCAGATCACGGCCGGTAATCAGACCAACCGGTTTGTTGTCTTCCACCACCACTGCCGCACCGTGCGCGCGCTTCGGCAGAAGATGGCGCGCATACCCCGCGGTGTGGTGAGGCTTGACGACGATTGGAGTGTCGAAAACCAACCCAGCGGACTTGACCTTGCGGATGGTCTCAGCAGCAATGTCAGCTGGGACGTCCTGCGGCAGGATGGCAATTCCGCCTCGGCGAGCGGTGGTTTCGGCCATCCGGCGACCGGAGATGGCCGTCATATTGGAGACGACAATCGGAATGGTTGTGCCGGTGCCATCATCGGTGGCTAAATCGACACCCATGCGAGAGCCGACGGATGACTTTGACGGCACCATGAAGACATCGCTGTAGGTCAACTCGTAGGGCGCGGACTGATTGTTGAGGAATTTCACACACCCCAGGATATGCCGATTTTTCCGGCGCGCACGGTGAGAGTGCACAGAGGTGAGCATCAGTGGCTGACCTCGCCTGGTGTAGGTTCGAACGGGACTCCATTGACTCAACCGGGATTTTTCAGCCCAGGAAAGATGCTTAGCAGAATCTGATGAAAACGCCGATCAAAGATTACTTGTCCGAAATCGTCGAATCCGTCCGCCCCGATGAGTCTGGCGAGGTAGCGGACTATATTCCCACCCTTGCCCAAGCTAATCCCGACCGCCTCGCGCTTGCTATGACCACCGTGTCAGGGCGCACCTATACCGCTGGCGACACCGATACTGAATTCACCATTCAGTCGATGTCCAAGCCCTTCGCTTATGCCGCAGCCATCACCGAGCACGGCACAGACAAAATCGACAGCATTGTGGGCACCGAACCTTCCGGTGAGGCTTTCAACGAGCTGTCGCTGGAGCAGGGCACGCACCGACCAAAAAATCCGATGATTAATGTCGGCGCACTGGCCATCAACCAGTTCGTATGCCAGCCAGGTGCCAACTGGAAGACTCGCACGAAGCACATGGTGGAGCTTCTCTCGACTTTGGCTGGCCGTAAGCTTCGCGTTGACTACGATGCCTATGAATGCGAAATGGACACTGCCCATCGAAACATGTCCATCGCACATATGCTGGCAGCTTACGGTTTCATCGAAACCACGCCCCACGATGCTGTCCGCGGCTACACCGCACAGTGCTCCGTGCTGGTCAACACTCGCGATGTCGCCATGATGACCGCAGTGTTGGCCAACGGTGGCGTTAACCCGGTTACCAATCAGACTGTGCTCGGCCGCTCGGTTGTTCGCAGAGTCTTGTCCGTGATGGCTATTGCCGGCATGTACGACGAGGCCGGTGAATGGTTTACCGACGTCGGGATTCCCGCCAAGAGCGGTGTCGCCGGCGGCTTGCTGGGAGCGCTGCCTGGACAGGCGGGGCTCGCAGCCTTTTCGCCGCGATTGAACGACCACGGCAATAGCGTCCGCAGCATTGCCATCTTCCGGAAGCTCTCCGAAGATTTGGGTCTTCATCTCATGGATGCCGATGCGATTGGTTCGCGTGCGCTGCGCGGTACACGCGTCAGCAATGGCCGCTCGATCATCGAGATTCAGGGCCCCGTCAACTTCACTGCGGCCGAGATTGTTCTCAACAGGTTGGCGACTTCCACACCGTCGGAAAGCGAAGTTGTCTTCGACGTCAGCCGCGTTGGCATTGTCAACCCGGTGGGACGCACGTTGATTCTGGAAGCGATGCGACGTCTGAGCCACGAGGGCAAGGAGATCTTGTTCTACGACCCGGAGGGCGTACTGCCGAACCCAGATATGGGAGAGGGGCTGCTGCCGGTCATCCTCCAAGATGCGCCGTAAACTACGCTAACCGAAATCCAATATGGTGACGTTCGGGTAGTCTTGAACGATCGTAACGCTCGAAAGGCAGCAGCGCGAGAACAACCGGAGGGATGTAAATGCAGGTCAGCGATGTGGCATTAGTCTTCGAGGGCGGAGGGACTCGCAATAGTTACACGGCACCTTTCGTCGAGCGGCTACTTCGCGAGAGCATCGATGTCGGCTGGGTCGGTGGCGTAAGCGCCGGCGCCTCTCACGTGGTCAATTACCTTTCCCGGGATATCCAGCGCTCTATAAATAGCTTCACTGACTTCATCGCACAGCCGAACAGCAGTGGCTGGCGCCCAATGTTGCGCGGGCGGGGCTATTTCGATGCCGAGTACATCTACGAAGACGCGGGACTTCCCGACGGCGCCATGCCCCTGGATTACGAGACTTTTAAGAACAATCCAACTCCCTACCGGATTTCTGCTGTCCGAGCGGATACGGGCGAGACCATCAACTGGGGGCCGGACGATATCCCAGATCTACCTACGCTGATGAAGTACACTCGCGCCAGTTCGACGATTCCGGGTGTCATGCGTATGCCCTATATTGATGGCGTTCCGTTCGTCGACGGTGCACTGGGATCATCAGGTGGCATTCCCATTAATGCCGCCGAAGCAGATGGTTTCAAGAAGTTCCTCATCGTCCTGACTCGCCCGAAAGGATTCCGTCGCACCGCCCCTAAGCGCCCACAGCTACTGCGCCAGATTTTCCGCAGTAACCCGGTGGTGGCTGAGCTGCTTATCACTAGACACGAGCGCTACAACGCTTCTCTCGATTGGGCTGCTGAGCTTGAACGAAAAGGCCAAGCATATGTTTTCTACGCCAATAACATGAGCATCACAAAGGCGGAGCGGAGGCGGTCGAAGCTGCTGCACAACTACGAGCTCGGCCGGGCGCAAGCCGATGCCGAATGGCCAGCAATTCGAGAGTTCATGGGCTTATAACTCCCGCCACCTTTAGGAAGCTTTTCGTTCATTCCTCTTTACTGTGTACGTAACCTTGTGTTAACCTTTGCGTAGCGAACAACCTCGTTAGGTAAGGCTCCTATATCCACATAGGCCGCTGCCCTGCACTTTATCGAGAGTTTCGAAAGACTCTCGAAGCAAGGGTCCATCTCAAGTGGCCACCTTTAGTTACGGCATTACATTGCCAACACTCTTAGGCGGGGAGCCATAATTTTTCAATCAACAGAAATTCCCTCCTAGCAAAGGAGCTGGGATACCTGGAAAAGGATCCACAATGACACAGACACAGAACACCATCGCCAACTTCTTCAAGCCGAAGTCTTCAATCAGCCCGTACAGCCTCCTGCCTGACACCGTAAGCATGCACATGACGGATTCTTACATTGCGCTGCCGGAGGACATCACGGTCGGTGAGGCACTGAGCACCTACGCAGCCGAATTTGCTGGTCTCGATGACGATACCTGTGTCTTCCTCGTCGACGATGAAGGCTACCTGACCAGCGATATTACGCTGAAGGAACTCCGTGAGTACGCCGACCGCGATGCCTACATGAACACCGTCGGCGCCCCGGTGAAGGTCTTTGTCAAGCCCGAGGATCCAGCTGCAATCAGGGCTCGCCAGCTTATTGACGGGCCGCTCAGCGAGCTGCCCGTCGTCCGCAGCGGCAAGCTGGTAGGTGTCCTCACCGACCGCATCTCTGAGCGCATTCTTGGCAGGACAAAGGCAGCTAAGAAGTCAAAGAAGTCCAAGGGATTCTTCTCGCCGATTACCGCGTTTTTCGGCGCCGCCAATAACTAGGGCGACTAACTTGGGTAGACGACCCGAGTAACTCAATAGGCCAGCTAGCGTTTGCTAGCTGGCCTATTGTTGTTACCACACTGTTCTATCCCCACAGATGAGAGCCCTCAGGAGGCAACCGTGATACGAGACTGGATTCGGGTAGCCCTGGGCATGTTCGCGGTTGCGTTTGGAGCCAACCTCTTCGCACCACTCCTGCCCGCGTATCGAATAACCGATGCTCTCAACCAGTCCCAGGTCACCTTTCTCTTCGCCATCTACGTCGCAGGACTCATCCCCGCGCTACTCATCTGCGGCCCACTTTCCGACCGGCTCGGCCGTCGCGCCATCATCCGGCCTGCACTCATAACCTCTGCCGTTGGCTCAGCCGTCCTACTCACCGGCATCTGGTTCCACTTCCCATCACTTCTGGTAGGACGTCTTATCATCGGCATTTCGATGGGCATGGTAATGGCCGCCGGTGCCTCGTGGATCAAAGAAATTGCGCCCGTCGCACCTCAAATTTCTGCCCGGCGCGCAACCGTTGCACTCTCCGCCGGATTCTCCCTCGGCCCCCTGGCTTCCGGGTTGGTCGCAGAATTCACCCCGCGCCCTGATGTCATCCCCTATCTTGTTCATCTCGCACTGCTGCTTTTTATCGCACCAATAACATGGAACGCTTCCGGAGGACTTCCAAACGCAGCGCACAGCGACTCTCCGCAACGGTTCTTCTCCTCCGCCACGCTTAGCCCGAGGTTCCTGTGGGCAGTCGCCGCTTGGGCACCGTGGGTCTTCGGCGCTGCGTGCACATCCTTCGTCGTCCTGCCAACAATCGCCGAATCCCGCTACCCCATCGCCTTCGCCGGGCTCATCGCCTGTATCACGATGGGCACCGGCGTTTTGGTGCAACCACTGGTCACTCGCATCAGTTCCAGCAGCTTTATCCCGCCAGCTATTTTCGGTCTTGGCTTAACGACGGTCGGAATGCTGCTCAGCCTCATCGTCGTACTCACCCAGAATGTGTGGAGCGTTTTCCCCGCTGCTCTGGCCCTCGGTGCTGCGTACGGCGTAATGATGGTCTCCGGCCTCCGCGAAGTGCAAATTATCGCACCGCCAGCCGAGTTGGGTGCTGCCACCGCTATCTACTATTCGCTGACCTATGTTGGTTTCTTCGCTCCTTTTGTTATTTCTTTCGCAGCGCCGAAATTCGGGTTTGTGCCCGTTTTCGTCTTCGGTGCGATTATTGCATTGGTATCCATGTATCCCGTGGCAAAGGTTGCGCAGTCTGCGGTGAGGTCCGACGGAGCGTCGTAAAGCAGACGCGACTGAAATTCTTGTTTTTGGGAAGCGTGCTGAGACGAGCTCTTGTATTCTTTCTTTCACAAAAGCTTGGCTCCGGCCCAGGGCTCCTGGGCGGGTTGCATAGGTTGTTGAAATTCAGCTCGATGGAATGAGGAATCATGAAGCAGCGCAGCTCTGGAATGTGGGAGAAGTTTGCGACAACTGTAGTGGCGGGTCTGGCAAGCGCCGCGTTGCTCACAGCATGTGGCTCGGGGGAAGAAAGCAGCAATGCCGGTGGTGAGGCAGGCAAAGAATCGACCAGCAAGATGACGAAGGCAGATGGGTCAGCTCCTGCTGCAGCCGAAGATCAGCTCCTGCTCACAAATGAAGTTCAAGGGGCGGACTTCTCCGGAAACAAGATCACCGGGTTCAAAGATGCCATGGAGATGTTTTCAGAAGATTCCATGAAGTTTGAACCGGCCGAATGCGCCACTTTCACCAACTCAACTGAGGAATTGGAGAATGCTGCCGGCGCTTACACGGACATTAAGGAAGAGAACGTCACTGTCAGCGTCTCGGTATTGAAGAATCCTGAGGCGTACCAGAAGTACGAGGACAGCCTCGAAAAGTGCTCCGACGTGACGGCTACGATGGATGCTTCCGACATTCTGAAAGACTCCATGGAAGGTCAGGAGATTTCTCCTGAGATGCAGGACATGTTTAATGACATGGACATGACGACCACAATGAAACTGCACCGAGAAAAGTGGGAGCCAAATCTTTCCGTCAAGCCAGCTGAGTTCACTGCACACGAGACCAGTGCGAACATCAACGCCGGTGGCACGGATACTACGGCCACCAGCTACGACATTGTCAGGATCGTCAATGGCGTAATGGTAATGGTGTCCGCCGCCCCGACTCCGGATGTACCAACTGGCAACATGGAAAACACGACGGATCCCATGCAGATTCCAGAGGCAACTCCAGAGTCTAAGGAAGCGGCAAAGAAGCGTGCGTTGGAGGTCTTCGATGCCCAGGCAAAGAAGATTATGGATGCTGCTTAGTTTTTCTTCTTAGCCTACTGTTTTCTGAAACCACAGTTTTTGCGAAATAGCGGGACACAATTGCTGAGGAGCATCAGCACACAAGTACCGGAGTCTCCCTAGAACTCCGTCAATTCCTGCACTTTGGGACTCCAGAACGCAGCTCGTGGCGCGTTGAGAGTTTTAAAGTGCGGGTTCGTTATTTCGTCAAGTGCGCGCACGTAGTCCGGCACAATATCCCGTGGAATTCTCAGGCCCATGGTCAGGTGCGGAATCCAGCGGGAGCCGCGGCCGTCAGGGTTGAGACGACTGATTGCGCGAGCAGCCTCTTCCAGCTCATCGCTTGTTTCTAATAACCATGCGACAGTCTGTTTACTCTTTGTGCCGAACACTACCGTTCCTACCCTGCGAAACTCCGCAGGCATAAGCGGTGGGAGAATCTCGGCTGCTCGTTGGATTACCGCTGGGCTCATGGTCGGTGCGAAGGTGACCGTGATGTGCGGCTTCTGATTCTGCTGCGGGAATCCACGCTCTGCCAGTTGCACAAATATCTCTTTAACCTGCGCCTCTTGCTCAGGCAGAAGGTACATCAGGATGTTGTCGGGTGACACCATGTGACGTTTACTCCTCCCCTATTGCTGTCGGTCGACCCACTTGAAGCACTGACGAAGGGCGCATTACTAGAGCTCTTCACCTAATACACTCAGGACCTTGCACTCCAGAGCATAGCGTAAGGATTTTCCACAATTTATAACCTACCTATAGGAATTTCTAGCCTCTTATTATTTCTCATGGTAAAAACACTTTTTCATTGGGATAATGGGGATGGGCAGGCTCCCTGAAAGCTCTCTAGACCATCTTCAAAGACAGTGCGGAGTGACGGCCAATTCTCCACGCTGCACAAATACCGACACGGCCGGAAAGGTAAGTAAAGACACGGCACCGAAACCTAAAAAGACTACGCCCCCGAAGAATCAAAAGCTGGTGAAGAGCAAGACAAGCTTCAGTCGCGACGAGCTCGCTGATTTGCTGGAGACGCTGGCAGCTCGCATCCGCGCCGGGGAAGTGACTCTCGACCCTGGCGAGTCCGCGGTGACGACGACCATGCCGACATCGTTTAATACCACGATAGAAGTCGTCGATTCCCGAAAGCGTACCGGCATCGAGCGCGAGCTAGAGCTGGAAATTGACTGGATGGTCGACGAGGCTGGCGAGCCCATCGAAAAGCCAGGACCAGCATCTGGCTTCGCAATCTCCTAGCAGGCTTGTTGCTGTCCGGTTTGTTCCGCGCAGCACAGTAACCTGCATCGAAGGCTGCGTTCCACTGCTTGTACTGGTCGCCGAAACGGACGACAACCATATCCGCCTTCTCAATCAAAGTACGGGTGCGAATGGAGTTGACCTTCGAGGACTGGTGATCACGCCAGAATCCCGCAGGTGCCTCCCCCAGGTGGTCGCACACGGGCCGAGTGTTTCTCGGGTTGTAACGCCGTCTATGCATGCTTCGAGTTAATGGGCTCAGGCTTTTGACAGCAGTGACATCGGCCCAGCGGCCAGGGTGATACTGTCCAATCTGTCGCACAATGAACTCCTGCACGCCGAGGAGCGCCCGTCGCCGAAACAACTCACTACCGCTCGCCATTTCCGCAGGTCACAGCGAACAGATTTGAGTCGTTTTGGTCGATTTTGCGTCCTTTGGCCGTCATTTACCGCTGCGGCACTGGCCGACAAGCGAGCCGTCGTCAAGCAACACCCAATTACACCCGTCAGGCACCCACGCCTCCCCACATCGCATGAGGTGACGCTAACCTAATTCAGGAAAATTCGCGACGAAGGGAACGCGCATGGCCAAGGGCAAGAAAGGCGACAAGGGCAAGAAGAAGGACGCCGCCAAAGCCGCGAAAAAGCTCGCCGGCAAGGACCCCTTCAAACTGGCTGCGATGACACCGAAGAAGAAGTGCTGCAAATCCGGCATCCGCTGCCTGCGCTGCCCCGTGGTGCTACACAAGCTCAATCGCGAGATCAAAAACGGCGAAGTCGACCATGCCGCCCTGCTGCTCGTCACTGCGAAAGCCCGGATCCGGTAGCCGGCCCTCGCCCGTTACCTTGTGAGTGTCCCCGATAATGGGGATAGTCGCTGGTCCCGGTATGGCTTACCTGCCCTGTAGTTTCCATAATCCGGGGGGGTGTTGCCGCCGGGTGCCAGGACTTTCGATGACAGCTGATAGGGACACGGCCAGTTTTAAACTAGGTCTCTTTGTAACGTGGGTGCTTGCAACGAAGGTCATGACACCAGCGACTGGAACAACGCCATACCCATCTCGTTTTCTAGGAGCTCATCATGTCTCCGGAGCATTCCATCGACATATTCCTTGGGTTAGACGTCGGCAAATCTGAACACCACGCCTGCGCCTTAGACCGTGATGGCAACAAGGTCTTCGACAAACCGTTGCCTCAACTCGAATCCGAACTAGCAGGCGTTTTTCACCAGCTTCAGAAGCTTGGCACCGTGCTCGTGATCGTCGACCAACCCAACACCATCGGCGCACTACCGATTGCTGTAGCCCGGGACTGCGGTTGCGAAGTCGGATACCTGCCAGGTCTTGCGATGCGCAAAGCTGCAGATCTCTATCCGGGACGTGCAAAAACAGACAAACGCGACGCATTCATCATCGCCGACACCGCCCGCACAATGCCCCACACGCTACGTGCCGTCGACCGCAATGATGAGGTACTCTCCGCCCTAAAGATGCTGTCCGGCTTCGATGATGACATCGCCCGCGATTGCACTCGCACTGTCAATCGGCTTCGCAGTGTCCTCACCCAGATCTACCCCAGCCTGGAACGAGTTTTTGCTGGTAGCACCCTGACTCGCACGCCGATCCTGGAATTATTGATCCATTACAAGGGACCGCAGGGGCTAAAAAGAGCCGGATACCAACGAGTGTTGAACTGGATGATCAAGCGCACACGTAAAGACCCCACCCCGCTGGTAGACGACATTTTTACAGCGCTGAAAGCTCAAACAGTCACCGTGCCTGGAAGCGATGCCGCCGAGTTAGTAATTCCTCAACTGGCTGCAAACATCCAGGCCCTCAAAGAGCAACGAAACACCATTGCTGAGCAGGTTGAAGAGATGCTCGCTGATTTCCCTCTTTGTGAGGTCTTGATGAGTATGCCCGGAGTCGGCATCAAGACCGCAGCGCAGATCCTTCTTGCGATCGGTGATGGCTCCGACTTCGCTAGTGCTGGCCACTTAGCTGCTTATGCTGGAATAGCACCCGTGACTAGACGATCCGGTTCGTCGATCAGAGGTGAATTCCCGGCACGGTCAGGCAATAAACGACTGAAAAACGCCTTGTTCTACTCCGCATTCGCAGTTATCCGCAGCCACGAACCGTCACGGCGGTATTACGACCGCAAACGCGCTGAAGGAAAACGCCACAACGCAGCAGTCATCTGCCTGGCACGACGCCGATGCAATGTCATCTACGCGATGCTGAAAAACAAGGAGTTCTTCCGCGAAATCCCGCCACGCCCCGTCGCCGCATAAAGCCCCAAAGACGAAGCCGACCAGCACACGCTGGCCGGCTCCTAGGCACGCCTAAGAAACTACTCCCAAGACTGTGCTCGTCAACATCGGTCTGGCACTTGACAAAAACATAGGGACACCCCCCCCAGCCCGCCGTCAGGCCCGACCCATGAGCAGTGGTGTCGCGCTCTGTATGACACTGGTACCGGTTCTCCTGGGCTACCTGCTCTTCGGACACCGGCTCACGCACGTCACTCCAAGCACCGCGACAACGCTCCAGCGAACTCCCGCCAGGTCAGGAAGTTTTATTCCCCCGACATGAGGCCTCGGCCAGAACCGGGAATGTGACCGTCGGAGGATGGCACCTTGTGTATCCTTTGAGTGTCATTGAGCCCTGAAGGAGCAAGAAAGTAGCATGACCCACCCCTCCTCCGCCGCCTCTACGGTGGGCATCCGGTCCCGTGCCCTGCGTTTCGCACCGCGCCGCTCGGACTGGTCCCGCGCGACAATCGGGCGCGACCTCTCGGCAGGCCTCATGGTGGCCCTCGTCGCCCTCCCCCTCGCACTCGGCTTCGGCGTTGCGTCCGGTGTCGGCGCGGCGGCCGGAATTACGACGGCCATCGTCGCGGGTATCCTGGCCGCAGTCTTCGGCGGTAGCAATGTCCAGGTAAGCGGCCCGACCGGCGCAATGACCGTCGTGTTAATCCCCATCGTGGCCAACCATGGTGCCGATGGGGTGCTCGTCGTCGGCGTGCTGGCAGGGCTCATGCTGCTCGTGTTGGCGGTCACCGGTGCTGGCCGAGCGATGAAGTACATGCCGTTACCTGTCGTCGAAGGTTTCACCGCCGGTATTGCGTTAATCATCGGCCTCCAACAGCTGCCCGCAGCACTCGGTGTTGACGTGGACGGCGAGAAAGTCCTCGGGTTGGCGTGGGGCGCAATCAAAGCTTGGTTAGACGCTCCGGCATGGCAAGCGCCCGTGATGACCATTGCGGTGGCGGCTGGAATCGTGCTTGCTGCGCGCGTTCGTAGCGGCTTCCCCGCGGCGCTGGTGTTGGTAGCTGCCGCGACGGCCATCAACATGCTGGCAGACAGCGGCCTGAAGACAATCGGGTACATCCCGTCGACGTTGCCTGCCCCGCGCTGGCCACAGATCCCGTGGGAGCACCTGGATTCGCTTCTGTTGGCAGCAGTCGCCGTCGCAGCTCTCGGCGCGTTGGAATCGTTACTATCTGCGACGGTTGCCGACGCAATGACTGTTGGCGACCGGCACGATCCCGACCGCGAGCTCTTTGGACAGGGCGTGGCCAACGTCGTCGCGCCCCTGTTCGGCGGGATTCCCGCGACCGCCGCGATTGCCCGAACTGCCGTCAATGTGCGGGCAGGCGCAGGCACACGCCTGGCAGCGGTGTTCCATTCGCTGCTCCTGCTCGTCGCCGTACTCGTCGCGGCTCGGTGGGTGGGCGAGATTCCTCTCGCCGCGCTCGCCGGCGTGCTCATCGCCACTGCGATTCAGATGCTCCACCCGCGGAACCTCCGCTCGGTGATACGCGCCACCAAGGGCGACGGGGCGACCCTGCTCATCACAGCTGCCGCCACCGTCGTGTTCGATCTTGTAGTCGCCGTGCTCATCGGCCTCATTATGGCGGGCTTCTTCGCACTGCGCGATACCGCCCGCACGGCGGTATTAGAGGCCGCCCCGCTAGACGAGGGAGACCACCGCGACAAGGAGCGTGAGCTTCTCGACGAGCACATCGCCGCCTTCCGTATGGAAGGCCCCCTCTTCTTTGGTGCAGCGCACGATTTCCTCCTCGAGCTCGCTGATGTCTCGTCGGTCAAGGTTGTCGTGCTCCGCATGCGCTACGTTACGACGATCGACGCCACCGGCGCCCAGATGCTCGCCGACACGATTGGGCGCCTCGAACGCCGCGGTACCAGGGTCTTGCTCGCAGCCACGAAGCCCGAACATATTCCGGTGTTGCGCGAACTCGGCGTATTCGACCAGCTTGCACACGAGAATCACGTCTTCGACAACACCCCTGACGCCATCGCCCACGCCCGACTGCATGCCTCACGCATTCAGCACGAAGAGTCTGATGGCGCACCCGCGGCATCGCAGAGTCAATAGCTTGGCTGAGCCAGACAATGGTCACTCCGTCGCAGTCGACCCTGCAATCGTGGGTCCACATCCCCATCGCGCGACGCTTGAAAAACCTTTACACGTTGCACTTAAACTCCACGACGTGTCGTTGCAAAGTCACCTTCTCATTCGTGAAGCCGATGTGGGTGTAATCGCTTGGCGCGTAGCATTGGCGACATGCGCATTTTCACCGTGGGCCACTCCAACCTCGAGTTCGAGGACTTCGCTGAAATGATCAAAGCTGCCGGTGTGGCATCCATCGTGGATGTGCGCAAGCTGCCCGGATCCAGGAAGTACCCGTGGTTCAACGGCGACCACCTTGCCGAACACCTTCCTACATGTGGCATCACTTACAGCAGAAGCGAGGGCCTAACCGGACGGCGCAACGTGTCCCACTCGGTGCCGTTTGAGGTTAACGGCAACTGGCGTAACCGCAGTTTCCACAATTACGCCGACCATGCGCTGGGCGAGGAGTTCTCCGACGCGATCTCGCAGCTACGGGCGAACGCAGCCGAAACTCCCACCGCGATCATGTGCTCCGAGGCGGTGTGGTGGCGCTGCCACCGGCGTATCATCGCCGACCACCTCATCGCCCACGGTGACGAGGTTGGCCACATTATGGGCCTGGGTGCAGCCGGGGCGAAGGTGAGCGAGGCAACGCTCAACGACGGCGCAGTCATCGGCAACGATCTCCTCGTGCGCTACCCCGAGCGGGGCTAGCGCATACACCAGAGCCCAGGGGGCTGCATCCTCCTCGACCTGACCTACGCTTTGTATTCATGGAGCGCCCGCCACCTTATGAGCAGCAGTATCGGAGGCGCACCAGCGGATAGCACGCTCAAACGAGCTTTAGGTTAGGAAATCTGAACCGCTCAATCTAAGAAGACCACCGGGGACTCCGGTAGCGCCCCAAAGCGCCGAATCGAAAAATCGATCTACCGTCTTGCCACGGACCTAGACATCGAGCTTAAAGTCCACGGTATCTCGTTGCAAAGTTACTTTCTCGTTAGCACCATGAAAAGGAGTGGTATCCAATGAAAGCGTTCGGATTCTTAAGCTTCGGGCATTACGCCTTCGGTGGCCAGCGCGGGCCATCTGCGGAAAAGATCGCCAAGACTCATCTGGAGATCACCCAGGCTGCGGACGAAATCGGCGTGAACAACGCGTCCTTCCGAGTCCACCACTTCGTGCCGCAGGCCTCCGCCCCGATGCCGCTGCTGGGTGCTGTCGCGGCCACCACCAAACACATCGAGATGGGCACCGGTGTCATCGACATGCGCTATGAAAACCCGCTCTACCTCGCCGAAGAGGCCGCGTCGCTGTACCAAATTTCCGGTGGCCGCGTGGCCCTGGGCGTCTCGCGCGGCGCCCCAGAGGTGGCTGACCGCGGCTGGGAGGCCTTCGGCTACAAGGGTAAAGCGCCCAACGGCGCGGACGTGGCGCGAGCCCACCTCGAGGCGTTCATGGCTGCAGTGGACGGCAACGGATTCGCCACCGCCGCACCGCTAGACCGGCAGTACCCCAACATGTTCCAACCCGGCTCCGCCCTGCCGGTCTTCCCCATGGTGCCCGAGCTGCGTAAGCACATTTTCTACGGCTCCGGCACCCACGCTTCTGCCGAGCAAACCGCCAAGGACGGGCTCAACCTGATGTCCTCCACCCTGGTCTCCGAGACCACCGCCGAGACTCTGGGCGAAATCCAGGCGGATCAGATCAGCCGCTACCGCGCCGCGTGGAAGAAGGCGGGCCACGATTGGACGCCGCGTGTGTCGGTGTCCCGCTCCGTCTTCCCCATCGTCGACGGCGCGGACATGCAGTTGTTCGGCATGCAGGCCTCCGGCTCCGATCAGGTGGGCATGCTTCCCGACGTCGGCGCCTCCACCTTCGGCCGCACCTACGCCGCCGAGCCGGACAAACTCATTGAGCAACTCAAAGCCGACGCCGCCGTCATGTCCGCCGACACCCTGCTCATCACCATCCCCACTGGGATGGGCGTCGACGTCAACGTGAAGATCTTGGACAACTTCGCCACGCATGTCGCCCCCGCGTTGGGTTGGCAGCCGAATCACGAAGGCCCAGTTACCGGCTATCCCATCGACTAATTCCTCCAGTTCGCAAGCTCTTCGCTTCAATGTCAGTTCAGTGTGTGTTGAAAAGTTCAGTAATTGCTGTATAGTTCAGCATATGCTGACTATTGCTTCACGCCTCGACGTCATGAACCGGCTCGGCCGGGCCATGGCGGATCCGACGCGCTCCAGAATCCTGATCACCCTACTCGACGGCCCGAGCTACCCGGCCGTGCTTTCGCGCGACCTGGACCTGACCCGCTCGAACGTCTCGAACCACCTGACCTGCTTGCGTGACTGCGGCATCGTCGTCGCCGAGCCGGAGGGCCGCAAGACACGCTACGAAATCGCCGATCCGCACCTTGCGACAGCGCTCAACGCGCTAGTGAACGCGACGTTGGCTGTCGACGCAAACGCCCCGTGCATCGACCCTGAGTGCTCGGTGCCCGGCTGCGACGGGAAAGGAGCGGACGCATGAGTTCAGCATGTGGATGCGAACACGAACCAGCCACGGAGATCGAAGATCTCGATCGGCCATGGTGGAAGGACCCCGAGTTGCTACTGCCGATCTTCTCCGGCGTAGCCCTCGGTATAGGCCTGGCGCTGGATTGGTCCGGGCTAGAGACACCCGCGACAGTCCTGTTCTGGATCGGCCTGTTGCTAGGGGCGTATACGTTCGCGCCCAGCGCTATCCGGAACCTTGTCACAAAGCGCAAGCTCGGCATTGGCTTGCTGATGACGATCAGCGCGGTCGGCGCGGTAATCCTCGGTTACGTCGGAGAGGCCGCGGCGCTAGCGTTCCTGTACTCGATCGCCGAGGCACTGGAAGACAAGGCGATGGACCGGGCCCAAGGCGGACTGCGGGCACTGTTGAAGCTGGTACCGCAAACCGCGACCGTGCTGCGCGACGGTACGGCGGTTGAGGTCGCAGCGAAGGACCTCGCGGCTGGCGAGCTGATGCTCGTGCGCCCCGGAGAGCGGATTGCCACGGATGGCATCATTCGGTCTGGGCGCTCCAGCCTTGACACCTCAGCGATCACCGGAGAATCCATTCCGGAGGAGGTTGCGCCCGGCGACGAGGTGCCCGCGGGAGCAATCAACTCCGCCGGCGTGCTGGAGGTCGAGACGACCGCAGCTGGAACGGACAACTCGCTGACCACACTCGTGGACCTGGTCGAGCAGGCGCAGGCGGAAAAGGGCGACCGCGCCCGGATCGCCGACCGGATTGCCCAACCCCTAGTGCCCGGGGTGATGATCCTGGCGGTGCTGGTCGGCATGATTGGCTCGCTGCTGGGCGACCCCGAGACGTGGATCACCCGCGCGTTGGTGGTCCTGGTCGCAGCATCGCCGTGTGCACTGGCAATCTCCGTGCCGCTGACGGTCGTGGCCGCGATCGGCGCGGCCAGCCAGTTCGGCGTGGTCATCAAATCCGGCGCGGCGTTCGAGCGACTCGGCGGCATCCATCACCTGGCGGTGGACAAGACCGGAACCCTTACCCGCAACCAGCCCGAGGTTACCGACGTGGTCCCGGCAGACGGATTCGATCCGGCGCAGGTGCTTGCTTTCGCGGCGGCAGTTGAGCAGCAATCGACGCACCCCCTCGCTGCGGCGATCGCGGCAGCGGTGCCCGAAGCGCCCGCTGCCTTGGACATCAGCGAGGAAGCCGGGCATGGCATCGGCGGCACCGTCGAAGGTCGACAGGTACTTGTGGGCAGTCCCCGGTGGATCGACGCCGGGCCACTGAAGGCAGACGTTGAGCGCATGGAGTCCGAGGGTCAAACCTGCGTCCTTGTCACCGTCGATGACGCCCTCGCCGGGGCGATCGGGGTCCGCGACGAACTGCGGCCCGAGGTGCCCGAAGCTGTGCAGACCCTGCACGCCAACGGCGTGGAAGTGAGCATGCTCACCGGCGACAACACTCGCACCGCCCGGGCGCTGGCTGAAATCGCCGGAATCGACGACGTGCGCGCCGAGCTGCGTCCAGAGGACAAGGCAAGCATCGTCGCCGAGCTCTCCTCCAAGACGCCGACGGCGATGATTGGCGACGGCATCAACGACGCTCCTGCGCTGGCGGGCGCGACGGTGGGCATAGCAATGGGAGCGACCGGCTCTGACGCCGCAATCGAGTCCGCTGACGTCGCCTTCACCGGCCACGACCTCCGGTTGATCCCGCAGGCACTGCAGCACGCCCGTCGAGGCAGCAGGATTATTAACCAGAACATCGTGCTGTCTCTGGCCATCATCATCGTGTTGATGCCGCTGGCGATCAGCGGCGTGCTGGGTCTGGCCGCCGTCGTATTGGTTCACGAGGTCGCTGAAGTTATCGTGATCTTGAACGGCCTGCGGGCTGCGCGAGCGAAGCGCTGACGCGCCCTTCGCCCAGCGCGCTGCTCTCCAGCGCGGATCTTTGAAGGATCGAGCTGCTCAGGGACCAAGCGTCGTCTCAAAACTTTTGATGCCGCGCTTCATCGACACGACCCGCGACTACCTGGGCAGCGTATTTAGCAAAAGGACTCGACACCCATCAGGGTTGCCGAGCCGTCGCCGGTCCAGTTGCCGTAACCAACTAGATGGAGATTCTTCATCGCGGTTTCACGGCCACGCATGAGGTGGCGGAATGGGCCGAGGGCCGGACGGAAACCAGTGCACCAGATTAGATGGTCGTGGTCGAGCTCGCTAAAGCTATCGAAGATGGAGGTAGCGGTGAGCTGGCCGGCGTCGCGGAGCTCACGAAGATGAGGAAGCGCGAGAATGTCCCCGAGGTTCGGGTCGGAATCGCCACCGAGAATCCGGCAGCGACTGCCCGCGTTAAACGTTGAACTTGAACTCCACGACGTGTCGTTGCTAAATACCCTTTACCCTATGGACATACAGTAGAAGCTGTTAGAGATTGAGTAGATACAAGAAGTAAAAAGCGATAGCTAGGATCGCAGTACAACCTTCGATACCGCGACGACGGCTGCTACCGTAGGCCTCGTTGCCTAACTGACACCAACGCCGTGTCCACTACTCGGGGGACACCCCCAACATTAATGCTGCCCTGCCGGCAGACCAGGGCGGCCGTGTGAGTATCGGACAATAATGCGTAGTCCTCCAAGGGTCTGGACACAGGGGCTTTCCCCTTTCCTCAGTGGTGCGACCAGAGGGAGTAGAAACATCCACCCCGGTGCACCCGCTGCGGTGACAACGACCCATCGCCCGCAGCAGGTGGCAATCGTCACGGTTATCCCTCTTTTTCAGATTCCTGTCCTCGGGATCAGAAAAAGACGGGGACCTGTCATAGGTCAGTGAGCATTTGCTGCATCTGGGCAATCTCGGCCTCCTGGTCGTTGATAATTTGTTCGGCCAGGGTGATTGCATGGGGATTCTGGCCGTCAGCAACCTCGTCACGGGCCATGTCGACCGCGCCTTCGTGGTGGGCGGTCATCTGCTCCAGGTAAAGGCGGGCGGCGCCGGTGCCCTGGGCTTCCTCAAGGGCTGTCATGTCCTCCTGGCTCATCATCCCGCTCATGCCACCCATCTCGCCGTGATCCATTCCACCTATCTCATCCATGGTCCCCATGCCCCAGAGTCGGTGACCGGCTGCTGGTCCCAGGCCTCGAGCATGGCGTTCATCCGGTCAATCTCCGGTCCCTGGGCGTCAATAACTCCCTGGGCAAACTCCACGACCTGGGCGGGGATGCCCTCCTTAGCCAGGAGCATTTCACTCATTTCCACGGCCTGCTTGTGATGGGGGATCATCATCTGGGCAAACATGATGTCCGCGTCGTTGTGATCGGCGGAGATCTCCCCGTCCTCCTCAGTCGCCGCCCTGGTGGTCTCGGTCGTCTCAGCGGTAGTCGTCGCAGTGCTGGTGGCCGAGGTGGTGGCGTCGGTGTTGCCTGAGTCGGTGGCCTCACCGCAGGCGGCCAGCACCAGGGTGGAGGCCACGGCGAGAGCGGAAAGAATAAGGGTGCGCTTTATGGTGGAGCCCTTTCAGGGTCATATGGGGTCAGTGGAGAGAAGTGATGGATCAGTGGACGGCGGTGGATTTCGGAGTAGGCGTGGTGTGTTACTCTTTCGGACTGGTGGGAGCCAGGTGGGCCGGGTCCAGATCAATCCGGCGCAACAACTGGGCGTTCAGGGCCACCACGATGGTCGAGGCAGACATCAAGATCGCGCCCACGGCCGGGGACAGCACGAACCCGATCGAGGCGAGCACTCCGGCGGCCAGCGGCACGGCGAGGATGTTGTAGCCAGAGGCCCAGACCAGGTTCTGGATCATCTTGCGGTAGCTGGCCTGGGACAGCTCAATCATCGACAGCACTGCCCGCGGGTCATCACTGGCTAGGACCACCCCGGCAGATTCCATGGCCACATCCGTGCCGGCACCGATGGCGATACCGACCTCCGCACGGGTCAGAGCGGGGGCGTCATTGACACCGTCACCGACCATGGCCACGCTCAAACCCCGGTCCTGCAGCTGCATGACCTTGGTGTCTTTGTCCTGGGGCAGGACCTCGGCGAAGACCTCATCGATCCCCAGGTCCTGGCCAACCGCCTGGGCCACCTGCTGCGCGTCACCGGTGATCATCGCGACCTTCACCCCGCGGTCCTGCAGGGCTTTCACGGCGGCGCGGGATTCGGGGCGGATCTTGTCCTCGACGGCCACCGCACCGATAATCTGACCGTCGCGGACAATATGGAGCACACCGGCCCCACGCCCGGTCCAGGCACTGGTGGTGTCAGTGAGCTCGGCCGGGGTGGTGAGGTTGAACTCGCGCAGCATGTTCGGCCCGCCCACGAGGATCTCAGCGCCATCGACAGTGGCCCGGACCCCCCGGCCGGAGGCGGCGCTGAAACCAGTTGCACGCATTTGCCGACGGGAGGCCTCGGGATGGGCGGCCGCGGCCGCCACGATGGCGCGGGCCACGGGGTGCTCGCTGTCGGCCTCCGCGGCGGCGGCCAGGGCCAGCAGCTCGCCCTCGGTGACGCCGACAGCTGCTGCGACACCGGTGACCGCGTGCGCACCCTCGGTCAGGGTGCCGGTTTTGTCGAAGAGCACCACGTCGATGGTGCGCATCCGCTCGAGCGCCATCCGGTCCTTGATGAGCACCCCGGATTTCGCGGCCCGCTCGCTGGAGATCGCAATGACCAGCGGAATCGCCAGGCCCAGGGCGTGCGGACAGGCGATGACCAGCACCGTGACCGTGCGCACCACGGCATTGTCCGGGCTGCCGATGATGGTCCACACCACCGCGGTGATCAGAGCGGAGATCAGCGCGAACCAGAACAACAACGCTGCCGCCCGATCCGCCAGGGCCTGGGCCCGGGAGGAGGACTCTTGAGCGTCGGCAACCATGCGTTGGATCCCGGCCAGGGCGGTGTCCCCGCCGGTAGCCTCCACCCTGATGCGGACGGTGTTGTCGGTGGCCACGGTACCGGCGACCACCTTGTCACCGGTGTCGCGGAAGACGGGACGGGATTCGCCGGTGATCATCGCCTCATCGAATTCGGCGGCTCCGTCGATGATGGTTCCGTCGGCCGGCACCCGGGCACCGGCCCTCACCAGCACGACGTCGTCGACGACCAGCTCGGAGATGGCCACGGTGCGGGTGGTCCCGTCGATGACTTTCTCGGCCTCATCCGGCAGCAGGGCAGCCAGCGCGTCAAGCGCGGAGGACGCGGCCCCGAGAGCACGCATCTCCAGCCAGTGACCCAGCAGCATGATGGTCACTAGCAGGGCCAGCTCCCACCAGAAGTCCAGGTCAAAACCGCCCAGCCCCAGAGTGGTGACCCAGGAGGCGACAAACGCCACGGTGATGGCCATGGCGATCAGGAGCATCATCCCGGGTTGGCGGGATTTCAGTTCTTTCCATCCGCCCTTGAGGAAAGGCGTTCCGCCGTAGACGAAGATGATCGTGCCCAGCACCGGGGGGATCCAGGTGGATCCGGGGAATGCCGGGAGGTGGTAGCCGAGCAGGTGGGCGACCATGGGGCTGAAAATAACGGCGGGAATGGACAGAATCAGCGACCACCAGAAGCGGTCCCGAAACATTGCAGTGCTGTGTCCAGCGTGTTCGCCGTGACCATGAACGTGGTGGTCTTCGTCCAGGGCGGAGTGCGGGTGATCGTGGGGCATCCCCTGGCCGTGGGTGTCGGCATCTGTGTGGTGTTCGTGGCTGGCATGATCCGGGTGGTGGGTGTGGTCTGTTTCCGGAGCGGGGTGATCACCATGGTGATCGCCGGAATGGTGGAGAGTGCTCATGACGTTCCTTCCGCTCAACCCGGTCGGGGTCGAGATGATGGGTAAAACTGATCAGGATAAGACGGTGTAGCCGGCCTCCTCGATGGCCCGGCGAACCATCTCCGGAGGTACGGCACCGGTGACCGTGACGGTGGAAACACCACCAGCAGCGAGGTCAATCTGGACGTCGTCGACCTGGGGGAGCCCCTGAAGGGCCTGAGTCACGCTTTTCGCGCAATGCCCGCAGGTCAGGCCGGTGACCTGGTAGCTAGGGGAGGACCCTCCTGCTGACGAGTCGCTGGCGGCAGGGATAGAGGCGGTGTCGGCACGTGAGGCAGGTCCGCAACAGCTGCAGCCGTGGGAGGCCATCGGCAAGAGGCGGGGCGGGGAGGTGATCATGGGAAAGCTCCTACGGGTCGGT
Source organism: Corynebacterium jeikeium (assembly GCA_003955985.1). Classification (NCBI taxonomy): domain Bacteria; kingdom Bacillati; phylum Actinomycetota; class Actinomycetes; order Mycobacteriales; family Corynebacteriaceae; genus Corynebacterium; species Corynebacterium jeikeium. The sequence continues at coordinate 1,878,993 of CP033784.1, forward strand.
GGGATGCGGTAACGCTCGCTAGCATATACCCCCCTGGGGTATATTTTCAAGGAGTGGAGGGCACGGCCCTCACACGGGGCAGGGTGTGCTCACCGAGCAGCCTCCTCACTGTCGGGAGGAGACAGCGGGAGGCGGAGGGCAAACACCGCTCCGCGACCGGGTCCGGGGGAGGTGGCGGTGAGAGTGCCGCCGTGGGCCTCGATTAATGCCTTGGAGATGGTCAGACCGATACCGGACCCGCCGTTGTCCCGGCTACGGGCGGCATCCCCCCGGTAGAAGCGTTCGAAGATGTGTCCGAGCTGGCCAGGTGGGATGCCCTCGCCGTCATCGGCGACGTGGATGAGCGCGGTGGACGCCCCCTGTCGGTGGACGCTAATCTGGACCTGCCCGCCGGCCGGGGTGTGCCGTAGCGCGTTCGACAGGGGATTGCTCATCACCTGGCCGAAGCGTTGCCGGTCCACGAGCACCCGGGCGGTGTCCGTAATGGTCTCGACCTGTAAATCGACGCCTTTGTCAGCATAAGCTTCCCCCGCGGCAGCAGCGGCGGTATGGAGCAGATCCCCGAGCCTTTCCTCTGCCAGGTCCAAATCGATCCGGTGTTCCTGGGCCCGGGAGACATCGTCAATGTCTTCCATCAACCGGGTCAGGCGGGTGAGTTGGTCAGCCATGATCGTATGGTTGGCATTATTCCAGTCCACGACCCCGTCCTGGAGACCATCGAGGTAGACCGTGAGCACCGATAAGGGGGTGCCCATTTCGTGGGCCAGATCAGAGAGCATCTGGCGGCGGACCTGTTCGGTGTGTTCCAGCCGGTCGGCCATGGTGTTGAAGGCATCCGCCAGGGTGGCGACCTCGGGGCCTGCTTCTCCGGCGGGCACGCGGATACGGGAGTTACCGGCCGCCAGGCTGGTAGCGGCGCGGGCGAGATCCTGCAGGGGGGTGCGCAGACGCCGCGATAACCACAGGCTGGCCAGTAGGGCGCTGATCAAGGCAGTGGGCAGGGCGACGGCCAGGGTGATTAGGTTGGCGTCCCGGTAGGCCTGCTCGGCATGGAACAGCTCCAGCGAGGGGTCCTCCCGGCCGGCCATCAACATATGATCATGGAACAGGGTCGGCCCCACCGTCGTGGCCACGGCCGCGGCCACCATCAGGCTAATCACCACGACCAACACCTGGGCGGCCAGGAAGCGGAAGGTCAGGCCGGGTCCGTGATTCATGGCTGCCCCACCCGGTAGCCCACGCCACGCACGGTGTCGATAAACCCCCGGCCTCGGGTGTCGGTGCCGAGCTTGCGACGCAAGTTGCCTATGTGGACATCGACGATGCGTTCATCACCGACCCAGGTGGTGTCCCAGACCTCGGTGACCAGGTCGTGGCGGGTCAGCGCCTGGCCGGGGCGCAGGGCCAGGGCAACCAGCAGCTCGAACTCCGTGCGGGTGAGCTCCACGGTAGTCTCCCCCACCCGCACCTGATGGGCGACGGGGTCAAGGATGAGGTCACCAACGATTAAGGGGGTGGTCACCTGCGGTGGGGTGGTGCTGGTGCGCGGGCGGCGCAGCACTGCATGCACCCGGGTCACCAGTTCCCGGATGCTAAAAGGTTTGGTGATGTAGTCATCCGCCCCCAGGGTCAAACCGCTGATCTTGTCGTCCTCGCTGCCACGCGCGGTGAGCATGAGGATGTAGCAGTCCGAGAAGGTGCGGATCCGTCGGCACACCTCCAGGCCGTCGAGTTCGGGCAGCCCCAGATCCAGCACCACAACATCGGGGGAAAAGCGACGGGTCTCGTCCACGGCCTGGGTGCCGGTGTGCGCCTGACGGGTATCGAAGCCTGCCCGGATGAGGTAGGAGGCCACCATCTGAGCCAGGGGTTGTTCATCATCGACGACCAGCACCCGCCCCGGGGGCGTGGCGGTGGTCGGTGTGTGGTCAGCCATAGACCCCAGTATCGCTCCGGCCAGGGGGGAATACCATCCTCGCTCAGTGCCCGGCGGGGAATCTTCATCAAATCTTCAAATATAACCCTTCGACCGCCGTCACCCCTGTGCCCCACCCCGGGCCGGCGGCATCGCCTCCCCTGGTCGGTTCAGCAGGCGCCACCAGGGGTTTCACTGCAAGCACCGCATACCCGGGGCGGGTAGAAGGACATCGCCCACGGCTGTGGGGTGGTGTCCCGGTGGTGACCCAGCTCACCGAATTCACCCTCTTTTCGCCCTGCTATAAAGCTGTGAGCAGGGTTTTTGATTTCTAGCCCGTCAGGCACCCGTGCTAGATAAAGGTATGGCATCGACCTTGAGGCGGTGTCTTCTCACGGTCCTACCCACGATCCAAGGAGATTGACGTGAAACGAGCAGCGATCGCAGTCGCCGCCCTTGCCCTCGCCCTCACGGGGTGTTCGGCCGCCGACCCGGAACCCACGGCCGACGGGACGGTGTCCCAGGATACGTTCCTGACTACCCATGGCCTGACCGACATGGACGCGGTGGAGATCATTGATCACCTTGACCGGCAGAAGGTCGCTGAGCGTCCCACGGATCTGATCGCCTCAGTGCGTGCCGATGAACTGCTGCTCTCGAGCGGTGACCAGGAAGTCATGGTCGATCTTCCCGACAATCAGACGTATGTCTCGATCGCACCCTATCTCACCTCCACCCACGACTGCTTCTACCACAGCCTCACGACCTGCCTGGGGGAACTCAGCAATGAGGATATCCAGGTCACGATCACCGATGAGGCGACCGGTGAGGTGCTGGTGGACGAGGCGACAACCACCTTCGACAACGGGTTTATTGGCTTCTGGCTTCCCGATGATGTCACCGGCCTGATTGAGGTCAGCTACCAGGGGCGTACCGGCACCACGGAGTTTTCCACCACCGACGACGGTGCCACCTGTGTCACAGACCTGCGCCTGACGTGATGGCTCAGCAGGGTCCTCACCTGCACCTGTCTCCCGTGTCACTGAATTCTTACACCAGGAAGGTTAAATCATGACGAATGCGTTTTCCCGACGACAGTTTCTGCTCGGCGGGCTCGTCCTCGCCGGCACCGGGGCCGTGGCTGCCTGCACCAGCGACCCTGGACCCGCTGCCCCGGCAGCAGGTCCCTCCCTTCGCCCCACTTCCACCCCCACTGCGCTCGGTGAGCCGACGGTGCGCCGGACACTGACCGCCCGGCCCCTCTCTCTGGATATCGGCGGCATCGAAGCCAAGACGTGGGGATACGTCTCTGACACCGGGGATGCGGCCATTGAGGCCACCGCCGGCGATGTCCTCCAGGTCGATATCACCAATGAACTGCCTGAGAGCACCTCCATCCACTGGCATGGCATCGCACTCCACAACGCAGCCGACGGTGTGCCCGGCATGACCCAGGCCCCCATTGAACCTGGCGAGTCTTTCTCCTATGTTTTTGAAGTCCCCCACGGTGGCACCTACTTCTACCATTCCCACACCGGCCTGCAGCTTGATCGCGGCCTCCACGCCCCACTGATCGTCCGTGACCCGCAAGACGCTGAAGACCAGGACGTCGAGTGGACCATCGTGCTCGACGACTGGGTCGATGGCATTCAGGGCACTCCCGACGATGAGCTCGACAAGCTCACCGGAATGGGTTCGGGCGACCATAACGGGAAGAAGGGGATGGGAGGTCACGGCCATATGATGCACGGCACCCCGGACCGGGTACTGGGCGGGGATGCCGGCGATGTGATGTATCCGCACTACCTCATCAACGGACGTATCCCCCGTGCTCACCGGACCTTCGAGGCTCGCCCGGGCGACAAGGCCCGCCTGCGGTTTATCAACTCCGGCGGTGACACCATCTTCAAGGTGGCCCTCGGTGGTCACCGCATGACCGTCACCCACAGCGACGGCTTCCCCGTCCAGCCCCGGGAGACCGAATCGATCTACCTGTCGATGGGCGAGCGTGTCGACGTCGAGGTCATCCTCGGCGACGGCATCTTCCCGCTCACGGCTTTGGCGGTGGGTAAGGACGACCGCGCCTTCGCCGTCATCCGCACCGCCGGCGGCCAGGCCCCCCGCCCCGATGTCGACTTCCCCGAGTTGTCATCCACCGGACTGCTTCTGTCCTCCCTGAAGCCAGCAGACCGTGCACTCCTGCCCGAGGGCGCACCAGACCGAGAAGTCAGCATCGACCTGGGCGGGCAGATGATGCCGTATGAATGGAGCATTCTCACCGACGGCCAATCGTCCTCCGCGACCGTGCAGGAGAGCCAGCGCCTGCGGATGGTCATGCGCAACAGGACCATGATGCCCCATCCAATGCACATCCACGGCCACACGTGGGCGCTGCCCGGCAGCGGCGGGCTACGCAAGGACACCGTCCTTCTCCGCCACGGTGAAACCATGATCGCCGACCTGATTGCTGACAACCCCGGTGAGTGGGCATTTCACTGCCATAACGCCTATCACATGGAAACCGGGATGCTCAGCTCGCTTCGCTACGAGTAACCCCCACAGCAGGGTTGAGTGCCGAGGTGGGCAGAGTCGCTGCAGGCCACCCACCGGGCAGCACGATGACCTTCCTCGGTGTTGTGGTCTTCCGGGACAACCAAAACACCGTCTTCTTCCCCACCGCCCCGGAATATGGAGATCTAATCCATGCCGAGCACACCCCCGCAGAGCCGCCATCGCGGTTGCCGCGGTGCTCATCGCCGTGACCCTGGTGGCCTGTTCCTCAGGCGACGGCGAAACGCCGTCGCCGTCGGGGGCACCTTCCAGTTCCACTCACCAGGAGGCCAAACCGAGATTATCTACGCAGAGGAGGAACGTGCCCCGCTGCCGGACTTCTCCGACCCGTCGCTGATGGAGGAGGGTCTACCTGTCACCGGTGATGGACCTGTTCGACCGTTCAATCGTTGCCCACACCGTGGCTACATCGCCGACGACAGCGTTGACCGCCGAATCCTTAGCTCAGGCGATTAAAACGTGTGCGCCTGAACCTGGGTGAATGATGCACACCGATCAACCTAGCCCCTTTACGCTCGACTTCACCGCGTGCCACGGCCGCCTTGATGCGCGCGAACATCCGGCCTCCGTCAGTACTGAGGTCCGCATCACCATTCGCGGTAACAAGCTTCAACCCGTGCTCTTCCGCTCTGTCGATCCACTCTTCGAGCTGCGAGGGCTGTCGTGTTAGACGATCCAAGTCCTAGCAAATAATCGCGTCTAGCTCGCCTCGCTTAAGACTAGCGACCATCGCGTCGTAGTCGGGACGTTCCACGTCTTTCTTAGAGGCCGAGATCGACTGATCCACATAGGTGTGTACGACCGTCCAGCCACGCTGCTTTGCAATGGCTTTACAGTCTTCTCGCTGACGCTCGATGGCAAGACCGTTCATGGCAGCATCGAGCGAGATGCGAAGGTAAATGGCAGCACGTGTTGTCACACAACTAGCACTAGCTCGCCTTAGGTTACGTTGAACTTGAACTTGAACTCGACGGCATCTCGTTGCAAAGTTACTCCCTCTCGTTAACACCATCAAAAGGAGTGTTATCCAATGAAAGCGTTCGGCTTCTTAAGCTTCGGGCATTACGCCTTCGGCAGCTAGCGCGGGCCATCTGCGGAAAAGATCGCCAAGACTCATCTGGAGATCACCCAGGCTGCGGACGAAATCGGCGTGAACAACGCGTCCTTCCGAGTCCACCACTTCGCGCTGCAGGCCTCCGCCCCGATGCCGCTGCTGTGTGCTGTCGCGGCCAACCACCAAAAACATCGAGGTGGGCACCGGCGGCATCGACATGCGCTAGCGCATATCGGGGTTGTAGCGTTTGAGTCATTGACTCCCGTCGTCTACAAGTACCTACACACTTGATCGGTGCTGCACGTTTCAGGGTCCGGGTGCGCGGCGTCCTGTCTGAGGTCCGCGATAGTGTCGCGCAGCACGGAGAGCTGCGCGATCTGCTGCTCGATCTCAGCGAGGCGCACGTCAAGCAGGTCGCGCACGTGCTCGCAGGGCGCATGGCCGCCGTCGCGGATGTCGAAGATCTGGCGGATCTGGGCGAGGGTGAGGCCCGCGGCCTGGCCGCGGTGGACGAAGTCGATCCGAGCGACCATCTCGGGCGCGTAGTCGCGGTATCCGGACGGCGTGCGCTCGGTCGGGGGCAGAAGGCCCTGTTCCTCGTAGAAGCGAAGGGTCTTCGCGGTAGTGCCCGCCCTCTCGGCGAGTTCTCCGATCCGCAATGCTGTCTCCCTCCGTGGCCGCGCTTGACCTTCCCCTGCGCTGGAAGGTCCAGTATGGCTGAGACAGAGCAGAAAGCCAAGAATTGACAGGAGCAGCGATGCCTACGAAGTACGATCTCGCCATCATCGGATCGGGAGGCGGCGCGTTCGCCGCTGCGATCCGCGCCAGCACGCTCGGGAAGTCGGTGGTGATGATCGAGCGCGGGACGCTCGGCGGCACCTGCGTGAACACGGGCTGCGTCCCGTCGAAGGCGCTCATTGCCGCAGCCGGCGCGCGGCACGTCGCGGTCGACGCCGCAACCCGGTTCCCCGGGATCACGACGACGGCGGATCCCGTAGACATGCCCGCGCTGATCGCTGGGAAGCAAGCGTTGGTGGAGTCGCTGCGCGGCGAGAAGTACGCCGACGTCGCCGACTCCTACGGCTGGCAGGTCCGACGCGGCGACGCCTCGTTCGTGGGCACCCCTGATGCGCCGGTTCTCGATGTTGCCGGATCCGACGGAAGCGTCGAGACCATCGAGGCCCACCACTACCTGGTCGCGACTGGTTCTCGCCCGTGGGCACCGCCGATCGACGGCCTGAAGGAGACCGGATACCTGACCTCGACCACGGCGATGGAGCTGACGGAGGTCCCCGAGTCGCTGCTGGTGCTCGGCGGCGGCTACGTCGCCCTGGAGCAGGCGCAGCTGTTCGCCCGCCTCGGCTCGCAGGTCACGCTGCTCGTGCGGTCCCGGCTCGCCTCGAAGGAGGAGCCGGAGGTGTCGAAGGCGCTCCAGGAGGTGTTCGCCGACGGGGGCATCCGCGTCGTCAGCCGCGCAGTGCCCACCCGGGTCTCCCGCGGCACGGGAGGCGAGGCCGTCGTGACCGCCGCCTTGTCCGGCGGCTCGCAGGAGTTCCGCGCCGACCAGGTCCTGGTCGCCCTCGGACGCCGTCCCGTCACCGATGGCCTGAACCTCGATGCGGTCGGGGTGAATACCGGAGACTCCGGCGAGGTGGTCGTCTCCGACCGGCTGCAGTCCTCGAACCCGCGGGTCTGGGCCGCGGGCGACGTGACCGGGCACCCCGAGTTCGTCTACGTCGCCGCCCACCACGGCACCCTCGTCGCCGAGAACGCGTTCGCCGACGCCGACCGGTCCGTCGACTACGCCCGCCTGCCGCGGGTGACGTTCACCGGGCCCGCGATCGGCGCGGTCGGGATGACCGAGAAGGACGTCCTCGCCGCGGGGATCCACTGCGACTGCCGCGTCCTGCCCTTGCACCACGTGCCCCGCGCCTTGGTCAACCGCGACACCCGCGGGTTCATCAAGATCGTCGTGAACGCCGAGACGAAAGAGATCCTCGGCCTGACCGCCGTCGCCAAGGACGCCGGGGAGCTCGCCGCCGCAGGCGTCCACGTGCTCGGCAGGACCGTCGCCGAGGTCGCCAACGCCTGGGCCCCCTACCTGACCATGGCCGAGGGCATCCGGATCGCCGCGAAGGCCTTCACCACCGACCCGTCGCTGCTGTCGTGCTGCGCATGAACGGCAACGCAGGCAATCGGGGAGATCTCATCCTGAAGCAGACGATGAGCGCCGATCAGGACCGCGACGAATGGCGCGCCGGTCCCGTCGTCGCTGCAGTGACCGGGCTGCTCTTGCTGGCATCCTGCGCGCTTCCGTCGCTGCTCTGCTGCGGCCTGCCGTTCATCGCGGCGGGCGGAGCACTCGCAGGCGTCGGTGGGCTCCTCGGTAATCCCTGGATCATCGGTGCCGGGACCGCCGTCGTGATGGCCGTCATGGCGGGGATGCTCGTCAGGCTACGGCGGCGGCACCGGCGCCGCAGGTCCGGCTGCTGCGAAAATCTTTCGACCGCTGATCGGAACCGGTAGTTCGAGCGGATCCAGCGATCACTGCCACCTGCGGAGGCCGCTGAAATCGAAGCCCGACGGGAGAAGGAGGAGCCAAAAGCGTTCGAATCAACCGGTGACGAGGATAATACTGAGGCTGGATCCCGGCCGTCGCGACGCGGTCTCCGCTTCCGCCGAGACGAGAAAGGGTTGTGGGCACCTAGGCTGGGCGGCATGAACGACATGACCATAGCGTCCGGCCCGGGGATCCCCGACGGTGCGGTCATCGCCGCCGATCTCGCGGAGCGTTTCGCGAAATCGTCGACTCCAGGCGGCCAGGGCGTCAACACGACGGACGGCAAAGTCCAGCTTTCCATCGATGTCGCGGAATGCGCATCGCTTACCGACGCCCAGCGTCACCGTATCTCGCGCAACCTCGAGCACCGCCTAGACGGCTCCGTCTTTACCGTGACTGCGTCGACTCAGCGGTCTGTGTTTCGCTAGTGGTCCTCTCGCCTGCACCTGCGACACAGCCTCGTGCCCCCGGGCCGTAGCGTTCGGGGGAGCACAATAGCCCCAGTCCTCATCACGTCCCGGGATCAAAGAGTTCATCGCAGAGGTTAAGCACTACACGTTGAACTTGAACTCGACGGAGTGTCGTCGATAAATAACTATTCGATGCGCAAAGTACAACGAAATACCGCTAGAAACAGACAACATATGGGGGTGCACAGAAACACATATAGGTTCTGCGGAAAACCTATAGGGTGCGTCGCTAAAAACCGCTGTGCGCGAAAAACATAAAGGGTTTACGGACCCGGTCCCAGACCCCTCAATACTCTGAGCCGGAAGAATGGAAAGTGGAAGGTTGATGTATCCCCACTATTTATTTTTTCCGTTTTTCGGAGTACATCGGGAGCTACAACTGCGGACCAGCTCTGTGTGAACTAGATGAGAAGGCGCAGCAGCGAATCATCGACGCTGGACAGTTGGTGCTGCGGGCACGCGAGCGGCACCCCCAGCGGTCACTCGCGGAGCACTACAACCCGTTATCGATGGACCCAATTCTGCTCAAGGCTCACAACAACTTGGACCGGGAAGTCGATAAGGCTTTCGATGTGGCACGCAAACTCACCAACGAGCGCCAGCGCCAGGAGCTACTGTTCGCCAGCTACGGGGAGTTGGCGAGGGGCTATGTCTCCTCGCTTTCATCAAAATCGAAACCACCAGCAGGGTCGTTCCCCGTGCGGGTGATTTTGATCGGTCCCGCTGCTGGGTGTAGAACCCTGTCGCTGGCAACGCCGGGAACTATGACTGTGCCCGACGAGAACACGTCACTGCCATAACGCGGCTCACGGTAGACGAACATGGGTCGTTCACTACTACTGGTGGATTTCGGTTTTGGTGGTGGGGGGATTACCGCCGCCGGCCTCGATTTTTCCGTTGAGGAGGGCGTTGACTACTTCCCGATTGTGAAATGGGCCGATGGCGCGGTGAAGAGGAACCAGTCACCTGGAAGAGATCGATCCAGTCGCTGGTGTGCAATCTGGGAGGTAGGGTCGCGGGGTCGATTCCTCGCGAGCGCAACCATGATTGTGTCTCTGAACGTGATGAAAACAACCCTGCCCTTCGGAGAATTTCCCCTATCCCGCGTCCCCGGGCAGTGAAAACGGTGTGCACCATCGCCTGAAAGGCTTTGCGCTGCTCTATCGGAATCTTCGGGTCACCCACCCGGCGGATCACTAAGATCCCCCCGTCAACGTTTGGCTGTGGCCGGAAAGCAGACCTTGGTACTCGGGAACCAAGGTGAAACGTGAACCATGGGGACCACTGAGCCGTCATCATCGTGCTTGCACCTACCCCGGCCCGGCGGCGAGCGACTTCCCACTGCATGAGGAGTACAGCGTCAGTCCATGCCGGCGCATGCAACAACTTTCGAAGAATGGCAGTGGTGAGGTGAAAGGGAATGTTTCCCACAATGACGCAGGGAGTGGCGGGTAACCGGAAGTTAAGGAAATCATCATGGACCACTTCGACCGACGCCGAGGCGGTCTTTTTTGTGAGTTTGGCAGCTAGTTTTGCGTCTACCTCAACTGCCGTTATTGCCCTCCCCAAGTGGGATATCGGGTGAGTGAGGGCACCGCTTCCTGGCCCGATCTCAATGATGGGGCCGGAGGTTTGTTTTACAAGATCGACGATGGAGTTGATGATCTTGTGGTTGGTGAGAAAATTTTGGCCATGCTCGTGACGGCCGTGTCCGTATGCAGACATCAGGTGTGCTCCTTGGATTTGAAAGGGAGCCGGGCATGACAAATAGCCGCCCGGCTAAAGGACCGGAGCGGTTTCTAACCTGCGGGAGGGAGAAAACCGCCTTAGCGGTTGGTGAGCGGCCGCATGAAAACGGAACCTGAAATCAACATGGGCCTATCGTATCCAATTAATTTCGCAGGGTCCAATACGGTGAGAAAGAAGACAACCGCACCGCAACAGTGCAAGACCTCTCTGGATTGGAATTTAATTGAACATGGGTTTGGGGTACGACGCGCCCTACTCGGAGTGGCACGGACACTACGGCTGCGCGCCCACACACAACAGTAAAGAGCTCGGCAATGCACAGACACGTAACGAGAGCGCCACAAATGTATGTACGTTTAAGTTACAGCATCGACACTGACGCTCCACATGGAGGGACGGCCGCAGCCCTGCAGCAAGCACACGGCAGGGTGTCTGCTTCGGGCGACGTGAAATTACGCAGAAAAATACGAAACACATCACCGCAGGTCACGGTAGGTATTTGCGGGTCATTTCGTAATCTCGTAAACGAAAAGAACAAAACTACGAAACACAAAAACATACGTTGAGCAGCGTAAATGGTTTTCGTTTCGTAATTTTTCCACTTTTTGAAGAAAATCTAAATAAGAAGAGACACCTTGATTGCGATTGTGTCCCGTGTCACATAGCTGCAACCCCTGCAGCGTGCCCTCAACGAGGACGCTCTGTGTCGTAGACATGTGCCTGCAATGCGTGTCTGTGTCTCTCTCTTAAAAGGTTTGGGTCGAAATACCGCAAAATTACGAAACACCGCCGAAATGTGACGTGCCTATGCAGGTCACAGCGTTATCGCGTGTTTCGTAGTTTTGTTCTTTTCGTTTGCGGAAATCACGAAACCGCA